>JBEEMW010000048.1:0-26481 GCA_041192445.1 Pseudomonadota bacterium | reverse complement strand
TCAAGGCTGATGTGCTGCTGGTGCCCCATCACGGCAGCAAAACATCGTCGAGTGCTGCGTTTCTGGATGCCGTGCAGCCCCATGTGGCGCTGGTACAGGCCGGGTACCGAAACCGATTTGGTCATCCGGTGGCGTCGGTCATGGACCGTTACCGGGCGCGTGGTATTCAAATCGTTTCCTCCCCAAGTTGCGGGGCTGCCACCTGGCGCTCGGACCGGAGTGGCGATGTGCCATGCCAGCGGGAGCTTGCCGCCCGGTATTGGCAGCACCATTTGCCTTTGATGGCCCAAACCTTGCTAGAACCCATGGAAGCCAGGTAGTCCAGGCAAGCCAGGTAATTGATGGAAGCCAAATAGGCTAAGCTAAGGTCAGGAGATAAGTCGCCATGCATAAATTCGACGAGATGTACACGCAGTTGCCCTACGAGTTTTTCTCAAAGGGTGAGCAAATTCGGGACCACTACAAAATCTACGATGAATGGCTGGCGCGCCAGCCGGGTGACATGATGGCCCAGCGCCGTGAAGAGGCCGAGCTGATTTTCAGGCGGGTCGGCATCACCTTTGCGGTGTATGGCGCCAAGGACGAAGACGGTTCCGGCACCGAGCGACTGATCCCGTTTGACCTGATTCCCCGCATCATCCCGGCCCATGAGTGGGCCAGCATGGAAAAAGGTCTGGTCCAGCGCGTCACCGCCTTGAACCGGTTTATCCATGATGTGTACCACGGCCAGGAAATCATCAAGGCGGGCCTGATTCCGGCCGACCAGATCATGCAAAACGCGCAGTTCAGGCCCGAGATGGTGGGCGTGAATGTGCCGGGCGACATTTACTCCCACATCTCCGGCATCGACATCGTGCGCGCACCCAATGCGGCAGGCGAGGGCGAATATTACGTGCTGGAAGACAACCTGCGCGTGCCCAGCGGCGTGAGCTACATGCTGGAAGACCGCAAGATGATGATGCGGCTTTTCCCCGAGCTGTTCAGCGCGCACCGCGTGGCACCCATCGCCCATTACCCCGACCTGTTGCTGGAAACCCTGCGTGCCAGCAGTCCGGCCACCACGGCCGAGCCCACAGTGGTGGTGCTGACGCCCGGCATGCACAACAGCGCCTATTTTGAACACGCCTTCCTCGCCCAGCAAATGGGTGTGGAGCTGGTCGAGGGGCAAGACCTCTTCGTCAAAGACAATTTTGTTTACATGCGCACCACACGCGGCCCCAGGCGTGTGGACGTGATCTACCGCCGGGTGGACGATGATTTTCTGGACCCCAAGGTGTTTCGTCCCACGTCAACCCTGGGTTGTGCGGGCCTGCTCGATGTCTACCGTGCGGGCCATGTGACCATCTGCAACGCGGTGGGTACGGGTGTTGCGGACGACAAATCCATCTACCCGTATGTGCCCAAGATGATCGAGTTTTACCTCGGTGAAAAGCCCATCCTCAACAACGTGCCGACCTACATGTGCCGCAACAAGGATGACCTGGCCTACACCTTGGCCAATCTGAAAGACCTGGTGGTCAAGGAAGTGCATGGCGCCGGTGGCTACGGCATGCTGGTGGGCCCGGCGGCCACCAAGGCCGAGATCGAAGACTTCCGCAAGGCGGTGATGGCCAACCCGAGTGGCTACATTGCCCAGCCCACGCTCAGCCTGTCGAGCTGCCCCACCTTTGTGGAAAGCGGCATTGCGCCGCGCCACATTGACCTGCGCCCCTATGTGCTGAGCGGTAAAACCGTACAGATGGTGCCCGGTGGCCTGACGCGTGTGGCCCTGAAAGAGGGCTCGCTGGTGGTTAATTCATCGCAGGGCGGTGGTACCAAAGATACCTGGATTCTGGAGGTTTAAATGCTGTCACGTACCGCCGATCACCTTTTCTGGATGTCCCGCTACACCGAGCGGGCCGAGAACACCGCCCGCATGCTGGACGTGAACTACCAGACCTCCCTCCTGCCGCAATCGGATGCGGTGGCATTGCTGGGCTGGCAGGGCCTGCTCAGCATCAGTGAGCTGCTGCCCGCCTACACCGAGCTTCACGGCGAAATCAGGGCGGGCGCGGTGATGGACTTCATGGTCAAGGATGAGAGCAATCCCTCCAGCATCATGTCCTGCCTGGGGGCTGCCCGGGAAAATGCCCGTGCCGTGCGCGGCACCCTCACCACCGAGGTGTGGGAGACGCTGAACACCACCTGGCTGGAAGTCAAACGCATGATCAAGTCGGGTGAGTTCGAACGTGACCCCTCGCAGTTTTTTGAATGGGTCAAGTTCCGCTCGCACCTGTCACGCGGCGTGACGGTGGGCACCATGCTGATGGACGAGGCCCTGTATTTCATGCGCCTGGGCACTTTCCTGGAGCGGGCTGACAACACCGCGCGCCTGGTGGACGTCAAGTTTCATGCCGTGCAGAGTGACTTCTTCGGCGCTGCCAGCGAGAAAGACCAGGAGTACGACTTCTACCACTGGAGCGCCATTTTGCGCAGCGTCTCGGGCTTCGAGGTGTATCGCAAGGTCTATCGTGATGTGATCAAACCCGAGCGTGTGGCCGAATTGCTGATTCTGCGGCCCGACATGCCCCGCTCGCTTCACGCCAGCCTGAACGCCGTGGTTACCAATCTCGCGCTGGTGACCAGCGACGACTCGTCTGAAACCCGCCGCCGTGCGGGCAAGCTGTGCGCCGAACTCAAATACGGGCGCATTGATGAAATCCTGGCCACGGGTTTGCACGCCTACCTCACGCAGTTCCTGGACCGGGTGAATGATCTGGGCATGCACATCAGCCGGGAGTTTCTGGTTCCGTCGTCTTCCTAGCCGGTCTTTCTGGCCACCCACCGGCAACGGGTTCCGGCAATATTTGATTTCCGGATTTGCCGGAGCGACGACAGGTCGGGTACAGTGGTCGAGAACATGACAACTCGACAAACCCGGTCTGTCGGTGATGCGCAGGACATTCTGATGAAGGATGAGCAGGTGCGTCTGCACGCATCGGTTTTCCCTGCGTCCCTTGTCGGTGGCGCAGTGAGTGGACTTGTTGTTGCCATGGTTCTTTACGGCGTTGTTGCGCCTGCCGTGGTGACCGTCTGGCTGGTTTGCCTGGGCCTGGTGTTGGGTGTGCGTGCACTGGTCGGGGGTGCACAGCGACGTGCTGCAACTGTGCCACCTGGTGATCACGTCTGGTTGTGGCGCCACCGCCTGCTGTTTGCCGCTCATGGTCTGGTCTGGGCGCTGGCAAGCCTGGTGCTGTTTCCACCCGGCGACTTGACGCATCAAACCTTTCTGACCTTTGCAGTGGTTGCCATTTGTATTGGCTCCCTGATGATCAATGCGTTTGATTTCACCGCGGTGCTGCTGTTTTGCACGCCAGCCCTGGTGGCCCTGATGTCACGTTTGCTGTGGCAGGGGCAAGAAGTCAGTTCAGCGATGGCCACAGCAGTTTTTCTGCTCTTTCTATTTGTGGGTCTGGCGGCGGTGGGTGCCCACCGGTCGGTACGTGAAAACGTGGTGCTGCGCGCTGCGGAGGCCACACGGCGAGACTCGCTGGAGCGTAGTTACCAGCGGCTGGGACGGGCTGAACAAATCGCCCATCTGGGGAGTTTTGACTGGGATGCGGTGTCGGGCGAGCTTCAGTGGTCGGATGAGGTTTTTCGTTTGTGGGGCCTGAAACCCGGTGTTGTTCCACCCAGCCATGCCCTTTTCATTCAGGGAGTTCATCCTGACGACTTGCCAGGGTTGGAGCAACGGCTGCAGGCCGCGTTAAGTGGTGGCAACGCATATGATTTCATCTTCCGGGTGTGTTGGCCCGATGGCAGTGTGCATGATGTCCATGGCCTGGGAGAGGTCACATTTGACTCTTCCGGGAAAGCTGTCCGGATGGTGGGCACCGTACAGGACATCACCGATCGCATCCGCGGCGAAACCGCTTTAGCCGAGAAGCATCACCTGCTTGCCCTGTTGCTGCAGACAACCTTGCAGGGCTTCTGGTTCATCGGTGTTGACGGTGTCAGCACCGATGCCAACCCGGCCATGTGTGCGTTGCTGGGGCGGCCCCGTGAAGAAATCATCGGCCGGAGCGTCTTCGACTTTTTCAGCGGCACTGACCTGCAGGTTCTGCGTGATGAGATTGTCAGGCGCCAGACCGGTAAAAAAGGCGGATACGAGATCAGTATCACCCGTCCCGATGGCACACGACGCCATTGCGTCAACAACGCCACGCCGATCTACGACTCGCGAGGCAACAGCCTGGGGTCGGTTGGCCTGTGGACCGACATCACGGTACGCCGGCAGGCCGAGATGGCGTTGCAAACCTATGCGCTGGTGGCCAACTCGGTCACCGAGTTGATCAGCGTGGTGGGTGAGGACGGTGTCTACCGCATGGTTAACGATTCCTGGTGCCGAACCCTGGGTCTGGTGCGTGAAAACGTGATTGGTCGCCACATGTCTGAAATCATGCCATTGGTGTTGACGGATGAACGCCAGCGTGCCATGCGTGAGTGCTTCGAGCAGCATGAACTGCGCGTTGTGCGTGGCATCGCACAGGCACCATGGCTGGCCGGCCCCTACGTCGAAACGACTTACTACCCCTATACGGAAGACACCGCAGGTGTGCGTTGTGTCGTGATCAAGACGCGCGACATCACCGAGCAGGAGGACAGCCGCCAGCGACTCTCTGCCAATGCGGAAAACCTGCGCAGAACCCTGAATACCACCACCGACGGCATGTTTGCCTACGACGCGAACGATCCGGACGGTCGGTTACTGTTTGCCAACGATCGATTCTTCGAGATGTGGGGCATTCCACGGGAGCAGGCACCGGCTACCGGGCGTGCCGAGGTGATTGTTGCGGCCAGGAAACTGTTTGCCGATCCCGACCTTGAGGTGCAGCGCATCACGGAGATTCTGGCCATGACCGTGTCGCATGAAGATCGTCTGGTCCTTCGCGATGGTCGGGTGTTGCAGCGCCGCAGTGTGCCCATGCAGGACGCGGTGCGGTCAACCCGGGTGTGGAGCTTTCGGGATATCACCATCGAGACCCGGGCGCTGGAAGCACTGCACGCCAGTGACGACCAGCAGCGCGCACTGATGGACGCTTTTCCTGGTTTTATCGCGGTGATGGACGAAAACTTCATCTATAGCTACGTCAATGAGCGACTGGCCAAGTTGTTTGGCAGGCCTGCAGAGCAGGTTGTCGGGTGCCACATGCGCGACATCATTGGTGAAGAGCGGTTTGGTCAAAACGCGCGTGATATTTCCGGTTTGATGCAGGGTGAACGGACAGTCGTCGAGCGCCATTACGCAGCCACGTCCGACAGGTCACGCACGGATCTTCAGGTGACGCATGTCATCGGGCACGGTCGTGGTGGTGTGGGAACTCTTCTTTACAGCTTTGGTGTCGACATCACGGACCTCAAACGGGCTGAAGAGGCGTTGTTGCTGTCCAGGGATGAGGCCGAGCGTGCCAATCGTGCCAAGAGTTCATTTGTGGCCAGCGTCAGCCACGAACTGAGAACACCATTGAATGCAATTCTGGGGTTCTCGCAAATGCTGCGTACCGACGCACAGTTGTCGCAGGCGGCGGTAGACGACGCCACCGAAATTGAACATGCCGGACAGCACCTGCTGTCACTGGTGGATGATCTGATTGACCTGGGCCGGGTTGAGTCGGGCCATCTGGAGTTGACGATTTCACGGGTGCCGGTTGAAGCCGTCATCAACGAGAGTCTGTCAATGGTTGCCACGCTGGCGGCCAAACAGGGTATTCGCATCGTTTACGCCGGCGGTGATGCCCGCAATGCCATGGTGATGGCCGATGCAGTCCGGCTGCGTCAGATTATCATCAATCTGCTGTCCAACGCGATCAAATACAACCGCAAGGATGGCACGGTGCGGGTCAGCTGTGTCAGACAGGTTCGAACCTACGGCGAAAAGAGCGAGTCACTCGTGCGCTTCCTGTTCAAGGATACGGGCTTCGGAATCCCTGGCGATCAGGCCAGCCGCGTGTTTTCAGCGTTCGACCGGCTGGGTGCCGAGCGCGGTACGGTGGAGGGTACGGGTATCGGGCTGGTGATCACCAAAAGCCTGGTTACCGCGATGGGCGGATCCATCGGTTACGAGAGCCGTGTCGACGAAGGCAGTACTTTTTGGGTTGACCTGGTGCAGGCCCCTGGAGCGGCGGCCGGAGTTCGAAAATCAGGTCTGGCCGTACCCCATCTGGTCGCGCCGAGGGTGAATGGAGCTGTTGCGCGTGTGCTGGTGGCAGAGGACTATGTGCCGAACCAGGCGGTACTGAAGCTGCAGCTGGCCAGCCTGGGGTGCAAGGTGGATGTCGTGAGTGATGGTGCCGCTGCGATAGCCAGTTGGCGTGCTGCGCGGTATGACCTGATTTTGACTGACCTGGACATGCCGCTGCTCGATGGCCTGGAGCTGACCCGCACGGTGCGTTTGCGGGAGAAAACGCGTGGTGGCCATATTCCCATCATTGGCCTCAGTGCCGCCGTGATGGGCGAAGAACGATTGCATTGCCTGGCCGCCGGCATGGACGACCTCTTGGCCAAGCCCATCGCGCTGGAGGGGCTGGCCGCGATGCTGGAGCGTTGGCTGGGTGTTGCATCGCGCACGATGATGCCCATGCCAAAGATTGTGGATACCGATCCTGATCTGGACCTTGATCTTGACCAACTGTCCCGGGTGCTGGGCCAGACCGACCCGGCGCAAGCACATGCCCTGATTTCAACTTTCCTGAGTGCGGCGCGAACCGGTCTGAGCGAGCTTGCCGCGCGGGCCGGTGACGCCGAAGCGCTGCTGCGCGAGATGCACCGGCAACGGTCATCAGCACTCACGGTTGGTGCGATGCATTATGCCGAGCTGGCGCGGACCCTTGAGCAGGCTGTACATGTCGGTGCGGTCGACAATGTTGGGCACTGGCTGCTCAGGCTGTCGATGGCGCTTGAGCGGGTTGAGGCCTGCCTGGCAAGGCTGAATGTCCCTGACGATGGCCCGGCAACCGTGTCGTCGCCATTGGTGCCCTCCGGTGGGTCGGTGAGTGCTTCGGTGCTGGTGGTCGACGACGACCCGGTTGTGCTGATGCAAATGAAGCAGATACTGGCCGGTATCGGGGTCGCAGAAATCGTGACAGCACGCAACGGCATCGAAGCGATTGTGTTGATGAACCTGCGCACGGTGCCGCCGCAGGTTGTGGTGTGTGACCTGACCATGCCGGAGATGGACGGGGTGGAGATGATTCGCCGCTTTGGTCAAAGTGGTTTTCGCGGGGGGCTCATCCTGATGAGTGGTGCCAATGACCAACTCCTGACTACTGTTCGCAAACTCGCTGAGCTTCAGGGCCTGACGGTGCTGGGCCAAATTCATAAACCCGTCACCCCCGAGGCGATGCAGGCCTTGCTGCGCAACACGTCAGCCGTGCCTGCTGAACGTCGATTGGTATCGCGCGGCATTGTCGCGACACCAGAGGTGATCCGCGCCGGTATTGCCGCTGACGAGTTTTCGGTCTGGCTTCAGCCCAAGGTCAACGCCCGCACGCTGGAGCCGGTCGGGGTCGAGGCACTGGCGCGCTGGCGGCAAGCCGACGGCAGCTACGTGCCCCCCGATCTGTTCATTGTTGTGGCCGAACGGGAGGGGATCATCGGCGAATTGTCCAGAGTCCTGGTGGCCAAGGCACTCAAAGAGGGGGCCCGGCTGCACGCGGCGGGTTTTCCACTCAAGATATCCGTGAACCTGTCGGCCATGTGGCTGGACGACCTGAACCTGCCGGACCTGATGTTGCAGTCTGTGCTGGCGGTCAAGCTGGTACCCGCCGACATTATTCTGGAAGTGACCGAAACCGGTGTTGCCAAAGACATGGCGATTGCGCTGGATGTGTTGACACGTCTGCGGTTGAAGGGTTTTGGCCTGTCAATTGACGATTTTGGCATTGGCTATTCGTCGTTCGAACAACTCGGGCGCATCCCGTTCACGGAAATGAAGCTGGATCGCAGCTTTGTCAGCCGCGGCTCAAAAGATTCTGCCGCGCATGCGATTCTGGAAAGCAGCATGGACATGGCCTGCAAGCTGGAGCTTGTCACTGTGGCCGAAGGGGTGGAAACCCAGGCGGAACTTGAACTCATGAGGGATCTGGGTTGCGATGCCGTGCAGGGCTACCTGATCGCCAAACCCATGCCAATTGACGAACTGATTCAGTGGCTGCGACAGCACACCGTCTAGGGTGTTCTGGCTGCTGACACCTCACGCCCCAGATCGATCACGGCCCGGGCGTAGTAGCTGCTCCAGTTGTAGCGGGTGATGACGTAGAAGTTTTCGGTGCCGGCAATGTAGCTGGGCTCGGCGTCGCCGTTTTGCACTTCCACCAGGGCCAGCGGGCCGGTGTGTTGCAGGGCAGCACCGTCCAGAACCACACCCCTGGCCTGAAACGCGGCCACGCTGAAGGTGGGCAGGATGTCGGGGGCCAGCAGGGCTTCCTTGTCCAGTTTTGTCAGGTCAAACGTTACCGGGTAGTGGGTGGGCATGCCACGCTGCCAGCCAAAAGACTTGAAATAACTGGCCACCGAGCCAATCACATCGGCGGGGCTGTTGAAAAGATCAACCTTGCCGTCGCCGTCAAAATCCACCGCGTACCTGGCCCAGCTTGACGGCATGAACTGGGGCATGCCCATGGCCCCGGCAAAGCTGCCGCGCAGGGCAAAGGGGTCGGTACCGGTGCGGCTGGTGAGGCTCAAGAATTGTTCCAGCTCACCTTTGAAAAACTCACTGCGCTCGGCGGCGCGGGGGTGTGATTTCGGAAAGTCGAACGACAGTGTGGTGAGTGCGTCCATCACCCGAAAGCTGCCCATCTGCTGGCCGTAAATGGTCTCCACACCGATGATGCCGACGATGATTTCCGCCGGCACGCCGTATTCCAGCTCGGCCCGCTCCAGCGTCTGGGCATTGGCGCGCCAGAACTTCACCCCGGCGTTGATGCGCACGGAATCGATGAAGCGGCTGCGGTAAACCCGCCAGTTTTTGACCGTGCCCACCGGTGGCGGCTGGATAAAACGGGCGATTTGCGGCAGGTAATAAGACTGTGCAATGGCCTGGCGGACCCAGACGGGATCCAGGTCGCGCCGCGCGGCGATGTCATCGGCCACCCGCATGACGTCTTCACGGGTGGCATAGGCCGGGCCTTGCGGACTGGCGGCGGCTGCCTTTTTGGTTGCAGTCGACTTCTTTTTTGAGCTATTTTTGGCCTCAGCCCCCGTCAACAATGCGCAAGCGGCTATCAAAATAGTAGCAACCCGGATAAGGGGGAGGAGCGGGAAAGATGAGGAGTTCACGTGGGCCAGCTGATTTGATTGAATTCGCGCTGCAGTGTAACCAGCCGGGGCAGGCCCGGATTGGTGCCTGCCGGTGCGTAGCGAAACCGCTCCAGGCGCAGCAGCCAGTCGTGAACGACCCGCGCCTGGGTGTGGGTTGGGCCGTAACGGTCCAGCAGCAAACGGGCCATGTGCCGTGGCCCGCTGTTGGGTGGCAGCACCAGCCCTGACTTGTGAAGCTGCCGGGCGGCCTTGTCCAGCAGGCGCAGCCAGGGGTCGTGGCGGCTGCGCTCCCACAGTGTCCAGGCCGCGCCCAGCAGGCTCAAGCCCACGATGATGCCAATCAGCAGGTAACCCAGGTCTTCCCAGCCGGGGGCCTCGAACCCGATGTTTTTCAACAGGTCGAGCTGCTTGTTCTGGGTGTAGTTCAGCACCCACTGGTTCCAGCCGTTGTTCAGGGCGTCCCACATCGCACGCAGGTTCAGTGCAAACGCCGGGCTGACGACACCAATCAGGGCGCTGGTGAAAATGCCCTGAGGCGCCTGCAGCCGCGCAAAGCTGCCGGTACGCCCCGGCGCCACCGCCGACGTGGGGTCCACCCGAACCCAGCCCTGGCCGGCCACCCACACCTCGGCCCAGGCGTGGGCGTCGCGCTGGCGCACGATCCAGAAGCCGTCGACGGCATTGACCTCGCCGCCCTGATAACCGGTGACGATGCGGGCGGGCAGGTCCAGCGCGCGCATCAGGACCACGAAGCTGGAGGCGATGTGTTCGCAAAAGCCCTCCTTTTTGTCAAACCAGAATTCATCGGCCGTGTGCTGGCCGAACACACCAGGGTCCAGCGTGTAGCCGTAGCCGCCCGTGCGCAGGCGTGCCATGACGGCGTCAATCAGCTCCGGCGCTTTGGCCACGGCGTAGCGGGGGTCGCGCCGTATCTCGGCGGCCAGCGCCAGTGTGCGGGGGTTAAAGCCGGGTGGCAGGTCGATGAAGTCTTGCAAGCCGGCGGTCTGGCGCAGCGGGCCGTGGCGAAATTCGACATGGCTTTGCGCCGTGTAACGCACGATGTCGGCAATGGGCCGGTCTGTCATCCATTGCAGATCGGGCGTCATGAGCATGTCATAACCCGCCAAAACGGGTTTGCTGGCCACCGCATCCAGCACCAGCAGCCAGGGGCGGTTATTGGGCTCCAGCGTGACCTGGTAACGCACGGCCGGGCCCGTGGTCTGCAGGTCGGCGGGCAACTGCATGCGGGCGGGAAAGCCCGACCGCAGGGGGCGCCACTCGCGACCGTCAAAGGTGGACAGCACCGGCCCGCGGAAATACATCTCGGCTTGCCGCGGGCGCAGGCCCTCGAAGCGCACACGCAGGGCAATGCTGTCGTCCAGCGCCAGGGTCGCAATGGTGCCCACCTGCATGCTGGCGGAGAGGCCGCTGCGCCCGGCCATGCCGTCGTTCGGGATGCCCCACAGCGGTGCCAGACGCGGGAACAGCAGGAACAGCACTGCCATGATGGGGGCACCCAGCAAGGCCATCCATCCGGCTGTTTTAGCCGCCTGAATCAACGGCGGCTTGCCAACCGGCATGTGGGTGTTGACGAGTGCCGTCAGCAGCCCCAGCAGGGCGATCAGCATGGCCGCTGCGGTGAGCAGCGACTGGGAGAAAAAGAAGTTGGTGAGCATCGTGAAAAAGCTCAGGAAGAACACCACAAAGGTGTCACGCCGGGCGCGCAGCTCCAGCGTCTTGAGCGTCAGCAGCACCACAATCAGCGTCACCCCGGCGTCGCGCCCGAGCACGGTGCGGTGTGTGAACAAGGTGGCGCTGATGGTTAGCACCAGCAACACGGCCAGCCACCAGCGTGACGGCAGAGGCCGCCCTGTGACGGCCAGCCAGCCGCGCCAGACCAGCACGCCTGCGGCCAGAAGGCTGCACCACAGAGGCAGGTTGCTGACCTGCGGCAGGATGACCCAGGCGATCACGGCCAGCAGGAACAGGGTGTCCCGGCTGTCGCGTGGCAGGTTGTTGAGGCGGTGCAGCAGCATCTAACGCAGCGTGGTGGGGTGTCAGGCCAGCGCCAGCGCTTCAAGGCAGCGCTTTTTGTGCGCCTCGCCATGAGACGGTGCAAGGTCTTGACCGGCCAGGCGCAGGCCGTAATCCAGCCCCATTTTTTCGGCTTGCAACACCCAGGCGGACAGGCGGGAGAGCTTCAGTTCGGGGCTGGTGGTACCGGTGTGGGCATGGTCCAGCCAAAGCTCAAAACGTTGCACTTGCTGCGCGTCTCGGCTCACCAGTTCATCGGCTTTGGCGACTTTTTTCCAGACGATCAGCTTGAGTGGATCACCCCTCTGGTAGGCGCGCACGCCCTCAAATTCACCACTGGACTGACGCCGGGCGCTGGCCGCACCACCCGAGCGGGGCTCGCCCGCAGGCAGTGGTGGTGGATGCGCTTCCGGCGCGGGATACACCCACACCTTGGCTGCAGGCCGCCAGACGGTCCAGACGCGGAAGGTGCCCAGGGGAAAGCGGGTCTCGGCGGTGAGGGTGGGTACCCGGTGCAGGCCACGCTGCGCCGGTTTGAACGCCACGTGAACCGTGGCGCTGCCCTGCCCGGGCACGTCGGTCCAGACCCAGTGACGGGACCCCAGGACGCTCAGGCCGATGCCGTAGCGAACACTACCCCGGTTGCCATGGATATTGATGCCAATTGTGGCGTTAGCCCCCGCAAAACATGCGTCAGTAGCTATCAAATTCATAGTAATTCCACGCAGTGTGCCGTGGCAGACATGCATGCCCACCACGGCACTGCCGGCCAGCAGGAAGGTCAGCAGGTAACCCAGATTGAGCTGGTAGTTGATCGATGCAACCAGCAAAACCGCCAGCGTGGCCCCCAGCATGAACCCGGGACGGGTTGGCAGGATGTAGACGTTGCGCTGGGTCAGCGTGGTGGTGTCGCGCAGCGGCAGGCGGGCTTGCCACCACTGGCGAAACCGTACCTGCACCAGCGTTATGGGATTCCATACGCGTGCGAAGGCGCTTCGGGGGTGAGCCATGACTAGGGCAGCGGCACGGCCTCAACCATGGCGCGCACCTGTTCCGCCGAGCCCCGGCCTGCGTCGCCTGCGGGAATCAGCCGGTGGGCCACGGTTTGCGGCAGGATGGCCTGCACGTCATCCGGGGCCACATAATCACGCCCGCTGAGCAAGGCCTGGGCCTTGGCGGCGCGAATCACGGCGATGCCGGCGCGCGGGCTCAAACCCTGCAAAAACCACTGGCCCGAGCGGGTGGCGGCAATCAAATCCTGCACGTAGTTCAGCAGCGGCGCGGCGGCGTGAACACCGAGCACGGCTTGCTGCAGGTGCTGCAGCTCGGCCGGGGTGAGCAAGCCCTGCAGGCCTTCGACCATGTCGCGCCGGTCCCGGCCCGTCAGCAGTTCGCGCTCGGCCACCCGGTCCGGGTAGCCCAATGAAATACGCATCAAAAAGCGGTCCAGCTGCGACTCGGGCAGCGCGTAAGTGCCCAACTGGTCATGCGGGTTCTGGGTTGCAATCACAAAGAAGGGCGAGGGCAGGGGCCGGGTTTCGCCTTCGACGGTGACCTGCTTTTCTTCCATGGCCTCCAGCAGGGCGCTCTGGGTTTTCGGGCTGGCCCGGTTGATCTCGTCAGCCAGCAGGATTTGCGCGAAGATCGGGCCGGGATGGAAGACAAACGCTTGCTTGCCACGCTCGTAAATGGACACGCCAGACAGGTCGCTGGGCATCAGGTCCGAGGTGAACTGAACCCGGGAGAACTGCAGTCCGAATGTTTTGGCCAGTGCGTGCGCCAGGGTGGTTTTGCCGACGCCGGGGACGTCCTCGATCAGCAGGTGCCCGCCGGCCAGCAGGCAGGCCACGCAGTCCTGAATCTGGGCGGGTTTGCCGACAATGACCGTGTTAAGCTGATTAATGAGTTCGTGAAGCTTTTGTTGTGGATTCATGGCATGACGTTACCCGAAATTTTCGAGACACAGGCGACCGCGTGAACAAGACCGGATACTTTACCCACCGTGATTGCTGGAAACATGAAATGGGCCAGGGCCATCCCGAATGCCCCGAGCGGCTTGATGCCATCGAAGACCGGCTGCTGATCAGCGGGGTGGGGGATGCGCTGGCGCGGTATGAGGCCCCTGTGGCGTCCCTGGCAGACCTCGAATTGGCGCATGGCCGCCTGCACATCGCCGCCATCAGGGGCCTGGGCGACAGCCTCAAAGAAGACATCCGGGCCGGCGGCCCGACCCACACCCAGGTCGATCCCGATACGTCCATGAATGTCTACACCTGGGATGCTGCGCTGCGTGCGGCCGGGGCCGCGCTGGCGGCAACCGATGCCGTGATGGCGGGTGAACTTGAGAATGCGTTTTGCGCGGTGCGCCCGCCAGGCCACCATGCCTGCCGCGACAAGGCCATGGGTTTTTGCTTCTTCAACAACGTCGCCATTGCGGCCCGATATGCGTTGGCGCGCCATGGCCTTGAGCGTGTGGCGATTGTGGATTTTGATGTACACCACGGCAATGGCACTGAAGACATCGTGGCCGGTGATGAGCGGATTTTGATGGTGAGCTTCTTTCAGCATCCGTTTTATCCCTATGGTGGCGCGCAATCGGACGCCAATAATCTGGTGAATGTGCCGGTTCCGGCTTACACCCGGGGAGTGGCTGTGCGCGAACTGATCGACACCCACTGGATTCCCCGTCTGGAAGCCCATCGGCCGGACATGATTTTCATCAGCGCAGGGTTTGATGCACATCGTGAAGACGATCTTGGCCAGATGGGTCTGGTGGAGCAGGATTACGCCTGGATTACGCATCGCATCAAGGAGGTTGCGGCACGCCACGCCCAAAAACGGATCGTGTCCTGCCTGGAAGGGGGCTATAACCTGAGCGCCCTGGGCCGCAGCGTGGAGGCCCATTTGCGGGTGTTGGCCGATGTTTAAACAAGGATTCTTCGAATGACCGCGCCTCCCATCGACGACTTTTCCGAGTGGGTGACTGCCCTCAAGCATCCCACCACCCTGGCTGAATTGGCTGTGTTGCTGATGTGTGTGGGCCTGGCCTGGGGTCTGGTGTGGCTGGTACGAAGTGGGGTCCGTTCAACCAACCCCACGTCGATCTGGTTCGGCCGCAAGATTATTGACGGCGTGATGTTTCCGATGGTGTTGCTGTGCCTGGCCCTGGGTGCCCGGGCGCTGGTCGCGGTGTGGCTGCCGGTGGTGGTGTTCAAGATTGCCATTCCGGTTCTGGTGTCTCTGGTGGTGATACGGGTGGGGGTCAAGGTGCTGCAGGCGGCCTTTCAGGAGGCGCCTGTGGTGCGCGCGCTGGAGCGGACGATATCGTGGCTGGCGTGGCTGGTGATGGTGTTGTGGGTCAGCGGCCTGTTGCCCATCCTGCTCGATGAGCTCGATGACATCAAATGGAAGGTGGGCGGGTCGACCCTGTCGGTGCGCAACGTCATTGAGGGTGCGTTGACGGCCGGGGCGGTGCTCATCATCACGCTGTGGATTTCTGCGGGGATTGAATCCCGGTTGCTGCGCACGGCAACCGGCGGACAGCTCTCACTTCGCAAGGCAATCAGCAATGCGACACGTGCCTTGTTGATGTTCGTCGGCTTGTTGCTGGCCTTGTCTGCGGTGGGTATTGACCTCACCGCCCTGTCGGTTCTGGGCGGCGCGATTGGTGTCGGTATTGGTTTTGGCCTGCAAAAGGTGGCGGCCAACTATGTCAGCGGATTTGTGATGCTGGCCGAGCGAAGTGTGCGCATCGGCGACAACGTGCGGGTGGACAATTTTGAAGGCATGATCACGGACATCAATGCGCGGTACACCGTGATCCGCTCGCTGACCGGGCGCGAGTCCATTGTTCCCAATGAGATGTTCATTACCCAGCGGGTTGAAAACCTCTCCCTGATGGACCGGCAGTTGTGGCAATCTACCGTGGTGCTGGTGCCGTATGACAGCGATGTGGATCTGGTTACCCGGATTCTGGAGTCGGCTGCGCTGGCGCATGAACGGGTGCTGCGTGAGCCCGTGCCCGCCGCAGCCTTATCCAGTTTCACCCTGGACGGACTGGAGTTCACGCTGGGCTACTGGATATCTGACCCCGAGAATGGGCAGCTCAACCTGCGCTCGCTGATTAACCTGTCGATTCTCAAGGCCCTGCGCGAGCACGGCATTCGCATGCCGACGCCTCAGCGGCCCACCCAGGTTTTGAACCCGCCGGATTGAATCAACTCATCAGGGAAGGCAGCCACAGGCTCAACCCGGGGAAGATAATCAACAGCGCCAGCACGACGACCATCACCACCACGAAAGGCCAGCAGCCGCGGAAAATGCTGCGCAGGCCGACGCCGGGCAACAAGGCATTCATCACAAACATGTTCATGCCCACCGGTGGTGAGATCAGGCCGATTTGCACAATCATCACGATCAGCACGCCAAACCAGACCGGATCGAAACCCAGTGCGGTCACGATCGGAAAGAACAGCGGGATGGTCAACAGCACCATGGTGAGCTCTTCCATCACGGTTCCCAGGATCACGTAGATGACCATCATGGCGGCAATGATCATCAAGGGCGACAAACCCATGTGGGTGATCCACTCCTTGAGGTCTCCTGGCATGGAGGTGAAATTGATGAAGTTGGCGAATATCGTGGCTGCGATCAGCAGCATGAACAGCATGGCTGTGGTGCGAGCCGATTCGACCAGCACCTGAAACAGCGTTGCCCATGTCAGGCGCCGCCGTGCCCAGGCGAACAGGAAGGCACCGGCTGCACCAAAGCCCGCGCCTTCGGTTGCCGTGAAAACGCCGCCGTAAATGCCACCCAGCACCACCACGACCAGCAGCGAGACACCCCAGATGTTGCGCAGCGCCTTCCAGCGGTTCGGCCACGACGTCCGCTCGCCTGCAGGTGCATGTTCGGGGTCTTTGCCCGTGATGTACCAGACGGCGACCATCATCAACAACGCCGTCAGCAGGCCGGGAATCACCCCTGCAGCAAACAGTTTGCCGATGTTGGTCTCGGTGATGATGCCGTAGATCACCATGATGGTGCTGGGTGGAATCATGATGCCCAATGTGCCACCCGCCGCAATGACGCCGGTAGACAGGGAATCGCTGTAGCCCAGCTTTTTCATGGGTGGGTAGGCGACCTTGCTCATGGTCGCGGCCGTGGCAATGGAGGAGCCGCAAATGGCGCCAAAACCGGCGCAGGCGGCGATCGTGGCATGGGCAAGGCCCCCCCGCACGTGGCCGACAAACGCGTAGGCCGCCTCAAACAGCTCGTGCGCCAGACCTGCGCGGGCGACAAAGTTGCCCATCAGAATGAATAGCGGGATAACGGAGAGGGTGTAGGCAAAACCTGTTTCGTAAACCACCTGGGCCGTACTGGCCAGGGCTGGCTCCCAGCCACGGACCAGGCCAATGCCGGTTACGCCGACAGCGCCCATGGCCAGTGCCAGCGGGAAGCGAAGCAGGGCCAGTACGAATATGGCGACGAAGCCAAGAAGTGCTTCGATCACAGGGCGACTCCTTCACCATCGGCCAGTGCCACCGCCGGCTTGATGATCAAGCCCAGATGAACCAGGCCGGTCACGCCACACAGTACGCCCATGCCAAAAATAAAGGGGGCTTTGGGAACCCCCAGTTGGGCGGTGGTGTCGCCATTTGCCATGAATTGCTGACCCGTTTTCCACATCAACCAACCCACCCCCAACAAGGCAGTGGCACACAGAAGATGAACCAGGGCCGCCTGAATTGTGCGCAGTGCGGGCGGCAGATAAGCGTCCAGCGAGTCGAAGACGACATGTTCCCCGCGCAGGGATACCAGTGGCATGGCTGCAAAAATGACCACCACCATCAGGAGCTCAGTCAGTTCCAGGGAGCCGGGTATCGAGCTGGCCAGCAGTTTGCGGCCCCCCACATCAAAAAACGTCAGGGCCATGATGGCAAACAGGGCCGTTCCAGCCAGCAGGCCGCAGACAGTCTCAAGCAATTTTTTCACAGACATCCTTAGCAAACAACCCCACCCATCAAAACCAGAACGCGGCTCTCATTGTGCATGAGAGCCGCACCGGGGTGAGCTGGTTCAGGCCGGGTTTGAAGGCTGTCTATTTCTGTTGTTTGGCAATTTCGGCGCGGAACTCGGCAAGCACCCCGGCTGCATTTTTGAGCCCCTTGGCCTGCGCATCACTGACCCACTTGGCCTCCAGACCGGCCGTTCTGCTTTTCACCTCGGCAACAAATTTGGCATCGGCTTTCACAATTTGAACGCCATTGGCCTGCATGAGCGCAATGCCACGACGGTCCACCTTGTCCCAGCCACGGCCAAATAGGCGCGCTGCAACTTCGCCGGAAATGGCATCCACGGCTTTTTTCTCGTCGGCGGTAAATTTGTCGTACCGGGCTTGGTTGATCATGAACACGAAGCTGGTGTTGTACAGGCCACCGGGGAAGAAGGTTGCATGCTTGATGATCTTGTCGATCTTGAACGACTCGGTTGATTCGGCCGGAAACAGCGTGCCGTCCATCACACCGCCCGACAGCAATTCATAGGAATCGGTTGCCGGCTTGAGTGTGACGTTCATGCCCAGTGATTTGGAAACTTCGTTGACCATGCCGCCGCCGACACGGAACTTGAGACCGGCAAGATCTTCAACTTTGGTGATGGGGCGCTTGGTATTGAACACAATGCCGGGGCCGTGGGTGAAATAGCTGATGACTTTCACGCCCTGGTGTTCTGCACCGAATTGCGGGTATTTGGATGCCACACGGTTGAACGCGACCGAGATGGGCTCGGACGACTCACCCAGAAACGGGAACTCAGCCATCTGCGTGTAGACAAAACGCCCCGGCGTATAACCATGCACCGTGTATGACACGTCAGCCAGGCCGTTCTTGACCGCGTCCATGGTGCCAGGAGGGGCGGAAACGCCGCGGGGCAGGATGTTGCATTTCATCTTGCCGGTGGTGTTTTTCTCGAGCAGGTCGCACCAATCCTTTTGTGCCACGCTGAGCGTGTGCGTGGCAGGCAACCAGCTCGAAACGGTCAACACAGTCTGGGCGCTGGCGAGGCCCGGGAAAAGGGCCGCAGCGGCAAGTGTGGACAGGACAATTCGTTTCATTCAGGAGACTCCAAGTTTGTTTTATCACAATACTTAATCGTAATGGAAATTGGCTGCATGCATGGCCCATGTTTACCCGGATTCGCCCGCCCGCCAGTCGGGCAACTGCGGCGCGGCGGGCACCAGGCCGGTGTGTTCATCACCCAGCTGTTTTCATAAAAAAGCACGATCGTTCTATTTTGCTGTAAACTCGTCGCTTTGATTCGATGACTTGTCGCCCCAGTGAACTTCGCGCAGTTGGCGACGACTTAAAATTGGCAGACTTTGCCCAGTAACAAATTAACCATTCAATGGAGTTTCAACAATGAAGGTTTTGGTAGCCGTTAAACGTGTGGTGGACTACAACGTGAAAGTGCGCGTCAAGTCTGACGCCAGTGGTGTGGACATCGCCAACGTCAAGATGAGCATGAATCCGTTTGACGAGATCGCCATTGAAGAGGCTGTACGCCTGAAGGAAAAAGGCGTTGCCACCGAGATCATTGCCGTGTCTTGCGGTGTGACGCAATGCCAGGAAACCTTGCGCACTGCCATGGCCATTGGTGCCGATCGGTCGATTTTGGTCGAAACCACAGAGGAGCTGCAGCCTTTGGCCGTTGCCAAGCTGCTCAAGGCATTGGTCGAAAAAGAGCAGCCCGGCCTGATTATTCTGGGCAAGCAGGCGATTGACGATGACTGCAACCAGACCGGTCAAATGCTCGCTGCCCTGTGTGATCTGCCGCAAGCCACGTTCGCCAGCAAGGTCGAGGTTGTTGATGGAAAAGCCAGGGTGACCCGTGAGGTGGATGGCGGGCTGGAAACCATTTCACTCACCTTGCCGGCCGTGATCACCACGGACTTGCGCCTGAATGAGCCCCGGTATGTGACCTTGCCCAACATCATGAAGGCCAAGAAAAAACAGATGGACATTGTCAAGCCAGCCGATCTGGGTGTTGACGTCACACCGCATATCAAGACCTTGAGCGTGAAAGAGCCGCCCCAGCGCAGCGCCGGCATCAAGGTGCCAGACGTGGCCACGCTGGTTGCCAAGCTCAGGAACGAAGCAAAAGTAATTTGAATCAGGAATTAAAAAAATGACCTCACTTGTTATTGCTGAACATGACAACACTGCCATCCGGCCCGCAACCCTGAACGTGGTCACGGCCGCCCTCCAGTGTGGTGGTGACGTGCACATCCTGGTTGCGGGTGCCAACGCCGGTGCCGCCGCTGCGGCCGCTGCCCAAATTACGGGAGTGGCCAAGGTACTGCATGCAGAAGACGCCGGGTTTGCGCACGGCCTGGCTGAAAACATGGCGGCCCAGGTTTTGGCCATTGCCGCGGGTTACAGCCACATCCTGTTTGCCGCAACTGCGTCTGGCAAAAACATCGCACCACGTGTGGCTGCCAAACTCGATGTCGGCCAGATCTCGGACATCACCAAAGTGGACAGCCCCGACACCTTTGAGCGTCCGATCTACGCGGGTAACGCCATCGCCACCGTGCAAAGTCTTGACGCCACCAAGGTGGTCACCGTTCGCACCACGGGTTTTGATCCGGTAGCGGCTGTTGGTGGCGCTGCGGTGGTTGAGACCCTGAGCGCTGTTGCCGCCAGCACCCAGGCTGCGTTTGTCGGCAGTGAAATTGCGCGCAATGACCGCCCCGAACTCACAGCCGCCAAGATCATCGTCTCGGGTGGACGGGCCTTGGGTTCGAGCGAGAAATTCACTGAAGTCATGACACCACTGGCTGACAAACTCGGTGCCGCCATGGGTGCCAGCCGCGCTGCGGTGGACGCGGGTTATGCCCCCAACGACTGGCAAGTGGGCCAGACTGGCAAGATTGTTGCCCCCCAGTTGTACGTCGCCTGTGGCATCAGCGGAGCCATTCAACATCTGGCCGGCATGAAAGATTCCAAAGTGATCGTGGCGATCAACAAGGACCCCGAAGCACCGATCTTCTCGGTGGCCGACTATGGCCTGGAGGCGGATCTGTTCGTGGCGGTGCCGGAGCTGGTTGCCGCGTTGTAGCAGGCTGCCGTGAGGCCCGACACCTCACGAACCCCAGCCGTTTCCCAGCCGTTCTGTTAGCCCGTGTGCAAGATGGACGGCTTTTTTGTATCTGGAGACAAAAATGAGTTACCTGGCCCCCGTCAAAGACATGTTGTTCACCATCCGGCATTTGGCACAAATCGACACCATTGCGCAAATGCCGGGTTTTGAAGATGCGGGTTTTGACACGGCGCAGGCGGTGCTCGAAGAGGCTGCCAAATTCAATGAGAGTGTGCTGAGTCCGCTCAACTGGGAGGGCGACAAGAACCCTTCAAGCTGGAAAGAGGGTGTGGTCACCACCACGCCCGGGTTCAAAGAGGCCTTTCGCCAGTTTGCAGCGGGTGGCTGGCAGGGGCTGCAACACCCGGCCGAATTTGGCGGCCAGGGTTTGCCCAAAACGATTGGTGCAGCCTGTATCGAGATGGTGAATAGCGCCAACATGAGTTTTGCGCTGTGCCCCTTGTTGAGTGATGGCGCGATTGAGGCCTTGTTGACAGCGGGCTCCGACGACCTCAAGGCGACCTATCTTGAAAACCTGGTCAGCGGCAAATGGACCGGTACCATGAACCTGACCGAACCGCAGGCTGGCTCTGATCTGGCCATGGTGCGCACGCGTGCCGAGCCACAACCCGACGGCAGCTACAAAGTATTTGGCACCAAGATATTCATCACCTATGGCGAGCACGACATGGCCGAGAACATCGTCCATCTGGTGCTGGCGCGCGTGGTGGGTGCGCCTGAGGGCGTGAAAGGCATCAGCCTGTTCGTTTGCCCCAAGTTCATGGTGAACAAAGATGGTTCTCTGGGTGCGCGCAACGACGTGCATTGCGTGAGCATCGAGCACAAGATGGGGATCAAGGCTTCGCCTACCGCCGTGTTGCAGTTTGGCGACGGCACGGCGGCGAAAGACGTGAATGGCACCGGACCCGGTGCCGTGGGTTATCTGGTCGGGCAAGAAAACCGGGGCCTGGAATACATGTTCATCATGATGAACGCCGCCCGCTATGCCGTGGGCATGCAGGGTATCGCCATTGCCGAACGGGCCTACCAGAAGGCCGCACAGTTTGCACGTGACCGTGTGCAAAGTCGCCCGGTGGATGGCTCTATGGCAGCCAGCGCGCCCATCATCCACCACCCTGATGTGCGCCGCATGCTCATGACCATGCGCGCCTACACCGAAGGCTGCCGCGCCATGTCATCGGTGGCTGCCGCCGCTTATGACGCAGCGCATCATCACCCCGAGCCGGATGTGCGCAAACAGAACGCCGCCTTCTACGAATACTTGGTGCCATTGGTCAAGGGCTACAGCACCGAGATGAGCCTTGAAGTGACCTCGCTGGGCGTGCAGGTGCACGGCGGCATGGGTTTTATTGAAGAAACCGGTGCCGCGCAGTACTACCGGGATGCCAAAATTTTGACCATTTATGAGGGCACCACCGCCATTCAGGCGAACGACCTGGTGGGCCGCAAGACCGCACGTGATGGTGGGCAGACTGCCAAAGCGATTGCCGCGCAGATTGAAGCTACCGAAACCGAACTGCTCAAAAATGGCAGTGCCGACGCGCTGGCTGTTGCCCGGCGCCTCAAGGCCGCACGCGAAGCCTTCGTGGACGTGGTGAACTTTGTTGTGGATGGCATGAAGCCCCCTGCGGGTGCAACGAAAGCATCGCCCAACGCCGTGTTTGCAGGCAGCGTGCCTTACCTCATGCTGGCCGGGAACCTGATGGCGGGCTGGCAACTGGCGCGTGCCCTGCTGGTGGCGCAGGACGAGCTCAAAGCCGGCGTGGACGCGGGTTTCATGAAAGCCAAAATCGTCACCGCGCGCTTTTATGCGGATCACCTGCTCAGCAAGGCACCCGGCATTCGCGACAGCATTGTGGACGGTGCCGACAGCGTGACCGCCATGGCGCTGGACGCGTTCTGATCGTCATTAGCATCGAAGGAGGTTGCTATTAAATTAATAGCTGCTTACGCAATGCCGACGAGGGCTAATGCCCAATTTTGTTACTAAAACGCTTAAATCCTGTTGATTTTCCAGAAAGACACCATGTCCAAGCTGCCCGCGCCCCTGAATAAGCTGCCACTCCCCATCATTGGCTCACCGCTCTTCATCATCAGCAACCCCAAGCTGGTGATCGCGCAGTGCATCGCCGGTGTCGTGGGCGCCATGCCCGCCCTGAACGCGCGGCCTGCCGAGCAACTGGAAGAGTGGTTGATTGAAATCACCGAGGCGCTGGCCGCATACAACAAAGCCCATCCCGACAAGCCTGCCGCGCCGTTTGCCATCAACCAGATCGTGCACAAGAGCAATGACCGGCTGGAACACGACATGGCACTGTGCGTGAAATACAAGGTGCCCATCATCATCACCTCATTGGGCGCACGGGAGGACATCAACGCTGCAGCCCATAGTTACGGTGGCGTGGTGCTGCATGACATCATCAACAACAAACACGCACGCAAGGCGATCGAAAAGGGTGCTGACGGCCTGATTGCCGTGGCGGCCGGTGCGGGGGGACATGCGGGTGTAAAGAGTCCGTTTGCACTGATTCAGGAAATCCGCCAGTGGTTTGACGGCCCCATTGCGCTGTCGGGTGCCATCTCCACGGGCGACGCCGTTCTGGCTGCGCAAGCCATGGGCGCTGACTTTGCCTATATTGGCTCGGCCTTCATTGCGACCGAAGAGGCCCGTGCCTCCGAGGCCTACAAACAGGCCATCGTGGACAGCAACTCGGACGACATCGTCTACAGCAACCTGTTCACCGGCGTGCATGGCAACTACCTGGCACCGAGCATCCGCAATGCCGGCATGGACCCGGACAACCTGCCCGAGAGTGATCCCAGCAAAATGAATTTCGGGGGGGACAAATCCAAGGCCTGGAAAGACATCTGGGGCTGCGGTCAGGGTATTGGTGCCGTCAGCAAGGTGCAAAGCACCGCTGCCTATGTGGCCCAGCTCACGCGTGAGTACATGGGTGCCCGTGCCCGGCTGGGGCTCTAGCCAGGGTCGCGTTTAAGTGCCAGCTTGGCACCAATGTGGGGTTGCTGCCGTTTGGCGGCGAGTTCAACCTGCCGCTGCCGCTGTCTGGCACCCTGCTTTTGAACGTCTGTTCGATGGTCGTGGCACTTGGGGCAACTGACCCCCTTTTCATACAGGGCCGAGGTTTTGTCACTCGCACTGATGGGTTCCCGACAGGAGCGGCACAGTTCGTGGTGGCCCAGCGTCAAACCGTGACCAACCGAGACACGCTCATCAAATACAAAACACTCACCCTGCCAGAGGCTGTCTTTTTCAGGGATAGTCTCCAGGTATTTCAGAATGCCACCTTCGAGGTGATAAACCGACTCAAAACCATGCGTGCGCAACAGCGCCGTGGATTTTTCGCAGCGAATGCCACCCGTGCAAAACATGGCGACCTTGCGTTTTTTGCCTGATTCGTTGTTGAGCGCCGCGTTCTGGCTCACCCATTCTGGCAACTCGGAAAAGCGTTTGATATGGGGATTGACTGCCCCGGTGAATGTGCCAATGGCCACTTCGTAGTCGTTGCGCGTGTCAATCACCAGCACGTCGTGGTCTTCTATCAGTGCGTTCCACTGGTCCGGCTTGACATAGGTGCCAGCCATCAATCCGGGGTTCACTTCGGGGACACCCAGGGTCACAATCTCACGTTTGAGCCGCACTTTCATCCGGTAAAAGGGCGGTGTTTTGGCGAATGCTTCTTTGTGCGTCAAATCGGCAAAACGAGGATCTTGTCGCAGGTAGGCCAGAACGGCATGCACACCCATCTCAGACCCGGCAATCGTGCTGTTGATACCCTCACGGGCGAGCAGGATAGTGCCTTTCACACCGTGCGCTTCGCAACAGGACAGCAGCGGCGCCTGAAGGTCAGCGAAATCCGGCAAGTCAACAAACTTGTAGAAAGCCGCAGTAAGGAATTGACTCATGAAGGAC
This sequence comes from Pseudomonadota bacterium, assembly GCA_041192445.1. GTDB lineage: Bacteria > Pseudomonadota > Gammaproteobacteria > Burkholderiales > Burkholderiaceae_C > Egaibacter. The sequence continues at coordinate 2,063 of JBEEMW010000048.1, read as the reverse complement.
TGAGGCGCAACTTCGCAACGTCAAATAGCGCCTGCAATGGACCAAAAGGGTTTGCCATCTGCCGCAGTTGGGGGTGGGCTCGTACCAGCGCATACAGGTCCGGTGTACTCGCCAGCATGGCCACCAGAATGACGGCGCATGAGGCCGCTGCAAGTCCCCAGTTTTGGAGCAGGTAGTGCATTGGCGGAAGGCGGCGCACCGGTGTTCGCCACAGCCAGATGGCCGGCGCCAGGGCCAGCACGAACACGGTCACCAGAAGCGGCACACTCATAAAAGACTGAACCGACAGGGGATTTCGGTTCAATGCGCTGTTGATCAGATTGGCATCAATCACCAGATTCAGGTTGAGCATCAGATGGCTGGTCAACGCTGACAACACAAAGAGCAGGGTTATCAGCGGTTTCAGGAAGCGGCGTGATGAAAAGATGCAAAAAAACACAAAACACGCGGAGGCCATCAATACCACCAGGCGCACAGCAGGCCAGACCGCGCTGATTTGACCCAGCTCACAAACGCGCAGCAGCTCGCGCCACAAAGAGGCGTTGCACACCGTGGCCAACCACAGGCTTGCCAGGGCACAAACCCACGCCGGGTGGGTGGACACCCGCTGTTTGGACGGAACAAACAGCGAGGACTCGGCGAACTCGGTTGAGCGGAACAATTTAAGTGACATGGGCGAGCATTGTCTACGAAAGGGGGGTCACACCGCAATAGTGTGTAACCCTCCTGTGTCAGCCCGAATCAAGCCCGAATCGAATCTGAATCAGTTGAAAAAACTTTTAAGTCGATCGGTCCAGCTGTCGCCGGTTGGCGAGTGTTTGTTGCCGCCTTTTTTGAGCGACTCGTCGAGTTCGCGCAACAGCTTGCGTTGATGTTCGGTGAGTTTCACGGGGATCTCCACCGCAATGTGGCAATACAGGTCGCCCGGATAACTGGCACGCACACCCTTGATGCCTTTTCCTCTCAACCGGAACTGTTTGCCGGTTTGCGTGCCTTCTGGAATGTCTATTGCGGCTTTGCCGGCGAGGGTCGGAACATCGATCTCCCCACCCAGTGATGCCGTCACGATGCTGATGGGCACCGAGCAGTGCAAGTCATCACCATCACGCTCGAAAATGTCATGTTTCTTGAGCCGGATCTCAATGTACAGGTCACCCGACGGGCCGCCATTGGTGCCCGGTTCCCCGTTGCCCGTGCTGCGAATACGCATGGCGCCGTCAATACCAGCCGGAATTTTGACTTCGAGAGTCTTCTGTTTCTTGACTTTCCCTTGCCCATGGCAAGCAACACAAGGCTCCGGGACGATCTTGCCGGTACCCCGGCAGGTGGGGCAGGTTTGCTGAACGCTGAAAAACCCCTGACGCATCTGGACCGAACCGGACCCACTGCAGGTGCCACAGGTTTTAACTTGCGTTCCAGGTTTTGCGCCGCTGCCGTGGCACACCTCGCAGGCGTCCCAGCTGGGAATGCGAATCTGGGCGTCCTTGCCCCGCGCTGCTTCTTCCAGCGTGATCTCCATGGCGTAACTCAGATCGTTTCCGCGATAGACCTGTCGCCCACCCCCTGCGCGCCCGCGCTGCTGGCCAAACATGTCGCCAAAGATGTCACCAAATGCTTCGGCAAAACCACCCATGCCTTCAGCACCTGGCCCACCGCGCATATTGGGGTCTACGCCGGCATGGCCATACTGATCGTAAGCAGCCCGTTTTTGCGCGTCAGAGAGCATCTCATAGGCTTCCTTGCCCTCCTTGAACTTTTCTTCAGCAGCTTTGGAGGCGTCACCCTGATTGCGGTCCGGGTGGTGCTTCATCGCCAGCTTGCGATAAGCCTTCTTGATGTCTTCGTCGGTCGCGTTCTTCGGCACGCCGAGGATGTCGTAAAAGTCGCGCTTGGTCGCCATGAAAACTCTCTGCTGCCAGATAACAGAACCGCCGCGCTGAGTGCCAGGTCACGCCTGGGCACTCAAAACGCGGCGCATGTGCGCTTCAGGCTGCATCGCCTGAAGGCCGTGGGACTCAGCCCTTCTTGACTTCCTTGAAGTCGGCATCGACGACGTTGTCGTC
>JBEEMW010000047.1:0-55534 GCA_041192445.1 Pseudomonadota bacterium | reverse complement strand
TGCGCTCTTTCAGCTCATTCAAGGTGCGCGCCAGATTGGTCACCATGAAATAAGGCACGGTCTCGGCCGCACCGCTGGCAACCTTGGCCACCGTGGCATTGATGCCCGCGGCATTGTCCTTCGGGGCAATCACGGCGTGCACGCCCGCACCATCGGCCACCCGCAGGCAGGCACCCAGATTGTGCGGGTCGGTCACGCCGTCCAGAACGAGAATCAGGGGGTTCACGCGTTCAGCCAGAGGCAGGTCGGCATTCAAAGCCTCCAGGTTTTCCAGCAATTCGTCCAGCGAATGCACCTGGGCCATCTCTTTTACCCGCGCAGCCACGCCCTGATGGCCATGGCTGCCACACAGCTTGAACAGGCGCAGGCCATCCGACTCCACCAGCCGGGCGCCGGCCTCGGTGGCGCGGTCAATGAACGAGCGCATGCGGGCATCGCGCCGTGAAGACTCGTAATGAATTTCGATGATGGATTGCGGCGCAATTTTGAGGCGCACGCCCAGGGCATGAAAGCCGAAGAGAACTTTGGAAGAAGACATGCCCTGATTATCGGGCCTCGACCGAAGACACCTCTTCCGTGTCGAAGTCACCAGGCAAAACGATTTCCAGCATCTCGATGTCCTCGCTGTGGCCAACTTCCCGGTGCCGGATCTCGGGCGGCTGATGCACACAGGATCCCGCTTCCAGCCGGACCAGACCTTGCCCTTCGTATTCAAATTCGATCCAGCCTCTCAGGATGTAGACCAACTGAAAACTGGTTTTGTGAATGTGCGGCTGGCTTGAAAACTCTTTCCCTGCTGCCGCCCGGATGACATGCGCATCAACCCGACCCGATGTGGCGCCATTGATCCCCAGATCGCGGTATTCATAGAAAGAGCGCAGGCCCCTGGTGAAGGTTGCGCCCGATGCGTGAGAAACGGCAAAGCCTTTTGTTGTCATGATTGCTCCATTTGCTACTCTATTGATAGCTCCTCACGCAATGAGTACGAGGGCTACAGGCCAATTGAGTACTTAAACGATGCTCAATTGGTGGCCACACAACCCTGCGGCTTGTAAATTCGCTCGGTAGATGCCGGGCTGGTCAACAACTTCTGGGCAGGCCGTCGTGGCCGCGTCACCAATTCGCCACCGCAATTCGGACACTTGCCCGCCAGCGGGCCTTCGGCGCAGGACACACAGAAGGTGCATTCAAACGAGCAGATTCGGGCCTCGGTTGAATGCGGCGGCAAGTCAAGGTTGCAGCATTCGCAGTTGGGTCTGAGTTGAAGCATTTGACTGTCCTGCAGTGAAGGTCGGGAATGATGCGTAGTCTACGTCTTGACTGCATCGCATGTATACCACCGGGCAGGTGGGTGTATCGGCAAAAAACTATTCTCCAGCATAACCATTTGCTACAGTATTAATAGCTATTCACACATATCCCACGAGGGCTGGATGCCGGTTAGACCATCTGCCCTGCCTCAATCGTGATGCGGCGCTGACAGCGCCCGGCAATGCCGCGGTCGTGCGTCACCAGGACCAGCGTGGTGCCCAGCTCTTCGTTCAGCTCGAACATCAGCTTCATGATGGTTTCGCCGGTGGCAAAGTCCAGGCTGCCGGTTGGCTCATCGGCCAGCAGCACGGCGGGTTTCACCACAAAGGCACGGGCCAGCGCCACACGTTGCTGCTCGCCTCCGCTCAGCACCTTGGGGTAGTGGCCAAAGCGCCCGGACAAGCCCACACGGACCAGCATGTCGGCGGCGGTTTTTCGGGAATCCCTGGCGCCCGCCAGCTCCAGGGGCAGCATCACGTTTTCCAGCGCGGTGAGGTTGCCCAGCAACTGGAAGCTCTGGAACACAAAACCCACCTGCTGCGCCCGCAGCGCGGCACGGTCATCCTCGTCCAGTGCAAACAGGTCCTGCCCGGCCAGGCGCACGGTGCCACGGGTGGGGGTGTCCAGCCCGGCGATGATGGACAACAGCGTGCTTTTGCCCGAGCCTGAGGCCCCCACAATGGCGGCGGTTTCCTTGCGCGCGAGCGAGAAATGAATATCGCGCAAAATATCCAGGGTGCCGGTTGAGTCAGTTACTGACTTGAAAACGTGCTCAACCGAAATAATTGAATCAGACATGAGGCTTTCTTTGTATCGACGACACTTTATCGCGACCTGCCTGTTGGCATCTGGCGTGGGGGTTTGGGCGGGCATCAACCCGGCCAACACAAACGCCAAAACCGCCACGATTCTGGTCGTGGGCGACTCGCTCAGCGCCGAGTATGGCCTCAAACGTGGCAGTGGCTGGGCAGCCTTGCTGATCCAGCGCCTGCAAACCGAGAAAATCAATGCCACCGTGGTTAACGCCAGCATCAGTGGCGACACCACGGCAGGCGGGCGTGCCCGCCTGCCGGCGCTGCTGGCCCAGCACAAACCTACCCACGTGATTCTGGAGCTGGGTGGCAACGACGCCTTGCGCGGTCTGCCGCTGCAACTCAGCCAGGACAACCTGAGTCAGATGACGCAAATGGCGCAAAAGGCCGGCGCCAAAGTGTTGCTGATTGGCATGGAGGTGCCCCCCAATTACGGCGCGGACTATTCCGCCCGCTTCACCGCAACCTTTAAAACCGTGGCCACCACCAACAAGGCGGCGCTGGTGCCGTTCTTCCTGAAAGGTGTGGCCGATGTGCCAGACGCATTGCAAAACTTTCAGGCCGACCGCATTCACCCCAAAGAAGAGGCACACCCTGTCATGCTGAACAACGTCTGGCCCGAGCTGAAACGGTTGTTGAAATGAGGCAGCTGACATGAGCTTGATCGCCATCCCCGCTGATGAGGTGATCCGTCGCTGGGCAGAATTCGACACGGTTATTGATGCCCGCAGTGAAGGGGAGTATGACGAGGATCACCTGCCCGGCGCGGTCAACTGGCCCACGCTGAATAACGCCGAGCGCATAGCCGTGGGCACCACCTACAAACAGGTCAATGCCTTCGAGGCCAAGAAAATGGGGGCGGCCATCGCGGCACGCAACATCTCGCGCCACATAGAGCGCGATGTGATGGACAAGTCCAAAGACTGGAAACCGCTGACCTATTGCTGGCGTGGCGGCAAGCGCAGCGGCTCACTCTCGCTGGTGCTGGATCAGATCGGATTCAGGGTAACGCTGGTTGAGGGGGGTTACAAGGCGTTCAGGGCCGCGCTGGTGCGCGACATTCCACGGCTGGCTGCGCTGTTTGACTGGCGCGTGATTTGTGGCACCACCGGGTCGGGCAAAACCCGCTTGCTGCAGGCTTTGGCGGCGGCTGGCGGCCAGGTGCTGGACCTGGAAGCGCTGGCCAACCACCGCAGCTCGGTGTTGGGGGCGATACCGGGGCTGGCCCAACCCACCCAAAAGCGTTTCGACACCCTGATCTGGGACAAACTGCGCACACTGGACCCCACCCGGCCGGTATTTGTGGAAAGCGAGAGCAAAAAAGTGGGCAATGTGGCGGTGCCGGTCTCGTTGATTGAAGCGATGCGCGCCGGGACCTGCCTGAATCTCATCCTGTCCGACGCGCAACGCGTGCAACTGCTCATGGAGGACTATGACTTCTTTGTGCAAAACCACGAGTTTTTCTGTGACCGGCTGGACGCACTCAAGGAAATTCGCGGCAAGGCGGTGGTCGATGCCTGGAAGGCGCTGGTGCGCAGCGGAGGCATTGAAACGGTGGTGCAAGACCTGCTGACCCAACATTACGACCCGGTCTACATTCAGTCGATGCAACGCAATTTTCAGGGATTCCCGGCCGCCAAAGAACTACGGCCCGAAAGTCGGGCCGCAGAGGCATTCAGCCGGGTGGCCAAAGATTTGGTTATTGACACGCAGCGGACCGTTTAGACACGCCTCGCTTAGACACGCCAGCAAGTCCCCGGCCGCAAGGCTCTATGCTTGCGCTGGGGCGTCAGGCACCGTTTGAGAGGGGTTGGAAGGATCAATGTCGCCACCACCCTGCGACTCGAATTCAGGCGGGTCACCTGCCTTGCGCTCAGACTTGCTTTTCAGCTTGTCTTCTTTTTTCTTCTTTTTGGCCAGTTCTTTCTGACGCTTTTCATATCCGTAATTGGGAGTTGCCAAGGTTTGCTTTCAGGTTGTTGGAGTCACTTTACCATTTTGCAAAGTGTGTCGCCAATTGTGGTCAGCGCAGGGCGCTTTGCAGGGCCTGCTCCAGATCAGCCTGCAGGTCTGCCGTGGCCTCAAGGCCGATCGAAAACCGAACCAGACTGCCAGGCTTGAGGTGGGCCGGCCAACCGTGGCGCATGGTAGTCAAGTCGTAAGGCACCACCAGGCTCATGGGCCCACCCCAGCTGGTGCCCAGCTTGAACAGCTTCAGGGCATCGCAGAACGCGTCGACCTGCTGCTGGGAATAGTCTGGCCGGAAAATCACGCTCAGCAACCCCGCGGCCCCCCCCGGACCCGTTTTGCAGGTCGCTTGCCAGTGGACATGTCCGGGTGAGTCCGGCAGTGCCGGATGGAGCACCTGGGCAAACTCGGGGCGTGAGCTGCACCAGTGACCCAGCTCACGCGCCGCCGTGTCCTGGGCCTCGTAACGCAACACCATACTGGGCAAGGCCCGCAACACCAGCTCGGCATCATTCCCCGCAACGCCAAATCCGATACGCATGTGGGTCAGCTTGATTCTCAGATGAAGGGCGGGGTCACGCGTGATCACACTGCCCATCAGCACATCACCACCACCACTGGGGTATTTGGTCAACGCATGAATCGAGATATCCACACCCAGGTTTGCAGCCTTGCCGGGTGTCAGGTCGGCCTGATCGATGAGGTCAAAGGGCCTGAACGCAATGCCAGCGCCCCAGGTATTGTCCAGCGCCACCAGAACCTGGTTGCGTTTGCAAATGCGTACCAGCTCGCACAGGTTGGGGAACTCCAGCGTCACGGAACCGGCAGCCTCCACCCAGACCAGGCGGGTTTGGGGCGTGATTTTGTCCGCAAGATCCTGCGGATTCATCGCGTCGTAAAACTGGTGCGTGATGCCCCAGGCTTTCAGCTCACCTTCGGCCAATGCCTTGTTGGGGCCGTAAACATTGTCAGGTATCAGAACTTCATCGCCTGTTCTGAGAATGGACAGTGCGACCAGAGAAATCGCAGCCAGGCCACTGGGCACCAGCAGGCACTGCAAGCCGCCCTCCAGCGTGGCCAGGCGCTCTTCAAGAATGAAGGTGGTGGGCGTTCCGTTCAAGCCGTAGGTGTAACCGGTTTTGTCTTTCCACTGACGCGCGCGCATGGTCGCGGCATTTGGAAAAATGACGGTGGACGCCTTGAAGACGCCGGTCTGGGGCGCCACAAAACCCTCCGGCGGCTGGTAAGGGTGATGAATGAGTGTGGTGGGGAGATCAGCCATGGTTTGCCTCGAACTCAGACGCTCCACTTTTGAATCAGCTGCTCCGGGCGCATGGCGTCGTAGCCTTCAAACGGCTGGTGAATCCACGGGTTGGTTGGCAGAAATTCCACCGAATAATCGGGTGTGAACGTTGACAGGGCCTTGGTCCAGATGACCGCGCTGCGAAGCTCGGTGATGGGTGCGTAATTATTCTTGAGCTGGTGAATCACGGCTTTGAGTGTGTGACCGGAATCGGCCAGGTCATCCACCAGCAAGACCTTGCCGGCGATCTCGCCTTTGGGCGTCGTGATGAAGCGCGCAATATCCAGATTGCCCTGGACCGTGCCGGCATCAGAGCGGTAGGAGCTGGTGGACATGATGGCCAGCGGTTTGTCAAAGACCCTTGACAGGATGTCACCGGGGCGCATGCCACCTCGGGCCAGACACAGGATGGTGTCGAATTCCCAATCCGACTGATGAATTCTGATCGCCAGCTTTTCAATCAGGTTGTGGTACTCGTCATAACTCACATACAGGTGTTTGCCGTCTTCCGTCAACATTGTTTTGCTCCTGAATTTATAGCTGGTTACGCCTATTGCGCGGGGGCTGGGGGCTGATTAGTCTGCAAGATAGGGATGGCGCATCATGATGGTGTGATCCCGGTCCGGGCTGGTGGAGACCATGTGGATCGGTACACCCGTGACCTGCTCAATGCGCTGCAGGTACAAACGTGCGTTCACAGGCAGTTTGTCGTATTGGGTGACACCGACGGTGCTGTCGCTCCAGCCCTCCATCACCTCATAGATGGGTTTACAGCGCTCGATGTCGTCCGCACCCATGGGCAAAATGTCAATCGTCTCACCGTCCATCTCGTACCCGGTGCACAGCAACAGTTCCTTGAGGCCGTCCAGCACATCCAGTTTGGTGATGCACAGGCCCGACAAGCCGTTGACCTGGGCCGAGCGCTTGAGCAGCGCGGCGTCAAACCAGCCACAACGGCGGCTGCGCCCGGTGGTGACGCCTTTTTCGGCCCCGATGGTGCTCATGTGGTAGCCGGGTGTGCCCTCCACTTCCCAGTCCAGTTCGGTCGGGAACGGGCCGCCACCCACACGGGTGCAATAGGCCTTGGTGATGCCCAGAATGTAGTGCAACATGCCCGGCCCCACACCAGAACCGGCGGCGGCGTTACCGGCCACGCAATTACTGGAAGTCACGTACGGGTAAGTGCCATGGTCCACGTCGAGCAGTGTGCCCTGAGCACCTTCAAACAACAGGTTGGCCCCCTTGAGGTGGGCCTCGTTGAGCTCGCGGGATACATCGGCCATCATGGGTTTGAGCAGTTCGGCGTGGCGCATGGCCTCGGCAAATACCGGCTCAAACAGCACCTGGCCGTTTGCCATATAGGGTTTGAGCGCGGGGCCAAAGTCAAAAGCGGCCGACCCGAGATAGGACGTGAGGACGTGGTTGTGCAAATCCAGCAACTCACGCAGCTTGGTGGCAAATCGCTCGGGGAATTTGAGATCCTGCACGCGCAGGGCGCGGCGGGCAATCTTGTCTTCATAGGCGGGGCCAATGCCGCGGCCGGTGGTGCCAATTTTGGCATTGCCACCCTTCTCACGCGCTGCCTCACGGGCCACGTCCAGTGCCGCATGAAACGGCAAAATCAGCGGGCAGGCCTCGCTGATGCGCAGGCGCGAACGCAGCTCAACACCGACTTTTTCCAGCCCTTCGATTTCTTCAAACAATTTGGCCGCCGAAAGCACCACACCGTTGCCGATGTAACACTTCACCCCCGGGCGCATGATGCCGCTGGGAATCAGATGCAAGGCTGTTTTGACACCATTGATCACCAGCGTATGCCCTGCGTTGTGACCCCCCTGAAAACGGACAACGCCTTGCGCGCTCTCCGTCAGCCAGTCCACCAGCTTGCCCTTGCCCTCGTCACCCCACTGGGTACCAACGACAACAACGTTACGACCTTTAGTTGCGTTCATTTCAAACTTTTCAAAATAACTTAAATGGCTTTTACGACCCACTGTGCAGCGACCTGAATCAACTCGCGATCACAGTGGAACTCATCAACTTCACTCTCATGACCCGGTAAAACGCAGACCACGGTCTCACCCTGTTGACGCAATGACGTGATGGTTTGCCTCAAATCGGGGGCCTCACTCCACGGCGCGCGGATGGCCGCCCGCAAAGCATGCGGCGCGACAACACTGACCAACGCTTTCACGTCCAGGCTAAAACCGACGGCCGGCCGGTTGCGCCCAAACACCGCACCGACCTCATCGTAGCGACCGCCGCGAACCAGCGCGTCCGGAGCGCCTTCTGCATACACCGCAAACCGCGCACCGCTGTAGTAGGCATAACCACGCAGATCAGCCAGATCAAAAGTTGCTTTGGCGCCTTCCAGATGACTGGCCAGCCACTTCAAATTTCGTAGCGCCTCATGCAGCACTGGCGAGGGCTGCAGCACTTTTTCGGCCTCAATCAGGATGTTTTCATCACCATACAGCTCAACCAGCGCCAGCAGGTCCTGGCGGGACGCCCGGGGAAAGTCTTTGCTTAAACCCGCAAGCTCGCTGGCGTCTTTGGAGGCCAATGCGGCATGTACCCGAGACAGCGCATCAGGCCCGACAGACACCCCGGCCAGGACCGAATTCACAATTCGGGCATCAGCCAAATCAACACTGGGGGCCTGAACATTGGCAATTTTGAGGCAATCGAGTGCCAGTAACAAGACCTCCAGATCCGCCTCCAGCCCGGCATGACCATAGATTTCAGCGCCAAATTGCAAAGGCTCCCGGGTGGCATGGGGGCCAGCCGGTCGGGTATGCAAGACAGGACCGCAATAACAAAGGCGGGTAACACCACTGCGATTGAGCAGGTGGGCGTCGATACGTGCCACCTGGGGCGTGCTGTCAGCCCGCAGGCCCATCATGCGGCCCGAGAGTTGATCGACCAGTTTGAAGGTTTGCAGGTCAAGCGCTTCACCGGTACCGGTTAACAGCGACTCCAGATGCTCCAGCAATGGCGGCATGACGAGCTCGTAGCCATAGCAGCGCGCCATATCCAGGAGATCTCGACGAACTTCTTCGATGTGACGGGCCTCGGAGGGCAATACATCGGAAATGTGATCCGGCAGGACCCAGGCAGACATGTGATATTTCGGTCTATTTAAAACCCGATTTTACCGGGCTGGAAACCCGAAAGGCCTCAGGTCAACAACCAGATGACAAATGCGCCAGAAACAATGCTGCAAAGCCCGAAAAAACGGACCTGGCCGTCACTCATTTGAAGGATCTGGGTAAACATGCGCCGCCAGCCTGACGGCGAGAGAAAGGGAAACAGACCCTCGATCACCAGAACCAGGGCCATTGCCAGCCAAAAAGTATCACTATCCACCTGAAAGAGCCTGATTATTTTTTGGCAGGTGTGGCAGCTGGTGCAATAGAGCCGCGAAACACCTTGAAAAATTCGGATGAAGACGGGTCCACAACCACCACGTCACTCTTATTGTTGAAGCTGGCCTTGTAAGCCTCAAGGCTGCGGTAGAACTGTGCGAACTGCGGGTCACGACCAAAGGCTTCAGCGTAAATACGGGCGGCTTCTGCATCGCCCTCGCCTTTTATTTTCTGGGCGTCGCGGTAGGCATTGGCAATGGCCACTTCACGCTGGCGATCGGCATCAGCGCGGATCTTTTCACCTTCCGCCGCGCCGGTGGACCGCAGTTCATTCGCCACGCGTTTGCGCTCCGCTTCCATGCGGCGATAAACTGATTCTGTGATGGCTTCCACATAGTCGACCCGTGTGATGCGCACATCAACCACGTCCACGCCCCAAGGCTTGGCGCCCCGCACTTTTTCCAGCACTTCACGCTTGACGTCAGCCATCAAAGCTTCACGCTTGAGGGAGAGAAGCTCCTTCACGGTCCGCTTGTTAACCTCCTCCTGAAAGGCGTTGCGAACAACCCGGTTGAGCTGGCTGGCTCCGGCGGCTTCATTGGTACCCACATTGCGAATGTATTCAGAAGGTTCGGAAATACGCCAGCGAACATACCAATCGACCACCACGCGTTGCTTTTCAGCGGTCAGCATCGGCTCGGTATCCGTACTGTCAAGAGTTAACAGCCGTTTGTCGATGTAAGAGACATTTTGAAACGGGGGTGGCAGTTTGAAATTCAAACCGGGCTCGGTAATGACATCCTTGATCTGCCCCAGGGCATAAACCACACCAAACTGCCGTTGGTCAACTACAAACAATGTTGAACTTGCCAGTGCGAGCAGCACCAGCAGCGAAGAAAAAATCAAACCAAGCCTGTTCATTTCTGGGCTCCTAGCGTAAATCACGTTCACGCCCACGGGATGCATCCCGTGAACGTGCGTCTGTGGCGGGGGCCGTCGTGGGTACCGCGGCAGCCGTTCCGGGTACAGCCGGTGTGGCAGGCACCACCGTTGCGGTATCTGCTCGGCCACCCGTTCGGGCGGTCATTTGCATGACCTTGTCCAGAGGAAGGTAGAGCAGGTTGGACCCTTGCCGGGAATCTACCAACACCTTGGTGACGTTGCTGTAGATCTCCTGCATCGAGTCCAGGTACATCCGGTCACGCGTGACCTGCGGCGCCTTCTGGTATTCATTTAAAACCGATTTGAACCGTTGCGCATCACCCTGTGCCTGGGCAACGACCCTGGACTTGTAGGCGTCGGCCTCTTCCTTCAACCGTGAGGCCGAACCGACTGCACGGGGAACCACATCGTTGGCGTAGGCTTGCGCATCATTCTTGGCACGCTCACGCTCCTGACCGGCTTTCAGCACATCGTCAAAAGACGCCTGTACCTGCTCGGGTGGACGAACGCCACCCTGCTGAAGGTTGATACCAACAACTTCAACGCCAACTTTGTAACGGTCCAGGATGCTTTGCATGAGGATTCGTATCCGGGGCCCAATCTGGTCACGTTCTTCAGCAAGTGCCGTATCCATACGCATCTTGCCGACCACTTCGCGCACCGCGGTCTCAGCGGCCTGCACAACAGCGTCACCGGGATTTTTGCTCTCAAACAGATACGCCCGCGCATCGTTAAGCCGGTACTGCACGGCAAACTTGATTTCCACAATGTTTTCGTCTTCGGTCAACATGGCGGACTCGCGAAGCCCGGTGGCCTTGATGACCGTGTCCCGACCTACATCGACTGACCTGATCTGGGTGACAAAGACGACCTCGTGCTGCTGGATCGGATACGGCAAACGCCAGTTAAATCCGGCGTTGACTGTGGTGCGGTACTTGCCAAACTGCGTGATGACGGCTTGTTGGCCCTCTTGTACGATGAAGAACCCGGTGCCCAGCCAAATCAGCAGCACAACGGCCACAATGAGGCCACCTCCGATGCCGGCACTCTTCATGTCAGGCTGAAAACCACCACCATTGCCACCATTAGAACCACCACTATTGCTACGTCCACCCGTTTTAGGTGCACCAAACAGGCCAGTCAATTTGCGATTGAAGTCACGCCAAAGCTCATCCAGATCCGGGGGACCTTGATTGGGACCCGGCTTGCGGTCGCGCTCCCTATTCCCCGACGATGGGGGTGGGACTGCCGTTTCGCCATCAGGGGGTATTGGCGTTTCAGGCTTGCTGGCGTCATCCGGCTTGTCGTCACCACGGCCCCAACGGGAATCATTCAAATTGAACATTCCCCTTATACGGCCGGGAAGCGCCGCCCAGGCCAAAGTGCGGGTTTGGAGTTTCATCGCTTGGTCTCTTGTGTAACGTTACGGAATTGTGCCTAAGTAGGGCACGACCTCATGACCCTCAAGGGAATAGTCTTCAACTATAACGGCGGGAACACCGGCAGTGACGGCAAGTTGCTGCCTCAGGCCTGGCAAGCCCTCACCTGTCTTCGCACTGACGAATACCCGTCGAACAGCTTGCCCGCCCATGTCAAACATGTCTTCGAGATGCAGTGGGCGGTGTTCAATTTCAAGGCCATCCAGTTTATTGAATACCAAAATTTGTGGAATATCTGCAGCGCCTATGTCTGCCAATACACCTTGAACCTCGGCGATCTGCTCCGGATAGTTGGGGTTGGCAGCATCCACCACGTGGAGCAGCAGATCGGCGTCGACAGCTTCCTGCAGAGTTGCCCGAAAGGCGTCAATCAGGCCATGAGGCAAATCACGGATGAATCCAACAGTATCTGACAGTGAGGCCTGACGAGCCCCGTCACCGAGATAAAGCTGGCGGGTGGTGGTGTCCAGCGTGGCAAATAGCTGATCGGCGGTGTAGGCACGCGCCTTCACCAACGAGTTGAACAGTGTGGACTTGCCCGCGTTGGTATAACCCACCAGCGAGATATTGAATGCGTCGCGCCGCTCTCTTTGCCGGCGCTGGGTCTGCCGTTGACGCACAACTTTACTCAAGCGATCTTTGGTCCGCTTGATGGTTTCGCCAATCATCCGCCGGTCCAGTTCAATCTGCTTCTCGCCCGGGCCACCACGAACACCGGCACCACCCGTCTGACGCTCCAGATGTGACCAGCGGCGGACCAAGCGGGTACTCAGGTATTGCAGGCGGGCAAGTTCAACTTGAAGCTTGCCTTCGTGACTACGCGCCCGCTGAGCAAATATTTCAAGAATCAAAAGCGTCCGGTCATTGACGGGAAGCTCAAGATGCCGCTCAAGGTTACGCTGTTGGGCGGGGCTGAGACTTTGATCAAAAAGTACCTCCACCGCACCCAGCTGCGTTGCCAGCAATTTGATTTCATCGGCTTTGCCGCTACCAATAAAAAACGCCGCATCTGGTGCTTTTCGTTTACAGGTAATACGCGCAACGGGCGACAAGCCAGCGGTTTGGGCCAACAACCCCAACTCATGAAGATCCTTGTCGAAATTGGGCAAACCCAAATCGACACCGACCAATATAGCGGGAATCAATGCTTAAACAGCGGCGGGAGCGTCGCCCTCGCCGGTCGAGAAATTCACGGCACGGCCCGGAACAATGGTCGAAATGGCGTGTTTATAGACCATTTGGGTCACCGTATTGCGCAGCAATACGACGTATTGATCGAATGACTCAATTTGCCCTTGCAACTTGATACCGTTGACCAAATAAATGGAAACGGGGACGTGTTCCCTGCGCAAGGCATTGAGGAACGGGTCTTGCAGTAACTGCCCTTTGTTGTTCACGATATTCTCCGTGTTTAAGAGTAAATAAGTTTTAACGATACCACAGCAGCTGATCAGACTCGTTGCGGGAACAGCAATTCCACAAAATGTCCAGACTGTCTCTTTTCAATGGTGATTAATCGCGATCTTTATCCGCGTAGGGATTGTGTGAAGATTTCATTTCGATGCGCATTGGTGTGCCCGTCAGGTCAAACTCCTTACGAAACCGTCCCTCAAGGAAACGCTTGTAGGCAGCGGTCACATGCTCCAGCGAATTGCCATGGACGATGATGATCGGCGGGTTCATGCCACCCTGATGGGCGTAACGCAATTTCGGCCGATATATGCCCGCCCGTTGCGGACTCTGAAATTGAACGGCCTCAAGCAAAAGTCGCGTCAGAATGGGCGTAGACATTTTGCAGTTTGCGGCCTTGTAGGCTTGTGCAATGGATGCCCACAGAGGGCCCAGGCCTTGCCGTTTTTGAGCGGAAATCAGGTGCATGGACGCGAACTTGAGAAACGGCAAGCGCGTTTCAATCGACCTTTTGACCAATTCACGCTGGTATTCGTCTTCAAGGGCATCCCATTTGTTGATGGCCAACACCACGGCCCGTCCACTTTCCAGGATATAGCCAGCGATGTGCGCATCTTGATCGGTCACACCCTGTGTTGCGTCAATCAGCAGTAGAACCACGTTTGCCGACTCAATTGCCTGCAAAGTCTTGACGACCGAAAATTTTTCAATCGCTTCGAATACCTTGCCCTTGCGACGCAGTCCGGCTGTGTCGACCAATTCAAATCGCTGGCCATTTCGCTCAAATGGCACAGAGATCGCATCTCGCGTGGTACCGGGCAGATCGAACGCAACCAGGCGCTCCTCACCCAACCAGGTATTGATAAGGGTAGATTTTCCGACGTTTGGCCGACCCGCCACCGCCAATTTGATGACTCCGCTGTCACGGACTTCCTCGGCCTCGTCCGGATCGGCAAGGTTCAGTGTGCCCAACGCAATTTCCACGAGCGATCGAACACCTTGACCATGGGCGGCAGATACCGGCAGGACTTCACCCAGCCCCAATTCAAAGAACTCCGTGAGCTGTACCCCTTCCGTCATGCCCTCTGCCTTGTTGGCAACCAACAAACAGGGCTTGCCAAGACGGCGCAAATATTTGGCAATGTCGTGGTCTTGGGCAGACACGCCGCCACGGGCATCCACAACAAAAATAACAACATCGGCTTCGGCTACCGCCTGACGCGTCTGCTTGGCCATTTCCTTGAAAATGCCGCTCGTGGCGTCGGGCTCGAAGCCGCCGGTGTCGATAACGATAAATTCGTATTTACCCTGTTTGGCGTTGCCATAGTGACGGTCCCGGGTCAAACCCGCATAGTCCGCAACGATTGCATCGCGGCTTTGGGTCATTCGGTTGAATAAGGTTGACTTGCCTACGTTAGGGCGCCCCACCAGGGCCAGTACGGGTTTCATCACATCCAATCAGCAAATTACTCGGGCCTGAACCCAAAAACGCCACCCTGTCGGGTCACGACAACCAGTGTTCCACCCGCCACGACGGGGGCTGCAACAATGGCCGAACCATCTGTTGCGACCCGAGACAATGGCGACCCATCCTCGCGGGAAAGAAAATGCATCAGCCCCGCCCCATCGCCAATCGCAATCGAACGCCCAATTGCCAGTGGTTCTGTTAAACCACGATACCGAAGACGCTCCGACACCCAGGCACGCTCACCATCTGCACGGCGCCAGGCGATAATTTTTCCATCACTTTCAGTGCCAAATATAAACTTGTCGTCTCCGCCCACGCCCTGCGAACCCATTGCCGGCTTGATCCACAACAAGGTGCCACGGGAGGCATTCACGCATCCCACCGATGCCTGAAAAGCACGAACACACACGACATTACCCTCCCGGTTTATGCCGGCCACCAAATCTACCAACCGCTCAATTTCGTTAGTACCCCGTGGCGAAGCGATGGGCGCTTCCCATCGAACGGTGCCATCTTGCGGACTCATGCCAACCAACCGCCCCGACAAACCGACAACCAAGGTGTCGCCAACTGCCTGAATCACCCCAGACTGACGTAAAACCAAAGGCTCACCCGCGCGCTGCTGACTCCAGAGTTTTCGCCCTGATTTGGCATCGTAAGCGGTGACAGAACGATCAGCAAGAAGGACAAAAACCCGGGCACCCGCGACCAGTGGAGCGGTGTATCCCTGAGCGGCAAGCCTTTGGCGCCACACCTCTTTGCCAGCCTCCAGGGCGACGATTTCGTTATCACGAGTAACAACAGCGGTAAAAATGCCATCGCTCCCAACGCCTGCTGACAATGCCGCGTTAACGTTGGCGCGCCATAATTCCCGCCCACCTTGAGCATCAATAGCCTGTACCACGCCAGAGGAACTTGCAACCGTTACGGTCGTACCGATGACCTTGACATCCAGCGGGAAACCGACTGACTCAATTTTTGAGGTCCAAGCCAATTTAATGCCTAACAAGGCCGCATTGGGACCCAATTCGACGGGTTTTGGGGCATCTGA
Organism: Pseudomonadota bacterium; assembly: GCA_041192445.1. Classification (GTDB taxonomy): domain Bacteria; phylum Pseudomonadota; class Gammaproteobacteria; order Burkholderiales; family Burkholderiaceae_C; genus Egaibacter. The sequence goes on along the minus strand of JBEEMW010000047.1, from coordinate 40,465 downwards.
TCCACTTGCACAAGCCCCCAAAAAAATCACCAACAGCGATGCGACATGGCATTTCAGCCTGATCATCGAGGCGGGATGCGATTGCTTCACTTCGCGCCCCCCAGATCAAGGGATGGGACGCCCGCACCCAGCGCATTGAGTTTGACTTCAATCAACCGCCGATACTCCGTGCGCTCTTCCGAGCCTTTGTAAGCACTCTCATATGCACTTTTCGCCTCTGCTCTCTTGCCCTGCAAAACAAAAATGTCTCCTTTACGGTCGTCAGCCAGCGCCTGAAAATGCCCCGGGTAAACGCCCGACAACAACTTGAACGCGTCGTCGAATGCTTTTGTGTCGATCAGAATTCCCGCCAAACGCAGTTTGGCAATGGACTGGAGACCGTCGTCAGCTGATTTTTCTGCGACCCAGGTCAGTGCCGATTTCGCGGCATCGGTCTTTCCTGCCTCAAAATTCACTTTCGCAACAAGCAACGCCGCCTGCTGTGCATACGTCGTGCCAGGGAATTTGTCCTGCATGTCCGCAAACGCCCGGTCAACCTTTGAAATATCGCCGGCCTGTATCAGACGCTCTACTTCATCGTGCATCGCCGCGGCCTGCGACGCCTGACCGCGTTGCCAGTACTGATAAAAATTCCAGCATGCAAACATAGCCAATACGGCGATAAGGGCCCAGGTAATGAGGTTCCCGTATTGTTTCCAGAAATGTTTGATCGAATCAAGTTGTTCTTGTTCTTCGAGGTCGAGATGATTTGCCATAGTTTTTTCTTAAGTCGTCAATTGTAGAGTTGCGGCCCAATCGGTCACATTTGCAAGGGAGTGGGTCAGCTGAACACCGCTTCGGTCCCGCAGCGCCTTGACTGTGACTTCATTCCTGGAAAGCTCATCTGCCCCGAAAACGATCGCATACCGAGCACCACTGGCATCAGCTCGTTTGAATTGGGATTTCATACTCCCCATACCATCTCCGGTGCTGGCATGCATTTGTACGCAAATCCCAGAAGAACGAAGGTCTTGTATTGCCTTGAGTGCAGCAGGAAGGGCTTCGTTATCGGGAATCACGGCGTAAGCGTCCGGAGGGGGTGGGGTAACAGACTCACCCTGGACTTTTACCAACTCCAGTATTCGTTCAATACCCATACCCCAACCGACTGCGGGAGTTGGTTTTCCACCCAGTGCTTCAAACAACCCGTCATAACGCCCACCGCCACAAAGCGTTCCCTGGGCACCCAGCTCGTCAGTAATAAATTCAAAAACCGTGTGATTGTAATAATCCAGGCCGCGTACCTGACGGGGATTAACGCTCCAAGGCACACCGCAGGCAGTCAGGAGAGACTTGACCATGTCAAAGTGCTTGAGTGACGCCTCACCCAGATAGCTCAGTAGTTGGGGGGCCCCTCGGACCATTTCCTGCATTGCAGGGTTTTTGGTGTCAAGAATACGCAACGGGTTTGTTCTCAATCGTCTTTGCGCGTCAGCGTCGAGTAGCTCGAGGTGTTGCTCAAAATAGGCTATCAACGCGGCACGATGCACCTGGCGCTCAGCGGGTACACCCAGACTATTGAGTTCAACGCGAACGTTTCGCAACCCGACGCGTTCGATCAGCTGCCACGCAACAAGGATCAGCTCGGCATCAATCTCTGGGCCAGAAAACCCCAGCGCTTCGGCTCCCAGCTGATAGAACTGTCTGTATCGCCCCCGCTGAGGACGTTCATGTCGAAACATCGGGCCCATGTAAAAAAGCCGCTTGCCGCCGTCATAAGTCAAGTTATGTTCGATGGCCGCTCTGACCACGCCCGGCGTGTTTTCTGGCCTAAGGGTGAGTTGCTCACCATTCAGACGGTCCTCAAAAGAGTACATCTCTTTTTCAACGATGTCCGTTGTTTCACCGGTGCCTTTCACGAATAGTGCGGTGTGCTCAACAATCGGCGTACGAATGTTGCGATAAACATAGACCCGCATGAGATCGCGCACGTGCTGCTCAAACCACTCCCACTGGGCAGATTCCGGTGGAAGGATGTCGTTCATGCCTTTTACGGCAACTAATCTGTCAGCCTTCCCGGCAATTTGCTTGTCTGTCATAAATTCAGATCACCCACTTTTTGTCCGGCAGTACCAAAGCGATTCTCAATATAGTGCTCCACAATGGCGTGGAATTCTGCTGCGATTGAATCACCGCGCAAGGTCATTCGCTTTTCACCGTCAATAAACACAGGTGCCGCTGGCGATTCGCCCGTGCCGGGCAAACTGATCCCAATGTCAGCATGCTTGCTTTCCCCGGGACCATTCACGATGCATCCCATGACCGCCACCTTGAGCGTCTCAACGCCGGGATATTTTTCGCGCCAAACTGGCATTTTCTCTCTAAGAAAATCATCAATTTTCTTGGTCAATTCCTGAAATGTGGTGCTCGTGGTTCTTCCACATCCTGGACAAGCGGTGACACTGGGTACAAACGTCCTCAACCCAAGTGCCTGAAGTATTTCGGAAGCAACCAAGACTTCTTGCGTTCTCGCACCGCCGGGCTCTGGTGTCAGCGAAACGCGAATGGTGTCACCAATACCCTCTTGCAAAAGCACTGACAGCGCAACTGCTGACGCAACAGTCCCTTTGGTGCCCATGCCAGCTTCAGTCAAACCCAGATGAAGCGGATAGTCGCAGCGTTTGGCGAGCTCGCGGTAAACCGAGATCAAGTCCTGCACACCACTGACCTTGCAGGACAGAATGATCTGCCCCCCATCCATGCCCATCTCTTGCGCTCGCTGTGCCGACTTAATGGCGGAGGTAATGAGTGCCTCATACATGACCTGCCGGGACGCCCAAGGCGTGTCACGTCGGCTGTTCTCATCCATCAAGGACGCTAATAGTTCTTGATCAAGACTACCCCAATTGACACCGATGCGAACGGGTTTACCCCAAAGCAAAGCAGCGTCAATCATCTGACCAAATTGCCTGTCGTGCTTATCGCCTTTTCCAACGTTGCCTGGATTAATGCGGTATTTGGACAAGGCTTGAGCGCAAGCCGGATAGTCTGTCAACAGCTTGTGCCCGTTGTAATGGAAGTCGCCGATAAGAGGGACATCGATACCCATTCGATCAAGTTGCTCGCGCACATACGGAACGGCTTGTGCTGCCTCAGGCGTATTCACGGTAATCCGGACCATTTCCGAACCAGCCAATGCAAGCTCCTTGACTTGGATCGCCGTTCCAACAGCATCCTCCGTATCTGTATTCGTCATGGACTGAACGCGAACAGGCGCATCCCCTCCGACGGTCACCATGTTTGTGCCCCAACTTATCCGTGCTTGCAAGGACTGCCGTGTTTTGGGAGCGGCTGATTCAATCGGACGACATGACTCCACTACTTCACCTCAAATCGAGCAACGTTATCTTTGGCCAGTCGGGTCAGGTCAAAATCCTGACCACGAACCTGGATATCCATATTGTCGGCACGGCCCACAACGACAGACAGCGGCAGAGATCCTGATACGCCATATACGTCTCCAGCAACCAGCGTTTTACGAACCTGAACAATGCCTTTTCCGTCCGTTACCTCAATCCACGAGGCGCCCCGAGCCTTTAGCACCACGATGCTCTCGTCTCTACGAACTGCCCCAGGAGTGGTCGAACTTGAGGCAGTCATTGAAACGGGAGCCGATGTGACAGCTAATGCGGACAAGGCTGGCAGGTTACTCGGAACCCTTGCGTCAGGAATGGTCATCGTGGTGCCGGGTGGCACCACGATGACCTGTGATGTCAAGGCAGCTTCGGGCGAAGACTTCGCGACCGGCACTGGCTCTAACATTTTCATGTCTGTTGACGTAGCCGGGAGCTCGGTGGGGGATTTTGTCGACGGAAAGAAGATCACAACCAGCGCGGCGACCAAAAGGGCCAAAACCGCAAGTACCACTGGTTTGGACAGACGATCCCACACCGAGTTGTTTGAACCCTCCCCGGGCGCGTGAAAAGGCATATTGATGCTGTCCCCGAGCGGCTGAAGCCTGGGCGTGGAAGTAAGAGGCAAGCGGTCCAAGACCGAAGCCGAATCCACCTTTAGCGCACGACAAACACTGGCGGCAAGTGCACGTGCAAACACAGCGTCCGGCAGCAAATCCAGCCGATCACTCTCGAGCGCTTCCAGTTTTTTAACAGGCACTTTGAGTGCAACTGCCAATGCGGCTATGTGAAGCCCGGCTGCCTCTCGCGCCTGACGGATCATCGTCCCCGCAGACGGCTGGTCCCCAGACTCGGATACGTTCATTTCGTCATTTGTCACTATGGCCGCACCCTCATTCATTGAAAGCACCGCGCTCATACGCTGCAGCCTCTGGTGACTGTGGGAATCGTTTTTTTAGCTGCCCAGAAAGTTGTAACACGGCCTCTGGGTTATCTAGTCGACGCTCGACTTTGATACCCAACCAAAGCGACTCAGCATTCGCAAGTTCGCTGTTATTCAATCGTCTCGCATAAAACTGGGCATTGGGCAAATCTCCCCGCTGAAACAACAACAATCCAAGGTTGTAGCCAGTAATGGGGTTACCTGCATCCAATTGATAGGAGCGAACCAGACTGGCCTCAGCGTCGGCGCGAAGCCCTGCTTTAATCTGACACAGTCCCTGCGCCATCCAGGTCTTGGCCCGCTCCAGATAGACCGGGCTTGCCAAAGCTTGCAAGAAAAACTGCGTGGACTCCACATATCGCGCCTGTTGACACGTCAACCATCCATAGTTATGCAATACGTTGCCCTCCAGGGGGTTGATGGCCAGCGCACGTTTAAAACTGTCCTCTGCAAGTCGTAATTCGTTGAGCCGCATGTACACCAAACCACGCAGGTTATAGGCCTCTGACCACCCCGGATCGGTGACAATTGACTGCTTGATCTCGTCCAGCGCGATAGTCGTCTGCCCCTGTTCAAAGTACCCCACAGCAAGTTCCAGCCGAATCCGTGCCCTTCTCCTGATATCTGGCTCATCTGATTCGGTAATAAGGTCTGGCTTGGCGCCGGTGCGGGCAGAATGCTCCTGATTTGACGCACAGCCATTCAACCCGAAAAAACCAACGGTAGCCAGTGCCAGTGATAACACCGCTTGCTTGGCGATGTCGGCTATTACAGCAGGATTATTCATAGATCCAGTCATTCTGCCAAGGTGTCAATTTGGGTTACAGGTTTGAGCATCACGGTGCGCCGCCGCGCCATGCGATCCCCCACGCGTGTACGGTCTTGAACGTCTCCCGCCAACTGCCCACACGCGGCATCAATGTCGTCTCCCCGTGTTTTACGAATGGTGGTCACGATCCCGGCTGCAGTCAGAATCCCACTGAACGCCAAGACCTGACTTTGAGGTGATCGTATTAATCCTGAAGCGGGAAAGGGATTGAACGGAATGAGATTGAATTTGCACCAACCAAACCCGTTGTTGCGCGTTCGAATCAGCTCTACCAACTGTTTGGCATGCTCGATCTGATCATTCACACCGTCCAGCATGCAGTATTCAAACGTTATAAAGTCCCTGGGAGCAGGCACCAAGTATCGGTCGCACGCGTCCAAAAGTTCTGCAATTGGGTATTTTTTGTTGAGCGGGACAAGATCATCGCGCAACGCATCGTTAGGCGCGTGCAACGAAACCGCAAGGGCAACCGGGCAATCGAGCGCAAGCCGGTCAATCATCGGTACCACGCCCGAAGTGGAGACGGTTACCCGTCTTCGCGACAGTCCATAGCCATGGTCATCCAGCATGACCCGCAAAGCGGGTACCAAAGCGTCATAGTTCTGCAGGGGCTCACCCATCCCCATCATCACAACATTGGAAATCACCCGATCCTCGCGACCAAGGTGGCGGCGCAAAAAATGCTCCGCAAACCAGAGTTGCGACACAATTTCCCCGGAAGTCAGATTCCGGCTAAAACCCTGGTGCCCAGTTGAACAAAACCGGCAAGCAACAGCGCAACCGGCCTGCGACGAAATGCACAGGGTGCCCCGATCACCTTCAGGGATAAATACCGTTTCAATGGCATTACCGCCGCCAACATTAAATAACCATTTAATCGTGCCATCAACAGAAAAATGTTCCGCCGTGACCTCGAGGCCTTTAACGCAGGCGGCTACCTTGAGCTTGTCACGCAGTACACGCGCCAAATCCGTCATGTCATCAAAATGGGAGGCTCCTTTTTGATGAATCCATCGGAAAAGCTGGGTTGCGCGAAAGCGTTTTTCACCGAGCCGATCACAAAATTCGGCCAAACCCTCGAGGTCGTAATCGAGTAAATTGACCGTCATTTAATGACTTAGCGTGAAAAAACGTTCATGCCGGGAAAGAAAAAACTGATCTCTGCAGAGGCAGTTTCTGCGGCATCCGATCCGTGAACAGCATTCGCATCGATGCTGTCTGCAAAGTCAGCGCGGATCGTTCCCGGGGCAGCCTTCTTGGGATCAGTAGCGCCCATGAGATCACGGTGTTTCAAAATCGCACCCTCACCCTCAAGAGCCTGAATCATCACGGGGCCAGAGATCATGAACTCGACCAGGTCCTTGAAGAACGGGCGTTCCTTGTGAACTGAATAGAAGGCCTCTGCCTCCAAACGCGACAGATGCGCCATTTTGGCGGCGACAACCTTCAGCCCTGCGGCTTCAAATCGCGCATAAATTTGTCCAATGACATTTTTTGCAATGGCGTCTGGCTTGATGATGGAGAGAGTACGTTCGATAGTCATGTTTATTCCTGAAATTAAATATTGTTTTTTGTCGTTTCGACAAAACCTCTCATTTTAGCCGGGGCTTCAAGCAAACCGACATCAATGGCGCCGAAGCCCATAAAGTTTCGTGTCCCGCCTAATGACCGCACGCCTAACGCGTTCGGCCGCCGCGCCTTGAAACGGAGGGACCACCACGCCGCTGTCCAGGTGCCGCCTGCCGTTGACGTGTAAAACTGTCTGCCCCAATATAGCCAAAGGCAGTTTTCATCGGGTCTGGTTGAGCATCTGTATTTGGCCGGTCAGTCCGATCCCCGCGCCCACTGCGGTCATTCCGTTTTGAGTCAGAGGCAGGTGGGCCACTATTCTGGCGGGTACCATTTCTACCGCGATTGCGGCTGCGGTCGGGGCCACCTGGACCGCGACCGTGTTCCCCTCGGTTGGCGTGGTCCAAGGGTGTTTGTGGCTCATCCTGCGATACATTCACTGCCCGCATCAACCCCCGAATATCGGTTTCATCCAGTTCAAGCCAACCACCTCGCTTGAGTCCACGGGGCAACATCATTGCACCATAACGAATCCGAATCAGCCGGCTTACCGCATGTCCCACAGCCTCAAGCATTCTCCGGACTTCCCGATTCCGGCCTTCGGAGATAGTCACCCGATACCAGCAGTTTGAACCCTCACCACCGCCATCCTCTATTGACCCGAACCTGGCCATGCCATCGTCGAGTTTTACGCCATCAAGCAATTTATGCTTTTCATCTTTGCTCAAAGCGCCCAGCACGCGCACGGCATACTCCCGCTCCAGCCCAAATCGGGGGTGCATGAGCCGATTCGCCAATTCACCTGAACTCGTGAATAGCAACAAACCTTCGGTGTTCAAGTCCAGTCGACCGACTGATTGCCATTTACCTTGATGAAGTTTGGGCAACCGGCGAAACACTGTGGGCCGATTTTCCGGGTCATCATTTGTGACGACTTCACCGACTGGTTTGTGGTATGCAATAACACGGGCTGGAGGGGGGTCAACGCGAAACCGGATAGGCTTGCCGTTGACTTTAACGTGATCGCCAAACTGAATGCGCTGGCCGATGTGGGCAGGCTCATTGTTGACCGATATCCGGCCTTCCATGATCAATTGCTCCATCTCCAGACGCGAACCCATTCCAGCCTGGGCCAAAACTTTATGCAATTTGGGGGATTCAATTTGAGGCGCAAGCACGCGCTTGGTCGGCACAATCTGGGCGACCTCCTCGTCCGCATCGAACTGACCGGAGACCACGTCACCGAAATGAATTGAGTCCGATGCCGTCGGGCTGACTGCGCCCTGCCCCAATACAGCATCGCCAGAAACTTCGGGTACGCCAGGCGATACAGCATCAGGCGTCAATGGGAAAGTGCTCTCCGGGGTAGCTTGAGTCATGGTTCAATTCCATCCAAAAAAAGGTGTGCGGTTGCAGCATCACCATTGCCGTGCAATTCATCCGCAGAAAGTACAATTTCTCCCGGCTGGACCGGCTTTTCAAAAACCTCCATGTCCAGCAGGGCCTGGGTGGAGTCAGTCAACGTGTTGAATGCATCCGGCATCAAGGCCTGTGGCCCCTCCAATAATGGGAGCTGATCCAATGACTCAATTGCAAGATCATCGAGAAACTGTCGAGTCGTCGCAAAAAGTGTAGGCCGACCGGGTGCTTCCCTGTGACCAATCGCCTCAATCCAGCCACGGTCCTCAAGCTGCTTGAGAATCAATGAATTGATTGTCACGCCGCGAATGTCTTCCATATCACCACGTGTAACCGGCTGACGGTAGGCGATGATTGCCAAGGTCTCCAGCACGGCCCGGGTGTAGCGGGGAGGTTTCTCGGGATGCAATCGATCAAGATATTCACGCATCGCAGGACGACTCTGGAATCTCCAACCGCTTGATACCTGAACGAGTTCAACGCCACGCTGAGCCCAATCGGCCTGCAAGTCTGATAACAGAACCTTGATCGTATCCAACCCCAATCGCTCTTCAAAAAGCATTCGCAGCTCCCGCAGGTGCAAAGGTTGTGGTGCACAAATAAGTGCCGTCTCCAAAACACGCTTGGCGTCAACCGTATTCATGTCGTTGAGGTTCCAGGAAAAACACCACAGGGGTGAAAATCAGTGATCGTCGAGTGGGGACAAGGAGCGAAAAGAATTCCGCTATGCATACCAGTGGCAGACCGCCAGGGTAACTGTTGGCTCAAGGCCTATCGTGCAGATTGTAACTTAAGCCCAAAAATGTCAACGCCTGCTCGAAGTCTGCAGGTGGGTTGGCCCCAAAAACCTTCACCTCACCCGTTATGGGGTGAGCAAAAGACAGGTGGTACGCGTGTAATGCCTGGCGCTGCATACCCGCCTTAAATGAACCGCCATAAACTTTATCTGCCAGAAGTGGATGCGCAATGGACGCCATATGTACCCTGATCTGATGGGTACGGCCTGTATGCAAAGTGCAAAGAACCAGGCACCCCTCGTCACAGTTTGCGAGCAGTTGAAAAGTAGTTCTCGCCTCTTTGCCCGAATTTTTTTGTAAATCAACCACTGCCATGCGCAGACGATTCTTCGGATCACGACCGACCGGTGCGTCAACGTCCCGGAATTTTGAGCCTGCCCATGGCCTGTGCCCCACTGCCAGGTATTGCCTCGTCACCTCACGGTCCGCAATCATGCGCACCAGCTTGTCCATTACAGCGCGCGTACGCGCGACCACCATCAATCCGCTGGTATCTTTGTCCAGGCGGTGAACGATTCCGGCTCTGGGCAAATTCACGGCTTTGGGGTCATGCGCCAACAGGCCATTGAGTAAGGTACCGCCCCAGTTTCCAGGCGCCGGGTGCACGACCAGGCCTGCCGGTTTGTTGATGACCAATAGGTGGTCGTCCTGAAACACCACTGTAAGCGGCATTGCTTCAGGCTTGAAAGCCTGGCTTTGAGGTGTGGGACGCAACTCAATAACGCCGGTATCGCCAGCCTTGATCCGCGCGGCCGGCTTAAAAATGGTTTGCCCATTCAACTTCACCGATCCGGCCGCAACAAGTTGCTGCAGGTAGCTGCGCGAAAATTCCGGACTCAACTCTGCAAGCGCCCGGTCCAGGCGCATACCGTGGTGTTCCTCCAGCGCAACCAGCTTGCGCCACTCAACTTCCGAGCCAGTGTCATCGCCCTCTTCGTGGTCCCCGGAAAAAGGGTCCATCGATATAATCACTTCGGATTGATTCAAGAAAGTTGTTCCTCATGCTTCGAAACAGATTATCGTTCCTTTACTTCCTGTTGACGGTTGGAACAACGTGGGCGCTAGGGGGGTGTTCATCCACGCCGGACGATAAGACCGCCGCCATGAGCCCCAACAAAATCTACGCAGAAGCCAAAGATGAGATGAACTCCGGGGCCTACGAAAAAGCCGTACCACTACTGGAGAAACTCGAAGGCCGCGCCGCAGGTACACCACTTGCCCAGCAAGCCCAACTCGACAAGGCTTACGCCCATTACAAGAGCGCCGAGCCGGCTCAGGCAATCGCCACGCTTGACCGCTTTATGAAGCTGCATCCTGCAAGCCCGGCTTTGGACTATGCCCTGTACCTGAAAGGCACGATCAATTTCAACGACAACCTGGGCATGTTTTCCTTCCTCACACGACAAGATTTGTCGGAAAGGGATCAGAAGGCCTCCAAGGAGTCGTTCGAAGCTTATAAGGAGCTTGTTTCCCGGTTTCCGGATTCCCGCTACACTCCCGACGCACGACTGAGGATGACTTACATAGTCAACTCCCTGGCGCAATACGAGGTTCACGTTGCACGGTACTACTTCCGGCGGGGGGCCTACCTGGCAGCCATCAACCGTGCACAACTGGCGGTCGCTGATTACCGGGATGTACCGGCGACCGAAGAAGCCCTGTACATCATTGTCAAATCTTACGACGAGCTTGGCATGACCCAATTAAAAGACGATTCAAAACGCGTTTTGGAAAAAAACTTCCCGCAAAGCGAGTTTTTAACCCGCGGCTTCAAGGTAAATTCTGACCCTTGGTGGAAAATTTGGTAAGGTTGCGCAGAGCGTCCAAGAACGACAGTTCTGAATCAAGTTTCCTCATTGGTGGCAACGCCGCCATCAGCCTTCGTCCATAGCCCATCGTCGCCAGGCGCGTGTCGCAAACAACCAGAATCCCGCAGTCGGTTTCCCGCCGGATCAAACGCCCGGCCCCCTGCTTCAGTGCAACAGCCGCTTCAGGTAAAAAATAGTCACCAAAGGCACTGCGACCCGACAACACCAACCGACTTGCCCTGGCCTCAACCAATGGGTCATTGGGCGGCGGGAACGGCAGTTTGTCGATAACAAGCAGTTGAAGCGCATCGCCGGGTACATCCACCCCCTCCCAAAATGACGCGGAGGCAACCAGAATACAACCCGCCCGTCCATTGGCATCGCCCTCCCGGAATCGCTCCATTAGCTCGCGCTTGGGACGCTGCCCTTGCACCAGCACTTCCACTGTCTGGGAATTGGCGAATTGCTGCTGCAGGATGTCACTGATCCCCCGCAGGGCGCGCAAAGTTGTGGTCAGCACCAACGTCCGCCCCTGAATCATCGGTGCATGCGCCGCCACAAAATTTGCCACTTGCATGGTATGAGCCGGATCGTTGGGCTTGGGCAAATGGCGCGGCACATAAACAGCCGCCTGGGTTGCATAGTCAAATGGGCTGCCCACCTTCAAGATCTCGGCGTTGTCCAGCCCACATGGCTCTGTAAACCACCGCAAAGAAGGGTCATCACCAAGAGTCGCGGAGGTAAAAATCCATGAGCGTGCAGACGCCGTTTCCTCAGTGGGTCGAAGTAGTTTGGTTTTGACAGCCTCGGCAATATCCAGTGGCGACTGCACCAGCTTGATTTGGGTGCCAACATCCATCCAGCGCACAGACCCCTGCGGACACGGCCCGGAAAATGTCTCCACCAGCAAGACTAGCGCCATTGCCCTCTCATGCAACCGGGCTATGTCTGGCGCAACGTCCATGACGGCTTCCAGGGAAATGGCAACGTTGGAACAGGCCAGCGCAAGCGCCTCAAGGGACACATCCCAAACCACCTCATTCACTTGATCCGGCGCTGCGCCCGTCCACCGCAGTTTGGTTCCGGGAAAGGATTTGCCAACCGCCAGACGCAAATCCCGGGTAGCCCGCTCCACTTGCGCGGCAACCTGCTGCCAGTCAACCAGCCCTCTGGCCAGTTGAAGGCCGCTGGCAAGCGTATCCCGCGCGAAATCCAGAAGTTGACCTGTAGTCAACTGCGTTCCCAAAAATTGCACACCCGTTTCGTTTAGCTGATGCGCCTCATCAAAAATGACAGTCCGTACTGACGGCAACAGTTCGGCCATGCCCGACTCCCGTACCGCCAGGTCTGCAAAAAACAGGTGATGGTTGATGACCACGATATCAGCAGCCAAAGCTTCACGACGTGCCAGATTGACATGGCAACTGCGGAGTCGTGGGCACTGTGCGCCAAGACAGTTTTCGCGCGAAGAGGTCACCAGGGGTATCAGTGGCGACCGCTCGTCCAGCCCCGGCAACTCCGCCAGGTCCCCGGTGCGCGTAACCTGAGACCACTGTTCAATTTTTGCCAGTGTTTGCAGTGACGTTCGCTCCGGCAGGGACTCACCCTGGCGAGCTGTTTGCAGTCGATGCAAGCACAGGTAACTGCTGCGGCCCTTGAGTAAAGCGGTTCGCACCGGCAGGCCCAGTGCCTGCGTCAAACGAGGCAAGTCGCGTCCAAACAGCTGATCCTGAAGTGTTTTGGTGGCGGTGGAAATCACGACACGCTCCCCACTGAGCAGCGCCGGAACGAGATAGGCAAACGTTTTTCCAACACCCGTACCCGCCTCTACAACCAGCACGCCACCCGTTTCAATCGTGCGCCCGATGGCGATCGCCATGTCAGCTTGTACGTCCCTGGGCCGAAACTCGTCAACAGCTCTTGACAGCAAGCCGTCCTGCGCGAAGGCTTCGCGAACCAAATCCGGTAAATTCATTCGTCAGGCGGTCTCATTTGGCGTCAAGCCCCTGTCAATCTGCGCGATCTCGTCCCGCAAGGCGAGACGCCGCTTTTTCAGACGGCGCATCATGAGCTCATCCAGCGGTTTTTCCTGGCAGGCCAAATCGATTAGTGCATTGAGGTCGGCATGCTCTATCCGCAACTCGATCAAGCGTCGTTCCGGAGAGTGAAGATTGGAATCCAAAGGGGTGTCTGCAGACGATGAGCGGTGTTGAAGAGACTGGATCGTTTCACCAGTAAGCTAGATAATACGCTTTCGAAAGAATTCATCGAAAGTTTTGTCAGATGATCGTTTCACTATGAGCAAGGGCTATCGACTCACCGCGTCCACCGGTATTCACCGGGGAGACCGCGAGTACCAGCAGGATCAGGTAACGCTTATCAACCATGCACGCGCCAAAGGGTGTGTGTTGGCCATCGTTGCAGACGGCATGGGGGGGCGTAGCGGGGGCCGCAAGGCGTCTGATCAGGTCATGATGACTGCAAAACAGCTCTTCGAACGTTACGCACCCGACTCTGATGACGCTGCGTCAATGCTGATGCAAATTGTGCAGGAAGCCCATATTGTCATCAAGCTGACGGCCGTTTCTTCAGAAGAAGAGCCCCACAGTACTTTGGCCGCTTTTTTGATTAATCCTGAGGGTGACTGCCACTGGGTGCATACCGGTGACTCACGCATTTATCACTACCATGGCAACCGCTTTCTAAAACGGACCATGGATCACTCCTATGTTCAGGCACTCGTCAACAGAGGGGAGATAACGGATGAAGAAGCCAACGTTCATCCCCAGTCGAATATTTTGCTGGGCTGCCTCGGAACTGAGGCAGACCCCACCGTGGATGTCCACTTTATCCCGAAATTACGCGCTGGTGACGTATTGATGGCCTGCAGTGACGGTGTCTGGCACTATTTCAGTGACTCCGAGCTCAGCTCGGTCTTGTCTACCCTGTCCGCGCGTGAAGCAACGGAATTCCTGATTGAAAAAGCCCGTTCGCGTGGCCACGGTGGTGGTGACAATCTGTCACTGGTCATCGTCAAGATTGAGGCCCTGGGAACCTGAATTTGTCGAGTTCCCGGTCAACCCGGAACCGGTAATGGCTGCAACTTCTTATCGGGTTTTTGAGCAAGATTTTTTGCTTTTCTTTCTTTGCGCTCTTGCGCCAGGCGAAGTCTTTCGTTGTACTTCTTCTCCCGGAGTGCGCGCTCATCCGCATCTTTTTTGATGTCTCCCGGCATCTTGGTCGACACGCGAGCTTGCCGATCAACCCTGACCGCGGGCTGTGGACTTTTTGATCGTGCGGGTTTATCCGCATCTTCTTGGGCAGCCAGGGTTTTCCGGGACTCAGCGGCACGGGCCTCAACCGCTTTGTCCTCCAGACGAATGAGTTGATCACCCCCCTTTTGCTTTCGCTGCTGGCTGCCAAGCGAAGCATCCTGCCGCTTCAAATCAGCCACGGTGTCGCGCCGACGCCGACGCACATCCACCAGACAATCGGTAACTGCGAATTTGGCCTGGCACGCCCCCTCTTCAATCGCCGTTCGGGCATCCTGCTCGGCGATTTGTTGTGCAATACGCGCCCTTTGCTGCTCAACCGATGGCACGGCACCCGCTTCAAGTGGCTGGGACCACACTGGTGCGGCCATTACCCATGCCAGCGACATCAATAACAAAAATTTCATGTCAGACTCGTATCCACCATGCGACGGTCCAGCGCCAAAAATTCCCTGGACTGCATTTCATTCAAACGCGACGCGGTGCGGGGAAATTCATGCGCCAGGGGCCCTTCGTTGTACAGCAGTTCGGGCGGGACTTCAGCTGACATGATCAACTTCACCCGGCGATCGTACAAAACGTCTACCAGCCAGGTGAAACGACGGGCTTCTGACGCCATGCGCATCGGCATCGCCGGCACATCACTCAGGAAAACCGTGTGGAACTGGCTGGCAATTTCCAGATAATCATTTTGGGAGCGTGGCCCACCACACAAGGTCTTGAAATCAAACCACACCAGACCCCCGGCTCGTCGTCGTGCCCGGATTTCCCTGGATTCAATGTGAAGGATGGGATCATCGTCCTGCGATTCAGCCAATTTGTCAAATGCCTCACGCATTCCGGCATCGGCCTTGGCCCCCAGTGGAACGTGGTAAAGCATGACCTGCTCCATCGTGCGGCGACGGTAGTCCGTTCCGTTGTCGACGTTGACAACGTCCATTTGCGCGTTCAGCAAAGCGATGGCGGGCAAAATACGGTCCCGGTGCAGTCCACCGGGGTACAGGTCATCTGGCTTGAAGTTGGATGTCGTGACAAACCCGACGCCATTGTCAAACAACGCTTTCAGCAATCGATGAAGAATCATGGCATCGGTGATGTCGGCCACATGAAATTCATCAAAGCAGATCAACCGGTATTTTTTGGCCATGCGCCTGGCCAACTCGTCCAGCGGATTGACCGTGCCCTGCAGATCAATAAGTTCACGGTGAACTTCACGCATGAACTCGTGAAAATGCAGACGTGTCTTGCGCTGCAGCGGCACCGCGTTATAGAAACAGTCCATCAAGAAGCTTTTCCCCCTGCCGACTCCACCGTACAGGTAGACACCACGGGGAATATCGGGCCGGTTGATCAACTTTTTGAAGGAGTTGGAGCGTTTTTCCTTAAATTCCGTCCACGCGTCGGCACATTGCTCCAGTGCCGCCACCGCACGCAACTGGGCGGGGTCGGCAAGGTAGCCACGGGCGGCCAGCTCAGCCTCATAGGCTTGATGAACAGTCACAGGTAAATCCTGATTTGCTATGAATTAAATAGCTGCTCACGCATATTTGGCGAGGGCAAGCAGTCTAAAAGGCATTCAAACGAATCAGAAGTTCAGGGTACGCTTGTCCACCGCCAGCGCCGCCTCCTTGGTCGCTTCGCTCAAAGACGGATGGGCGTGGCAGATGCGGGCGATGTCTTCACTGCTGGCCCTGAATTCCATGGCCACCACACACTCGGCAATCAGTTCGCTGGCCATGGGGCCTACGATGTGCACGCCAAGAATCTCATCAGTGGTTGCATCCGCCAGCATTTTGACCATGCCGGTCGTGTCGCCCAAAGCCCGCGCACGGCCATTGGCCAGGAACGGGAAAGTACCGGCCCGGTACTTCACGCCGTCGCTTTTTAGTTGTTGCTCGGTACGACCAACCCAGGCAATTTCCGGGCTGGTGTAGATCACCCAGGGCACGGTGTTGAAATTGACATGGCCATGCTGGCCGGCAATACGTTCGGCCACGGCCACGCCCTCTTCCTCTGCCTTGTGCGCCAGCATGGGGCCGCGCACCGCATCACCCACCGCCCAGACGTTAGGCAGGTTGGTTTTGCAATCGTCGTCCACCTCAATGGCACCGCGCTCGTCGAGCTTCAGGCCCACGGCATCGGCGCTCAAACCCGTGGTGTTGGGTACGCGGCCAATGGAGATGATGAGCTTGTCCACGTCCAGCGTTTGCGCCTCACCCTTGGCGTTGGCATAGGCAATGGACACACCCTTTTTGCCCGATTTGATCTCGCCGACTTTCACGCCCAGCTCGATCTTCAGGCCCTGTTTGTCGAACGCCTTCCTGGCTTCCTTGGCAATTTGCTCGTCCACCGCACCCAGGAAAGTGGGCAGGCCCTCCAGGATGGTGACTTCAGCGCCCAGCCTGCGCCAGACGGAGCCCATCTCCAACCCGATCACGCCCGAGCCAATCAGGCCCAGCTTCTTGGGTACTGCACCCAATGCCAAAGCACCATCGTTGGAGAGGATGTTGACCTCGTCAAACGGTGTGCCCGGCAGCACACGGGCGTTGGAGCCGGTGGCCAGGATGATGTGCTTGCCCACAAGGGTTTCTTCGGCAGCACCTGCTACCTTGATTTCGTAGCCACTATCGGCTGCCTTCACAAACGAGCCGCGACCATGGAAAAACGTCACCTTGTTTTTCTTCAACAGGTACAAAATGCCGTCGTTGTTCTGCTTTACCACCGCGTCCTTGCGAGCAACCATTTTTGCCACGTCCAGGCTGAGGCCAGAGACCGAGATGCCGTGGTCGGCAAAGTGGTGCGACGCATGGTCGTAATGCTCGGACGACTGCAACAAGGCTTTGGAAGGGATACACCCCACATTGGTACAGGTGCCACCGGGTGCAGGACCACCCTTGGCATTCTTCCACTCATCAACACAGGCCACGCTGAAGCCCAGTTGCGCCGCGCGGATGGCCGCAATATAGCCACCAGGACCGCCGCCGATGACGATCACGTCGAATTGTTTGCTCATCGAATTCTCACTTTATTCAAAACCCAGATCGAAGTGCGCCCCCTTGGTAAGGCAAGCGCAGCGAAGCCCCTTCCAGAAACACCGTGGAACCGGCTTTGCCGGGCCACTGGTGTTGCCCCCTGCAAGGGGGAAAGCGGCCACACGCAGTGGGCAAGCCGGGGGGTGTACTTAGATATCAAACAGCAGACGCGCTGGATCTTCCAGTGCTTCTTTCATCGCCACCAGGCCCAACACCGCTTCGCGGCCGTCGATGATGCGGTGGTCGTAGCTCATGGCAAAGTAGTTCATGGGCCGCACAACAACCACACCGTTCTCCACCATGGCGCGGTCTTTGGTGGCGTGTACGCCCAGAATCGCGCTTTGCGGCGGGTTGATGATGGGGGTGGACATCATGGAACCAAAAGTGCCACCGTTGCTGATGGAGAAGGTGCCACCGGTCATGTCTTCAATGCCCAGCTTGCCGTCTTTGGCTTTCTGGCCAAACTCGGCAATCTTCTTCTCGATGTCGGCAAAGCTCATCTGGTCGGCGTTGCGCAAAATCGGCACCACCAGGCCACGGGGTGAGCCCACGGCAATGCCAATGTCGAAGAAGCCGTGGTAGACCACGTCGTTGCCATCCACCGAGGCATTGAGCACCGGGTATTTCTTCAGCGCGTGTACTGCGGCCTTCACAAAGAAGCTCATGAAACCCAGCTTCACGCCGTGTTCTTTCTCGAACTTTTCCTGGAAACGCTTGCGCATGTCCATCACCGGGGCCATGTTGACTTCGTTGAACGTGGTCAGGATGGCGTTGGTAGACTGCGATTGCAGCAAGCGCTCGGCAATGCGGGCACGCAGGCGACTCATGGGCACGCGCTGCTCGGGACGATCACCCAAATTCACGCCTGGCGTGCTGACTTGAGGCAATAAAGTGGTTGGAGCCCCCGTCGGTATTGCGCCAGCAGCTATTGGTTTTGTAGCAGGTGCCGAGCCAGATGCTGCTCCCGACGCTACGGCGCCCAGCACATCACCCTTGGTCACGCGGCCATCTTTGCCCGTACCGGCCACAGACCCTGCGGCCAGGTTGTTATCGGCCATCAGTTTGGTAGCGGCGGGCATAGTCACACCGGCCATGGACCCAGGGACTGCCGCGGTGGATGCCGCTTTGGGTGCCGCAGTGGCTGCTGCCAAAGCCGCAGCAGGTGCGACTGCCCCTGCTTTGCCTTCGGTATCAATCCTTGCGATCAACTGCTCGGCAACAACCGTGGCACCGTCTGCCACCAGAAGCTCGATCAAAACACCGGCTGATGGGGCTGGAACTTCCAGCACCACCTTGTCGGTCTCGACATCAATCAGGATCTCATCGACAGCGACTGCGTCGCCAACTTTCTTTTTCCACTGCAACATCGTGGCCTCAGCCACGGATTCGGACAGTTGCGGTACTTTGACTTCTACGATAGCCATATCAATTCTTTCGGTATTAGGGATCTGAGCGGTAATTCGCTAGCGTCGTTGTGGTGGTGGCTTATTTGGTCAGGACAAAGCCCTTGAGCTTGCCGAACGCCCCATCGACCAGTGCCTTTTGCTGATCCTGGTGCAGATGCGAGTAGCCGACTGCTGGCGACGCGGACGCCGCACGGCCCGAATAACCGAGTTTTTGCCCGTCAGCCATGTTCTCGTGGATGTAGTGCTGCACAAAGAACCAGGCCCCCTGGTTTTGCGGCTCATCCTGACACCAGACGATGTCGACCAGATTCGGATACTTCTTCAGTTCATTGGCAAACGCCTTGTGCGGGAACGGGTACAACTGCTCCACCCGGATAATCGCGGTGTCAGCCGAGCCATTGTCTTCACGCTTCCTGACCAGGTCGTAATACACCTTGCCCGAGCAGGCAATGACGCGCTTGACCTTTTCGGCTTTGAGCTCCTTGTTCTCGGGAATCACGGTCTGGAAGCTGCCTTTGGTGAACTCCGAGAGAGGTGACGCCGCATCCTTGGCGCGCAACAGCGACTTGGGCGTCATGATGATGAGCGGCTTGCGCAGGTTGCGCACCATCTGCCGACGCAGAATGTGGAAGATCTGGCTGGCTGTCGTGGGTTGCACCACCTGCATGTTGGTGTCGGCGCTGAGCTGCATGAAACGCTCAAGACGCGCCGAGCTGTGCTCCGGCCCCTGGCCTTCATAGCCATGAGGCAGCATGAGCGTGATGCCATTCACGCGGCCCCACTTCACTTCACCCGAGGCGATGAACTGGTCAATCACCACCTGGGCGCCGTTGGCAAAGTCGCCAAACTGGGCTTCCCAGATCACCAGGGTGTTCGGGTCGTTGGAGGCGTAACCATATTCAAAGGCCAACACCGCCTCTTCGGACAAGATGGAGTCAATCACCACAAAAGGGGCCTGGCCATCGGCGACGTTTTGCAGCGGTGTGTAGGTACCTTCGTCAAACTTCTCGCGGTTCTGGTCATGAATCACTGCGTGACGGTGGGTAAACGTGCCGCGCCCGCAGTCTTCACCACTCAAACGCACCGGGTAACCACTCGCCACCAGGGAGGCAAACGCCATGTGTTCGCCCATGCCCCAATCCACGGCAATCTCGCCACGGCCCATGGCTGCGCGGTCGGCATAGACCTTTTTCACCAGTTGATGCGGGGCGATGGTGTCTGGCAAGGTCGTGAGCCGGGTCGCCAGACGCTTCCATTCAGCCAGCGGAATGGCGGTGTCACCCGCGTCTGTCCACTTCTTGCTGAGGTAGGGCATCCAGTCAACGGCGTACTTGCTCTTGAAGTTCGTCAGAACCGGGTCAAACGTGTTCTTGCCGGCGTCCAGCGCGGCACGGGTCGCCTTGACCATGTCGTCACCCAGCGACTCACCAAAACCCTGGGCGGCGAGCTTGTCGGCGTAGAGTTTGCGTGTGCCCGGATGAATGGCGATTTTCTTGTACATCAGGGGCTGGGTCAGCGCCGGTGTGTCTTGCTCGTTGTGGCCCAGTTTGCGGAAGCAGATGATGTCAACCACCACGTCCTTCTGGAATTCCATGCGGTATTCCAGCGCAATCTGGGTGGCCAGTACCACGGCCTCGGGGTCGTCCCCGTTGACGTGCAGCACCGGCGCCTCGATCATCTTCACCACGTCCGAGCAATACAGCGTGGAGCGGCTGTCGCGCGGGTCACTGGTGGTGAAACCAATCTGGTTGTTGATGACGATGTGCACCGTGCCGCCGGTGGAATAACCCCGGGTTTCGGCCAATGCCAGTGTCTCCATGACCACGCCCTGCCCGGCAAACGCCGCATCACCGTGCACCAGCACGGGCAAAACCTGCAGACCTTTGGGGTCGGCACGACGGTCCATGCGGGCACGCACCGAGCCTTCGACCACGGGGTTCACAATTTCCAGGTGCGAGGGGTTGAATGCCAGTGTCAAATGCACCGGCCCGCCAGGCGTGGAGACATCCGAGCTGAAACCCTGGTGGTACTTGACGTCACCACTGGGCAGGTCTTCAGGTGCAGTGTGGTCAAACTCGGCGAACAGATCGGCAGGCATCTTGCCCAATGAATTCACCAGCACGTTCAAGCGGCCCCGATGGGCCATGCCAATGACGATTTCCTGCAGACCGATCGAGCCGCCACGTTGAATCAACTCGTCCATCGAGGCAATAAAACTCTCGCTGCCCTCAAGCGAGAACCGCTTCTGGCCCACGTATTTGGTGTGCAAAAACCGCTCAAGGCCTTCGGCGGCGGTCAGGCGATCAAGGATGTGCCGCTTTTTCTCTGCCGTGAAATTGGGCTTGCTGCGGATGGCCTCCAGCTTTTGCTGCCACCAGCGCTTCTGGTTCTGGTCGGTGATGTACATGTACTCGGCGCCAATGGTGCCGCAGTAGGTTTCACGCAGCGCGTTCATCAACTCGCGCAGGCTCATGGTGTTTTTGCCGAAGAACGTGTTGCTGGTGTCAAACACAGCTTCCTGATCGGCGTCACTGAAACCGTAAAACGACGGCTCCAGCTCGGGGATTTTGTCGCGCTCGGTGCGTTTGAGCGGGTCCAGGTCGGCCCAGCGGGCGCCCACATTGCGGTAAGCGGCAATCAATTGCTGCACCGCGGTGCGTTTGCGGCCCATTTCGGCGTCGGCGCTGGCCACAACCACCTTGGTGCCGCCCTGCTTGGCCCGCTCGGCAAACGCGTTGATGACCGGCAGGTGGGGAACGTCTTTGGCGTTGGTGCCATCTACCGCCGGGACGTGCTGGAGCGCATCAAAGTAGTCGCGCCAGGAATCGGGCACGCTGCCGGGGTTTGCGAGGTAGTTTTCATACATCTCTTCGACGTAGGGTGCATTGCCCCCGAAGAGATAGGTGTTGCCTTGATAGGCACGATAGACAGACGCAGCTGTCGATTGCTCATTCATATTCCGCTGACCTCCGTTCCCCTTCAGGGAACATTAGCTGGTTAAAGCTGTTTAATTAACCTTCCGCGACACGGCTTAACCGTTTGGCGGATGCGACTGTGGCTGGGAAGGGCCTAAATCAACACGGATTGTGCCACGCCAAGCTTTGCCCAAACTGTCAAAGTAGGCGTGTGCGCATCCTTTTATTTCGGACTCAGGCGAGTAAATCCCTGATTTGCTGGAGCGCAGCCGGGTCATCCATGGTGGTCAGATCACCGGGGTCACGCCCTTCACACACGGCTGAAATGGCCCGGCGCAACAGTTTGCCGCTGCGGGTTTTGGGCAGCAAGGTCACAAAACGCACTCGCGCCGGCCGGGCGACTGCGCCCAGATCGCCATCGACCAATTTCATGATTTCGCCCTCCAGCCGCAGGCGGGACGGCTCGTCCGGCACCAGGCTGGCGTCTTTCACCACCGCAAACGCCATCGCCACCTGGCCCTTGAGCTGATCGGCCACCCCCACCACCGCCACTTCGGCCACGTTGGGATGGGCCGCGATGCTTTCTTCAATTTCACGCGTACCCAGACGGTGACCGGCGACGTTGATCACGTCATCGGTGCGCCCCAAAATGAAGAAATAACCGTCGGCATCACGAATGCCCCAGTCGAACGTGCTGTACAGCAGCCGGTCGGGTTGCTGTTTTCCAGCTTTCAACTGGCCCGCCATGCGAATCCAGTAGGTGTTGACGAAGCGCTCATCATCGCGCCACACGGTTTGCATGCAGCCGGGGGGCAGTGGCCCCTCGATGACAACCACCCCTTTCTGGTTGGCACCGGTCAACTCAAGCCCGGTCTGGTCGTCCAGCAGTTTGACGTTGTAGCCATACACCGGCTTGCCTGGCGAGCCGAACCTGGTCGGGGAATCGTCCACGCCCTTGCAGATGCTCATGATGGGCCAACCGGTCTCGGTCTGCCAATAGTTGTCGATGATGGGCTTGCCCAAAGCGCCGCTGATCCATTTCGCGGTGGGCTCATCCAGCGGCTCACCGGCCAGAAACAGCGCGCGCAGGCTGGACAAGTCATATTTGGAGAGCAGGGCCGGGTCTTGTTTCTTCAACACCCGCACCGCGGTGGGGGCGCTGAACATCACGGTCACCTTGTATTTTTCAACCAGACTCCACCAGATGCCGCCGTCGGGCCGCGTGGGCAGGCCCTCATACATGAGGGTGGCCATGCCCGCAATCAGTGGCCCGTAGATGATGTAGCTGTGACCCACCACCCAGCCAATATCGCTGGTCGAGAAATAGGTCTCACCCGGGTTGCCGCAATAAATGTGCTTCATGCTGGCGGCCAGTGCCACGGCATAACCACCCGTGTCGCGCTGCACGCCTTTGGGTTTGCCCGTGGTGCCACTGGTGTACAGCGTGTAGCTGGTGTGGGTGGCATCCAGCCATTCACAGGCGACCTGGGCGTTCAGGTGTTTTTGCCGCATGGCCCCCCAGGAATGGTCGCGTCCAGCTACGATATTCATAGCAGCCAGCCCACGGTCTACCAAAAGCACTGCATCGGGCTTGTGGCTGGAGAGCGAAATGGCCTCGTCCAGCAGCGGCTTGTATGCCACCACCTTGCCGGAACGCGACCCCGCGTCGGCACTGACCACCACCTTCGGCGCTGCGTCTTCAATCCGTGACGCCAGCGAGCCCGACGCAAAGCCGCCAAACACCACCGAATGAATCGCCCCAATGCGCGCGCAGGCCAGCATGGCAAACGCCGCCTCGGGCACCATGGGCATGTAGATCAGCACGCGATCGCCCTTCTCCACCCCCAGGTCGATGAACGTGGCCGCCATGCGCTGCACTTCGGCGTGCAGATCACGAAACGAGTAGGTCTTTTCAACATTCGTCTCGGTAGACACAAAGATCAGCGCGGCCTGATCGGCCCGGTCTTTCAGGTGCCGGTCCACCGCGTTGTGGCACAGGTTGGTGGTGCCGCCCACAAACCAGCGCGCAAAAGGCGGGTTGCTGTAGTCGCAGATTTGCTGCGGCTGGGTCTGCCAGTCAATCAACCTGGCCTGCTCGGCCCAAAAAAGCTCGGGCTGCTCGATCGAGCGGCTGTGAAAGTCTGCGTATGCGGTCATGGGGTTTTCGTCCGGAATTCTGAAACTGAATTCATAATTATGGCGATTCAGCTTGCTGCAGGCTGACTTTTTGCCTAGTTGTTTTGCGCTGGGTGTCGGGTACAGTGACCAGGAACCAAAACAGCGACGAAACGGGAAGAAATGTGAGAATCGACAAAAAGGACAGGTTGCCGGGTTTTACGCTATGTTTATGTGAGCAAGCTATGCAGACTAGACGAGGGCTGGAATGGCTTTTTGATGATTATTTCACTGATACTTGCAGCACCGGGTTGTGGCATGTATTGAGTTAGCTTGCCCCAAGCAACTCCCTATGTGGTCCTCCCTCCCTTCCCCTCAGCAGCATGAGACAGAGCGCAGGCGTTGGCTATCCGAGGCGCATTCGAAGGCTATGAGACGTCACTCTGTGCAAAGGTTTAGTTCCCATTCGCTTTTGCTACTCATCGACATTGAGCTTGCCTTTTGCGCTGGTGCGTGGCTTTCGGTCATCGTTCTTTCACAAGCAAGTATTGAAGCTACGCTTCGGCAAATCGCAACGGACGACTACAGTTCCAAAGCAGTTGCACTGTTTGGCAAAGACCCCGAACTTCAATGGCTACGCGGTCTCAGAAACGAAGTGCTGCATGCGGCCGAGCCTGGGTCAATCTCACAGCTCTGGAAGCTTCCCCCAGAGAACCTCGTTCACTGCCACTCGGAGCTTGCGCCAGAGGCAAAGAGAGCAGTTGCATTGGCCTATAGAGCAGTCTACACAGCGGCAGGAACCTAACCATCCGCTGAGCCGGACCCTACACAGCGCGCCGCTAATATCAAACATCAAGCGCTCCCTCGCTAAATATCAACCACCAACACCCAACACCCCACTCCATGAAACCCATCTTCCTCGCCGCCCTCCTGGCCATCGCCCAGTCTGTCTCCGCGGCCCCTGCCACCGACGAAGCTGTCGAAACCCTCCTGTCGGTCACCAAAGCCGAAGGCATGGTGGATGCCATGCTGGGCAATCTGACACCCATCATGCGCCAGGGCATGGCGCAGGCGCTGGCCGGAAAACCCGTGTCGCCAGCGCAGAAGCAGATACTGGACACCATGCCCGCGAAGTTCACCGACATCATGCGTGAAGAGATGTCCTGGTCAAAAATGAAGCCGCGATACATCCGGATCTACCAAGAATCGTTTAGCCAGGAGGATGTTGAGGGTTTCATCGCGTTCTATCGCAGCCCGGCCGGTCAGTCGTACGTCGACAAGATGCCCATCGTGATGCAGAAGTCCATGGCCATGGGTGCACAAATGTCCCAAAACATCGGCCCCAAGATGAAAGCCGCCATCGACCAGGCCTTGAAAGACGCCAATATTTCGAAGTAGGACAGCAGTCAACTCACAACCTGACGCCCGGCAGATGATTCCCGGACGCTATAACATTCATAGCTGCTAACGCATATTCCACGAGGGCTTTAGTCCATTTAGGCAACTAACGACAGGAGCACACGATGGCTGTTTACCTGGATCACCTGATGGTGCCGTGCCACAACAAGCTGGCTTCGGCAAAGCTGCTGGCCGAACTGCTGGGGGTGCCATGGTCAGAAACGGGCGTGGGGCCGTTCGCCCAGGTCTATGTGAACGACGGCCTGACCATCGACTTTGACGAGTGGACCGAGCCATTCACCTTGATTCACTATTGCTTTCGGGTGGACCCGGACGATTTCGACGCCATCCTGGGGCGCATCCAGGCGGCGGGCATCCCTTACCGCAGCAGCGTTCATGGGCCGGTTGACCACCAGATCGACACACAGCACGGTGGGCGCATCGTCTACTGGAACGAGCCCGATGGCCATCAATGGGAGGTGCTGACGGTGAGCTACGCGCGGCAGTCTTCTTGATATTTATGTTTCTCATTATATACAAACAATGATATTTGTCTATAATGAGAAACACTATGCCAGCCAATCCACCCCTCATTGCCCACGCTGCGGCAGACCAGCTCGTCGCGCTGGGTCAGCAGATTCGTACGCACCGCAAGGCACTGCGCGTCAGCGCCACAGCGGCGGCCGAGGCCGCGGGCATGTCGCGCGTGACGCTGCACCGGATCGAAAAAGGCGAAGCTTCGGTCACCATGGGTGCTTACCTCAATGCGCTGGCGGCGCTGGGTCTGGATTTCGGCATCATCCAGCCCGCGCAGCCCGCCAGCAACACCGCTCAGGACGATAAAACGGGCTGGATTCCGGCGCGCATCCGCCTCTTGGACTACCCGCAGCTCAAACAGCTTGCCTGGCAGGTGCAGGGCACGGATTTACTGACGCCCCGGGAGGCGCTGGGTGTTTATGAGCGCAATTGGCGACACGTGGACGTGCAGGCCCTGAAACCGCAGGAGCAGCAGTTGATAGATGCGCTGCGGCTGGCGTTTGGGGCCGATGCTGGCGGCCGCGATGGTGGCAGTGACAGCGATGTTTGAGCGGCCGCATCACCAGAGAATCGCCCGGGTTCTGCAGGCGCTGAACGGGCCGCTGTTGCGCGACAACCATTGCCTGTTCGGCGGCGGCACAGCCATGGCACTGCGTTACGGCGAGTACCGCGAGTCGGTTGACATCGATTTTATGGTGTCGGATGTCAGCAGCTACCGCAACCTGCGCCAGTTGCTGACGGACCCGCAGGGCATCGCGGCCATCATGCGCCCCGGTGCCGAGCCGATAAAGCAGGGGCGCGAGGTGCGGGCCGATCAATACGGCATCCGGACCTTGTTGCTGGTCGATGAGCAACCGATCAAGTTTGAAATCGTGCTGGAGGGCCGCATCCAGTTGGCCGACCCTGCGCCCACTGACGTGATCTGCACAATTGCCACGCTGACACCGCTGGACATGGCCACCGGCAAACTGCTGGCCAACTCGGATCGTGGGCTAGACGATGGTGTGTTCAACCGCGACCTGATTGATCTGGCCATGATGAACCCGCCGCTGGCCCTGCTGCGCCAGGCGGTGGCCAAGGCTGAGCAGGCCTACGGAAAATCGATACGTCAGGACCTGGACAAAGCCATCAACCGGGTTCAGGAGCGCCACGGCTGGCTGGAGCGCTGCATGCAGGCGATGGGCATGACGTTACCCAAAGCTCAGTTGTGGCAACGGATTCGGGCATTGCGGCGGGTACAAACCTGATCTGCTATGGTATTAATAGCTACTCACGCATATCCCACGAGGGCTGACAGCACATTTCCTTCTAAATACCTCATTTCACCAGCCCCAGAACCTCTTTAAACGCCGGATGCTCCGCTGTGCGCAGCCACTCAAATGCCACCATCTCGGTCGTCACCAGCTCGGCCCCGGCCCCGGCCAGGCGGTCAAAGGCGGCGTCGCGGTTGCGCTCGGTGCGGGAACTGCAGGCGTCGGTCACCACCCACACGTCAAACTCGTCTTCCAGCAGGTCCAGCGCGGTTTGCAGCAGGCACACATGGGCCTCACACCCTGCAATCACGATCATGTCGCGCTGCGAGCCGGCGGCAGGTTTTTGCAGGTGTTTGGGCAAACTGCGCGCGTTGCCTGCGGGCGCTTTTGCAGGCGGGCGCAGCCATTCGCCCAGGCCCTCTTCCACAGCGCTGAAATGCATTTTGCTCAGGGTCTGACCGCAAAGGGCCCGCAGCTGCGGCAGGTTTTCGCCCAGTCTGGACGGGTTTTGCTCAGTGCCCCACACCGGCACCGCCATCCGTTGCGCCAGCTGGCCCAGGCGCAGGGCATTGGCCACCACGGCGGCGGATTCAAAAATGGCTGGCATCAACCGGGTCTGGTAATCCACCAGCACAAGCTGGGACTCATTGGCATCTAGCAACATGGCAGGCTTTCAAAATGGGGCAAGCCGCGATTATTCAGGAAAAAAGATCAACCTGGGGTGAGGCCACTGACAGCGAAGCGCCGTCGCCATCGGTGGCGGATGGCTCGCAGCGCGCGACCAGTTGCACCAGATAACGCCCAAACAGGTCTTGCGCGGTTTGCCCGAACAGGTGAATGCGTCCTGTGCGTTGAAGCAACAAAAGCCCCACGCCATGGGCGAACAGGGCTGTGGACTCGCGCAGGGCATCGGCCCCGTTTAGGCCCATTTCAAGCAGCGCCGCTTCGCCAGGGCGCAAGGCGTCTTGCAGACGCTCGGTCAACTGGCTGTTGAGCGCCTGCGTCACGTCACGCGGCTTCATGCCCTGCACCAGGTAAAAACCCAGATCCAGATCGCGCGGGTTAGCGAGGTAAAAGCCAAACCAGCCCATCGCCCTGGCCTGCAAGGTCTTGTCCGGTCTGTTTTTGAACGCCTTGGCCTGCGCCACGGCGGTGTTCAGGCGCTCCAGCGATTCACCCAGGAGCGCGCCGTAAATAGCCTCCTTGCTGTCGAAATACGAGTAAATCGCACCTGGGGTGTAGCCCGCCTTTTTGGCAATTTCCCGAATGCTGGCCCCCTCAATACCAGCCTCGGCGAAGACGCTGCGGGCGGCGTCCAGCACCAGGGCGCGGCGTGCGTCGGTGTTGGCTTGCTGGCGCTGGAGTTTGGCTTGCATGGGGCAACTATATCTCCCCAAACATCAGGCATTCAAAAATTCATCCGTTTGTTTATTTAATTAAACGATGTTTAAATTAACGAACACTTGCTTATTTTATTGAATTTATGAATATTTATGCCGTTACCGGCTGCACTCCACCGGGCCAGCCGGTGTGGGTGGACTTGCCTTTGGTCTACCCGAAACGGTAAGACACCATCGCGACGTTCATCACCATGTCGACCAGGAACCGCTGCCCAACGTCGTTGGCGGCAGCGCCTGCAACCACCATGAGCGGAATCAGGTGGTCTTCTTGCGGGTGCGCCAGCCGTGCGCTGGGGGCGCCCTCCCAGTGCGTGAGTTTTTCAGTGCGCAGCGCAGCATCGGGTTGTGAGACGGCATCGTTCAAATAGGCATCAAACGCTTGCGACACCGCCATCGATCCGGGCTGACCAAAACCACGCATATTGTGATAACTGAGGCCACTGCCAATGATGAGCACCCCTTCGTCCCGCAAAGGCGCCAGCGCCTGCCCAACCCGGATGTGCTCGGCGGGGTCGTAGCTTGACTTCATCGACAGGGTGACAACAGGTATGTCGGCGGCAGGGTAGATCAAACCCAGCGGGATGAAGGTGCCATGGTCAAAACCCCGGTTGGCGTTCTCGGAAGTCGGTATGCCCACCGCCCCCAGAAGCTCACGCACGCGGGCTGCCAGGCTGGGTGAGCCGGGTGCCGGGTATTTGATCTGGTAGGTGTGCGCCGGGAAGCCGTAGTAATCGTATTCCATGCCCGGGTGTGCGGCCGTGGACACCGTGAACACCGGCTCTTCCCAATGACCGGAAATGACCAAAATGGCTTTTGGCCTGGCGGGCAAGCTTTGCGCGAGATGGCTGAACGCTTCTGTGGTTTTGGCATAAGGCGCTTTCATGTTCTCCATGAAAGGCCACGGCCCACCGCCATGCGAAACAAAGAAGGTCGGCAGTCGGGTGGATTGATCGGCTTGCGCGGTTTGCACAGTGTTCGTGACGCTCATGTTTTTGTCCCTTGGGGAGTTGGTGTCTGTGTATTGTGCAAATATCCGGGCAACCGCGCTGGCTCACTCAACGTTTACCCGAACCTCATGCGCCTTGACACTCACCTGGTAGGTCTTGAGTGCTTTCTCGCCCCTCACAACGTTCAACATTTGAATGCCCGGCGGGAAATTGGCCCAATCAACAACTTCGCCGGTTCGAATGTCAAACCGCGCCCGGTGGAAAGGGCACTGCACCTTGCAATCGTCCAGAATCTTGCCCCTGGCCAGCGGCGCAAACATGTGGGTGCAATTGGCCTGGGTGGCATAAAAACCACCCGGCAGGTGGTACAGCACAATTTTTTCATCCCCTACGACAAAGGCCTTCATCTGCCCGACCTTCAGTTCAGAGGTTTTACAAACAAGATGCAAGGCCATGACACGCTCCTCAAATATTGGTGGCAATTCAGTGTACGGGCAGTTTGGCGGCGCTCCAAGCAGTTCCTCAAGTCGTTTGAAATTACATTCGCTTACCCAATATAAATCAATGAGTTACAGAACATTCTTAACTTGACTTCTTATATTCAACGGCGTATCCTTTGCTGATGCGTACTTTGATCATTGCCGCCTTGCTGTCGGCTTCACTCGCCCTGGTGCCCGCACAAGCGGCGCCGGGCGCCAGGGCGAATGAGGCCAGTGATGACATGGATCAATTGCTGATCGACAAAGGCCTCATCAGCAAACTGGGCAGCCAGATCGGCCAGGTCACCCATTCCGTCGGTGAAAAAACGTCCGAGCTGGTCTTTAACGCGCTGGGCTTCCTCGGTGTGCCGTACAAACGGGGCGGCAACTCTGCCGAGACCGGCTTTGACTGCAGCGGTTTTGTGCGCGCCATGTATGAGCAGACCGTCGGTCTGATCTTGCCCCGCAAGGCCGAGCAGCAAGCGGCCGCGACCCAGACCATTGAAAAAAGCGAGTTGCAACCGGGTGATCTGGTGTTTTTCAACACCATGAAACGCGCGTTTAGCCATGTGGGTATTTACGTGGGTGACAACAAGTTCATCCACTCACCCAAACCAGGTGCCGAAGTGCGCGTCGAAGACATGCGTGTGGGCTACTGGGAAAGCCGCTTTAACGGCGCACGCCGGGTCGATGCGCCCCAGCAGCCCGCGCCACCCGCCCAGACCTTGACCACCGCCGATCCGCTGCAGCGCTAATCCAGCGCCAAACCGGATTGCAGGGAAAACGCCAGACCGGCACCGGCCAGGCTTCTCCCGGAAAGACCCCCATGAATGATCGAATTGCCCAAATACTGGCCCAGATGGCCGCACTGGAGGATGATCTGCGCACTGCCGTGCATGAGCAGGAAAGCCGCATGTTCTTCCAGATCAAGGGCCGTCGCGTCGAGTTTGAACGCTCGGTGCGGGAGGCGCATCGCAAACTCAAAAAGAACGTTTTTCGATGGCTGGTCACCAACCGCCCGCAGAACCTGATCACCGGGCCCATCATCTACGGCATGGTATTACCCTTGATGATGCTGGACCTGTTTGTAAGCGTCTACCAGTGGACCTGCTTCCCCATCTACGGCATCACCAAAGTACGACGTGCCGACTACATCGTGTTTGACCGGCATCACCTCGGGTTTCTCAATTTCATCGAGAAATTCCACTGCACCTACTGTGAATATGGCAACGGCCTGATGGGCTACATGGGCGAGATTCTGGCCCGAACCGAAGAGTATTTTTGCCCCATCAAACACGCACACAAAATTCTGGGCACCCACGCCCGCTACAACCGCTTTCTGGCCTACGGGGACGCTGAAAACTATGAGGCAAAACTCGAAGAATATCGGGTCGCGCTCGGGAAGGTCAAATAGTTCCATGCCTCGTATTACCGCACCCACCAAAGATGAGATTGCTGCGCTTGAACCCCTGAACCGGCTCGGACTGGACAACATCACGGTCGTCTCCACCGGGCAGCAAGCCGCCCAGGCCTTCACAGTGCTGGGTGCCAGCACCGTGCTGGGTTTTGATACCGAGTCAAAACCGACCTTTGTCCGGGACGAAATCTCCGAAGGGCCCCATGTGGTTCAGTTTTCCACATTGCACGCGGCTTATATTTTCCAGCTGCATGACGCAGCCTGCCGCGAAACCGTGTCTGCCCTGCTGGTGTCACCAGACATCGCCAAGGTTGGGTTTGGCCTGGCCGGTGACCATGTACAAATCATGCGCACTTTGGGCGTGCACCCCAACAACGTGCTTGACCTCAATGTGATCTTCAGGGAAAAAGGCTACGTGAAAGAACTCGGCGTACGGGGGGCCGTGGCGGTGGTGTTCAGGCGGCGTTTTCTGAAGTCCAAAAAAGCCACCACCTCCAATTGGTCAAACCGGCAACTCACCGAGAGCCAGATTATTTACGCCGCGAATGACGCCTGGGCGGCGATCAAGGTTTTTGACGCACTGGGGCTGGCGCCAAATCAGGGTCTCACGCCAAACGCTTCCCACTCGCCAGCATGGCAGCAAATTCAGCAGCTGAAACCGGTTTGCTGAAGTAATACCCCTGCATTTCGTCGCAGCCGTTCTGGCGCAGGAAGTCGCAGTGTTCTGCGGTTTCAACACCTTCGGCGATGACCTTGAACCTGAGGCTGTGCGCCAAGGCAATAACAGCCAGCGCAATCACGGCATCTTCGGGGTCCTTCAGCATGTCGCGAATGAACGACTGGTCGATTTTCAGTGTGTCCACCCGGAATCGCTTGAGGTAACTCAGGCTTGAGTAACCGGTACCAAAATCGTCAATAGACAGCTTGACACCGGCGGCCTTGAGCCGGGCGACGGTGGTAATCGCTTTCTCGGTGTCTTGTGCAATCAGGCTCTCTGTCAGCTCCAGCTCCAGCAATTCAGGGGCCAAGCCGGTTTCCTGCAGTGTGGTCAGTACCCAGGCCACCACGTCTTGCTGCAAAAACTGGCGTGCCGATACATTCACGGAAACAACCCCCGGGTAAAGCCCGGCATGGGTCCAGGCCTTGCTCTGCAGACAGGCCGTGCGCAATACCCAGTCCCCAATGGGCACAATCAAACCCGACTCTTCAGCGATTGGAATGAAGTCTCCAGGCAAGATCATGCCCTGCCCGGGATGGTTCCAGCGCAACAGGGCTTCGCAACCCACAATCTGCCCGCTGACCATGTCCACCTTGGGCTGATACAGCAGGTGCAACTCCTGATGCTCGATGGCGACTCGCAACCTGGTTTCCAGATCGACCCGTTGCCGGGTGAGATGGCTCATTTCCTCGGTGAAAAACTGGTAGGTACTCCGGCCCATCTCCTTTGAGCGGTACATGGCGACGTCAGCATTGCTGATCAGTGTGTCGGCGTCCGCGCCGTTATGCGGATACACGCTCACACCCATGCTGACACCGACATAGACTTCGCGGTTTTCCAGAAGCATGGGTTTGGCAAAGGCGTCCAGAATTTTTTGTACCACAGCGTGCGCGTCGGAAGACTTCCCCACGTCAGACAGCAGCAGCAAAAATTCATCCCCACTGAGTCGGGCCACGGTGTCGCCCTCCCGCACCAGGGTGCTCAGTCGCACACCAACAGCCTGAAGTACGGTGTCTCCAAACGGATGCCCCCAGGCATCGTTGACCACCTTGAAACGGTCAACGTCCAGATACACCAGTGAAAACTGCCGACCGTTGCGTCGGGCTTGACTGACTGCTTGCGCAATGCGGTCACGAATCAGGTTGCGGTTGGGCAGATCGGTCAGCTCGTCATGGGTCGCCAGGTGTTGAATCCTTGCCTCGGCTTGCTTGCGCTCGGTCACGTCCTGTATCGTATTGAACCAGCGCCCCTTGCCGGGCGCGTCGGGCTGGGTTTGAAAGGGTTCCATCACCTGACGGATATCCATCCATACCCCGTCGGCACGTTGCAATCGGTATTCAAAATCGGTACGGGCGCCTGTGGCCCCGGCTTCGATGGCTTTGGCGCGGAATAGCTCACGGTCTTGCGGATGCACAAGCGCCAGCCAGGCTCGCGTACTTTTGGGGAAACGCACACCATCCAGCCCGACCAGCGTCAGCAGGCTGTCCGACCAGATAATGAACGACCCCTCTGGCCCGGTGATCACGTGGGAAAGTTTGGCCACAATCTGGGCACGGTGCAAGCCGGCTTCGCGCTCGCTCAGATCATCCTGCATCTTCAAGCGATCAGTGATGTCACGGGTTACGCCGACAACATAGGTTCCACGCGATGACGTGAAGGCGCTGCGGACCACTTCGATCGGAAAGACCACCCCGTCCGGACGCACCGCATCCAGCTGCCAGGCCCGCCCCACTGAGGGACCTGGCAGATTGGCCAGCAACGCATCCCGCTCACCCGTAATTTCCGGACGGTTCAGACCAGGTACCAGCGTCTCAATCAGAATACCGACCATGGCCCCCTGGGCATAGCCATACATTTTTTCGGCGGCGGGGTTCACCATGACAATCTTCTTCTGAAGATCGGTCATGATGATGCCGTCCGATGTCGCCTCAAAAATGGCCCGGAACCAGGCGTCACTTTCCCGCCGGGCTTCCTCGACACGCATGCGCTCACCCGCATTCGCGTTCAGCAGGAACAAACCCAGCAACAGCATGGTGATGCTGATGAACACGCTCAGTGGCAAGGTTAAAAAGGTTTCCCTGGCGTTTTGTGCCGCATTTTTTTGCTGAAGCGCCAGCAGCCGGTACGCCTGCGCGCGCAGGACATAGAGCGTTTGCCTGGCAGGGTCGGAAGCCGCCATCCCGCCATCCGGCATCAGCATTTGCCGAGCCGCGACGAAACCCCGTGACCGGCGTTGGTCAATAACCTGCTGCCCCTGCTGATTGCTTTGGGCCAGCATGGGTTCAAGCTGGCTCAGTTGATGCTGGTTCGCAGGCTCCTGGGCCTCCAGCGTGTGAAGCGCCTGCAGGTTGCGCCTGGCTGCGCTCACCTTTTGATCATGCAGCACGGTGAGGCGCTCATCGCCACTGATCACGTAGCCGCGCAACGCACTGGTGGCATCGTCCAGATCGCGCTCAAGCGCATCAATGCCCTTGATGACTTCGTGGGTATGACTCACCCGAACAGCGCCTTGCTGCAATTGACGCACGAAATAATAAGCCGTGCTTGCCGCAATCAATAGCGCCAGAATGCCGACGATGAACCCACCCATGGTCAGCCGGTCAGCGAACCAGATAAGGCCTCCCTGGCTGCGCACCACAACCAGCAAGGCCACCCCCAGCAGCAACAAAGCCAGGGCAGTATCAACGGCGATGGGAGAGAAATTCCAGGCCAGGGTGCTTTGCATCGTGTTGACCAGGTGCCCGATCAGTGACGACGCTGCAACGATGGTCACGGCCAATCCGAGCGCAGAGACCACAGGCAGGCGCATCGGTAGCGTCACCGGACGCAACTGCATGGCCAGCGCCGTTCCAATCAAGACAAAGCAAAACGCCGTTGGTGGCGACATCCGACCAGGCATCGAGCGCCCGGATGCATTCGGTTCGCGGAACAGCCACTGGTCAATTCCCAGACTCCAGCCAAAAATGTCCTGACTCAAGGTGAGGATCGCCAGCACGGCCACCAGGACCGCGACGACTGTCGACAGATTGCGCAGGGGTCCGGGAATACCAGGCCACAGAGACAAGACCAGGATGACACTGCACAACATCAGACCCAGCGAGACATTGGCCTTCATGCTCACCTGCCCGGAGAACACACTCAGGAACGCCACATTGTTCAGCACCCAGCCCATAAAAATGAAGGCCGCCAGAGCGAACACAACGAGGCACAGGACCAGGGCTGATTTCCGCAATACCTGAATCGGGGATTTTGCGGACGTCACCGCACCATGGGGAACCATGGCATCCATTACATCAACAGGCACGTCAATTTCTCCCAAACCAGACACAAACCCAGGCCAACCATCCAGTTGAGAAGCATGCCAGCGGTTTGCACGGTTGAACCCATATTGAAGGGGCAATTATTAGCCTATATTCAGGCCATGAAAATACAAATTGATCATTTGATCGTCGTGGCGCACACCCTGGAACTTGGCGTACGGTGGTGCGAAGAAAAAATGGGCATCACACCCGGCCCGGGTGGTGAACACACGCAATATGGCACGCATAACCGCCTGTTCAAAATCGCGACACCGGCCAACCCGCTGGCCTATCTTGAAATGATTGCGATCGACCCCAAAGCAGTCCGGCCAAAAACATCACCCACCAAGCGCTGGTTTGACATGGACGATGCGGCCTTGCAAGCCGCCGTCGCCATTGAGCCACGTCTGGTGCATTTTGTTGTCAATACCAGCGACATTCAGACGGCCCGCAACGCCCTGAAAGCCCAGGGCATCGATCGGGGGCCAGTGGTGCACGCCAACCGCCACTCGCGCCGCGGTTTGTTGCAATGGCAAATTACTGTGCGCGACGATGGCGAGCGCCTGTTCAACGGTGCGCTGCCAACCCTGATCCAGTGGGGCAAGCCCGATGCAGCAGAGCCGCTGCGCCTGCACCCCAGAAACAGTTTGCCGCGCTCCGGTGTCACGCTACAAAGTATTGGCGTCACCCATCCCACCGCCACCAAACTGCAGGCGGCGTACGACGCCATAGGGCTCACGGGCATAACCCTACAGACTGGCCCGGCCAACCTCAGCGCGACCCTGCAAACCCCCAAAGGAATTGTTGAGCTTCACAGCCAGGGTCTCTAGCAGCATTCAGCCCGGTGAGGCGGGTAGGCAGGTAGGCGGCCTCACTCAAGTTTTGGGCCTGGAGTCCGAAATGAGTCTCAGAACTCAGGAGTAAATACGTGGCCTCCACCATCAACAGCAATGTCAATTCGCTGACAGCCCAGCGCAATTTGGGCACATCGCAACGGTCACTTGGCATCTCCATGCAACGCCTGTCGTCCGGTCTGCGCATCAACAGTGCGCGAGACGATGCGGCCGGCCTGAATATCTCCGAGCGCATGACCTCGCAAATTCGTGGCTCGTCGCAGGCAGCACGCAATGCGAATGACGGTATTTCGCTGGCGCAAACGGCGGAAGGTGCGCTGGGCGCTGCCGGATCCATCTTGCAGCGGGTACGTGAGCTGGCGGTGCAGTCGGCCAATGCCACCAACTCGGCGAGTGACCGCTCCGCGCTCAATGCGGAGGTCGGGCAACTCACTTCAGAACTCGACAGGATTGCCGAATCAACTCAATTCAACGGCCAGAATTTGCTGGATGGCAGCTTTGGCTCGGCCACCTTTCAGGTTGGTGCCAATGCCAATCAAACCATCACCGCGAGCACGGCCAACTTCAACACCAGCAAATACGGCAACTACCGGGTTGGATCGGTCGCGGCCTCAACGGCGGGCGGTGCCGGCAACCTGGTCACGGGCTCTGCACTGGGTGCACAACCCTCCACAGCAAGGGCCGCGACCGTGACGGGCATCCTCTACAGCAATACAACCATTAACGGTTCCCTGGGCAGTGCCGTCATCGTTGTCTCAACCGGATCCAGTGCCAAAACGGTGGCGGCCAGCATCAACGCCGCAACGGCGACGACGGGCGTTACAGGCACCGCGCGCACCGAGATCTCTGCCAATGCCTTTGTGGCCGGAGCCAGTTACTCATTGGACGTGACGTCAGACAACACCACGGCCACCACGGTGTCGTTCACTGTGGGTGCGGCCAACAATGCAGACGGGCTGGCTGGTGCCATCACGGCCTTCAACGACAAATCTTCACAAACGGGTGTAACTGCCAAGCTCAATTCGGCGGGCACCGGCATTTTGCTGACCAATGCTTCAGGCAACGACATCATGGCCGTCAATAACGCCGCGCTGGCAGGTACCAGTTTCGATCTGGGTGGCGTCACGATTGCGGGTGCAGGGGCTACCGGTTACGTGGTGGGCGCTCTTGAACTTAACTCCGACAAGACATTTGGCCTTGCATCGACTTACGCTGTGGCTGCCGGTACAGACTATTTCACAGCCAACTCGGTTGCCGGCCAGCTTCAGGCGGCCGATACCCTGGACGTGTCAACAGTCGATTCGGCAACCCGCACCCTGGCCACCGTCGACTCTGCGCTTTCGGCTGTGAATAACCAGCGTGCCAGCTTTGGTGCCTTGCAGTCGCGCCTGGAGACCACCATTTCGAATTTGCAAACCACAACCGAAAATCTGAGTGCGTCGCGCTCGCGGATTCAGGATGCAGACTTTGCCATGGAAACCGCCAACCTGTCGCGTTCCCAGATCCTGCAACAGGCGGGCACAGCGATGGTGGCACAGGCCAATCAGTTGCCGAGTGGCGTGTTGGCACTGCTGCGTTAACTAGAGGCAACCGTCGCCTGAACCTGCGGTGGTACCACCGCGCGCAGGTAGTCCGCCAGGGTTTTGCCGGGTTCATCGCGAAACTGCCCCTGTGCTCCGTCCACAAGCCGCACGGCGTCCATGCGGTCCAGTCGGAAACTTCTGAAGTCGTGGCGGGTCTCACACCAGGCCGCCAGTGTCCAAACCTTGCCCCAGTAAAAACAGCCCAGCGGCCGCAGGGTGCGCTGGCTCGTCTGATCAGTAGCATCGCAGTAGCCGAACTGCAGCCTGCGGCGCGCCTGTACTGCCTCGCGCAGGGTTTGCAGCGTGACCTGCACAGCGGGTTCCAGACCCAGAGGTGGTGCATAGACCGCCATGCTCTGGGCGGCAACCCGCGCGGCCATCGGCAGCACCGACATGATTTTTCCCAGGGCCACTTCAGCCGCCTGCGCCAGCGCCGGGTCTTGCCAGACTTGCGCCATGCGCACCGAGGCCACCAGCGCACGGGCCTCGTCATGGCTGAACATCAGCGGCGGCAAATCAAACCCGGGGCCCAGCCGATAACCGACACCGGCCTCGCCCTGAATCGGCACACCCTGGTGCTGCAGGTCGGCCACGTCGCGGTAAATGGTGCGTTCGGACACCTCCAGGCGCTGCGCCAGATGCGCCGCCGTGGTCAGGCGCCGGCCCCGGATGAGCTGGACGATCTGAAACAGGCGGTCGGCGCGGCGCATGATGATTTTTTGAATGTTTTATTGCTGTAGCCCTGATGATATATGCGCAACCAGCTATTAAAAATATAGCGAATCAAGCTCTGTCTGCAAGGCCTGCACAATCAGCTGCCCATAAGATTCCGCTATCCGGTGGTCCCTCAGGTTAACGCGTGCAGGCCCACCCGGTTGCCATCCAGATCGGTGATGTGGGCGATGAACCCCATGCCTGGCGGCAGGGCCTGGCGTGGCATGACGATGTGCCCGCCCGCTGCCGTGACGCGTGCCAGAACGGCATCCAGTGACGGTGATGCGTCCAGATAAATCAGGGTTCCACCCGCGCCGGGCACAGGCGCGGTCGGCCCCGCCATGACGGAGCCCCCAACGCCTTCACCTTCGTAGGGAAACACGGCCCCCTCGGACGGCCCCATGGGCTCACGACGCATTTTGCAGGCCAGCACGGCCTCGTAAAAAGCCTGGGCTCGATTGAGTTGGGTGCTGGGGATTTCGAACCAACTGATGGCATTTTTCATGAAAAACTCCTGGAATGAGGCTTTGCCGGATTGAACAAGCCCTGATGCTGCGCCAGGACTGCTGACAACGGGGTGTCAGGAGGCTTGAAAACCGCCTTTCGGCTCGACACCGCACGTTGCGCCGGTTGCTCGGCGCGCCGACCTACACCGATCATTTCCCGAGCGGATCGTCGCGGTGAACCCGCCACCATGCCAGCAAGGCGTTGAAATTCCCGCCAAATTCGCCTTTGAGCAGGGCCTCGTGCCCGAACGAACACAGCGCGGCCTCGCCAAAATCAAGCAGACCCTGACTGGACTCACGCGAACAGCGCAAGTACAGTTCCTTGAGACAGGTACCGGACAAGCGCGCGAATTCGGCTTGAACACCTGCATGTTCTGCCAGTGGCTGAATGCGGGACGTTGCCGCTGCGCACCCGGTGGCTCCGGCTTGGGCGGGCCCGGGTTGTGCCGATGCACAGCATGAGGCCAATACCGCGGCCAGGATCGTCATGAATCGAATTGTTTTTGAAAGCATCTTGATCTCCGGTGGGTTGATTCGCAACGCCCGGCGAGCCGGCCTTCATTGCGAGCTAGACAATTTGCCCGCACCCTGGAGTAAAGTCACGAAGGCGCGCCGAAATTCCACGAAAGCGGACGAAATTCGTGCTGAGTCGTGGGCCTGGGCCATGGGTGTAGCCTGGGGTCAGGAGGAAACATGGCTGAATACGGTCAATTCGAATTCGATCAATTTGTGTTTGATCCGCTGGCCGGGCAATTGCTGCGCGAGGGCCGCGAGGTGCTGCTGCGCCCCAAATCGCTGGAGGTGTTGCGCCTGCTCGTGGTCAACGCGGGCCAACTCGTCACCAAGGACCAACTGTTCGCGACGGCCTGGCCGAAAACGGTCGTCACCGACGACGCGCTGGTGCAATGCGTCCGGGACATTCGTGTCGCCCTGCGCGACGACCAGCAGCGCATGGTTCGCACCATTCCACGGCGCGGCTACATCTTTACTTCCACCGTCGTCCCGCGGGGCGGTGTCCGGCCGGCCGAGGTAACGCCGCCCCTGACTCTGCCAAAGAGCGTTGCAAGCATGAGTCCGCTATCCAACAGTCTTGATGGACTGTTGCCGTGGCTTCGCCGACACCGCTTGAGCGCCACTTTGGTGGGACTGGCCGTGGCCGTTGCAGCGGTCACCTGGATGGCCACCGGTGTACATGGCGGGCGCCAGGGCGCGGCGCCCTCGCTGTCGATCGTCGTCCTGCCGCTGGTGAATCTCAATGGGGACCCGCAGCAGGAGTATTTCGCCGAAGGCCTGACGGAGGACCTGACGACGGACCTGTCGCGCATCCCGGGAAGCTTCGTCATTGCGAGGAGCAGCGCTTATTCGTTTCGCGGCAAGGCGATCGACGTGCGCGACATTGGCCGTCAGCTTGGCGTGCGTTATGCGCTGGAAGGCAGTGTGCAGCGCCTTGATGAGCAGGTTCGGCTCAACGTCCAGTTGATTGATCTGGAGAATGGCCGTACGCTGTGGGCCGACCGTTTCGATGGCAGTCGGCGCGACTTGGTTGCCTTGCAGCAGAGGGTGACCGGGACGATTGCACGAAGCCTGCACCTCGAACTGATCGAAGCCGAGTCCCAGCGGGCAAGCCGCGAGCGGGCGCGCGACCCCAACGCATGGGATCTGGCCCTGCAGGGATGGTCCTTGTATGAGCGTCGTACACCTGAATCGGTTGCGACGGCGCGCGCACTGCTATTGAAGTCGGTATCAATCGATCCGGGTTCGGTGTTCGCCTGGAGCCTGTTGTCCGACACCTATACCGCCGACCTGTTGGCCCGATGGCTTCACCTGCGCGGCGCCACGCGCGCCGAATGGCTCCAGCGGGCC
>JBEEMW010000046.1:0-6280 GCA_041192445.1 Pseudomonadota bacterium | reverse complement strand
TACACCCCCGCGGCAAACGAGCCTGTGAACCTGCGTCACCCCAAAAAGACCTGGTACGACGCCACCAGCCAGGCCTTTACCGTGTTCCTTCCGGTCAAGAGCGTGGGTGTGATGGGCGATGGCCGAACCTACGACTACGTGGTTGCCCTGCGTGCCGTGCAGACCAGTGATTTCATGACGGCAGACTGGGCCGAGCTGCCCTACGCACTGCTCAAAAAAGTGTCGGGGCGCATCATCAACGAAGTACGCGGGATTAACCGGGTGACGTATGACGTGAGTTCCAAGCCCCCGGCGACAATCGAGTGGGAATAGACAGCGTTAATCAGCGTCTTTGGCCCGATCAGCTAAGCCAAAGTCGGCTTAACTCCGTTGTCTGACGATCTCTCCCGCCAGCGCCGCCACTGACAGCGGCGCACAGCCTTCTGCCTTGTTGCTGAGCGTCACGAAGGCGTGATGCCCCGCCTGCACCGTCGCGTTGATCACGCGGGCCAGCGTGGCGCGGGTTTCCATGTCTTCATCCATCAGACGGTTGTAGGGCAGATAGCGTTTGGCGGCATCCTCATAGCCGTATGCGCCATGCATGCGGTGCAAGTTCCAGCGGCACACCAGCGGACCGGGCCACAGGGCGCGCAGCATGGGAAGCTGGCCTTCAATCGACGGCATCTTGGCGTGCAAGCCCAGGCAATACGTTGCCCCGGTCGCCCTCAAAACTGCGGCAAAGTCGGGGGTGAGCCATTCGGGGTCACGCACCTCCACCGCTACCACGGCGTCCGGTGCCTGGTCTTTGAAAGGCGGCAAGGCCTGCAACATGGCCGCCAGCCGCTGCAAAAGTTCGGGCATGTTGGCCAGCAGGTGCCGCGGCAGGGGGCTGATCTCGAACACCAATGCACCCAGCTTCAGCCCCAAACCCGAAAGCGCGGGCTGCACAAACTCCTGCACGGCCAATTCAGCGTCCAGAAACGCCGGGTTGAGCTGCACCGCGCGGCCTGTCTCGCCGCGAACGGTGGCGTCGGTAACCAGCGCAGGCCCTTTGACTGTAAAACGGAAATCCTCTCCCACCTGACGGGCATAGCCAGCGTATTGCAGGGCGCTCAAAGGGCGGTAAAACGCACGGTCCAGACTGACAGCACGAAACAGCGGGTGCTGTGCGTAGGCTGCCAGGCCGTGTCTGGACAGTTGCACATCTGAATAATCATCATCCCACACCAGGCCCGTCCAGCCGGGGTAGGTCCATGACGAAGTTCCCAGCCGCGCCAATTGGGGCAGGGCGGCGGCCAGCTCGACGTGAGCGGGCGTTGGTGGCTGCGGGCGCACACGCAAACCGCCGGATGCGCCTTCCCTTTTTATGGAGCGAGAGGTCGGCCCCGGCTTGGGCGGCGGGGCAGGCGGTTCATCGTCAGGGAACAGGGCATCTTGCATCACCTGCAAGCATAATGAAAACACCATGTACCTGCCACCCCAATTCAACACCAAAGACCGGGCGCATGTCTGGGAGCTGGTGCGCAGCTACCCGTTTGCGTCGCTGATCTCCAATGACGACCAGGGCTTGCCTTACGTGACCCATTTGCCATTGCACCTGGAGTTGCCCGGTGATAACGGTGACGACGACGGCACGCCCGTGCTGCTGGGCCACGTGGCCAGGCCGAATCCGCATTGGCGCTACCTGCAAAGTCGCCCCATGGCGGTGGTCACCTTCATGGGGCCGCATGCCTACCTGTCACCCAAGGTTTACCCGGATCTGGTGCGTGTGCCCACGTGGAATTATCTGGCCGTGCACTGCACTGTGCAGGCCACGCTGATCGACGATCCGCTGGCCAAAGACCGGTTGCTCAAAAAACTGATTGGTGACCATGACCCGGCCTACACCACACAGTGGATGGACCTTGGGACCGACTACCAGCACAAGATGCTGGCCGGTATTGTGGCGTTTGAGCTGCGCGTGACCGATCTGCAAGCCAAACTCAAACTCAACCAGCACCGCCCGGAATCGCATGCACAAATGCGCGCGGTTTATGCCACTGGCAACGACAACGAGCAGGCCCTGGGCCAGTGGATGGACAAACTCGGCATGCATGTCGGCAAGGACTGATGCGATGCTGAGCGACAGTGCCTTCATGCAACTGGCCCTGGCGCAGGCCCGCGAGGCGATGGCTGCGGGGGAAGTCCCTGTGGGTGCCGTTGTGGTGAAGAACGGTGAGGTGATTGCCACGGGCCGCAATGCGCCGATTGATGGCCACGACCCGACCGCGCATGCCGAGATCGTGGCCTTGCGTGCTGCGGCACAAAAGCTGGGCAACTACCGCCTTGACGACTGTGAACTGTATGTGACCCTGGAGCCCTGCGCCATGTGCAGCGGTGCGATGCTGCATGCGCGCCTCAAACGCGTGGTGTTTGGCGCGCCGGACCCTAAAACCGGCGCGGCAGGCTCGGTTATCAATCTGTTCTCACAGGTGCAGCTCAACCACCAAACCCAGGTGCAGGGTGGGGTGCTGGCTGGTGAATGCTCGGCCCTGCTGCAAGATTTTTTTCGTGCAAAACGTGACGAAACGCGTCAAAACAGTGGCACCCCGCTGCGTGAAGATGCCCTGCGCACCCCTGAGGCCCGGTTCTCGGGCCTGCCAGACTACCCGTGGCAACCCCATTTTGTGAGCGACTTGCCCAGCCTGAACGGCCTGCGCATGCACTACCTGGATGAAGGTCCTGAAGGTCCGAATGACGACTCGCCTGTCACCTACCTGTGCCTGCATGGCAACCCCGCCTGGAGCTACCTGTATCGCAAGATGATTCCGGTGTTCCTGTCTGCAGGGCACCGTGTGGTGGCCCCCGACCTGGTGGGTTTTGGTAAAAGCGACAAGCCCAAGAAAGACTCGGCACACCATTTCCTGTGGCATCGCCAGACCTTGCTGGAGCTGGTTGAGCGGCTGGATTTGCGCAATGTCGTTTTGGTGGTGCAGGACTGGGGTGGCCTGCTGGGTCTTACCTTGCCTTTGGCGTCACCGGTGCGCTACCAGGGCCTGTTGGTCATGAACACCACGCTGGCCACCGGCGACGTGCCCCTGTCAGCCGGTTTTCTGGGCTGGCGCGAGATGTGTGCCAAAAACCCCGAGTTCGACGTGGCACGTCTGTTTGCGCGTGGCAACCCGCACCTTAGCCCTCAGGAATGTGATGCCTATAACGCCCCATTCCCGGATCGGGGTCACCGGGCTGCCCTGCGTGCTTTTCCGCCCATGGTGCCCGAATTCATGGACTCTGAAGGTGCGGCTATATCCCGCGAAGCCCGCTCGTTCTGGTCCGACCGCTGGCAGGGCCAATGCCTGATGGCCACGGGTCTTCAGGACCCGGTGCTGGGCTTGCCGGTGATGCTGTCGCTGCAAAAGCTGATCCGGGGTTGTCCACCCCCCCTGGAGTTGCCGCAGGCGGGACATTTTGTGCAGGAGCACGGTGAGGCCATTGCCAAAGCCGCTGTCACCCATTTCACACCGGGATAATGACCGGTTTCAACGTTTCATGAACCCCGCCGTGCCAAAAAAACACATCTACATCTATTCACCATCCGGTGCCGTGCGTGACAAGGCGGCTTTCAAGAGGGGGATTGCACGCCTGCAGGCGCTTGGCCACGAAGTCGAGGTCGATCAGGACGCTCTGGCCAGCCACCAGCGGTTTGCCGGCACGGATGAAACCCGCCTCGCGGCCATTCACCGGGCGGCTGCCAGTGGTGCCGATATGGCGCTGATTTCACGCGGTGGCTATGGCATCACCCGCATTCTGGGGGGCATCCGCTACAAGGTGGTTGCCAAAGCCATTGACCAGGGCATGTTGTTTGTGGGTATCAGCGACTTCACGGCCTTTTCCCAAGCCGTGCTGGCCAAAACCGGCAGCATCACCTGGGCG
This sequence comes from Pseudomonadota bacterium, assembly GCA_041192445.1. Lineage (GTDB taxonomy): Bacteria > Pseudomonadota > Gammaproteobacteria > Burkholderiales > Burkholderiaceae_C > Egaibacter. The sequence goes on along the minus strand of JBEEMW010000046.1, from coordinate 2,389 downwards.
GGCCCGGCCTTGTGTGAAGGTTTTGGTGTGGGCGGCAAGCCGGACAGCGCCGACGGGCATGGCCACGGTGAACAGGCCGTTCCGGACGACATCATGGAAGACTGCTTCAATGACTTGATCACCCGTCAGGGCGAGGGCACGGGCTGGCGGCAAGGCCGTGAGGCCAAGTCAGGCGCTATCGATTCAATAGCTACTAATGCATATCAGGCGAGGGCTGATGGCACATTTCATATAAAAAATTCGGTGCTTTGGGGCGGTAATCTGACGGTGCTGAGCGCCCTGGTGGGAACCCCCTATTTTCCTCAAATCAAGGGCGGTGTCCTGTTTCTGGAAGATGTGGCCGAGCACCCCTACCGTGTGGAGCGCATGCTGACGCAACTGCTGCTGGCGGGCGTGCTGGCCCGTCAAAAAGCGATTGTTTTGGGCCAATTCACGGAATACACACTGGTGCCCCACGACCGGGGTTTCAAGCTGCAAACGGTGGTGAACTGGCTGCGCAGTCAGCTCAAAATTCCGGTCTTGACCAATTTGCCCTATGGACACGTCGCCACCAAGGTGCTGTTACCGGTGGGTGCCAGGATCGATCTGGTGGTGGAGGGGCGGGACACCCTGATGGTTTGGGGCCATTAGGCCGGCAAGCCCCAAAACCCCGGAAAAACCCGTCGCTTAGAAAGCGCTGGTTCGGGTGGACAGGCTTCTGGGGAGCAAGCCACGGAATTTGGGGGAGATATCTTCAACTTTCTGGCGCGCAACCCGCTCGCCCTGCATGGCAGAGAGGGCCGCCATCACATCGGCACGCAAATACCACAGGTCCTGAACGTCTCTGGCAAACCGGACCTTGCGTTCGGTCAAGGGGAAAGCAACACATCCTGAATCCCCCAGGCAGTTCAGCATGGCCACCCGGATTTCCTCCGTGCGCTGAATGACGGAACCGCCGGAATCGGTAATCGATCCGCCAAAAAAATGGTTCACATTACTCAGCAGATTTGTGGGAGTCCAACGCATAAGGTGTGTATTAAATCCGGATCGATGTGATATTTGTCGCAAGAATACACTTGACACCACACTGGCACAAGTGGTGTTTACATTAAATGTGTAATGAATAAACAACAATCAAATCAATTACTTGCTTCTTTCTGGTGAAGTGATGGATGACAAGCCTCTTTGAAGTTAACCAACGTCCCGCTGAGGGGCGCAAGTTCAAGTTTTCTCACTTTTGACCCTGGCGAACCGGGCCCGGCAACGCATTTTTAAATCTGCGGTTTCTGCTGGCAAAAAATTTGCAATTTCCCGGAGTTCACAAGTTGCGGGCAATGCCCTAAACTCACGGGCATCTATAGGCAAAAAAACGGAAGAGTGCAGGGAATGAGCGTCCGAACGACAGTTGTATTCACCGATTTAATTGGTAGCACCGGGGTCTTTGAGGCCGTCGGTAACGTGAAAGCCACTGAAGTCATTACCCAATTGACCGGGTGGATTGGTGAAGTTTGCGTGGCCTATGGCGGTCGTGTCGTCAAAACCATGGGCGATGGCGTGCTGGCAGTTTTCCCTGAAGGTCCGGAAGCCATCGAAGCTGTTGTGGAAATGCAGCGCAGCCATCAGAAGAACATGCTGCACATGCCGCCCAGCCTGCAAATGCCCATTCGTATCGGCGTCGCCAGTGGCGACGTTGAGATCGTCTCCGGAGACTGTTACGGCGATGCGGTGAACGTCGCCGCCCGCTTGAGTGACCTGACCGGCCCCAACCAGATTTGGGCCAATGGTGAGTCCCTGGTATATGCCAACCTCAGGGAAGGCGTTCGCATGCGGTCTCTGGGGCCCATCACGATTCGCGGTCGTGCCGAGCATTGCCTGGCTTATCAGGTTGACTGGAAAGAAGGCGAGTCGACCGACTTTCTGACGATGCAGGCTGTCCTGGACTCCAAGGCCGGTGATCCACCCACTGACGTTTTGGGCGGTCAGGTTGAATTGTCCTGGCTGGACACCAACAAGGTGTTCAAGTCGTTCGAGATGCCGGTGCACGTCGGACGGGTGCGCGAAGTTGAATTTCCAGTCAATGACCCCCGTGTTTCCCGAACCCATGCCCGGATCGACTGGCGCAATGGCAGCGTGATGCTGGTGGATGTCAGTACTTATGGTGTCTGGGTCCGGTTCGCCGGTGCAGCATCTGACCTGGTTCTGCGGCGCGAAGAATGCGTATTGCATGGCCGCGGTGAAATCGCGCTGGGGGCGTCTTTTAGCGACCTGAGTGTGCCGACGGTGGCGTTCTCGGTTTCCTGATTCCCTGATTTTCTGAAGGTGGGCTGAAAAGGCAGGCGAGGAGTCTCGCTTTTTCAGAATATTTCATTCACTCTATTTAACTTAACATAATATACATCGTATGAAGTAC
>JBEEMW010000045.1:0-9079 GCA_041192445.1 Pseudomonadota bacterium | reverse complement strand
ACATCACACAGGGCTTCAATATCGGCCATGTTGGACAAGCCGCCGGAGGCAATGACGGGGATGGTCAGCGCCTGCGCCAGCTTGACGGTGGCTTCGATGTTGATGCCAGAGAGCATGCCATCACGGCCTATATCGGTGTAAATAATGGATTCAACACCATAGTCTTCAAACTTTTTGCCCAGGTCCACCACGTCGTGACGGGTGAGCTTGCTCCAGCCGTCGGTGGCGACCTTGCCATCTCTGGCGTCCAGCCCCACGATGATGTGGCCACCAAATGCTGTACAGGCATCTTGCAGAAACCCGGGGTTTTTGACGGCTGCGGTGCCGATGATGACGTAGCGCAGGCCAGCATCCAGATAACGCTCGATGGTGTCCAGGTCCCGGATACCGCCGCCCAGCTGCACATCCACTTCGCTGCCCACTTCCTTGAGGATTTTGCGAATGGCCGCCTCGTTTTTGGGATGCCCCGCGAAAGCGCCATTGAGGTCCACCAGATGCAGGCGGCGCGCGCCCTTGGTCACCCAGCTTCGGGCCATGACAGCCGGGTCTTCGCCAAAGGTGGTTGATTGGTCCATGTCGCCCTGTTTGAGGCGAACGCAGTGACCATCTTTCAGGTCAATGGCAGGAATAAGCAGCATGTGAAGGAGGGAAGAGTCGAGGGGAAAAGCGGGGGAAACGGAGAAAAGTGGGGTCTGCCGGGGTCAGGCAAGGCGCGCCATGAACGGGTCATGGTTTCCAGTGAAGGAAATTGCGGTAGAGGGCCAGACCATGTTCTGCACTTTTTTCAGGATGAAATTGTGTTGCGAAAATATTATCGCGTGCAATAGCCGCACAAAAGCGTTCGCCATAGTCGGCCTCGCCCGCGCTGTGGCGCGCATCAGACGGTTTGGCGTAAAAACTGTGCACGAAATAGAAGTAGCTGCCGTCTGGCACGCCCTGCCACACCGGGTGCGGCTCGCCGCCGTGCTTGTTCTGGTGAACCTGGTTCCAGCCCATTTGTGGCACTTTGTAGCGGCTGCCATCGGGTTGCAGTTGCCCGTCCAGCTGGAATTTGACGACCTTGCCAGGAATCAGGCCCAGGCAGGCGGTGTCTTGCTCGTCACTGTGGTCCAGCAGCATCTGCATGCCCACGCACACCCCCATCAAGGGTTTGTTGGCGGCTGCATGCAAGACGGCGGCCAGCATGCCCGAATCACGCAGCTCACGCATGCAGTCGCGCATGCCGCCCTGGCCGGGCAACACCACACGGTCTGCATCCAGCACCTCTTGCGGGGTTCGTGCCCACACCACCTCAACCCCGGAACCCTGGGCCGCATGCACCACCGCCTGGGTCACCGAGCGCAGATTGCCCATGCCGTAATCGACGACTGCAATTGTTTTGATTGCTACCATATTAATAGCTGCTCACGCATATCTGACGAGGGCTGAAGGCCAATTTCATCCATAATTTCAGCACAACGACCAGTCAGGCGCTACAACGAGCCCTTGGTCGAGGCAATCGTGCCCAGCGCACGCGGGTCCAGCTCCAGCGCCATGCGCAGTGCACGGGCGAAGGCCTTGAACACGGTCTCGGCCTGATGGTGGGCGTTTTCACCGCGCAGGTTGTCGATGTGCAGCGTGACAAAGGCGTGGTTCACAAAACCCTGAAAAAACTCGTGCGCGAGCTGGGAATCGAAGGTGCCGATCATGCCGCTCTTGAATGGCACGTTCATGATCATGCCGGGACGGCCCGAAAAATCGACCACCACGCGGCTGAGTGCCTCGTCCAGCGGCACATAGGCGTGGCCGTAGCGGCGGATGCCTTTTTTGTCGCCCACGGCCTTGTGCACCGCCTGGCCGAACGTGATGCCCACGTCTTCCACGGTGTGGTGGCCGTCAATGTGCAGGTCGCCCAGCGCCTGAATGTCCAGATCGATCAGGCCGTGGCGGGCAATCTGGTCCAGCATGTGGTCAAAAAAGCCAATGCTGGTGCTGAGGCTGGCTTTGCCAGTGCCGTCCAGGTTGACTTTGACCGTGATCTGCGTCTCGGCGGTTTGGCGGGTGACTTCGGCGGTGCGGGGGACGGGGCTGGGTGTCATTGGCGTGGGCGTGATGGGAATCGGTTGGTTGATGGCGCTATTGTCCCTGTTCGCTGGCGGCGCAGCTACAGGCTGGCCGCCAAAGCAGCAAGCATCTGCGTGTTGTCGTCGGCGGTGCCCACGGTCAGGCGCAGGCAGTTGGCCAGCAAGGGGTGCATTGGGGAGACGTTTTTGACCAGGACTTTGCCGGCTTTCAGGCCAGCGAAGGTTTTGGCGGCATCCGGCACCCGCACCAGCATCATGTTGGCGTCACTCGGAAAGGCATGGACGCCCGGCATGGCCTTGAGCGCTTCAAAAAGGATAGCGCGCTGCGCAGTGATATCAAGGGCTTGGGCCGCAAAGACATCGGCATGTTCGAGCGCAAACAGGGCGCATTCGGCGTTGAGCACGCTGATGTTGTAAGGCGGGCGAACCTTGTCAATTTCAGCAATCAGCGCCTTGGTGCCCATCATGTAACCGACGCGCACGCCCGCCAGGCCAAACTTGCTCAAGGTCCGCATCAACAACACATGCGGGTGCCGGGCCATGCGGCCGATGTAACTTTTGCTGGAAAACGGCTGGTAGGCCTCGTCCATGACCACCAGACCGCCCTGTGCACCCACAGCTTCAATGATTTTTTCGATGATGGCGTCGTCCCACAAATTGGCTGTGGGGTTGTTTGGATAGGCCAGGTAGGTGATGGTGGGCCGGTGTTGGGCGACGGCAGCGAGCATGGCGGCCTCATCCAGCTCAAAGTCTGGCGTGAGCGGCACGCCAACAAACGTCAAACCCTGCAACTGGGCGCTCATGCCGTACATGACAAAACCCGGCACGGGAGCCAGAATGGACGCAGGCTGGCGGTCATTGGCTGCGCCCGGCACGGCGCACACCATGGCCAGCAGCGAAATCAGCTCGTCCGAGCCGTTGCCCAGCATCAGGTCGAAGCCCTCGGGCATGTGCGCGTAAGCCGCCAGTGCGCTGCGCAACTGGTTGATGCGCTCACCAGGGTATCGATTCAGTGCTACGGCACCCAGCCGCGCACCAAGCTGCGCCTGCAGATCGGGCGACAAGCGGTGCGGGTTCTCCATCGCATCCAGCTTGATCAGGCCCGCTGCATCCTGGACGGCATAAGCATGCATGGCCAGGACATCCGCACGGATGTTCCGGTTGACCAGGTCCGCCAGCTTGTCAGCAGAGTCAGAATTCATGGGTTTCATCCGCACAGATAGGTTGTGGACAGGGCATTCACCAGCACCAGCTGCACCGGCATGTCGGCCTCGTAGAGATCGACGTTGCGTTTCAATTCGGCATCAAACAGGGGCTTGGCCATGCGTGGCTCCAGCCGCCGGCCGTTCAGGCAGAACAGGGGTTTCGCACCCGCGCGAACGGCTTGCGCATGGGCCTCCAGCGCACCTTCCATGGCACCGACGAGGTAATACTGGACGTAGATCGCGCCCTGCTTTTTATCAGACAACTCCAGGCCACGCAGTTCACGAATGCTCATGGCCGACGCGGTGGTGGCCAGCGTGAGGCCGCACAGGGCACACCATGCAGAGCGCCATCCGTTAACCCCCCGCCGACGGCCTGGCATCAACGCGGGGACATTCTTCCCTGGGGTCATTTCAGCCTCATTTCTGCAGCCCTGGCATGGGCCTGCAAGCCCTCACCGTAGGCCAGTTCAGCGGCGATTTTCCCGAGCTTTTGGGCTCCGGCTTCACTCACTTCAATCAGGCTGCTGCGTTTTTGAAAGTCATACACCCCCAGTGGGCTGGAGAACCGGGCCGTGCCACTGGTGGGCAACACGTGATTGGGCCCTGCGCAATAGTCACCCAGCGACTCGCTGGTGTAGGCACCCAAAAAGATGGCCCCCGCATGCCGGAGCAATGGTTCCCAGTGATGGGGGTCACGGCTGCTCACTTCCAGGTGCTCGGGCGCAATGCGGTTGCTGATCTCGCAGGCCTCTTCCATGCTGCGGGTGTGGATGAGTGCACCACGCCCGTTGAGCGATTTGGCAATGATGTCCGCACGCGGCATGCCGGGCAACAGGCGATCAATCGCCGCCTGAACCTGGTCGATATACGCCGCATCGGGACACAACAAAATACTTTGGGCCAGCTCGTCGTGCTCGGCCTGGCTGAACAAATCCATCGCCACCCAGTCCGCCGGCGTGCTGCCATCGGCCAGCACCAGAATTTCGCTGGGGCCGGCAATCATGTCGATACCCACCGTACCAAACACCCGGCGCTTGGCGGCGGCCACATAGGCATTGCCGGGCCCGGTGATTTTGTCCACTTTGGGGATGGTGGCCGTGCCGTAAGCCAGTGCCGCCACCGCCTGTGCCCCACCCACTGTGAAGACACGGGTGACACCGGCGACATAAGCAGCGGCCAAAACCAGTGCGTTTTTCTCGGCCCGGGCACCGGTCGCGGCACCATCCCTGCGGGCTGGCGTTGGCACCACCATGATGATTTCACCCACACCTGCGACATGCGCAGGAATGGCATTCATCAACACAGATGACGGATAGGCCGCCTTGCCGCCGGGCACATAAATGCCCACCCGATCCAGCGGCGTGACTTTCTGGCCCAGCAGCGTGCCGTCTTCGTCGTGGTAGTGCCAGCTTTCACCACAGGCCTTCTTTTGCGCCTCATGGTAGGAACGAACCCGCCCGGCTGCCGCCTGCAGCGCCTCGCGCTGGGCTGGGGGAATGGCTTCAAATGCGGCCTTCAACTCGGCCTGAGACAACTCCAGTTGGGCCATGGACGTCGCATTGAGGGCATCGAACTGGTTGGTGTAATCCAGTACCGCGGCATCGCCACGCGTTTGCACATCCGCCAGGATGTCGGCCACGCGCTGCTCAATCGCCGCATCGGCATCGGCAGACCAATGCAGCCTTGCCTTGAATTGGGCTTCAAATTGGCTGTCAGCCGTTGAAAGACGTGCGGGAGCAGCTACCAAATTCATAGCGATATTTTACAAACTTAAGGATTTGCCAATTTCACGGCAGCAGAAAATGCATCCATGATTTTGCGAATCGGTTCCTGCTTGAGCTTGAGCGCCGCCTGGTTCACCACCAGCTGGGAGCTGATGTCCATGATGTGCTCCACCTCCACCAGGTGATTGGCTTTGAGGGTGTTGCCGGTGGAGACCAGGTCAACAATGGCGTCGGCCAAACCCGTGAGGGGTGCCAGCTCCATGCTGCCGTAGAGCTTGATCAAGTCCACGTGCACACCCTTGGCCGCAAAAAATTCGCGTGCAATGGCCACGTATTTCGTCGCCACCTTGAGGCGACTGCCCTGCCTGACCGCTGTGGCGTAATCAAAATCGGCACGAACGGCGACGCTGATTCGGCACTTGGCAATCTGCAAATCCAGCGGCTGGTACAGGCCCGCCGCGCTGATGCTGCCACCCCAGTCGGCGCTGTGTTCGATCAGTGTGTCTTTGCCGGTGATGCCCAGATCAGCCCCGCCATATTGGACATAGGTGGGCACATCGGTTGCACGCACCACCAGCACCCGCACGTCCGGCTGGTTGGTGGTGAGAATGAGTTTGCGGGATTTTTCAGGGTCTTCGAGCACCTCAATGCCGGCCGCTTTGAGCAGGGGCAGGGTATCGTCAAAGATACGGCCTTTGGAGAGTGCCAGGGTAATCATTTCACTCTTTCAATAGCGGCGCCAATGCCGCGCAGCTTGGTTTCCATCTGGTCATAACCCCGGTCCAGATGGTAGATGCGCTCGACCGTGGTTTCGCCGTCGGCGACCAGACCGGCAATGACCAGGCTGGCGGATGCCCGCAAATCGGTCGCCATCACGGTGGCACCCGAGAGTTGCGCCACACCCTCGATCACGGCGACCTTGCCGTCGATCTGAATGTTCGCCCCCAGGCGCACCATCTCGTTGACGTGCATGAAGCGGTTCTCGAAAATGGTCTCCGTGACCTTGCTGGTGCCGTGAGAAATGGCATTCAACGCCATGAACTGGGCCTGCATGTCGGTGGGGAAACCGGGGTACTCCGTGGTGCGAAAGCTCTGTGCCTTGAGCCGACCTTGTGACTGCACCCGAATACCGCCCTCAACAGCGGTCACAGTGGCACCGGCTTCAATCAACTTCTCAACAACCGCGTCGAGGTGATCGGCGCGGGCTGACTTCAGGAATACGTCACCCCCGGTTGCGGCCACCGCGCAGAGAAAAGTACCGGCTTCGATGCGATCGGCCACCACCGGGTGCTGGCAGCCATGAAGCTGCTCGACGCCCTGGATACGGATGCGCCGGGTGCCGTGGCCTTCAATGCGGGCCCCCATCTTGATCAGCATCTCGGCCAGATCAGGAATTTCGGGCTCTTGCGCGGCATTCTCCAGAATGGTCTCGCCTTCAGCCAGCGCCGCTGCCATCAGGAAGTTCTCGGTCCCGGTCACGGTCACCATGTCCGTCGTGATGCGGGCACCCTTCAAACGGCGCCTGCCCGCAGGCAGGCTGGCCAGCATATAGCCATGCTCAACCGAGATGTCTGCACCCATCGCCACCATGCCCTTGATGTGCTGGTCTACCGGGCGCGACCCTATCGCGCAACCACCCGGCAAGGACACCTTGGCGTGACCAAACCGTGCCAGCAAGGGGCCCAATGCCAGCACCGATGCGCGCATGGTTTTGACCAGCTCGTAGGGGGCTTCGGGCAAGTTCAGCGGTCCGGCGTCGACCACGACCACACCCGTGTCGTGTTGCACCACCGACACCCCCATGTTGCGAATGAGCTTGAGCATGGTGGACACATCCTGCAAACGCGGCACGTTGCTCAATGTCACCGGGTCCGCGGTCAGCAGGCACGCACACAGTTCGGGCAAGGTGGCGTTTTTGGCACCGGAAATCTGCACCTCACCAGACAACTGGCGGCCACCCCGAATCAACAATTTATCCATATATTTTCTTGACGTTCAACGTCCAGTCATTCGCGTTAATGTGTCTCAACTAGGCTTCGCGGGAGGCCCACTCGGCAGGTGTGAAGGTTTTCATCGACAGGGCATGCACCTCGTCGGTCTGGATTTTGGCGCCGAGTGTGGCGTAAACCCGTTGATGGCGGGCAATCGCCCGCACGCCATCGAACTCGGATGACACGATGGTCGCGTACCAATGGCGTCCGTCTCCCTGGAGTTCGCAATGCTGGCACACAAGCCCCGCTTGAATGATGGATTTCAGTTCGTCTGCAGTCATGTCAATTCATTTCCTCTGGCCATTCGCCATGCATCGTTCAAGCGTGGCGGTCAGCCGCGGATTTTGTAGCCGGTGCGAAGCAGGTGCACCGCAACAGCACTCACCAGCGCCAGCGCCACACCAACCACACTGAAACTCAACCACGGTGACACATCGCTGGCGCCAAAAAACCCGTACCGGAAGCCGTCAACCATGTAGAAAAACGGGTTCAGGTGACTCACCCCCTGCCAGAAAGGTGGCAGCGAATGAATCGAGTAAAACACGCCACTCAAAAAGGTCATGGGCATGACTACAAAGTTTTGAAAGGCCGCCAGTTGATCAAATTTTTCGGCCCACAAGCCCGCAATCAGTCCCAGCGTGCCCATCAGTGCCGCCCCCATCACGGCAAAGGTGATGATCCACAGGGGTGCGACAAAACTGACATCGGTAAATAACGCGGACACCGCGAACACGCCCACCCCCACCACGAGACCACGAACAACCGATGCACCCACATAGGCCACAAACCAGTTCATGTACGACAGCGGGGTGAGCAACAGAAACACGAGGTTGCCCATCATTTTGCTCATGATCAGGGATGACGAGCTGTTGGCAAATGCGTTTTGCAACAGGCTCATCATGGCCAGCCCCGGCACCAGAAATGCGGTGTAGCTGATTTTGTCGTAAACCTTGACGTGCGCCTCCAGGGCGTGGCCGAAGATCAGCAGGTACAACATGGCAGTCAGCACCGGGCCCGCGACGGTCTGAAACGCAACCTTCCAGAAACGCAGGACCTCCTTGTACAACAAGGTCTGCCAGCCCGTCATGCCGCAATCTCCTCAGTTTGAGTGTGATTTTTGTTCATCACGTCCAGAAATACGTCTTCCAGATCGGCCTTGCGGATCTCCACGTCATGCGCCACCAGGCCCGCTTCCCGCACGGCCGCCAGGTAGCGCTCTATCTCCAGGGCATCATGCGCCGGGAACTGGACAATTCGCCCGGTAATACGAGCCTGGGCGGCGAGTGTCTTGGGTAGTTCGCTATCAACTTTGAAGCGAAGCACGTTGCTGGATGCCGCTTTGAGAAGCTCGCTGGTGTGGTCCAGCGCCACGATCCGCCCGGACTTCAGCATCGCAATGCGCCCACACAGGGCTTCGGCTTCTTCGAGGTAATGGGTCGTCAGCAGCACGGTGTGCCCCTGCTTGTTCAGCTTGGCAATGAATTGCCACAGGGTCTGGCGCAATTCCACGTCCACACCGGCGGTGGGCTCGTCCAGCACGATCACGGGGGGTTTGTGCACCAGCGCCTGGGCCACCAGTACCCGCCGTTTCATGCCGCCTGAGAGCTGACGCATATTGGCTTCAGCCTTGTCCGTCAGGCCCAGGCTGTCCAGCAGCTCGTCAATCCAGGCGTCGTTGTTCTTGACCCCGAAGTAGCCCGACTGGATGCGCAGCGCTTCGCGCACGCTGAAAAACGGGTCAAACACCAACTCCTGGGGCACCACCCCCAGACTGCGCCGTGCCTGGGCGTAATCGGCCTGGACATCATGGCCCAGCACAGACACCTTGCCCGAATTGGCACGCGCAAGGCCCGCCAAAATACTGATCATGGTGGTTTTGCCCGCGCCGTTGGGACCGAGCAGACCGAAAAACTCGCCCTCCTCGATGTCCAGACTCACGCGGTCAAGGGCCAGGAATGAGGAACCTTTGGGGCCGCGAGGCGACGGGTAGGCTTTGGAGACAGACTGAAAGGAGATGGCGTTCATGAGAGTCCGCTATTTTAAGCGGACACACTCACGCTGGCGACAGCAGCTCGCCAATCCCGTACAAACCGGCC
>JBEEMW010000044.1:0-10839 GCA_041192445.1 Pseudomonadota bacterium | reverse complement strand
GCGCGCTCAAACTGGAAGGCACCTGCACCGGCGAACACGGTGTGGGCCTGCACAAGATGGATTTTCTGGTGACCGAAGCGGGTGTGGGCGCGGTGGACATGATGCGCACCATCAAGCGTGCACTGGACCCGAAGAACATCATGAACCCCGGGAAAATCTTTTCGCTATAGTTTTTATAGCTACTCACGCATAGCTGGCGAGGGCTGAAGGCTAATTTTAGAGCTATTATTGAGCGTTCCGATATTCATGACACCATTCTGGCTGGGCTTGGCACGTACGGGCCGATTGTGTGGGCCGATGCCACTGAGGCGGATGCTTCCGCGAATGTCCCCCGCCTTCGGCTCCTCCTTGATTTGGCAAAACCCCAAGCCCACGCTGCACCATCCGCCCCAGTGGCATCGGCAGCAAACAGTAGTGGCTTGCAACGATTGAACACCCAAGTCACTACCAGACTCAGGTCGGCGTGGCACTTAGCGCAGCGGCATCAAGGAGGAGGCCAAAGGCCGGGGGACAGCCGCGGAGTCTGAGTGCCGCGTCGACCTGAGTCCACCCAGCACCCGGCCCTCGTTGTTCTCTTCTTTTACTGCTTGCGCATCATCACCGTCTTGACCCACGCGGTGCCTTTGGCCGTTTCGACTTTCATGAAACCATCTTTTTCTTCGCCGTCAAAAATCACCTCATCCGTTTTGCTCAGCGTGGCAACCACGGCGCCTTCGGCTGCAGTTTTATAAGCTTTGATGCCGGTGATTTTTGGTACGTAAACGTCACCGGCGTTCCCCGCACCCGCCTTGACGCTGCCTGCCGCATTGGCCTGGTTGGCCGCGCCGCCCTTGGCCTGAATCAGGGACGGGTTGTTGCGAATGGCCAGCACAATCTTGTTCCAGTTGTCCAGGAACGAGGCCGACACAATTTTGCCCTCGGCCGTGCTGGTGTAACCGCCCAGCGCCGCGCCACCACCGCCGCCAAACAACACGGCCCCGACGTTGAAATCGGTCTTCTGGGCGCTGCCCTCTGCGGCCGCCACCTGAATGCCGGAACGGGTGTCGGCCATGGTCATCGAGGTCTGGGCTTCCTTGAACTTCAGGCCACCGGCCAGCGCGCCAAACAGGCCCAGCTTGCCACCCAAACCGCTGAGGCCGGCCAGACCGCCACCCACTCCGCCCGCATTGGGGTTGGAGAACACCACGCTGGGTGTCACCACAAAATCAGCCGCCACCATCTGGCCCTTGCCAACGTTTTGGCCGCCTTGCAACTGGCCGTCGGAAGCCAGCGAACGCTCCTGCATCAGATTCTGGAAAGCCGCACCGCGCTCAACCACCTGAAAACAGTTGGACTGCTGCACGATCAGCCGGATCATGCCGCTGGGCGACTGCAGGCCTATTTTGAGCAGCGCCTGCAACACTGCGTCCTGTGGCTCCACCACAGCCAGCGTGCCCTTGGGAGCATCACATTTTTCAACCTTGTCGGCCTCCCCGGCAGGGCCACTGGCACCACCCAAAGTTTGCGCCTGAGCGAGTTGCGGCACCGCCAGGGCAGCCATGGCGGCCAGTGCAGCGGTGACACAAGACAGGGAAAACCGGCGCGATGCCGGGTGGGATGCAAGTGACATGTCTATTCCTCAATAATTAAATAATAGAAAGGGGGGCTCAGGGATTTTCTGCAATGGCATTGGCCAGATATTCGATTTTTTTCTGCAAGTCCAGGTCGGTATCGGCGTATTGCCGGGCCACGGCATTGAAATCGTCCTGGATTTCAATGAAGGCATCGACCATGTCGGGGTCAAAATGGCTCGCCCGCGACTGAAAAATGATCTGCACCGCCTTGTCGTGGGCCAGCCCGTCTTTGTAGACCCGCGTGCTGATCAGTGCATCGTAGACATCGGCGATGGCCATGAGGCGAGCCGACACCGGAATCTGCTCACCCGCCAGCCCCTGGGGGTAACCACTGCCATCCCACTTTTCCTGATGGGAATACACCATCTCCTTGGCAGTCCCGAGAAACGTGGCACTGGCGCCGAGGGTTTTTTCGGCATTCACAATCGCGTCTCGCCCCAGCGTGGTGTGGGTTTTCATGATGTCGAATTCGGCTGCGCTCAGCCCACCCGGCTTGAGCAGAATCCGGTCCGGGATGCCAATGGACCCCATGTCGTACAAGGGCACGGATTTATATAAGCTGGCGATGTAGCTGTCGGTCAGCAGCGCGGCAAATTTGGGGTGCTGCTGTAGCCGGGTGGCCAATGACTTCACATAATTTTGGGTGCGCAAAATATGGTTGCCGGTCGCTGAATCACGGGTTTCTGCCAGCGAGGTCAGGGCAAACAGGGTCACGGCCTCGGCCGCCATGCTGGCTTTCAGTGACAGATGTGTTTTGACGCGTGCCCGCAGCGTGACGGGGTGAAAGGGCCGGGTAATGCTGTCGGCACCGCCGCAGGCAAAGCCGTGGGCCTCGTCTTCGTGGGAGGCATCTACCAGCAGGAAAATCACGGGGATGTCGTGGGTCACCGGATTGGCCTTGAGCCTGCGGCACACCTCATGCCCGTCCAGCCCGGGCATTCTGGCCGCCAGCAAGATCAGGTCGGGCGGACTGCCTGATGTGGCCATGTCCAACGCCTGGTTACCCGTTTCAACGGTCTCCACGTGGTACCCATTCACCAGCGCGGCCGTCAGCGAAGCGCGATTGGCGGCCGTGGGATCAACCACCAGTATCGTAGGTCCTGTCATGAATTCATGGGTATCCGTGCCATTAATACCCCGGAATGGTACCGTTTTTTGACAGCCCTGTGCCGCGCAGACGCATTAAAACGACGGGTGATTGACCGGCTTTTCCGGCATCCGGTACAGCCACACCGGGCGGCCATCGGGTGCGTCGAGCCGGGTCTCGGGTTTCATGGTGTTCGCCTCAAACTCCAGACTCACCAGCCAGGTTCCGGGCCGCATCTGGGCTTGCGCCTTGGCAACGGCACGCGCCATGCTCTCGGGTCTTTGAAACAGGTAAACCATGGCATACGGGCTCCAGTCGGTATGCCAGATATCGCCCTGGCGCACACGCGCCCAGGGACAACGCAAGGCACAGACCGCCCGCAATGGCCAGCTCCACTCCACGCCATGAAGGGCTGCCGTGGGGTAACCCAGCCGCAGGGCCTGCAGCCCGTCCCCCAGCCCGCATCCGGCGTCCAGAACCAGCGCGCCACCGTCCAGCGGTGCGTGCCGGGCCAGATCCCGCAGGGCATGGCGGGGGGTTGGAAACACGGGTGCATCGCGCCAGGCCTTGACCGGGTAGATGAGTAACAACACACCCAGGGGGATCAGCCAGCCCCAAGCCGGCACGGCGGCCATGCCCGACAGCGCCAGCGACAGGGGGAAACCCAGGCCGATCATGGCGCGACGCCACACGGTAGCGCCCAGAAGACTGAACGCCGCGCCCCACAGGCAGGCCGCCAGCAGCGCGACGATGGGGGCTACCCCTGCACCGGGCAACAGCAAAAACAGGCCCCAGGCGCTGGCCCAGGCCAGCAGCGCGGGAACCGGCCAGATCAGTCGCGCCAGCATGTGCCAAACACTCACCTGCACGCCCTCCCCTGGACCATTTAGCGCGTGGCGCCGCCAGAGAGTTTGTCGATCAGGCCGTTGAGCTCATCGAGCGAGCCGAACTGTATGCTCAATTCGCCCATTTCTTCCATACGGCCCGCCCGCTTGATGCGCTTCTTGACCCGCACTTCGACTTCGGCCATCAACAGGTCTGACAGCTCTTCTTCGACCCGCTTGATGTCACGCGACTTTTCTTTTTTGGGTTTGGTCGAGGTCAGGGTGAACTCGGCGCTGAGCTTTTTGACCAGACTCTCGGCCTCACGCACCGACATTTTCCGCGCCGTGATCTGATTCGCTGCCGTGATCTGGGTTGCCCGGTCAAGCGCCAGCAAGGCCCGGGCGTGCCCCATGTCCAGGTCACCCGCCATCAGCATGGTTTGCACCGGTTCCGACAAATTGAGCAGGCGCAGCAGGTTGCTGGCGGCGCTGCGCGAACGGCCAACGGCTTGCGCCGCCTGTTCGTGAGTGAGCCCAAACTCTTTCACCAGACGTTGCAGGCCCTGTGCTTCTTCCAGCGGATTGAGGTCTTCACGCTGGATGTTTTCGATGAGCGACATGGCCGCGGCGGACTCGTCGGGCACATCCCGCACCAGCACCGGCACACTGTCCAGCCCGGCCAGCCTGGCCGCACGGAAACGCCGCTCACCGGCGATGATCTCGTATTTGCCCGCGTTGACACCGTCCTTGAGCTGACGCACCAGAATGGGCTGCATGATGCCCTGCGCCTTGATGGACTCGGCCAGCTCATACAAGGCACCCTCGTCCATGCGGGTACGGGGCTGGTACTGGCCGGGCACCATGTCGGCCAACAGCAGGGAAGCGGGCAGACCGGGATGGCTGGTGGCGGCATTGGCGGCGTTGTCATCCACTGTGGGGCCGAGCAGGGCTTCGAGTCCACGACCCAGGCCCTTGGGCTTTTTGGTAACCATTTAGTCTTCCTTCTTCAGTGGGGTTTGCTGCAAATCCTGCAGCATCGAGTGCCCTTCGCGCCACAAACCCAGGCCCGAATCTGCGTTGATGTGGCCAAACTGGCCATAGCTTTTGAACTCGGCCCCCCAGGTTTCCGCCATCACCTGGGCGCGCTCCGCGCCGCAATAGGGGTCGTTGCGGCTGCTCAACACCAGGGCTCTAAACGGCAGGGGTTGGCGGGGAATGGGTGACCAGGTCGGGAAAATCGGCCGCATTTCCTCGCGCTCAACGTCGGGCGGGGCCACCAGCAGCGCCGCCTTGACCCGATGGGTATTGCGGGAGTGTGCGGCCCACGCGGCCACCAGCTGGCAGCCCAGGCTGTGCGCCACCAGCACGGCAGGCCCGGTCTGGCCCAGCAGCACCTCTTCCAGCCGGGCGATCCAGTCGCCACGGCGTGGGCGCATCCAGTCGTGCTGGTCAACCCGTGTGTAACCATATTCGAGCTCCCACAGGCTTTGCCAGTGGTGAGGGCCGGAGTTTTGCCAGCCGGGCAGAAGAAGAACGTTGCTTGAATTCATGTTGCTACTATTTTTATAGCTGATTGCGCATATTTGACGGGGGCTGAGAGGCGTTTTGGCACTAAATTACATCGTGTCGATGCGCTCCACCATTTCCTGGGCAAACGTGACAAACGCCTGCGCACCTTTGGATGAGGGATCAAACACCACGCCCGGCAAGCCATAACTGGGTGCCTCTGCCAGCCGCACATTGCGCGGGATAACGGTGTTGAACACCTTGTCGCCAAAATGGGCCTTGAGTTGTTCGCTGACCTGTTGCTGCAAGGTGATGCGGGGGTCAAACATGACGCGCAACAGGCCGATGATGGACAGGTCTTTGTTGAGGTTGGCATGCACCTGTTTGATGGTGTTCACCAGATCGGTCAGGCCTTCCAGCGCGAAGTACTCACACTGCATGGGCACGATCACGCCATGTGCGCAGCACAGGCCGTTGAGCGTCAGCATGGACAACGAGGGCGGGCAGTCAATGAGGATGAAATCATAGTCCTGCGCCACCTCGGCCAGGGCGGTCTTGAGGCGGCGCTCGCGGCGCTCCACTCCCACCAGCTCGACCTCGGCACCGGCCAGCTCCCGGTTGGCACCCAACACGTCATAACCGCAGCCCCCTTCGGTGAGCTTGGGCGGGCTCACGCGGGCCTCGGCCACGGAGGCCGACTCCAGCAACACGTCATAGATGCTCAGGGCCAGCTTGCGCTTGTCCACACCTGAGCCCATGGTGGCATTGCCCTGAGGGTCCAGATCAACCATCAGCACACGCTGGCCAACCCTGGCCAGACCGGCGGCCAGATTAACCGTGGTAGTGGTCTTGCCCACCCCGCCCTTTTGATTGGCAATGCAGAATATTTTGGCCACGGGATGCTTACCTACGAAAGGGGTGAAAACAGAACAGGAAAATTCACGGGGCGACTCAGCGCGACAGCGCCAGCTTGACGCCAAAGCCGATCAGGAACACCCCCGCCAGCTTTTGCAGGGTGCGTGAAATCAGCGGATTGGCGCGCATGCGCTCGGCCAGAAAATAGGTCAGCATCACAGAAATGACGCAGTACAGAAAAGTGATGATCGCAATGGTGGCGGCCATGAATGCATAGGTCATCAAACCCCGTTGCGTAGCGCGGTCCACGAACAGCGGGAAAAAAGCCATGTAAAACAAAACGGCCTTGGGGTTGAGCAAGGTGATGAGCAGCGCCTGGCGCAGGTAGTGACCGGCCTTGATGTTGAGCACGGGCGCAGCGCCGGGTTTGGCCGTCAGCATCTTGAAACCCAACCAGGCCAGATAGGCAGCGCCCACCCATTGCACGGCATGAAAGGCATCAGGGTATGCGGCCAAAAGCGCCGCCACACCGGCCACAGCCGACCACATGAGTACTTGGTCACCCAGAATAATGCCAAGGCCCGCCGCCAACCCACCGGCGATGCCCCCCTTGCTGGTGGACGTGATCAGCGCCAGATTGCCCGGGCCGGGGATGGCCAAAAACACGATGATGGTGATGACAAAAGTGCCGTAATCGGTGACGCCGAGCATGGAGGTTTTCGTTTAAGGGAAGGGGTGAGTTTACGTTGGATTTTTAACGGCAAATTGGGCGGCCTTTAGGGGGCCATTGGGAGACTATTGAGATCCTTTGGTTGTCATCCGCAGAGTGCCTGGGGTGAATGCCGCCGCTCATGTCCCCCGCCCTTCGGGCTCCTCCTTGACTTCGCTGTGGCATTCACCCCAGGCACTCTGCTTGCGCCGTGTCATGCTCGCGCAGAAAGCCCTGTGGCCAGAGTCGTCGGCGCTCCCACCCGGCTCACCCGACTGTTTGGCTGTTTATGCGCTGCACACCATCAGCCTCACCGGATCAGGCGGGCGCGGCACTCTGCGCAGTGAGGTCAAGGAGGAGGCCAAAGGCCGGGGGACACGAACGAAGCAGAGTACCGCGCCCGCCTGATCCAAACCACAAAGCCGGCAACCCAGGAAGCTCACCCCAGACCTAAGCCCCAAACCGCCTACGCATCCACACAATGCACCGCTCCGCATCCAGCCCCGGCACCACCAGTTGTTCCACGTGAAACACCTCCACACCCGCTGGCAAAGCCACAAGCTCATCAGCAGGGTGCTTGCCTTTCATGGCCATCCACACGCCCTGCCCTGCCAGCGCGGCGACAGACAAATGGGTGAAATCGACCAGCGAGGCAAAGGCGCGGGAACTGATCACATCGTACTTTTCAGTGAGGTTTTCGACCCGTGCATGCAGTCCACGCAAATTGGGCAACCGGAGTGTGGCCGCCACCTGCTGGATAAATGCCGCTTTCTTGGAGACCGTGTCCACGCAGTCAACACCCAGCTCGGGGCAGCAGATCGCAATGACCACACCCGGCAAGCCCGCACCCGAGCCCACATCGAGCAAACGGGTCACCGCAGGCGCACCCGCGCCGGGACCCGCGCCGGGACCCGTTTGCGTGCCCTGCTTCGCCAACTGCCCACGCAACGGCGCCATCACGGCCAGACTGTCCAGCAGGTGATGCGTCAGCATGTCGGCCGGGTCTCGCACAGCCGTCAGGTTATAGACCTTGTTCCACTTCTGGATCAGTTGCAGGTAGGCCAGCAGGGCATCAATCTGCTCACCTGTCAGCGCCAACCCCAGGGATGGCGCAGCGTGCTCAAGGGTCAGGCGAAAGCCATCTTCAATCGCCATCACGGAGCCGAACCGCCCAAATTGCGCAGCCCGCCCTTCTTGAGGTGAACCATCAGCAGCGAGATGCTGGCCGGGGTAATGCCCGAGATGCGTGATGCCAGGCCAAGCGTTTCGGGCCGGTGCCTGTTGAGGGTTTGGCGCGCCTCAAAGCTCAGTGCGCTCACTTGCAGATAATCCAGATCAGCGGGCAGCTTCATGTTCTCAAAATGGGCGGCCCGTTCAATTTCGTCGCGCTGGCGGTCAATATAGCCCGAGTATTTGGCCACAATCTCGATCTGCTCGACCACCGCGACATTGATGACAGCATCAGGGGAAGCGGGGTCGGTCAATTCGGCGCACGCGTACTTTCCGTCATCAATGGACATCAGCCCGTCGTAGCTCACATCCGGCCTGCGCAACAAATCTGCCAGGCTGTATTCGTGCTCCAGGGCCTTGCCCAAAACACGTTCCGCCTCAAGTGCGCTCAGGTTTTTCGGGCTCACCCAGATTGACCGCAGCCGTTCTGTTTCACGTGAAACAGCATCCCGCTTGCGGTTGAAAGCGTCCCAACGCGCGTCATCCACCAACCCCAGCTGACGCCCTGTTTCAGTCAGCCGCATGTCGGCGTTGTCTTCGCGCAGCTGAAGGCGGTACTCGGCCCGGCTGGTGAACATGCGGTAGGGTTCGCTCACCCCTTTGGAAATCAGGTCATCCACCAGCACGCCCAGATAGGCCTGATCCCGGCCCGGCACCCAGGTGTCTTGCTGCCAGGTTACGGCCTGGCGGGTCTGCGCCCCCGCCTGCAAGGCCGCGTTGATCCCCGCAAACAGGCCCTGGGCGGCAGCCTCTTCATAACCTGTTGTGCCATTGATCTGCCCCGCAAAGAACAGGCCGCCGATGGCCCTGGTCTCAAAACTGCTTTTAAGGCCAGTCGGGTCAAAGTAGTCATATTCGATGGCGTAGCCGGGACGCAAGATATGGGCGTTTTCCAGCCCGGCCATGGAGTGCACCAGTTCGTACTGGATATCAAACGGCAAGCTGGTGGAGATGCCGTTCGGGTAATACTCGTGGGTGGTCAGGCCTTCGGGTTCCAGAAAAATCTGGTGACTATCCTTGTCGGCAAAACGGTTGACCTTGTCTTCCACGCTGGGGCAATAACGCGGGCCGATGCCGTCGATCTTGCCGGTGAACATGGGGCTGCGATCAAACCCCGAGCGGATGATCTCGTGGGTGCGTGCATTGGTGTGCGTAATCCAGCATGGCATTTGCGCCGGGTGCATAGTGCTTCGGCCCATGAAGCTGAACACGGGAATGCCCTTGCCTTCATCTGTCCCCATGCCACCCGGCATGCCGTCCCCGGCCTGCTCGGCGCATTTGCTGAAGTCAATGGTGCGGCCATCAATTCGCGGTGGTGTGCCGGTTTTCAGCCGGCCTTGCGGCAGCTTCAATTCCTTGAGCCGTGCACTCAGCGACACCGCCGGCGGGTCCCCTGCCCGGCCGGCTGCGTAATTGTTCAGCCCGACGTGAATCTTGCCGTCCAGAAAAGTGCCCGCCGTGAGCACCACGGTGCGGCTGCGAAAACGAATGCCAACCTGCGTGACCGCCCCCACCACACGGTCGCCTTCAACCATCAGGTCATCAACCGCCTGCTGGAACAGCCACAAATTGGGCTGGTTTTCCAACCGGCGGCGAATCGCGGCCTTGTACAACACCCGGTCGGCCTGCGCCCGGGTGGCGCGCACGGCAGGGCCTTTGCTGGAGTTGAGAATGCGAAACTGAATGCCCCCTTCGTCGGTGGCCAGCGCCATGGCGCCACCCAGCGCATCCACTTCCTTGACCAGGTGGCCCTTGCCAATGCCGCCAATCGACGGGTTGCAACTCATCTGGCCGAGAGTTTCAATATTATGGGTGAGCAGCAAAGTCTTGCAGCCCATGCGGGCAGCCGCCAGCGCGGCCTCGGTGCCGGCGTGACCGCCGCCAACCACGATGACGTCAAATTCTTGAGGGTAAAGCATGTCTTGGTGTGCGCACACCATGAGGGCGCGCGGACGCCCATTTTATCGGCTGCAGGAAAATTTGGACAGGCCACAATATCAGGCATGAAAACCCCCACCCGAATCCTCGTCTTCGCGGGCAGCACCCGCCAAAAATCCTTCAATCGCAAACTGGCCACCGTGGCCGCCAAAATGGCGCAAGACATGGGTGCCGAGGTCACCCACATCGAGCTTGCCGACTTTGACATCCCCCTGTACAACGCCGACCTGGAGGCGCAAGGCACACCACCCGATGTGATTCGCCTCAAGACCTTGATGTTTGAACACCCGGCCTGGATCATTTGTTCACCCGAGTACAACGGCTCTTACACCGCCCTGCTCAAGAACACACTCGACTGGGCCTCCAGCCCCGTCAAAGGCGACCCGGTCTGGTCCAATGGTGACAAACCGTTCGCAGGCAAAGTGGTGGGCATGCTCAGTGCGTCGCCCGGCGCCTTGGGCGGCTTGCGCTCACTCAGCCATTTGGCCCCTTTGCTGCTGAACCTGAAGTGCTGGGTTGCGCCAAAACAGTACGCTTTGAGTGGGGCTGGCACGGCGTTTGATGCGCAGGGTGCACTGCAGGGCGAAGCACAACGCACCCGTGTAAACGGCGTGATTGAGCAGGTTTTATGGGCGAGTACCCGGCTGGTTGACTGAGCACTTGCAAGGCATTGCAAATCGGAGCCGCTGGTAAACCCTGATGTCCGGATGGCAGCAATCGTGGAAGCTACGCGCTGACGTCAATCTTACGATGCCGTCTAAAACATCAATAACAAACCGGAGATCAGCGCATGGCCAATGAACACATGTCAGAAGACGAGAAAGTCCTGCACGGAATGGGCTATGCCCAGGAGCTGTCCCGACGCATGGGCGCGTTTCAGAATTTTGCGATTTCTTTTTCCATTATTTGCATCCTCTCCGGTGGTTTCGGGTCGTTCCCGATTGCACTGTCCACCGGCGGCACCTTTTCACTCACCGTTGGCTGGCTGGTCGGCGGTGCTTATGCGCTGATCGTTGCCGCCGCCCTGGGGCAGATTGCCTCGGCCTACCCCACGGCCGGCGGCCTGTACCACTGGTC
>JBEEMW010000043.1:0-13807 GCA_041192445.1 Pseudomonadota bacterium | reverse complement strand
CGAGTTGTTTGAGCCGGATGGCCGTGGCCAGCCCAGCGGGGCCGCCTCCGACCACGACCACGTCGTAGTCCATCGCTTCTCGCTTTCCATACCGGGTGCTGATTTCTTCGGGGGTCATGGGTCTCACTTGTGTTGATGTCATGGATAAATAGGGAAGGTGGCCGGGCAAGGTTTCAAACGGCCAGCGTCAGGACCAGGCCACCTTGGCGGTGAACATGTAGCCAGCGCCATAGACGGTTTTGATGATTTTCGGATTTTGCGGATCAGCTTCAATCTTGCGGCGAATGCGTGAAATGCGCACGTCGATGCTGCGGTCCATGGGTGACAGATCACGCTGGCCCAGCAATTGCTCTCGCGTCAGAATCTGGTGGGGCCGCTCGACAAAGGCTCTGAGAACCTGGGTCTCGGCTGTACCAAGCACATGCTCCGAGCCGTCCGGCGCCACAAGAATATTGGCTGCGCAATCAAGCGTCCAGTCGATAAAGCTCGCATAACGCCGCTGGCTCATGGCGCCTGCCGGTCCCGCCGCGCCACGGCGACGCAGGATGCTGCGCACACGTGCCACCAGTTCACGTGGTTCGAACGGTTTGACAACGTAGTCGTCCCCACCCAGCTCCAGCCCCATGACACGATCAATGGTATGCCCCCGGCCCGTGAGGATCAGAATGCCGCAGTTGGTCAGAACCCCGATCTTGCGGATCAATTCGATGCCATCGATGTCAGGCAGGCCCAAATCCACGATACACAGGTCGGGGCGTTCGGTTTGCAGGCGACGCAGGACTGAGGTGCCATCCCGGAACCATTCGACCGGGTAGCCAAACTCGTCAAGTGCACGCATCACGTGGCGGGCCACAGCCTCTTCATCCTCGACGACGTAGATCAACTGGCGAGCGTTGCCAGCGTCAGGGGGAGCAGCTGAGGTCATGGCATCAATTCTTGCAGCGATGCCACGAGCTGGGCTTTGGTGAAGGGTTTGGCCAGCAACGGTACATTGGGTGGGTCGTCGGAATCGGGGGCATAACCTGTCATCAGAATGATCTTGGACACCTGTCTGTGCTCAATCGCATGGCGTGCGACCTGCCGTCCGTCAACGCCACCGGGCATTGCAATGTCGGACAGCAGCAGCCGGATGCCCACAGTCTGATCGAGAATCTGAATGGCCTCGACCCCAGATTCTGCCTCCAAAACCGCAAAGCCAAGGTCAAGCAGCAAACGCCGGACCACTTGGCGCACGTGGGCGTCGTCTTCCACAAGCAGGGCAAGGCCCTGGTCCGGCTGCGCGGTGGGGAGTGCGGATTCGTCGCCAGTCGCTGATTTTTCGCCCGAAGGGTTGATGGTGGACGGCAACCACAGCGTCACAACGGTGCCTTTGCCCGGTTCGCTCACGATATCCACCGTGCCACCGGATTGACGGGCAAAACCATAGACCATGGACAGGCCCAACCCCGTACCCTGGCCCGGAACCTTGGTCGTGAAGAAGGGCTCAAACACGCGTGCCCGGGTGGTGGCGTCCATGCCGCAACCGTTGTCTCGCACTTGCACGCAGACGTAAGGGCCAGTCGGCAGATGCAGCAAATTTGCGCGGTGGGTATTCAGGGTCTCGGAGGTGCAGTGGATCGTGATGTCACCACGAGCCTGGGTCGCATCCCGGGCGTTGAGGATCAGGTTGAGCAGCGCGTTCTGCATCTGATTCGCATCCAGACAGGCGTTCAATGGGTGTGACGTGACGCTGGCCCGCAGCGTCACCGTCTCGGGCAGGGATCGACGGACCAGCTTGTCCACTGCCATGACAAGCAGATTGACATCAACCACACTGGCTTCGACGGGATGCTTGCGTGAAAAGGACAGCAAACCCTTGATGAGTTCCGAGCCGCGTCTCGCTGCGTCAATGGCCGGGTTAATCAACTCGGAGACATGTGGCTGGGCCGAGGAATCATCGGCAAGGGCACTCAGGTTGCCCAGAATGACCGTCAGGATGTTGTTGAAGTCATGGGCTAAACCGCCTGTCAATTGCCCCACCGCCTCCATTTTTTGTGCCTGAATCATCAGTTCATGGGATCGGCGCTCGTCGGTGATGTCAAAGGTCAGCTCGAAGCAGCCAGCCACCGAGCCATCCGGTGCGATTTCGGGGATCAGTGATGTTCTGGCCACAAGATGGCGACCACCAACCGCTTGCACGTCATATTCGAAGGTGACGGCCTCGCCAAGCAGTGCGCGCGTGACATTGGGTTTGATGCGCATGTAGGTGTCCATCCCGAGAAACTCGCGTGCGCTGATCGCTTGCGGTGTGGCCGGGTCAAGGCCAAACCAGTCCTGATAACCCCGATTGACATAGCGATAGCTCCGGTCGCGGTCGAAATACGCCACGAGGGCCGGAATGGAGTCGGTGATGAGCCGCATTTGCTGCTCGCTGCGCCGCAGCGACAGGGCAATCTGTTCATTGGCATGATTGGCCTGACGCAACTGGCCATTGCGGGCACTTAACTCGGCGGTGCGTTCGGCTACCCGCGCCTCGAGGAGTGTGTTGTGTTCCTGAATCAGTTTTTCGGCATGCCGCTGTTCCGTCACATCTGAATACAGCGTGACAAAGCCGTGGTCTGGCACGGGCACGCCGCGCACGCGCAGCACTGTGCCGTTGGGGCGACCACGCTCCATGTCGTGGGCTGTGAAGGCGCGAGCTGCTTCTATACGTTCTTCAACGTAGCGCACACGGTCGCCATCGCCGTATTCCCCACGTTCGGCATTAAAACGCATGAAGCTCTCGAATGGGGCCCCGACATAGGCCATATCCGGAGGGAAGTCGAGCAGACGCAGAAAGGTCTGGTTCCAGGCGACCAGGCACAGATTTTCATCAATGAGTGTGAATCCCTGGTCGATCAGGTCCAGCCCGGCCTGCAATAAATCGTATCTCTTGAGGCTGTCGGGGGTGGGCATGAGGGGGGACAAGCTCACATGCCCCTCCCGTGATCAGTGAAGTTGGGTTTCATCTCTGGATTTTAGGATTGTGCCAGCGGGCATGGACTGGTCGCAAACATTCGTCACATTTCACAAAGACTGTTGAAAACATCTTTACCGATGATGCAGGCCACAACACAACTTCGGTCTGCGATGCGTGCCACAAACGGCACACCGCGGACGGGAGCAGGAGACCGTTATGAGTCGCATCAATCCCTATCAGTTGGGCCTGGATAAAAATCGCGCCAACTTCGTGGCACTTTCGCCGGTGAGTTACATCGAGCGGACCGCGAAGGTGTATCCGGACCGTCTGGCCGTCATCTATGGTGCCAAACGTCAGACCTGGGCTCAAACTTATGCCCGCTGCCGTCAGCTGGCACATGCTTTGCGTGCCCGGGGCATTGGCGAAGGCGATACGGTAGCCGTGATGTTGCCCAATGTGCCCGCCATGCTGGAGGCCCACTTCGGCGTGCCGATGGCCGGGGCGGTGCTCAATACCCTTAACACTCGCCTGGATGCGGAAGCCATTGCCTTCATGCTGCAGCACGGCGAAGCGCGCGTGTTGCTGACCGACCGCGAGTTCTCCGGTGTGGTTGAGAAGGCACTGGCCTTGCTCGGCCCTAACCGACCCTTTGTGATCGAGGTCGAGGATGACGAAGCCCCGGCAGGCAAGTCACTGGGAGACAGCAGTTATGAAAATTTCATTGCCCAGGGCAGCGCTGCCTACGAATGGAGCCTGCCCGGTGACGAATGGGATGCCATCGCGTTGAACTACACCTCCGGCACCACCGGCAACCCCAAGGGCGTGGTTACCCACCACCGGGGTGCTTATCTGAACGCCGCCAGCAATGTCATTTCGTGGAGCTTGCCGCACCACGCCACCTACCTTTGGACACTGCCGATGTTCCACTGCAATGGTTGGTGTTTCCCCTGGACGATGGCCCTGATTGCAGGTACCAGTGTCTTCTTGCGCCGGGTTGACCCTGCGCTGATCTTCCCGCTGATCCGTGAGCACCGCATCACCCACATGTGTGGCGCACCCATTGTGTACAGCATGCTCATCAACGCCCCGGCATCGCTGCGTGACGGCATCACCCACACCGTGAATGGTTTGATCGCCGGTGCAGCGCCACCAGCCGCTGTGATTGAGGGTTGCGAGGGCGCAGGGATTGACCTCACCCACGTTTATGGACTCACCGAAGTCTACGGACCCGCCGCAGTGTGCGCCAAGCAAGAGTCGTGGGCCACGCTGTCCATCGAGGAACGTGCGCAGCTCAACGGACGCCAGGGTGTGCCTTATCCCTTGCAGCAGGCCGTGACCGTCCTTGATCCCGAGACGATGCAGCCGGTGCCTGCTGATGGCGAAACCATGGGCGAAATTTTCTTCCGTGGCAATGTGGTGATGAAGGGTTACCTGAAAAACCCGGGTGCGACCGAAGAAGCCTTTGCGGGTGGCTGGTTTCATACGGGTGATCTCGCAGTCATGCATCCGGATGGTTACGTCAAGATCAAGGACCGCAGCAAAGACATCATCATCTCGGGTGGCGAGAACATCTCGTCCATTGAGGTGGAAGACGCCTTGCATCGTCACCCCGCCGTGATGCTGGCTGCTGTGGTGGCTCAGCCTGATGAGAAATGGGGCGAGGTACCGTGCGCTTTTGTCGAACTCAAGCCGGACGCTCAAGCCAGCGAACAGGAAATCATCGTCTTCTGCCGTACCTTGCTGGCTCGCTTCAAGGTGCCCAAGCGAGTTGTTTTTTGTGCGCTGCCAAAAACCTCGACCGGCAAGATCCAGAAATTCCTGCTGCGGGAGCAGATCAACTCGACGGCGGCCATCGAATGACGACACCCCCAACAGAAGAAGCCAAAGGAGCCCGCATGGCCAGTGACATCATTCTCCAGACCCAGGGTCTTACCAAAGAGTTCCTCGGTTTTGCCGCGGTCTCCGGTGTTGATCTCAAAGTCAAACGCGGCAGCATCCACGCGCTGATTGGCCCCAACGGTGCGGGTAAAACCACGGTGTTCAACCTGCTGACCAAGTTTTTGCAGCCCACCTCAGGCACGATTCAATTCAACGGCAATGACATTACCCGTGAAACCTCGATTCAGGTGGCACGCCGGGGCATGATCCGCTCGTTCCAGATATCTGCCACGTTCACCCACCTCACGGCCATGGAGAACGTCCGGGTCGCCTTGCAACGCAAGCGCAGCGATTCGTTCAATTTCTGGTCATCCGAGAAGCGGCTCAATGTGCTGAATGACCGTGCCATGGCCTTGCTGGAAGAAGTCGACCTCAAATCCTTTGCGGACACCGTGACGGTTGAAATGCCTTATGGCCGCAAGCGTGCGCTGGAGATTGCTACCACCCTGGCGCTGGACCCCGAGCTGATGCTGCTGGATGAGCCAACGCAGGGCATGGGTCACGAGGATGTCGGTCGCGTGGTGGAGCTGATCCGCAAGGTGTCCGCCAATCGCACCATTTTGATGGTGGAGCACAACCTGTCGGTGGTGGAGTCGTTGTGCGACACCCTCACGGTGTTGCAGCGTGGCAGTGTGCTGGCCGAGGGCGACTACGCCACCGTGTCCAGCGACCCACGCGTTCTGGAAGCCTACGTGGGAGTAGAAGCATGAACACCGCAGTTGCAACCACCACGACCGCATCCCTTGACGCCGGCGTGGAAATGCTGCGCCTCACTGGCCTGCAGGCCTTTTATGGCGAATCGCACATCCTGCACGGGATAGATCTGCACGTCAACAAAGGTGAACTGGTCACCCTGCTGGGGCGCAACGGCTCAGGTCGCTCCACCACCCTCAAGGCCATCCTGGGCTTGGTGGGCAAGCGTACCGGCTCGATCAAGTTCATGGGCACCGAGATCAACGCACTGGCACCGCACCGCATTGCGCGCCTGGGTGTGGGTTTTTGCCCGGAAGAGCGGGGCATCTTTGCTGGTCTCAGCACCGAAGAAAACCTGATGCTGCCGCCTGTGGTCGCCCCCGGGGGTATGACACTGGACGAAATTTACGGCATCTTCCCCAACCTGTACGAGCGCCGCAACAGCCCAGGCACCCGTTTGTCGGGTGGCGAGCAGCAAATGCTGGCCATGGCGCGCATTTTGCGCACAGGTGCCAAAGTGCTGCTGCTGGACGAAATCACTGAAGGTCTGGCCCCGGTGATTGTGAAGAAGCTGGGGGAGGTGATACGGCTACTCAAAACACGTGGCTACACCATCATTCTGGTTGAACAGAACTTCCGGTTTGCAGCACCTCTGGCCGATCGTCACTACGTACTTGAACATGGCCATGTGGTCATGACGGTTCAAAAAGATGACCTGGCGGCACAGACCGACACCTTGCACGAGTTGCTGGGTGTTTAAGTCAGCACTTTCTATTGCCCATCCAAATTCCCGACCTATTCCGTACCTTCCATTTTTTACAGGAGACTTTTCATGAAACTCAATCAAGTTGCCCAGGCCGTAGGCCTTTCCTTGCTGCTGGCCACCGCCGCACAAGCCCAAGTGTCTGATGGTTTGGTCAAGATTGGCGTGCTGACCGATTTGTCCGGCACCTACTCTGACCTGGCAGGTACTGGCGCCGTTATTGCGACCAAAATGGCCATCGACGACTTCGTCGCGGCAGAAAAACCTTCCTTCAAGATTGAAATGGTGTCGGCTGACCACCAAAACAAGGGTGATATTGCTGCCAACAAGGCCCGCGAATGGTTTGAGCGTGACAAGGTGGACGTGGTCTCCGAGTTGGTGACCACATCGGTTGGCCTGGCCGTTCAAAAAATCGCCAAGGAAAAGAACCGCATCGCCCTGATTTCAGGTGCTGCATCGACGGCCATCACCAACGAAAACTGCAATGACGTGACCGTGCATTGGACCTATGACACCTACGCTGTGGCCAATGGCACCGCCAAGGCTGTCACCAAGGCCGGTGGCAAGAAATGGTTTTTCCTGACTGCCGACTATGCTTTTGGCCACGCACTGGAAAAAGACGCGACCGACGTGGTCAAGGCGAATGGCGGCGAGGTACTCGGCTCGGTGCGTCATCCGTTTCCTGGAACTGATTTCTCGTCTTTCCTTCTGAAGGCGCAATCTTCTGGCGCACAAATCATTGGCTTGGCCAACGCGGGCGGTGATACGGTCAATTCGATCAAGCAAGCGGCAGAATTCGGCATTACACCAAAGCAGTCCCTGGCCGGACTGCTGATGTTCATTACCGATGTGCATGCCCTGGGCCTGAAAAGCACTCAGAACATGTACCTGACCGAAGGTTTTTATTGGGATTTGAATGAAGAAACACGGACCTGGTCCAAGCGTTTCTTCGCCCAGCACAAGCGCATGCCCACCATGGTGCAAGCGGGTCAATACTCGTCCGTGATGCATTACCTCCGGGCCGTGAAAGCGATCAACAGTGACGATACAGCCAAGGTCATGGCCCAGATGAAGAAGACGCCGGTCAACGACTTCTTTGCCAAAAACGGCTCGATTCGCGACGACGGCCGTATGGTGCACGACATGTACCTGTTGCAAGTGAAAACACCCGCCGAATCCAGGACGCCTTGGGACTACTACAAGGTGAAAGCCACTATCCCCGCATCTGAGGCATTCCAGCCACTGTCGGCGTCGCGCTGCCCGCTTATCAAGAAGTAATCCGCAAGGATGGTTGTCCCCGGTGGTCGGTTACGACCCCGGGGTTCCAGTCACGAGGTACAAGGACTCACGCCGTGGAAATATTTGGCATCCCATCACAGGCCTTTTTTGGCCAGTTGCTCCTGGGTCTCATCAATGGATCGTTTTACGCCATTCTGAGTCTGGGCCTGGCCATCATTTTTGGTCTGCTCAACATCATCAATTTTGCCCATGGGGCGCAGTACATGGTGGGCGCATTCGTAGCCTGGATGGGGTTGAGTTACTTCGGCATCAACTACTGGGTGTCACTGGTGCTGTCGCCGTTGCTGATGGGTCTGGTGGCCGCGGTGATCGAGCGAACCATGCTCAAACACCTGTACAAGCTCGACCATCTCTATGGTTTGTTATTGACGTTTGGCCTCGCACTCATTGCTGAAGGCGTATTCAAGAATTTCTTTGGTGTCTCAGGTGAGTCGTATGAGGTGCCTGAACTGCTGCAAGGTGGCGTTGACCTGGGTTTCATGTTCCTGCCTGTCTACCGTGGCTGGATCGTGGTCGCGGCACTATCGGTTTGCTTTGTGACCTGGTACGTGATTGAACGCACCAGCCTGGGCGCCACATTGCGTGCCGCAACCCAGCGACCTGATCTGGTGCAGGCGTTGGGTATCAATGTGCCGGTGCTGGTGACGACTACCTACGCTGCGGGCGCTGCGCTGGCGGCCTTCGCCGGCGTGCTTGCTGCGCCCATCATGCAGGTGAACCCGGTCATGGGGTCCAATCTGATCATCGTGGTTTTTGCGGTGGTGGTGATTGGTGGCATGGGATCGATTCTGGGCTCCATCGTCACAGGTCTGGGTCTGGGCGTGATTGAAGGCCTGACCAAGGTTATTTACCCCGAGGCGTCAGCGGTCGTGATCTTTGTGATCATGGTGCTGGTGTTGCTTGTCAAACCCGCGGGCCTGTTTGGCAAGCAAGCCTGAAGGAACTGTTATGAAGTCTGTTGCCTCCCCGACTGTTTCATCCGCTGCGAGCAAGCGCGCTGCGCTCATGTTCGCGGGTCTGCTCGTGATTGGCTCTATTGCGCCGTTCGTGATGTACCCCACCTTTCTCATGAAGGTGCTTTGCTTTGCACTGTTTGCCTGTGCCTTCAACCTGTTGCTGGGTTTTGCCGGTCTGTTGTCGTTTGGGCACGCGGCCTTCTTTGGCGGGTCGGCCTATGTCACCGGCTACCTGTGCCGTGACCTCGGGCTTTCGCCAGAGCTGAGCCTGCTTGCCGGCGCGATGTTTGGTGGTGTTCTGGGTGCCTTGTTCGGACTGGTGGCCATTCGCCGCGCGGGTATTTACTTCGCCATGATTACCCTGGGTCTGGCCCAGCTCGTGTTCTTCATGGCGCTGCAATTCAAGTTCACCGGCGGTGAAGATGGCATGCAGGGCATTCCGCGTGGCAAATTATTTGGGGTGGTGGACATGTCGGACAACATCGCCATGTACTTTTTCGTCTTCGCGGTGTTTATGGGCGGCTTCTGGCTTATTCACCGGACCATTCATTCGCCTTTTGGCCAGATTCTCAAGGCCATTCGCGACAACGAGGCGCGTGCCACCTCACTTGGTTATGACGTTGACCGCTACAAGCTGCTGGCTTTTGTGATATCGGCTACCCTGACCGGGCTGGCCGGAGCCACCAAGGCGCTGGTATTTCAACTCGCGTCTCTGGCTGATGTGCACTGGCATACCTCGGGTCAGGTGGTTCTGATGACCTTGATGGGGGGGCTTGGCACGGTTCTGGGCCCGGTCGCTGGCGCGCTGACCATCGTTGGTCTGGAAGACCTGTTGGTCGACAAGGTCGGGTCCTGGGTGACCGTCATCATGGGTGCGATGTTTGTGGTTTGTGTGCTGGTATTCCGTCGCGGGGTGGTGGGTGAAATCGGCGCACTGTTCAACAAGACTGCGGCCGGGCCTGAGGCGCACCACTGACGCGGTGTGCTGACTTATCTACTGACCTCAAGATAATCCATGAACGAACAATACGGCCACGATATCGAAGACCTGCACATCGGCATGTCTGCGAGTTTCGCCAAAACCATTACCGAAGCCGACATTGTGCTGTTCGCGGGCGTCTCGGGTGACAACAACGCTGTGCACACCAATGAAGAGTTTGCGGCTACGACCCAATTTGGCGGGCGCATTGCACATGGCTTTTTGACCGCCAGTGTGATTTCCGCC
Organism: Pseudomonadota bacterium; assembly: GCA_041192445.1. GTDB lineage: Bacteria > Pseudomonadota > Gammaproteobacteria > Burkholderiales > Burkholderiaceae_C > Egaibacter. The sequence continues at coordinate 3,995 of JBEEMW010000043.1, read as the reverse complement.
GCCGTGGCCAACCGCCTGCCTGGTCCGGGTACGGTGTATTTGGGCCAGCAGTTGCGCTTTCGTGCACCGGTGCGGCCTGGCGATACAGTCCACGCCACAGTAACGGTCAAATCGGTGGATTTGTTGAAGGCGCGCGCTGTGCTTGAAACCGTTTGCCGTGTGCGCGGCACCGTGGTTATTGACGGCGAAGCAACCGTCATGACCACGTCTTCGGTGCGGCGTAACGCCCCACTTGTCACGGCTTGAAGCTGTCGTCGCCAATCTCAGTGAGTGTTCCCATGAAAATTCTTGTCGCCGTCAAACGCGTGGTGGATTACAACGTGAAAGTCCGCGTCAAATCGGACAATACCGGCGTAGACCTCGCCAACGTCAAAATGAGCATGAACCCTTTTGACGAAATTGCCGTTGAAGAAGCGGTTCGACTCAAGGAGAAGGGCGTTGTTGCAGAAATCATCGCTGTCTCGTGTGGTGTCGCCCAGTGTCAGGAAACCCTGCGTACGGCCATGGCCATTGGTGCCGACCGTGCCATCCACGTGCTGACTGACGAAGAGTTGCAACCCCTGGCCGTTGCCAAATTGCTCAAAGCGCTGGTTGACAAGGAGCAACCCGGCATGATCCTCCTGGGGAAACAGGCCATCGACGACGACTGCAACCAGACCGGTCAGATGCTGGCCGCGCTGGCTGACTTGCCCCAGGCGACGTTCGCCAGCAAAATTGACATTGAAGTCGGAACTGGTTCTGGGGCCGGGGCCGCAGCCCGCGTCACGCGTGAAGTTGATGGTGGCCTGGAAACCCTTCTCATCAGTCTGCCTGCAGTGGTCACCACCGATTTGCGTCTGAATGAGCCGCGTTATGTCACCTTGCCCAACATCATGAAGGCCAAGAAAAAACAGCTCGACGTTGTCAAACCCGAAGACCTTGGCGTTGACGTCATGCCCCGTATCAAGACACTCAAGGTGGGTGAACCGCCCAAGCGCAGCGCTGGCGTCAAGGTACCTGATATCGCCACGCTTGTTGAAAAGCTCAGAAACGAAGCCAAGGTAATCCCATGACATCCCTCGTTATTGCCGAACACGACCATGTTGCCATCAAAGGCGCGACCCTCAACACCATTACCGCCGCCGTTCAATGCGGTGGTGAGGTTCACGTGCTGGTGGCCGGTTTTAACGCCGGGGCAGCGGCTGCAGCGGCAGCCCGGATTGCGGGTGTTGCCAAGGTTATTCATGCTGACAGTGAGTCATTTGCGCACGGGTTGGCCGAAAATGTAGCCGCCCAGGTGCTGGCAGTGGCCCCTGGCTACAGCCACATCCTGTTTCCCTCGACGTCAGCAGGCAAAAATGCCGCGCCCCGCGTTGCGGCCAAACTTGATGTGGGCCAAATCAGTGATATCACCCGGGTTGTCACGCCCGACACCTTCGAGCGCCCGATCTACGCGGGTAATGCGATTGCGACCGTGCAAAGTCTGGATGCCACCAAAGTCATCACGGTTCGAACAACAGGATTCGATCCAGCCCTCGTCAATATTGCGCCAGTAGCTATCGAAATAATAGCGCCTATGGCAGACAGCGGCAAAAGCAGCTTCCTCGGCGCAGAAATCGTCCGGAACGACCGCCCCGAGCTGACTGCCGCCAAAATCATCGTCAGCGGTGGCCGTGCCCTGGGCTCCAGCGAAAAGTTTACTGAAGTCATGACCCCACTGGCTGACAAGCTCGGTGCCGCGCTGGGTGCCAGCCGTGCTGCCGTGGATGCGGGTTATGCACCAAACGACTGGCAAGTGGGTCAGACCGGGAAGATCGTTGCACCTCAACTCTATATTGCCTGCGGTATCAGTGGTGCCATCCAGCACTTGGCCGGTATGAAAGACAGCAAGGTGATTGTCGCGATCAACAAAGATCCCGAAGCCCCGATTTTCAGCGTCGCCGATTACGGCCTGGAGGCTGACTTGTTCATCGCCGTGCCTGCACTCATTGCGGCATTGTGACGCAACCGCGGCGCACCGTTTTTAACCCTTTCACTGGCATCAGGAACACCCCATGAGTTATCAGGCCCCCGTAAAAGAAATGCTGTTTGTCATGGAGGCGTTGGCTGGTTTGCAGAAGGTGGCCGCGCTTCCGGGCTTTGAGGACTTCGGCATCGAGACTGCCCAGGCGGTGCTTGAAGAGTCCGCCAGATTCTGCGAGGGGGTGGTGGCGCCGCTGAACTGGGAGGGCGACAAAACCCCATCCAGCTGGAAGGATGGGGTCGTCACGACGACGCCGGGTTTCAAAGAGGCATTTACCCAGTTTGCCGTGGGTGGCTGGCAAGGCGTGATTCACCCGACCGAATTCGGTGGGCAGGGGTTCCCCAAACTGATTGCCACGGGCTGCACCGAGATGCTGCATGCAGCCAACATGTCGTTTGCGCTGTGCCCCATGCTGACCGATGGTGCAATTGAGGCCTTGCTGACCGCCGCCAGTCCGGCGCTGCGTCAAAAGTTTGCGCCCAAGCTCATATCCGGCCAATGGACGGGCTCCATGAACCTGACCGAACCCCAGGCCGGTTCTGACCTCGCTGCGGTGCGCACCCGGGCAGAACCGCATGAAAATGGCAGCTACAAGGTGTTTGGTACCAAGATATTCATCACCTATGGCGAGCACGACATGGCCGGGAACATCGTTCATCTGGTGTTGGCCCGCGTGCCCGGCGCCCCTGAAGGTGTGAAAGGTATTTCGCTGTTCGTTGTGCCGAAATTTCTGGTTAACGACGATGGCACTTCAGGTTTGCGCAACGACGTGTATTGCGTCAGTATCGAACACAAACTCGGCATCAAGGCCTCCCCCACAGCGGTGCTTCAGTTTGGTGACGGCATGGCCGCGAAAGACGGCGGCAGTGCCCAACCGGGTGCCATTGGCTACCTTGTCGGTGAGGAAAACCGGGGCCTTGAATACATGTTCATCATGATGAATGCCGCCCGTTTTGCGGTCGGGATGCAGGGCGTGGCCATTTCAGACCGTGCCTACCAAAAGGCGGTGGGTTTTGCAAAAGATCGACTGCAAAGCCGCGACCTGGCCGGTTCCGCCGGGCCTGTTGCCATTATTCAGCACCCCGACGTGAAGCGCATGCTGCTGACCATGCGGGCCAGTACCGAGGGCGCGCGGGCATTGGCCTACGTTGCCGCAGCCATCTGCGACACCGCCCATTTTTCAGGCGACGAAGCAGCTCGCCACCAAAACCAGGCGGTTTATGACTACCTGGTGCCCGTGGTCAAGGGTTTCGCAACGGAGCTATCCATTGAGGTCACCAGCCTGGGTGTTCAGGTGCATGGTGGTATGGGGTTTATCGAAGAAACCGGCGCTGCACAGTACTTCCGTGATGCCCGCATTTTGACCATCTACGAAGGCACCACCGCCATCCAGGCCAACGATCTCGTTGGCCGCAAGACGGTGCGTGACCGTGGGGCAGTGGCCAAACTCCTCTGTGCCCAGATTGCCATGACCGGACAGGATCTGGCGGCACATAGCGATGAAGCGTGTGAGGTGATGCGTGTGGCGCTAGACGCCGCTCGGGTCGCTCTGCAATCTACTGTGGACTATGTGGTCGCGAATGCCAAAACCGACACCAAGGCCGTCTATGCCGGGGCCGTGAACTACCTCAAGCTGGCGGGGGTCGTCCTGTGTGGCTGGCAGATGGCTCGCGCCATGATGGTGGCGCTGGACAAAATGGACTCGGACCCGCTTTTCTATGGTGCAAAGCTGGCAACAGCACGTTTTTATGCCGAGGCGATATTGCCCCAGGCCGCCGCACTCGCGGCGGCTGTCACCGATTCTGGCCGTACCGTGAACAGCGTGTCACCCGACATGTTCTGAACGACTACATAGCCGAATAATTAGGCCCACCGCCCCCCTCAGGCGAGACCCAGACGATATTCTGGGTGGGATCCTTGATATCGCAAGTCTTGCAATGCACACAATTCTGCGCATTGATCTGCAGCCTGTCGGTGTTGTCCGCGTTCTTCA
>JBEEMW010000042.1:0-20934 GCA_041192445.1 Pseudomonadota bacterium | reverse complement strand
GCCTTGTGCGCCAGCATGGGCTGGCCCACGATGTCGCCGATGGCGAAGATGTGGGGCACGTTGGTGCGCATCTGGATGTCGACGTTGATGAAGCCACGGTCTGTCACCGCCACACCAGCCTTGTCGGCAGCAATCTTCTTGCCGTTGGGCGTACGGCCCACGGCTTGCAGCACCAGGTCGTACACCTGTGGCGCGGGGGCAGTGCCACCCTCCTCGGCCGCTGCGAAGGTCACCTCAATGCCTTCAGGCAAGGCGCGTGCGCCTACCGTCTTGGTCTTGAGCATGATGTTGTCAAAGCGTGGCGCGTTCATCTTCTGCCAGATCTTGACCAGATCACGGTCCGCGCCTTGCATCAGGCCGTCCATCATTTCAACCACGTCCAGGCGCGCGCCCAGTGTGCTGTAAACCGTGCCCATCTCCAGGCCAATGATGCCGCCACCCAGGATCAGCATGCGTTTGGGCACTTCCTTGAGCGCCAGCGCGCCGGTGCTGTCCACCACGCGCGGATCTTCAGGCATGAAGGGCAGGCGCACGGCTTGTGAGCCGGCTGCGATGATGGCTTTTTTGAACCCAATCACTTTTTGGGTGCCGGTTTTTTCCTGGCCCTGTGCGCCTGTGGTTTCTTCAACCTGCACATGGTTGGCACCAACGAAGGCACCGTAGCCACGCACCACCGTGACCTTGCGCATCTTGGCCATGGCGGCCAGACCACCCGTGAGCTTGTTGATGACTTTTTCCTTGTGGCCACGCAGGGTGTCCACGTTGACCTTGGGTGCGCCGAATTCAATGCCCAGTGCGCCCAGGTGGCTCACTTCATCCATCACCGCAGCCACGTGCAGCAGCGCCTTGGATGGGATGCAACCCACGTTCAGACACACGCCACCCAATTGGGCGTAACGCTCGACCAGAATCACTTTCAGGCCCAGATCGGCGGCGCGAAAGGCGGCCGAGTAGCCGCCCGGGCCGGCACCGAGCACCAGCAGGTCGCAGTCCAGGTCCACCGCGCCGGCGTAGCTGGCACCCGCAGGTGCGGGGGCGCCGGCTGCCGCGGGAGGTGCTACAGGCGCTACAGTTTTTGTAGCGACTGGCGCAGATTGCACGGGGGCTGGTGCCGTATTGGGTGCTGAATCTGCGGAACCGGCCGCCTCCAGCGTCAGCACAATGGTGCCTTCTTTAACCTTGTCGCCCAGTTTGACCTTGAGCTCTTTCACCACACCGCCGTGGCTGCTGGGAATTTCCATGGAGGCCTTGTCGCTCTCCACGGTCAGCAGTGACTGGTCGGGTTTGATGGTATCGCCCGCCTTGACCATCAATTCAATGACGGTGACTTCGGCGAAGTCGCCAATATCGGGAACCTTGATGTCGATGAGTGCCATATCGTGTCTCTCTTTATTTCTTCAGCTTGATGGTGTAAATATCGATGGGGCCGTCCGAATTTTTATCGAACTCGCAACCCGCCTTGACGCCTGCTTCAGCCACTTCGCGGGCTGTTTTGGCTTTGTTGTAAACCGCGCTCATGGCGCCCAGCCCGAAAGCCCGGCCCGAGCCGATGCCCCAGAACTCCTTGAACTCAAACACTTCACGGTAGCTGTACAGCCCATAAATGCCGGTGGTGTTGGCCACCACCACACTGAACTGGCTGGACTCGTAGGGGTCGTTGTCGTCTTCCTTGGTTTGCAGGAAAAACGTCTCTTTGAGCATGGGGTGCAGCTTGAGGAAGGTGTCAAACACCTCGTCTTTGCTGCCCAGCTTGCGGTCCGCCCGGGGCAAGGACGTGATGGCTTTGCGCAGCGCCGGGAAATGCGCCACCGTGCCCGCCATGCCGATGAAACTGGGGCCACCCGCCGCGTCAATTTTGAAGATTTTGGAGTTATCTTCAAAACGGTGGCCCAGCTTGGTATCCCCAAACGTGACCAGCGTGTCGGCAGCGATGGCAACTTGTCCCCCCTTTTTCACCACAACAACCGTTGTCATAGAACTGGGCAGGGTCCGGTTACAGCAAAACGCGACGGAAGTCGCCCAGTATCTGGCCCAGATACACGTTGAATCGGGCGGCGGCGGCGCCGTCGATCACGCGGTGATCCCAGGTCAGGCTCAAAGGCAGCATCAGGCGCGGCTGGAATGCCTTGCCGTCCCACACCGGCTGGATGGTGGACTTGCAGACGCCCAGAATCGCCACCTCGGGTGCATTGATGATGGGCGTGAAGTACCGCCCGCCAATGCCGCCCAGGGATGAGATGGTGAAGGAAGCACCCGACATTTCGGCCGGACTCAGCTTGCCATCACGGGCCTTTTTGGCCAGCTCGCCCATCTCGGCCGAGATTTGCATGATGCCTTTTTTATCGGCATCCTTGATCACCGGCACCATCAGGCCGTTCGGCGTGTCCGCCGCAAAACCGATGTGGAAGTACTGTTTGTAGATCAGCGCATCGCCGTCCAGCGAGCTGTTGAACTCGGGGAACTTCTTGAGCGCGGCGACGCAGGCCTTGATCAGGAAGGCCAGCATGGTGACCTTGGCGCCCGACTTCTCGTTTTCCTTGTTGGTGGAGACTCGGAAGGCTTCCAGATCGGTGATGTCGCAGTCGTCGTGGTTGGTGACCGCCGGAATCATGACCGCATTGCGCAACAGGTTGGCACCGCTGATCTTCTTGATGCGCGACATCTCCTTGCGCTCGACCGGGCCGAACTTGGTGAAGTCGACCTTCGGCCAGGGAATCAGGCCCAGACCGGCACCATCATTGCCTGCACTGGCCCCAGCCCCTTTGGACTGTGCGGCAGCAGCCAGTGTTTTGATAGCACCACTCATCACCGAGCGGGTGAAGCCCTGAATATCAGCCTCGGTAATGCGACCTTTGATACCACTGCCCTTGACTTCGGCCAGTGGCACGCCGAGTTCGCGGGCGAACTTGCGCACCGAAGGGGGTGCATGCGGCAGACCCAGCGTGGTGCCACCAGGTGCGTGGGCTGGCGCTGCGGCCACGACTTCCGTTCGGGCTGAGCTTGTCGAAGCCGCAGCGGGCACTTCGACAGGCTCAGTGCGAACGGACGGGGATGCGGCGGGAGTTGCAACAGCGACAGCGGCCCCAGCCACACCTTCCAGAATGGCCAGCAAGTCGCCAATATTGACCTTGTCACCGATCTTGACCTTGAGCTCCTTGAGCACACCGGCGTGGCTGGAAGGAATCTCCATCGCGGCCTTGTCGGATTCGACGGTGATGAGGGATTGCTCCACCTTCACCGTATCACCCACCTTGACCATCACCTCAATCACGGTGACGTCTTTGAAGTCACCAATATCAGGCACAAGCACCTGCACCGGACCTGATGCCGCAGCCGCAGGCGCTATGGAAACAGGAGCTGCCTGCGCAATAACGGCGGGGGCTGAGGCCGTTTTTGGCTCTGCAACGGGAGCCACCGGCGCCGCGGCGCCTGCCACCTCCAGCATCACAACCAGAGAGCCCTGTTTGACCTTGTCGCCCAGCTTGACCCTGATTTCCTTGACAACACCGCCGTGGCTCGACGGGATTTCCATCGAGGCCTTGTCGGATTCCACGGTGATCAGGGACTGGTCGGCTTTCACGGTGTCACCCGGTTTGACCATCAGCTCGATCACGGTGACTTCATCAAAATCCCCAATGTCGGGGACGAAAATTTCTACCAATGCCATGTTCTTGTCTCCGATTGTTTTTATGCGTAGAGCGGGTTGATCTTGTCGGCATTGATACCGTACTTTTTAATCGCTTCGGCCACTTTGGCCACTGGCACAGCGCCCTCTTCACTCAAGGCCTTCAGTGCGGCCACCACGATGTAGTGGCGGTTGACCTCGAAGTGTTCACGCAGCTTGCTGCGGAAATCACTGCGGCCAAAGCCGTCGGTACCCAGTACCTTGTAGGTCCGGCCTTTCGGGATGAACGGGCGAATCTGCTCGGCATACGCCTTCATGTAGTCCGTGGACGCCACGACCGGGCCGGTGTGCTTGTCCAATTGCTGGCCGACGAAGGACACGCGTGGCGTCTCCATGGGGTGCAGCAGGTTGTGCCGCTCGGCATCCTGACCGTCGCGAGTCAGCTCGTTAAAGCTTGGGCAGCTCCAGACGTTGGCGGCAACGCCCCAGTCTTTTTCCAGCAACTCCTGGGCAGCGATCGATTCGCGCAGGATGGTGCCTGAGCCCAGCAATTGCACGCGGGGGGTGAGTTTGGCACCTTCTTTGTACAGGTACATGCCCTTGATGATCTGCTCTTCCGTACCGGCTTTCAGGCCTGGCATAGGGTAGTTTTCATTGAGCAGCGTGATGTAGTAATACACGTTGTCCTGCTTCTCGACCATGCGTTTGAGGCCGTGGTGCAGGATGACGCCCACTTCGTGCGCAAAAGTCGGGTCGTAGCTGATGCAGTTGGGAATGGTGCCGGCCATGATGTGGCTGTGACCGTCTTCGTGCTGCAGGCCTTCGCCGTTGAGCGTGGTGCGCCCGGACGTGCCGCCCAGCAAAAATCCGCGTGCCTGCATGTCGCCCGCGGCCCAGGCCAGGTCGCCAATGCGCTGGAAGCCGAACATCGAGTAATAGACGTAAAACGGCACCATGATGCGGTTGTTCGTGCTGTACGAGGTGGCCGCTGCGATCCAGCTGCTCATGCCGCCGGCTTCGTTGATGCCTTCCTGCAGGATCTGGCCCTGCTTGTCTTCCTTGTAATACATCACCTGGTCTTTATCGACCGGCGTGTATTTCTGGCCTTCGGGGTTGTAGATACCGATCTGGCGGAACAGACCTTCCATACCAAAGGTATGGGCCTCGTCCACCAGAATCGGCACGACGCGCGGGCCCAGGGCCTGGTCACGCAGCAAGGTGGTCAGGAAACGCACATAGGCTTGCGTGGTCGAGATTTCGCGGCCTTCAGGCGTGGCCTCCATCACCGTCTTGAAGGTGTCCAGCCCCGGCACGGTGAACTGCTCATCGGCCTTGGTGCGGCGATGCGGCAAATAACCGCCCAACGCCTTGCGCCGCTCGTGCAGGTACTTCATCTCCACCGTGTCGTCGGCAGGTTTGTAGAACGGAATGTCGGCAATCTGGCTATCCGGCACCGGGATGTTGAAGCGGTCACGGAAAGCCTTGATGTCTTCGTCGGTGAGCTTCTTGGTCTGGTGCACGTTGTTTTTGCCCTCGCCGCTCTTGCCCATGCCAAAACCCTTGACGGTCTTGATCAGCAGCACGGTCGGCTGGCCCTTGTGGTGAACCGCCTTGTGATAGGCGGCGTACACCTTTTGCGAGTCATGGCCACCGCGGCGCAGCTCGAAAATATCTTCGTCGCTCATCTTGGCAACCATCTCCAGCGTGCGCGGATCCTTGCCGAAGAAATTTTTGCGCACATAAGCGCCGTCGTTGGCCTTCATGGCCTGGTAGTCACCGTCCAGCGTATCCATCATCAGCTTGCGCAGCGCGCCGTCTTTGTCACGTGCCAGCAGCGGGTCCCAATTGCTACCCCACAGCAGCTTGATCACGTTCCAGCCCGCGCCGCGGAATTCACCTTCCAGCTCCTGAACGATCTTGCCGTTGCCGCGCACCGGACCATCCAGACGCTGCAGGTTGCAGTTGATCACGAAAATCAGGTTGTCGAGCTTCTCGCGCGCTGCAAGGCCGATGGCGCCCAGGGATTCGACCTCGTCCATTTCACCGTCGCCGCAGAACACCCAGACCTTGCGGTTTTCGGTGTTGGCAATGCCGCGGGCATGCAGGTACTTCAGAAAACGGGCCTGATAGATCGCCATCAATGGGCCCAGACCCATGGAGACGGTAGGGAACTGCCAGAACTCAGGCATCAGCTTGGGGTGTGGATAGCTGGACAAGCCCTTGCCATCGACTTCCTGACGGAAATTGAGCAATTGCTCTTCGGTCAGGCGGCCTTCCAGGTAGGCGCGGGCATAGACACCGGGGGACACATGGCCCTGGATGTAGAGGCAGTCACCACCGTGCTCTTTTCCAGGCTCAGCGCTCTCGGCATGCCAAAAATGGTTAAAACCGGCGCCAAACAGGCTGGCCAGTGATGCAAATGAACCGATGTGACCACCCAGATCACCACCATCTACCGGGTGATGCCGGTTAGCCTTGACCACCATGGCCATGGCGTTCCAGCGCATGTAAGCGCGCAAACGCTCTTCAATGGCCAGATTGCCGGGGGAACGCTCCTCCTGATCCGTCTCGATGGTGTTGACATAGCCCGTGGTGGCTGAGAAAGGCATGTCAATGCTGCTCTGGCGTGCATGCTCAAGCAGCTGCTCCAGCAAAAAATGGGCGCGCTCCGGGCCTTCACTTTGAATAACGGCGGACAGGGCGTCCATCCACTCGCGGGTCTCCTGGCTGTCCGCGTCATTGGCGGCTGAACCCAACAGGTTCTCTGGAACTGCTGACATTGTTGTCTCCTGGTTATTGCCTGACTTTTTCGTCAAGGCGTAATTTAGTACGGTATCCCCAGTTTCTCACATTTCTTTTTTAATTTCAAGCTGTGCATTTAATTTCTACATTATGAAATTTAAAACGTTTCATGGCACGCAATAAATTACCCGCTCAAACCAGTTGCAGGCCGCCCTCACCTACACTCCTGCCCATGACTACGCCGTCGCAGCTGCCGCTCGACCCCCTCACAGACAACTCCACCACCGTCCAGGTCAAGCGTTGGTGGCGACGCCTGCCTGCCCACCACCAGGATCGTTTTGCGATGCTCGCGCCGCTGGCTGCGGTGCTCCTGTTTCTGGCTGCCATCGTGGCGGCGTTTGGTTACTTGCGGCTTGAGGAAATCCAGCGCGAGCAGGAGGCGGTCCGGCGCGATGTTGAATACACCCAGCAGCGTCTGCGGCTGCGCCTGCTGGAGCGCCAGGAACAGATCATGCGCATCGCCCGCGATATATCCAACCGCGAAGTGGACGCCGAAGATTTCCAGGTTCGGGCCGAGGCCCTGATCAACCAGTATCCGGAGCTGGAGACGCTTAGCTGGATCGATGAACGACGGCGTGTCAAAGGCAGTTACGGCAAGGCCAGCCTGCCCATGAGTCAACGCCGGTTGACCGGTGACACCCTGAAAGCCGGGGAGACTGAAAACACCTACACACTGGCCAAAGAGTTGTTGCAACCGGTTTATGTGCAACGCATGGCCGTCAAGGACAAAGAGTCCCATCTGCAACTGCACGTTCCGATGCTCGACCGCACCCGGTTTGTCGGTGTGGTACTGGCCGAATATTCGGTAGATGGTCTCTACCGTTATGGTGTGCCGGCCGAGATCTCTGCACGGTATGCGGTATCGCTGCTCGACTCCAAGGGTGAATGGCTGGCCGGGGCCAGCGCCATCACCCGCAGTTCCCCCAACGCGTTGCAGCCCTGGTCCAGGCCACTCAATGAATACGAGGTACCCGTGTCACCGGTCGGCAATGGCCTGCTGATACGGGCGCAGGTCTACCGGACATCACTGGGGGTTGTGGGCAGCGGGCTGTTTTGGCTGGTGATTGCGTTGAGCATCATGACCGGCTGGATGCTGATCGGCAACTGGCGTCATACGCGGCGGCGTCTGCAGGCACAACAGGCGCTGGTGTCGGAGACAAACTTCCGTCGGGCCATGGAAAACTCGATGCTGACCGGCATGCGTGCCCTGGATTTGCAGGGTCGAATCACCTACGTCAATGCCGCTTTTTGCCAGATGACGGGATGGAGTGAGTCTGATCTGGTTGGAAAGACGGCGCCGTTTGCCTACTGGCCGGAAGCCGACCGGGAAACCCTGACCTCCCGTTTGGCGGAAGAACTCACCGGACAAGCCACGCCCGGTGGCATTCAGGTGCGTGTCAAGCGTAAAGACAGCACCCTGTTTGATGCCCGTTTGTATGTTTCGCCACTGATCGATGCCCGCGGCGCGCAAACCGGCTGGATGACGTCCATGACCGACATCACCGAACCCAACCGGATTCGGGAGCAATTGTCAGCGTCCTACGAGCGCTTCACCACCGTGCTGGAGGCACTTGACGCCTCGATCTCGGTCGCCCCTCTGGGCAGTGATGAACTGCTGTTTGCCAACAAACTGTACCGTCTCTGGTTTGGTGTGCAGACCCATGGGCATCTGCACCTGGTGGCGCAGGCTGGTGTGCCCCTGCGCCCGGCCAGTGATGAATCCACTGACAGCGTTGACTCCCTGGCTGGCTTGCCAGTCACATCGCTGCAGGACACTGAAACCGAGAGTGCAGAGATCTACCTGGCCGAACACGGCAAATGGCTGGAGGTTAGAACCCGCTACCTGAGCTGGGTGGATGGCCGCCTGGCCCAGATGGTGATCGCCACCGACATCACATCACGCCGACTGGCCGAGGCACAGTCTGCGGCACAGGCAGAACGGGCCCAAAACGCCAGCCGGCTCATCACCATGGGCGAAATGGCTTCCAGCGTGGCCCATGAACTGAACCAGCCCCTGACGGCCATCAACAACTACTGCAACGGGATGGTCTCGCGGATCAAATCGCGACAAATTAACGACGAAGACTTGCTGGGTGCACTTGAGAAAACGGCGAAGCAGGCGCAGCGGGCCGGGCAAATCATCCACCGGATACGGTCGTTCGTCAAACGCAGTGAGCCCAACCGCACCCTGTCCGAGATCGCCGGCATGATTGATGAGGCGGTTGAGCTGGCCGAGATCGAGCTGCGCCGGCGCAATGTGCGTTTGGCACACCATGTGGCGGTGCGGCTTCCGGCCCTGATGGTTGACCCGATTCTGATCGAGCAGGTGCTGGTCAACCTGTTGAAAAATGCGGCCGAGTCGGTTGATGCCGCACAGCGACCTACCGCCCGGCGCAGCATCGAACTGCGGGTAGTCCCCAAAACAGTCGAAGGCAAACCGGTGGTCGAGTTCTCGGTCTTCGACTCGGGGCCGGGCATAGCCCCCGAAGTCATGTCGCGTTTGTACGAAGCCTTCTACTCCACCAAAGCCGACGGCATGGGCATTGGCCTGAGTTTGTGCCGCTCCATCGTCGAGTCGCACCAGGGCCGGATGAAGGCGGAGAACCTCTACAATGGCGCCGATATAACGGGGTGCCACTTTTCTTTCTGGATCCCGGTCACTGAATCGACACCCGTGGCTGGTCTCTTGCCAGACACACAACACACCATCTTGGGGTAACTGCATGAGTTTGATTCCAAAAAAGGGAACCGTCTATGTCGTCGATGATGACGAAGCGGTTCGCGACTCGCTTCAGTGGTTGCTTGAAGGCAAGGACTACCGTGTCCGCTGTTTTGATTCGGCCGAGTCGTTCCTGAGCCGCTACGACTCGCGCGAGGTGGCCTGCCTGATTGTTGACATCCGCATGGGCGGCATGACCGGGCTGGAGTTGCAAAGCCGCCTGATCGAAGGCCATTCACCACTCCCGATTGTGTTCATCACGGGTCATGGTGACGTGCCGATGGCGGTGGACACCATGAAAAAAGGTGCCATGGATTTCATCCAGAAACCGTTCAAGGAGGATCAACTGGTTGGTCTGGTTGAAAAAATGCTCGAACATGCCAAAGGCACCTTTGCCGAGCACCAGCAGTCCGCCACCCGGGACGCCCTGCTGTCCAAGCTGACGTTGCGTGAGTCCCAGGTACTGGAGCGCATTGTGGCAGGCCGATTGAACAAACAGATTGCGGATGACCTGGGTATCAGCATCAAGACGGTGGAGGCACATCGTGCCAACATCATGGAAAAACTCAACGCCAACACCGTGGCAGACCTGCTGAAAATTGCACTCGGACAAAACGCACCCAAAGGCTGAATCCCGCCTGACCCAGCCTGCCACTACTATTTTTATAGCTACTCACGCCCGTTCCATGAGGGGAGACGGGCTTTTTTATTCCTGGATAACAACATGACCACACTTTCTGAAGCCACACTGATCGATGGCAATGCCCTGTCCCGCCAACTGCGCACCGAGGTCGCCAGCCGCACCGCCGTGCTCAAGCAAAAAGGCATCACGCCCGGTCTGGCCGTGGTGCTGGTCGGCGACAACCCGGCTTCGCAGGTGTATGTGCGCAACAAGGTCAAAGCCTGTCAGGACGGGGGTTTGCACTCCGTGCTGGAGCAGCACCCGGCAAGCATGACCGAGCAAGCCTTGCTGGCGCTGGTGGACACCTTGAACAACGACCCCGCCATTCACGGCATTCTGGTTCAACTGCCACTTCCCCCGCACATTGATGCGCAAAAAGTCATTGAATCCATCTCACCCGCCAAGGATGTGGACGGTTTTCACGTCAGCAGCGCCGGCGCGCTGATGGTCGGCCAACCCGGCTTCTGGCCCTGCACACCTTATGGTTGCATGAAAATGCTGGAGAGCATCGGTTTTGATCTCAAGGGCAAACACGCCGTGGTCATTGGCCGCAGCAATATTGTCGGAAAACCCATGGCCCTGATGCTGTTGCAGAAGAACGCCACCGTCACGATATGCCACAGCGCCACCCGCGATCTGAAGGCCATGACACTGCAGGCGGATGTGATTGTTGCCGCGGTCGGCAAGGTCAATGTCCTGACAGCCGACATGGTCAAACCCGGCGCGGTGGTCATTGACGTGGGAATGAACCGCAATGCCGAAGGCAAGCTGTGTGGTGACGTGGATTTTGCAGGTGTGAAACAGGTCGCCAGCTTCATTACCCCTGTGCCCGGTGGCGTTGGCCCCATGACCATCACCATGCTGCTGGTCAACACCCTTGAAGCCGCCGAACGCATGGCGGCCGGTGCTTGAAACTGCGCCCAGTGCCTCCAGCTAGAGAATACTTATGAATCCACTCCTCCAGTTTGATGGCCTGCCCCTCTTCGACCAGGTCGCACCGGCCCATGTCGGCCCCGCCGTCGACGTTTTGCTGGCTGACGCCAACGCAGCGCTGGAAGCCGTTACAGCACCTGCATTTCCCGCAAAGTGGGGTGAAATTGCACGGGTGCTGGACGTCTCCACCGAAAAACTGGGCCGGGCCTGGGGCACAGTGAGCCACCTCAACAGTGTGGCTGACACCCCCGAGTTGCGCGCAGCCTACAACGCACAACTTCCAGCCATTACCGACTTTTTTACCCGGCTCGGTGCTGACGAACGGCTGTACGCCAAGTACAAGGCGATTGACCCGGCAAGTCTCAATCCAGAGCAACGCCAGGCCCATAAAAATGCCATACGCAACTTTGTTCTGGGCGGTGCGGAACTGGGGGGTACGGATCGCGAGCGTTTTTCGGCCATTCAGGAACGCCAGGCCGAACTGAGCCAGAAGTTCAGTGAAAACGCGCTGGACGCAACCGACGCCTACAGCTATTTCGCGGACCTGTCCGAACTGGACGGTATACCCGAGGACGTGAAACAGGTCGCCCTGGCTGCTGCCCAGGCCGCAGCCAGGGAAGGCTACAAGCTCACGCTGAAAATGCCCAGCTATTTGCCGGTCATGCAATTTGCCCACAGCAGCGCCCTGCGGGAAAAGCTGTACCGGGCGTATGTCACCCGTGCGTCTGACCAGGCTGACGGTGATGCCACACGTTTTGACAACTCCGGCCTCATCCGGGAAATTCTGGCGCTTCGGCTTGAAGAGGCAAAACTGTTGGGTTACCGCAATTTTGGGGAACTGTCGGTGGTCCCCAAAATGGCAGATTCACCTCAGCAGGTCATCTCATTTTTGCGGGACCTTGGCGCCAAGGCCCGCCCATTCGCGGAAAAAGACCTGGCGGACATGCGCCAGTTCGCTGCAGAACATCTGGGTTTGCCGGCACCCCAGCCTTGGGATTGGCCTTTTGTCAGCGAAAAACTGAAAGAGGCCCGCTACGCTTTCAGTGAGCAGGAAGTCAAACAATATTTCACGGCGCCCAAGGTTCTGGCGGGCCTGTTCAAGATCGCTGAAACCCTGTTCGACCTGACCATCAGCCAGGACCAGGCACCCGTCTGGACTGAGGGCGTCGGGTTTTACCGGATTGAGCGTCAAGTAACGGGCACGGCTGATACGGCCGCTCACAAGGAACTGGTCGGCCAGTTTTATCTGGACCCGGCCGCACGGACCGGCAAACGCGGCGGGGCCTGGATGGATGACGTGCGGGCACGCTGGTTGCGGCCGGACAACGGCCAGTTGCAGACGCCGGTGGCGCACCTGGTGTGCAACTTTGCCCAGGGCGTTGACGTGGATGGCGTCAAAAAACCACCCCTGTTGACCCATGACGACGTCACCACCCTCTTTCATGAGTTTGGCCATGGCCTGCACCATTTGTTGACCCAGGTGAACGAGCACGATGTATCAGGCATCAGCGGCGTGGAATGGGATGCGGTCGAACTGCCAAGCCAGTTCATGGAGAACTTTTGCTGGGAATGGGATGTGCTCAAGCACATGACCTCCCACGTGGACACGGGGGCGCCGATGCCACGCGAACTGTTCGACAAAATGCTGGCAGCGAAGAACTTTCAGAGTGGCCTGCAAACCCTGCGTCAGATTGAATTCTCGCTGTTTGACATGTTGTTGCACACCTCCGAAGACCCGGGCCTGGACATGATGGCCCTGCAGGAGCAGGTTCGCCAGGAAGTGGCCGTTGTGTACCCACCGGCCTGGAGCCGCACGGTGCATACCTTCAGCCATATTTTTTCCGGCGGCTACGCGGCCGGCTATTACAGTTACAAATGGGCTGAGGTCTTAAGTGCTGACGCCTATGCCGCCTTTGAAGAAACAGCCCGTAACGATGGTTTGCCAAATGTCGAAACCGGTAGAAAATACAGGCAGGCCATACTTGAGGTGGGTGGCAGCCGGCCTGCCATCGAATCATTCAAGGCATTCAGGGGGCGCGAACCCAATCTGGACGCCCTGCTGAGGCATCAGGGCATGGCATCTCGTTAGAAACACCGTTTGCGGAGGGGATCAACATCATGAAACAGCTGTTATCACGTACTGTGTTGGGCGCGCTGCTTGCGATGGGCGCACTGCAGTGCCCGGCCCAAACCGTTTATAAAATCATCGGGGCGGATGGCCGGGTTTCTTTTTCAGACAAGCCGCCTGTCGCCGCCGACAACGTCACGGCCACAAACTCCCGTGGGCAATTGCTCGCCGGAGGTGGCAGCGCCGGCATGCCATATGAGCTGCGGCAGGTGGCAAACCGCTACCCCGTCACCCTCTACACGGCCGACAACTGCAACCCCTGCGGTACCGGTCGGGCACTGCTGGTCAGCCGTGGCATACCGTTCTCGGAGCGCACCGTGAACACGATGGAAGACGGCGAGGCGCTGCAGCGTGTGAGTGGTGAAAATTCGCTGCCTTTCCTGATGGTGGGTGGCCAGAAAATCAAGGGATTTTCAGACTCTGAATGGAGCCAATTTCTGGATGCGGCAGGTTATCCGAAAACTTCCCTGTTGCCGTCCGGCTACCGTTACCCGCCAGCCACACCCCTGGTCACCGTTCAAAAGCCCGCGGCATTGGCAGACGGCACACCAGGCAAAAAACCCGGTGAGCCGGCAGTCCGCAGTACCGAGGCAGACCAATCCCCTGCCCCCCGATCCAACCCCGCAGGCATCACTTTTTAAAGGTGGCAAGGACAACGGCCAGGATCAGAAAACCAGTTTTTTGACACCGCTGTCCGTTCCCAGCAGGCACACCTGGGCGCGCTGGTGCGCAAACACACCGACGGTCACCACACCGGGCCACTGGCTGACCCGGGATTCAAAAGCCAGTGGGTCCGCGATGCTCAGGCCCAAGACGTCCACGATATGTTGTCCGTTGTCGGTTACCAGTGGCACACCGTCCTTCAAACGTACCGCCGCCTTGCCACCCATGGCGGCAAACTGCCGGATAAGCCGTTGCGTGGCCATCGGAACAACTTCAACCGGCAACGGGAATTGACCCAGCGTTTGAACCAGTTTGGACACGTCGGCAATACACACAAACTGGCGCGACTGGGCGGCCACAATCTTCTCGCGGGTGAGCGCCGCACCGCCGCCCTTGATCATGTTGCCCTGGCCATCAATTTCGTCTGCCCCGTCGATGTAAACCGACAACTCGGCCACATCATTGGAGTCAAACACGGGAATACCCAGTGCTTTCAAGCGCAAGGTACTCGCTTCAGAGCTGGAGACCGCACCTTTAATCTGGTCTTTGATCGTGCCCAGCGCATCGATGAATTTATTCACCGTAGAACCCGTCCCCACCCCCACAATGTCGCCCGGCACCACATAGTCAAGGGCCGCCTGGCCCACCAGGGTTTTCAATTCGTCTTGTGAAAGCATGTTGGTCATCGCAAAAAGTTGGGTGTCATCTGGGAAAATCAGGCAACTAAAGGAATTATCCAATGTCTCTCGTTCCCTATGGTCTGGCCCGTCCCTTTTTGTTTGGCCTGGACCCCGAAACTGCACACGAGCTCACCCTGCACGCCCTCGCCCGTGCACAAGGCACACCCTTGCAGTGGGCCTATTGCAATGGCCGGGTTGATGACGCGGTTGAACTGGCGGGCCTGACCTTTCCCAACCGGGTCGGCCTGGCCGCCGGTCTGGACAAAAATGCCCGCTGTATTGACGGCCTGGGTGCCATGGGTTTTGGCTTCGTAGAGGTTGGCACCGTCACACCTTTGGCGCAAAGTGGTAATCCCAAACCACGCATGTTTCGCCTGCCCGCGGCCAATGCACTCATCAATCGGCTCGGGTTCAACAACGACGGGCTGGATGCCTTCATTGCGAATGTTCAGCGCTCCAGCCTGTACCGGCAGCGCCAGTCGTCACCCGCATCAGCACACCCGGCCACGCGACCGGCGCCCATGCTGCTGGGCTTGAACATCGGGAAGAATGCAGCTACCCCGATTGAAAACGCCACACAGGATTATTTGACCTGCCTGGACGGGGTCTACCCCTATGCCGATTACGTAACGGTCAATATCTCCAGCCCGAACACCAAAAACCTGCGTGCCCTGCAAAGCGACGAGGCACTGGACGCCTTGCTGGGCGCCATCACCGAGCGCCGGGAAGCCTTGAGCCAACGCCATGCCAGGCGCATTCCCATCTTCGTCAAGATCGCGCCGGACCTGGCGGACGAGCAAGTGGATGTGATTGCCACCACACTCAGACGTTACGGCCTGGACCGTGACGGACAGCCCAACAACGCCTGGGGCGTGGTCGCGACCAACACCACGCTCAACCGGGATGCCGTTAAAGGCCTGGCACATGCCGACGAGGCCGGGGGTTTGTCAGGCACGCCCGTTTTGGCCCTGAGCAACCGCATCATCACCCGGCTGCGCACGGCGCTGGGCCAGGGTTTTCCGATCATCGGTGTGGGCGGCATTCTGAGCGCCCAAGACGCCGCAGACAAAATCAAGGCAGGGGCCGATGTGGTGCAAATTTACACCGGCCTGATTTACAAGGGCCCCAATCTGGTCAAAGAGGCGGCCTTGTTGATCAAAAACAGTGTCTAGCCGCGCCGGGTCACAACAGCCGCGACACGTGTTCGCCAATGGCCAGCGAGCTGGTCAACCCCGGTGACTCAATGCCAAACAGGTTCACCAACCCCGGCAGGCCATGATCGGCCGGGCCCTGAATCATGAAGTCTTTGGCGGCCTCGGATGGCCCACCCACCTTGGGCCGGATACCGGCATAACCGGCAACCAGCGACCCATCCGGGAGCGCTGGCCAGTATTTCCTGATCTCGGCATAAAACGTCTCGCCGCGCTCGGGGGCCACCACCACATCATCGGGTGAATCAACCCACTGCACATCCGGACCAAATTTGGCCTGCCCTCCCATATCGATGGTCAGGTGCACCCCCAGACCAGCGGCTTCAGGAACCGGATAAATCAGTCTTCCGAATGGCGACCGTCCCGTCAAGGTGAAATAGCTGCCTTTGGCGTAATGGCTGGCCGGCACAAACCGGGGGTCGAGCCCTTCAATCCGCGACGCAATGCCCTGAGCGCCCAGGCCTGCGGCGTTCACCAAGGTCCGGGTTTCCAGCTCGGTACCATCAGATGCTATCAAATAAATAGCGTCTTGCGCATATCTGGCGAGGGCTAAGCCTGTATTCAGCACAACAATGCCACCCGCGTTCTCAATATCAGCCTGCAGTGCCAGCATCAGCGCGTGACTGTCCACAATACCGGTGCTGGGTGAATGAATGGCCGCCAGACAGGTCAGCTGGGGTTCCATGAAGCAGGCCTGGTCGCGGGTGAGCCAAGTCAGATCATGCACACCGTTGACAGCGGCCCTGGCAAGGATCGCGTCAAGTGCCGCAACCTGAACCTGCGAGGTGGCAACAATCAGCTTGCCACACCGGCGGTGGGCAATGCCGCGTTCGGCGCAGTAGTGGTAGAGCATTTCCCGGCCACGCACACACAGACCGGCCTTGAGTGAGCCGGGCGGGTAGTAGATGCCGGCGTGAATCACTTCGCTGTTGCGTGAACTGGTGCCGGTACCAATGGCGTTGGCCGCTTCGAGCACCATCACCTCATGGCCGTTCAGGGCCAGCGCGCGGCCAATCGCCAGGCCCACCACCCCGGCACCGACAACGACGCAGTCAACACGGTCCACGATCGGTCTTTCAGTGCATGGGTCGGACGGATGTCCTCGTCAATCAGCCAGCACCTTCACCGAAAGTGTAGCTAGGTCACGAGCAGGGCGTAGGGCGGTTGGGTTGACGCGCACAGCTTGAATGTTGAGACGACCTGTGCCAGCCGATGCGCTTGCTCGCGCAAACTGTCAGCGGAGGCTGTCGATTGCTCCACCAGTGCGGCATTTTGCTGTGTCATGTCATCCAGCTCCATCACGGCGGAATTGACCTCGCCTATTCCGGTGCTCTGCTCAGACGAAGACACTGATATCTCGCCGATGATGTCCGCCACCCGCTGGACAGACGCCACAATTTCGGTCATGGTTTTACCGGCATCAGCGACCAGCCGGGCGCCCACATCAACCTTGCCGACTGACTCGCCAATGAGGTTCTTGATTTCCTTGGCAGCTTGTGCAGACCGGCCTGCCAGGCTGCGTACCTCGCTGGCCACAACCGCAAATCCCCGCCCCTGCTCACCTGCCCGGGCCGCCTCCACCGCAGCGTTCAGCGCCAGAATGTTCGTCTGAAAGGCGATGCCGTCGATCACCGCGATGATGTCCGAAATTTTCCGGGCGCTGCTATTGATCTCGTCCATGGTGGACACCACCTGCGCCACCACGGCACCGCCCCGGGCCGCAACCTTCGCGGCGGCAGTCGCCATCTGGTTGGCCTGGCGTGCAGCGTCTGCGGACTGTTTGACGGTGCCGGTAATTTGCACCGTCGAGGTGGCAGCACGCTGCAAGTTGGTGGCCGCAAGCTCCGTGCGCACGCTCAAATCGTGATTACCGGTCGCAATTTCGGCACTGGCCAACCGAATGGATTCCGACGAATCCAGCACCGTGGAAATCGACTGATTCAACTGCCGGGTCATGCTGCCCAGCGCCCGCATCAACACCCCCAGTTCGTCCTGGCGGTCGCTGGCGGGTGCCATGCTCAGGTTGCCCGTCGCCACTTGATCGGCGATGTACGCAGCCTGGGCCAATTCGGCCACTATTTTGCGTTGCATCATCCAGGCCAGGCACACGGCAACACCGGCCGTCAGCAGGCTGATGGCCGTCAGTATCAGATTGGTCATACGGGAATGGGCGGCCGATGCCGCAATGCTGGCGTCCGATTGCGCATCAATGCGGGCCACCATCACACCCATGTTTTTGGCCACGCTCGTAAATGTCGCGTCGGCACCCTGCATCGCCGCAATACCGGTATTGGGGTCCACTGACGACAGATCGATGGCAGCGTCTGCCTGCCCGGCATATTTGTCAATTTGCTTGAGCAGATCGGCCACACCCGAGCGCATTTCCGTATCGGACTGCTCGTCAATCAAAGCGGTAGCTACCTGCTTGATACCGGCCAGCTGCTTGCCCAGATCGGTCCTGGCAGCCTTGATTTTGGGCTCATCCAGTGACCCAATGAGCGTGACCGTGCGGTAGACGCCGGCATGAACGGTACTGAGCTGCTTTTGTGCCGAAGCAATGGTTTTGTAGTCTTCAAGATTGGCTTTGGCAGACGCCTGCCCCTGCAGGACCGATTCCGTCATCAAAAACGTGCTGAGTTGCCCTGACACCATCATCACCAGGGCCGTCAATACCGGCACGGCGAGCAACTTCATTCCTAATTTCATGATGTCTCCAGGCACACGGGTGGGTCAATCACCGGTACACGACCTATTTGTAGATACCACCGCACAACACAGCATCGTCCAGCTTCTCGCAATACATGCTTTTGGGCTCAATCTTTTTGGTGGTCGGGTTGGTGAATTTGTAGTCTTGCCAGAACTTGCCTTTGCTTTTGGCAAGTTCAACCCGTTCCCGGACAAACTCCTTGCCGTCAATGTCTTTGAGGTCAATCAGGTTTTTGCCGATCATCTTTTCGTTGGCACCATGGGCGCGCACCGTACCGTCCAGACCATAAATCACCAGATACAGGTCACGATCGATGAATTGGCCGGCCTTGTTGCTGATTTCGGCCTGCCCTTTTTCAGCACCGTTGGCCTTCACGAAAGCGACACCCTTCCTGACCATGGCCGTCGCCTCCTCGGGCGTGGCCTTGGTTTGGGCATGCGCATTCAAAATTGCCATGCTGGCAAGCAGGGCATAACCCGCAAAACGGAGAATCGAGGTCGTACGCTTCATGAAAACTCCTGGAAAAAGTTAAGCGAGTATCGACGCCCCATTTGGTGGGCAATTGCCGGAAAAGGACAGGCAATGAGGGTCAATCAATGCCTAAAGAAGCATGACGGGCACAAAAAAAAGGACTTGGCTAAACCGCCAAGTCCTTTTTTTATAACCAATATATTGGTGGGCAGTGCAAGTTTCGAACTTGCGACCCCTGCAGTGTTAAGGCCGGGTTGATAGGCCCTGTGGGACATTCAGTGCAGGAGCTTTCATTGGTACCGTAGAAAGCCGTAAGGGGTCGTTTGCAATATGTTTTAATCCAGTGGCGCACTGCGTTCTCGAAATCAAATGACACGCCAGTTCCCTGTGGTATCGTGTCGCCGCAAGTAAGTTTGTCCCCGTCAAGACATAAAACTGACGCAACAAGTTTTACTCCGCGTGATCCTGGTAAGCCAGGAAGTCAAACGCGCCGCATCCCCAGCACAAACGCCTGGGTCATCAACGTCTGCATATCTCCCAAAATTCGTACCGCGCGACTGGCGCGGATTATCCATTTTGAATTGGAAATGACATGCCTACATTGACACTTTTTGCACCCTACTTCATCACACCCGAAAACGGAGTGGCAGGGGTAAAAACACTGGATATAAAGATGACTCACCCGTGGCAGGTGTACGCCAAATACGGCTACATCTACGCGGCCCACCCTCGGGTACAACGCATTCCATGCAACGCTTGGGGGGATGTCAACTATGCCGTGCAGCAGTTGCAATGTGCTGCACGCACCGTGCATTTCATTGACGTTACTGGTTGTACGGTCACAACAATAGACCGCAGCCAGCGGTTGGGCTCCCGCTTCCCAACGTCGCATCGCCACATCCCGGAACTAGGTCATATGGACCATGTTACCTATTGGTGGGGACCTGATGGCGAGCCAATCACCCTGGTCGAGCCATACACCATTCGTGAGGACTTGCAGGCTGAGATCAATAGCCGGGGGCTTTGCGGGATGTTGCTACCACATAGGTTAGGGTTGTATAGCGGCGGCGGGGACGCCACATCCGTGTTACTGGCCAATGCAAACGACGCGACGGCGTTGAGCCAGATCAAGCATGCCCTTCAGAATTCGGGAAACCCGATTTGGCAGGTGAATGACCTGTCTTTCTCCGAAGCCCTCCTAAAGTCGAAGGGTCGTTCGAAATGACCGGTATCACATACTCGCGGGGTCAGTTCAAATACGGGGCGATTCAAGGTTGTGCTCGCCACGTTCAATGCCACTAACATATAACCAGCCCAGTTCGGCATCAACCGCTAGCGCCTCCTGCGACAACCCCACGCCAGACCTAGCCCTACGAATCGCAGCGCCAAGTGCGATAAGCACCGGGTCGCCTGCGAACAGTTGGGATGGTTTTGCCATCCCTGAATCGTTCTAGGTTGACGGAGTCAGTACCACGGGATAGGATGCCCATTCATTCTGACCCAGGTAGGTCAATCAAACAAATCTTGGGCGTCGGGAGCTGGTATGTCAGACGAAATTCCAATTCGAGAATACGAGCAGGCGGTATACGTTTATTGGTACGGCCCAACCCTGTCATCAGTGAAGATCGGTCATTCAAATGACCCAGATAGGCGCCTAGCGCAACTCGGCAACGATACTGGTGTGCCTGATCATCTTGCGAGCTTTGCGGCCATTGTGTGGCTTGATAGAAAGCGTGAGAAAGTCGAAGCTAGGGCCCATGAAATGGCAGCAATATTTCGAAGGTCCGGTGAGTGGTTTGAAATTACTGCTTCGCAAGCATTGAACTACATTGTTGATGCAGCCAAAGAACTAAATATTAGGTACGAAGTGGAAGATCGGGCTAGCCTGCTTTTACGTAGTGCTGAAGAGCAGTATTCCTTTGAAAAGTGGGGGCCGAATTGGAAGGCAAAAGAGGCAACCGAGGAAGAAACAGAGGCAGCAGCAGTCAAAGCAGAAGAAACTGCTGAGTCGGCACTGGGTTTAGCAAGTGCTGCACGTGCTGTTACGTCTGTCTCAGATAATTTTTCCAGCGAAGCGTTCGCGGCTCAACGTGCAGAAAAACTTGCTGAAGCGGCCGCGGCCGCGGCGGTGAGTGCACGAAGGGTAGCAAATGTGGCCGCCAACGACACAACGGCACAGTACCGCGAAAGAATGGCTAAACTTGAAGCCGAGATGGTCAAACGTGCAGTGTATCGAAGCGCCAACCCAGTAATATCGCCTGAAGAACAGGCTGTAAAAGACGAAGTGAGCCGATTAGAAAGCGTGGTGGCTTG
>JBEEMW010000041.1:0-23173 GCA_041192445.1 Pseudomonadota bacterium | reverse complement strand
ATGGCATGCTCTCTGGCATCAACATCGAAGCCACCGTCAAGCTGGCGCAGGCGCTGACCATCCCCGTCATTGCCTCCGGCGGCTTGTCCAACATGGCCGATATTGAAGCCCTGTGTGATGTGGAAGATGACGGCGTAGAAGGTGTGATCTGCGGACGCGCCATCTACAGCGGTGATCTTGATTTCGCCGCCGCGCAGGCGCGTGCTGACGAGTTAAATGGCTAGCTAAATGCTGGCCAAACGAATCATCCCCTGCCTCGATGTCACTGGAGGCCGCGTGGTCAAGGGTGTCAATTTTGTGGAATTGCGCGACGCCGGTGACCCGGTGGAGATTGCTGCGCGCTACAACGATCAGGGCGCGGATGAGCTGACGTTTCTGGATATCACCGCCACCAGCGATGGGCGCGACCTGATTCTGCACATCATCGAAGCCGTGGCCTCACAGGTATTCATCCCACTGACTGTGGGTGGCGGTGTGCGCACCGTGGAAGATGTGCGCCGCCTGCTCAACGCAGGGGCTGACAAAACCAGTTTTAATTCTGCAGCGCTGGCCAATCCGCAGGTGATTGACGATGCGTCGGCCAAATACGGTGCGCAGTGCATTGTGGTGGCGATTGATGCGAAGCGGCGCTCGGGACCGGATACCCACCGCCTCGGTGCAGATGGCTTTGCTGTCGGTCCCGGCTGGGATGTTTACAGCCACGGCGGGCGCAAAAACACCGGGCTGGACGCGGTGGCCTGGGCGACCGAGATGGCGCGGCGCGGCGCGGGCGAGATTTTGCTCACCAGCATGGACCGCGATGGCACCAAATCCGGCTTTGATCTGGCTTTAACCCGCGCGGTCAGCGATGCGATCAGCGTGCCCGTGATTGCATCGGGTGGTGTGGGCACCCTTGATCACCTGGTGGACGGCATCAAACTGGGTGGCGCCGACGCTGTGCTGGCCGCCAGCATCTTTCACTACGGCGAATTCACCGTGGGCCAGGCCAAGGCGCGAATGGCCGCATGTGATATCCCCGTCAGGATATAAAAACCGCTAGATACCCCGGCGCATGAAAAGACGTCCTTTTTTGCTCGCTTCAGCTGGTTTATGCCTGCCAGTGACAACAGCTTGGGCTGATTCCAAGTGGGGTGAGGCCGCAGGTTATCCCAGCGGTTGGGGCAATCCACCCCGTTTTGTGGGGCACACCGAATACCGGGTGGGCAACTATTCGGGTGGTTTTGAGTCCATGTTCCCGGTTCACAAGATCGGCGTGTCCGCACAGGCCAGCCCGCTCGCATCCGGGCTGCGGGACGACATCAGTTATCGCTGGGGGCTGTCAACCCGATCGATCCCTGACTACCTGGCCTCTTGGCCCGTGACCGGGCTGCTGATCGCCCGCAAGGGAACCCTGCTCGCCGAACACTATCGGTTTGGCCGCAAACCCGGGATGCGCCTGACCAGCTGGTCCATGGCCAAGAGTGTGACCTCATTGTTGCTGGGCATCTGCATCGATAAAGGGTTGATCAATTCGCTGGATGATCGGGCAGATGCCTACGTTGGTGATCTGAAGGGCACGCTGCACGGCAGCATGACTTTGCGCAATTTGGCCAACATGTCCAGCGGCGCGGCCATCCTGCATGACCGTGACAACCCGGTGATTTATCCCAAGGCCTTCACAGGTGGGGTGACCGATCTCGAAGCCGTCGTGCGTGGATGGAACCTCAGCCAGGAGTCCCCGGGGAGCCGGTACAACTACAACGAACTGTGTCCGCTAACGGTGGGCATGGTGATACGACAGGTCACCGGAACAAGTCTGGCAACGTTTTGCCAGGACGCGCTGTGGCAGCCCATGGGTGCGGAGTCAGAGGCGACCTGGCTGACCGACTCCAAAGGCAAGGAATTCAACTGCATCGGCTTTGCCGCCAGACTGCGTGACTGGGCGCGCCTGGGGCAACTGGTAGCCCAAAACGGCGCCATGAATGGGCAACAGATTGTCAGCGAGCGCTGGATTGATGAGTGTTCGTCGTGGACTGCTCAAGACGCACAGGTGCGTTACGGCAGGGGGATGCCGGCCATGGGCTACAAAGCCTTTTTCTGGCATCCCCGTGCCGACGGGTCCTGGATGATGATGAATGGTCACCATGGGCAGCGCGTTCTGGTTGACCGGAAAACCCAGACGGTTCTCGTCCACACCGCGGTGGACGGTGAGGGCAATTTCCAGGCCGAATTGCTGGAATTGTTTGGCGCTGCAACCCGTCTGGTTTGACGGGTACCCGCATGCAAAAAGGGGTTGAAGAAGCCGGGGGCCTGGATGGCTGACAATATCGCCATGAACTGGTTAAACGAAGTTAAATGGGACGACAAAGGCCTCATCCCCGTGATCGCGCAGGAGGTGGGCAGCAACGATGTGCTGATGTTCGCCTGGATGAACCGCGAGGCGCTGCAAAAGACGGCCGAGCTGGGCCGGGCGGTGTACTTCAGCCGGTCGCGCGGCAGACTGTGGTTCAAGGGCGAAGAATCCGGCCACGTGCAGACCGTGCACGAAATTCGGCTGGATTGCGACAACGATGTGATTTTGCTGAAAGTGACGCAACTCGGACATGAACCCGCTGAAGCTTCCATCGCCTGCCACACCGGGCGCCATAGCTGCTTTTTCCATGTTTACGACAATGGCGTCTGGAAAGTTGCCGATCCGGTCTTGAAAGACCCTGAATCCATCTACAAATAGCTGCTCATGCCCGCCATTACCCCTCTGATCACCCCCCCGATCAACACCACGGACGCACTTGCCAGCTTGGCTGCGGTTATTGAAAGCCGCCTGCCTGCACGCGGCGGCGACCCCGAGGCCAGTTATGTGGCCCGTTTGCTGCACAAAGGCCCGGATGCCTTTTTGAAAAAAATTGGCGAAGAAGCAACCGAGGTTGTCATGGCCGCCAAAGACGCGGACCACGGGGGTGACAGGTCCAAAGTGGTGGGTGAGGTCGCCGACCTGTGGTTTCACTGCATGATTGCTTTGGCCCACTACGGCCTGACGCCTGCCGACGTGCTGGCCGAGCTGCAGCGGCGGGCCGGCACCAGTGGCATCGAGGAAAAAGCGTTGCGCAAGGCTCTGGCGCGCGAAGGCAGTGCCGGGTAAATAGTCGATAGCGTTGTCGATAACACTAAACCGGTTTGGTAATGATTCAAGTGGAGACCTGCAATGAATGATGTGATTGACGTCGTCGCGATTGATTCCGAGAAAGCGCAACAACTCAAAACCGTGGGCTGGGTGAGTTACATCCTGCACCTGATCGTGGCGGTGGGTGCCGTGATTCCCGGCGGTCAGGCTGGCGCGGTACTGCTGGTCATTGCGCTGGTGATCGATCTGGTTAAAAAGGGCGAGGCCCAGGGAACCTGGCAGGCCAGCCACTTTTCGTGGCGTATCCGTTCGGTGATCTGGGCCGGTATTCTTTATGTTGTGACCGCACCGCTGTGGTTGTTGCTGATTGCGCCCGGCTGGATCGCGTGGGGCGTCATCTCCATCTGGTTCCTGTATCGCATCGTGCGCGGCATGGTGGCCATGAATCACAGCCAGCCGGTTGGCCCATGACGGTGGCCAATGTGGTGGCGCATGACCCCAACTGCCTATTCTGCAAAATCGCCACAGGGCAAATTCCGTCGCGAAAAGTCTATGAAGACGAAGAAATTTTCGTGTTTCATGACATTCACCCCTGGGCGCCAGTGCACTTTCTCATGATTCCGAAGATGCACATCTCCTCGTTTGCTCAACTCGGGCCCGAGCACGTGACCCTGATGGGGCGCATGATGACGCTGGCACCCAAACTGGCCTTGCAGGAAGGCTGCAGACCCTATCCTGAAGGCGGTTTTCGCATCGTCAGCAACACTGGCGCTGAGGGTGGGCAAGAGGTGCATCACCTGCACATCCACGTCATGGGTGGTCCCCGTCCCTGGCTCAGGGGTTAAAAATCGCCGCCACACTGGTCGCCAGCTTCCCCGACTAAAATCGGGACAATTCGTTAAGACATCAGGAGTTAATCATGGGTTCATTTTCTATCTGGCATTGGCTGATCGTGCTGTTGATCGTGGTGATGGTTTTCGGGACCAAGAAGCTGCGCAATATGGGCAGTGACCTGGGTGGCGCTGTCAAAGGCTTCAAAGATGGCATGAAGGACGGTGCTGCGACCGAAGAGAAACCTGTCGCTACGGCACAGGTGGCCAATGCGACGCCTGCAGCTGATAAAACAACGATTGATGTTGAGGCCAGGCAAAAGTCTTGAAAGCGATGGCCCCCTTGCGTTCCTCGCCTTCGGCTGGTTCCGGGCTGGTCACTTCGTGTACTGAGCGTGCGCAATGATCGATCTCGGAATTTCCAAAATGGCGCTCATCGGTGCCGTGGCACTCATTGTCATCGGACCCGAGAAGCTGCCGCGTGTGGCCCGCACGGTCGGCACCTTGCTAGGCAAGGCGCAGCGTTATGTGGCTGACGTCAAGGCCGAGGTCAGTCGTTCCATGGAGCTTGACGAACTCAAAAAAATGAAGGAGTCCATGCAGAGCGCGGCCCGGGATGTGGAAAACTCCATTCAGACCAACGCCAATGATTTCGAAAAATCCTGGTCTGAGGCCACCGACATGGCATTGAGTTCCCAGTTGAACGACTCACCCGAATACCCCACCAGTTACCCGGCTTACCGTCACCCAAAAAAGAAATGGCGGGTCAAGCAGGGCGCCACACCCAACTGGTACAAGGCACGCACCGGCGTGCGAACCAAAGCCCTGTCTGGTGCCGCCCGGGTTGCCCGGTACCGGCCATCCAGAACCAACACCGGCGTTCAGTGACTGCACCTGTCCAGGCGCCGGTCATCACCACGCGCCCGGATGCCCCGGCTGACCCTGCAACAACCCTACACCTGAAGAATGGCTGACAACAATTCAAACGACGGCGCCAAACCTGACGAACTCGCCGGTACCGAGCAACCCTTTGTGCAGCACCTGGTGGAGTTGCGCGACCGGTTGATCAAGGCCGCGATTGCCATTGCGGTGGCCGGCGTGGTGTTGGCATTTTTCCCCGGCCCCGCCGCGCTATACGATTTGATGGCGGCCCCGCTGGTCGCAACCCTGCCCAAGGGGGCCACGCTGATTGCCACTTCCGTGATTTCCCCGTTTTTGGTGCCCCTCAAAATCCTGATGATGGCCGCCTTCATGATGGCGTTGCCGGTGGTGTTGTGGCAGGTGTGGGCTTTTGTGGCACCGGGGCTGTATTCACACGAAAAGAAACTGGTCCTGCCACTGGTTGCATCCAGCACCGTGCTGTTTTTTGTGGGGGTGGCGTTTTGTTACTTTTTCGTTTTTGGCCGGGTATTCGCCTTCATCCAGAGTTTTGCCCCCAAAAGCATCACCGCCGCCCCCGATATTGAAGCCTACCTGGACTTTGTGCTGTCCATGTTTCTGGCGTTTGGCATGGCGTTTGAAGTGCCGATTGTGGTGGTTGTCCTGGCCCGCATGAACATTGTGAGTATCCAGAAACTCAAGGACTTCCGGGGTTACTTTGTGGTGCTGGCCTTCATCATTGCCGCCATCGTGACGCCGCCTGACGTGGTGTCGCAGCTGGCGCTGGCCATCCCGATGTGTTTTTTGTATGAAATTGGTATCTGGGCCGCACAAGTTTTTATCAAACACACACAGGCCCCACCCGAGACTGCCGAATCAGGCAATTCTTGAGGTTAAATCGGCCTCTGGCCCCCGTCGTATATGCACGAGTAGCTATTAAAAATATAGCAAATTGGGTGGTGTCAATAACTGACTTCAAGGCGCCTTGCGGGGCTTGGGGCGTACGCCCGGTGTGACATCCAGTGCCACCTTGCCGTCGCCGCGTTGTACTTCAAATTTCGATGGTGTCCCGGGCTTCAGGGCGGCCACGCTGGTCAGCAGCTCGGAGACGTTGCCAACCGCTTTGCCCGACACGTTGGTCACCACATCGCCTGGGCGAATGCCGGCTTTGGCGGCCGGGCCATCCTGCAGAACCCCAGTGATGATTACGCCCTGCCTGGCTTTCACGCCAAAGGTTTCGGCCAGTTCTGGCGACAGGTCGTTGGGCTCCACACCAATCCAGCCACGTGTGACCTGGCCGTCTTTCACAATGCCTTCCAGTACCAGCTTCGCGGTCGACACCGGAATGGCAAAGCCGATACCCATGCTGCCGCCCGAGCGGGAGTAAATGGCGGTGTTGATGCCCATCAGGTTGCCGTTGGTGTCCACCAGCGCACCGCCCGAGTTGCCGGGGTTGATGGCCGCGTCGGTCTGGATGAAATTTTCAAACGTATTGATACCCAGCTGGTTGCGCCCCAGCGCGCTGATGATGCCGCTGGTGACGGTCTGGCCAACACCAAACGGGTTGCCGATGGCCAGCACCTGGTCGCCTACCTGCAAGGCGTCAGAATTACCCAGAACAATCACGGGCAGCTTGTCCAGATCGATTTTGAGGATGGCCAGGTCGGTATCGGGGTCCGTGCCAATGACTTTGGCACTCGCGTGACGGCTGTCATTGAGGACAACCTCAATCTCGTCAGCGGCCTCTACCACGTGGTTGTTGGTGAGGATGTAGCCACTGGCGCTGACAATGACGCCGCTGCCCAGACCCACCTGGGGCTCACTGCCCGGTTCGCCAAAAAAGAACTTGAACCACGGGTCGTTGCCATGCGGGTTTGGCTTGGCCGCCTTGCTGGTGTTGATGCTCACCACCGCGGCGGACGATTTTTGTGCGGCCAGCCGGAAGCTGCCGGTTGGTACATTGGCCGGGTTGGCAACGGGGGCCTCCATGAGACCCACGATGTTTGAATAGGACGGTGCCCTGCCCAGCCACTCGGGTTTCAGTGTGGCAACCACAAAATAGGCTGCCAGCAGCACGGTGGCGGTTTGAGAAAACAATAACCAGAGTCGTTTCATGCTGCAAATTGTAGGCTTGTGGTCTGCGTGGCGGCGCACAATGCCGGAAAACCCGCATGACGCGATTGCTGCATGCCCTTGTCCAATTGCCGGTCAGGACCATCTGTGTAGCCCGTGGCAAAACCCTTTGAAATCATCTTCATTCAGCCCGCGGCACCACCCAAACCGTTAGTGGGCGAGGGGTGTAATGGCTGTGGCGTGTGTTGCCTGGTCGAGCCCTGTCCGTTGGGTGTTGTCCTGTCTGGCCGCCGACAGGGCGCATGTGCTGCCCTGCGCTGGAATGCTCCGGCAGCGATATATCGGTGCGGTGCCATGAGTCAGCCACGTGAGGTACTGGAGCAGGCCTTACCCCGGTTGATGCGTGCTTTGGCGCCGGCGCTGGCGCCTTGGCTGGCCCGGCTGGCGCGGCGCTGGATTGCTGCCGGCGCCGGGTGTGACAGCAGCCTGGAGGCCCGGGACCACCCGGATTGACCATGAACCGTTCGCCGTCCGATATCACCGACAATTCAGGCCAACCCTCCTTCCCTTGCGTCCCTTTATGACCGATCGAACCCAATTGCGCCAGACCTTTGATGCGCTGCTCCAGCCCGAGCGCTTTCGCGACTACGGGCCCAACGGCTTGCAGGTCGAAGGCAAGTTGCAGGTGCACAAGATCGTGTCAGGTGTGACGGCCAGCCGGGCATTGATTGAGGCCGCCATCGAGGCGCGGGCTGACGCTATTTTTGTGCACCATGGTCTGTTTTGGCGCGGCCAGGACGGGTCTGTCACCGGCTGGATGAAGCAGCGACTGGCCTTGCTGCTGGCCCACGACATCAATTTGTTTGCCTACCACCTGCCACTGGACGCGCACCCTGAGCTGGGTAACAACGCCCAACTCGGGTTGAAGCTGGGTTTACAAGCGTTTGACGGCGCACTGGGGCGTTTTGGGGAACAGGGCCTGGGCTTTATCGGACAGCGCATTGACGGGGACAGCTTCGGAGATGCGCAGGCACTGGCTGATCATGTCAAAAAAACATTAAATCGGCCTGTAACCCTCGTCAATGTTGCACAAGCAGCTATCAAAAAAATAGCATGGTGCACGGGTGGTGCGCAGGCCTATTTTGAAGCGGCCATCGCCGCCGGGGCTGATGCCTTCATCACCGGCGAAATCTCCGAGCCGCAAGCCCATTACGCCCGCGAATCGGGGGTGGCCTTTCTGGCGTGCGGCCATCACGCCAGCGAGCGTTATGGCGCACCCGCAGTGGCTGCGTTCGTCGCTGACCAGCTGGGCCTGGCGCATGAATTCATCGACATCGATAACCCCGCATGAGCATTGTCCCCATTGCCATCACGCAAGGTGATCCCGCCGGGATTGGCCCGGAGATCATTGCCAAGGCTTTCCGCGACGCTCCCGATCTGACGCGTGGCTGCTTTGTGGTGGGTGATGTGGCGATCATGCGGCGTGCGGTGCAGTTCATCAGCGGTCCGGGGCGTGTGGGTATTCCGGTCGGTTTAATTGACACGGCGGCGGGGGCCTGGCAAGCCCCGCCCCGGTGCATTCCGGTGTTGCCAATTCCCGGCGCATCCCGATCTGGCGCGCCTGTGGCACTGGGCGTTGTGAGTGCGCTGGCAGGGCAAATGGCCGCCGATTGTGTAATTTGGGCCGCACAGGCTGCCTTGCGCGGCGAGATTGCGGCGCTGGTCACGGCGCCTGTGCACAAAGAAGCCCTGGCTGCTGCGGGTGTTCCCTATCCCGGCCACACCGAGCTGTTGCAGGCTCTGGCCGCCGCGCATTTGGGAAAACCTGTGTCGGACGTGCCGGTGCGCATGCTGCTGGCCAACGATGAATTGCAAACCGTGCTGGTGAGTATTCATGTGTCTTTGCGGGACGCGATTGAGGCTGTGACCACGGCCAACCTGCTGCAAACCTTGCGCTTGACGCACCAATTTCTCCACAGAGTCGTCAAATCTGGCGACACCAATGCCCATCCGCCGCTGCGGGCACGCATTGGTGTTGCTGGCTTGAACCCGCATGCCGGTGAGGGTGGCCTGTTTGGCCGGGAAGAGCTGGACATCATTCAACCGGCGATTGCTTTGGCGCAGGCCGAGGGCATCGACGTGCACGGCCCTTTTGCGCCAGACACGGTCTTCATGCGGGCGCGCGCCAAACCGGGTGAGCCAGGTGAATTCGATGTGGTGGTCGCGATGTACCACGATCAGGGCCTGATTCCGGTGAAATACCTGGGGGTGGAGAAGGGTGTCAACGTGACAATTGGCCTGCCGCTGGTGCGAACCAGCCCGGACCACGGGACTGCCTTTGATATTGCGGGTACTGGACAGGCCGATGCATCCAGCCTGATCGCGGCGATTGGCATGGCGCGCCAGCTTTGCAAATAAATAAGGGCCCGGCGTCCTGAGACGCCGGGCCCTTATGAACACTGTTTTACGATTGAACGGTGTTCAAAAAGACTATTTCCGCAGGTTATCGCGAATTTCACGCAACAACAGCACGTCTTCCGGCGTTGGGGCGGGTGCCGCCGCAGGCGCTTCTTTCTTCATCCGGTTCATCTGTTTGACCATCATGAAGATGATGAAAGCGAGGATGGCAAAGTTCACCGCGATGGTGATGAAATTACCGTAAGCAAACACGGGAACACCGGCCTTTTTCAGGTCCACCACATTCATGGCGATGCCCGCTGGTACTTTGCCCAGCACCACGAACAGGCTGGAGAAGTCCAGATTGCCGAAAATCGCACCCACGATTGGCATGATCAGGTCGCCAACGATGGAGTCCACAATCTTGCCAAACGCACCGCCGATGATCACGCCAACCGCCAGATCCATCACGTTGCCTTTAACGGCAAATTCCTTGAATTCAGACATCATGCTCATAACTAAAACTCCTCAGTTGATTTATGGAAGTTGCGAGTATCTCTGAGTTCGCCAACCTGTCAACCCCGTGCAAACGCGCTGGTGCTGTCATTTGGGGTGAGTCGGTCAGCTACAATGTCGGGTTAGCCCTAGTAGTGATGTTTTCATTGAGGATTTCCATGAGTGACACCCCAATCGACACGAGCAAACGCACGTGGTTGATCGCATCTGGATGTGCGGGCGCCGTAGGCGGCGCATTTACCGCTGTTCCGTTTGTCAGCAGCTTTCAACCCTCCGAGCGGGCCAAGGCCGCCGGTGCAGCCGTGGAGGTTGACATTTCCGGTATCAAGCCCGGAGAAAAAATGACCGTTGAATGGCGTGGAAAACCCGTCTGGATTGTCCGGCGCACACCCGAACAACTGGAAACCCTGAACAAAAATGACGCCTTGCTGGCTGACCCCAAGTCAGAGCGCAAACCCGGTGAGTTGACGCCCGTGTACGCACGCAATGAAGGTCGCTCCATCAAGCCCGAGCTGTTCGTTGCCGTGGGTATTTGCTCCCATTTGGGTTGCTCCCCCTCTGACAAGTTTCAGCCGGGTGCGCAGCCCTCTTTGCCGGATGACTGGAAGGGCGGCTTTTTGTGCCCCTGTCATGGTTCGACCTTCGACCTGGCTGGTCGGGTATTCAAGAACAAGCCGGCGCCTGACAACCTGGAAGTGCCGCCCTATATGTTTCTTTCAGACACCCGGCTGGTTATCGGCGAAGACAAAAAAGCCTGAGACTGCGGAACTGGCTGCATTGCGATGTCAGCCGTGTCCCCCACGTAATTCATATTGAGGCAACTGAAAATGGCAGAAATGATTGAAGTGTCCCCCAACGCCAGCGCAGGTGAGAAGCTGCTCAACTGGGTGGATAACCGCTTTCCCGCAAGCAAGCTCTACAAAGAGCATCTAAGCGAGTATTACGCACCCAAAAACTTCAATTTTTGGTACATCTTCGGGTCACTGTCGCTTCTGGTGCTGGTGATTCAGATCGTAACCGGCATCTTTTTGGTGATGCACTACAAGCCGGATGCCGCGTTGGCTTTTGCCTCTGTGGAATACATCATGCGGGACGTGCCATGGGGCTGGTTGGTGCGCTATATGCATTCAACCGGCGCTTCCGCATTTTTCATCGTGGTTTATCTGCACATGTTCCGGGGCCTGATTTATGGCAGCTACCGCAAGCCACGTGAGTTGATCTGGGTGTTTGGATGTGCCATTTTCCTGTGCTTGATGGCAGAGGCCTTCATGGGTTATCTGCTGCCATGGGGCCAGATGAGTTACTGGGGCGCTCAGGTGATTGTCAACCTGTTCGCGGCCATCCCCTTTGTGGGTCCTGATTTGGCGCTGCTGATTCGTGGTGACTATGTGGTGGGTGATGCAACCCTCAACCGTTTCTTCAGCTTCCACGTGATTGCTGTGCCACTGGTCCTGCTGGGCCTGGTGGCGGCACACATCATTGCGCTCCACGAGGTCGGCTCGAACAATCCGGATGGGGTTGAAATCAAGGCAACCAAAGGCAAAGATGGTCACCCGCTCGATGGCATTCCATTCCACCCGTATTACACCGTGCACGATATATTTGGTGTAAGCGTTTTCCTGATGGTGTTTTCCGCCATCATCTTTTTTGCGCCGGAGTTTGGGGGCTACTTTCTCGAGTACAACAATTTCATCCCGGCTGATCCGCTCAAGACGCCTGCGCACATTGCACCTGTCTGGTATTTCACGCCGTATTATTCGATGCTGCGTGCCATTACCAGCGAGATGATGTACGCGCTGATTGCCTGTGTGATTGGTGCCGGCGTCTTTGCTGTGGCCAAGGTACGCATGCCCGTGCTTTTCAAGGCCATCATTGCCGGCGGTGCCGCCGTTGTGGCCGTGCTCATGCTCTCCATTGACGCCAAATTCTGGGGTGTTGTGGTGATGGGTGGTGCGGTCGTCATCCTGTTTTTCCTGCCCTGGCTGGACAACAGTCCTGTCAAATCCATTCGCTACAGGCCGGACTGGCACAAGTATCTGTACGGTATTTTTGTTGTCAATTTCATCGTATTGGGTTACCTCGGTGTTCAGCCACCATCGGCGATTGGTGAGCGCGTGTCGCAAGTTGGAACGCTGTTTTACTTTGGCTTCTTCTTATTGATGCCATGGTGGAGTGCTTTGGGTAAATCCAAACCAGTGCCGGATCGCGTTACGTTTGCTGCGCATTAAGCAGGAGCCTTGCATAACATGAAAAAAATCAAACAAATTGCATTCGCCCTGATTGCAGCTCTCGGACTGATCGCGGGGGCGCACGCGTCCGGTGGCGACAGCATTGCCTGGGACAAGGCTCCCGATAAGACCAACGATCTGGCCGCACTGCAAAATGGTGCCAAGTTGTTCGTCAACTATTGCCTGAACTGTCACTCAGCCGCTTACATGCGCTTTAACCGGCTCAAGGACATCGGTTTGACAGACTTGCAAATCAAGGACAACCTGTTGTTCACCACAGAAAAAGTTGGTGAAACCATGAAGGCGGCCATTGATCCCAAGCAGGCGAAAGACTGGTTTGGTGCCAATCCCCCTGATCTGACAGTGATCGCGCGTTCGCGTTCGGGGCATGGTGGTACGGGTGCCGATTACCTGTACACCTATTTGCGGACTTATTACCGTGACGAGGCGAAGGCTACTGGATGGAATAACCTCGCTTATCCCAATGTGGCGATGCCACATGCGCTTTGGGAGCTGCAAGGCGCACGCAAACCGGTATATGAGCTGAAAGAAGAGCATGGGCACGAAGTGCACGTTTTTAAGGGTTGGGAGCAGATTTCACCCGGAACGCTGTCACCTTTGCAATATGACCAGGCGGTTGGTGATCTGGTGAGCTATCTGCAATGGATGGGTGAGCCGTCACAAAATAGCCGTGTTCGTGTTGGTGTATGGGTTCTGCTGTTTCTGGGCCTCTTTACCGTGATTGCATGGCGACTGAATGCGTCGTTCTGGAAAGACGTCAAGTAAACCTCACACACCCTGCTCAGGCGAGCCCCCACTGGGCAGCCTGAGTTTTCCAGAGTGGGCTTGCCTGTTGCATCCCACTCTTTTTGATTTTTAGGAGCCCCCGCCATGATGGTGTTGTATTCAGGTACTACCTGCCCGTTCTCTCATCGCTGCCGTTTTGTGTTGTTTGAAAAAGGCATGGATTTCGAAATTCGCGATGTTGATCTGTACAACAAGCCTGAAGATATCAGCGTGATGAATCCCTACGGTCAGGTGCCTGTTCTGGTCGAACGGGATCTGATTTTGTATGAGTCCAACATCATCAACGAATACATTGATGAGCGATTCCCTCACCCTCAGCTGATGCCGGGTGACCCGGTGGATCGGGCCCGTGTGCGCTTGTTCCTGCTCAACTTTGAGAAGGAATTGTTTGTTCACGTGTCTGCACTGGAATCTCGTGCCAACAAGAGCAACGAGAAAATGCTCGAGAAATCCCGCGCGCATATTCGCGACCGGTTGACACAGCTGGCCCCCATCTTCTTGAAGAACAAGTACATGCTGGGTGACAACTTCTCCATGCTCGATGTCGCAATTGCACCGTTGCTGTGGCGCCTGGATTACTACGGTATTGACCTGAGCAAAAATGCTGCGCCGCTACTCAAGTATGCCGAACGCATTTTCTCCCGTCCCGCCTATATCGAAGCCTTGACGCCTTCCGAGAAGGTCATGCGCAAGTAGGCTTTCATGATTGATGCGACTGAGTCAAGCTCTACGCGGCCTTATCTGGTAAGGGCGCTGTATGAATGGTGCACTGACAATGGTTTTACCCCGTATGTGGCCGTTCGGGTCGATGAAAGCGTGCGTGTCCCGATTGAGTACGTCAAGGGCGGAGAAATTGTTCTGAACATCAGTTTCGATGCCACCAGTTCTCTCAAGCTTGGCAATGAATTCATCGAATTCAAGGCCAGGTTTGCAGGAACTGCACGGGATATTCTGGTGCCCATCAGCCACGTATTGGCCATTTATGCGCGGGAAAATGGGCAAGGCATGGCGTTTCCGGCCTCCCCAGTTCGGGATTCGGCCAAGTCTGTTTCACCGTCGGGGGTGATTTTGCCTGCGGCCGATTCAGGTGCCGCACCTGAGGCGACTACTCGCCCGGTTCAACTGACGCGGGTCGAGACTGAATCGACCAGGGATGATGGCCCACCTGATCCGTCACGACCCAGTGCAGGTGCGCGCCCCGTCCTCAAACGCATCAAATAGTCGAGTGACGCTGCCTGAAGTTGAGGCGGCCGTCCTGTAAAATAGTGCCAGTGCCGATTTAGCTCAGTTGGTAGAGCAACCGCCTTGTAAGCGGTAGGTCGTCAGTTCGATTCCGACAATCGGCACCATTTTTTGTTCAGTCTTGTTAGCGACCCTGCAAGGTTTGAACTTTGATCCGGATCGAATCTACGTCCCAACCCCTGGTACGTAGATGAGATTCAAAAGCTGGCAACATCTGCCGGATTTTTGCGGCAATGGCATTGTTGTCAACAATCAGGCACCAGGTTGGCCCATCTATTGGACCGGCCTTGATGGTGGATCTCAACTGACTAGGAATCAAGCCTTCAATGGCTTTAAGCCGTGCAGACGAATCCGCAGTCAATTCTGTCAGTCTAGCCAGTGTGGGTGAGTCGAGGGTGGCTTGCTGGAGCGTAACCGAATGGTGGCGTCGATTCATGGGGTCATTGAGAGTGATCTGTACAGGAGGCCTGAATGCACTTGATTATCACGGACGCCTGGCTTGCGAAAAGCAGGGCAATTCATCTGAGCGGCACTCGCCTTGTATTCGCCGGCCTTGCCATGGCTTTGATCCTGATGCTGGTCGCCGCAGGGCTTTATCACTGGGTTTTCCTCAAAGGCGCACGAGAAGGCTGGCCCATCGTTGGCTCGCTGGTCAAAATGGTAGTTAGGGATGAAACGCAGCAACGCGATCGTTTCCTGCGTGAGAACCTCGACGTCATGGCGAAGAGACTGGGTGAAATGCAAGCCAAGATAACCCAACTGGAATCATTGGGCGAACGGGTATCGGGTCTGGCTGGCATCAGTCCTGGTGAAATCAAAAGCAAACCCGGTCAGGGTGGTGTCCTGATATCTGGACGACCACTGAGCCTGGAGGAGCTTCAAACAACGCTGACCGACCTTGAGCAACTGACCAAACAACGCACTGACTTGATGACGGTGATGGAGTCGCGGCTGTTTGAGCAAAAGATCAAACACATGATGGTCCCCACCCAAAAACCGGTGTCGGTGGGGGTATTGGGGTCAGGGTTTGGCTGGCGTATTGATCCGATTACGGGTGGTTCTGCCTTGCATACCGGGCTGGATTTTCAGGCAGACTCCGGTAGCCCTATTCTGGCAGCCGCAGGTGGCGTTGTGGTTGTCCAGGAATACCATGCCGCTTACGGCAACATGATTGAGATAGATCATGGCAATGAATTGATCACGCGGTATGCCCATGCATCAAAAGTGTTTGTCAAAAAAGGTGACCTGATCAAGCGTGGGCAAAAGATTGCAGAGGTTGGAACCACTGGACGATCTACCGGCCCACACCTGCACTTCGAGGTCTGGGTGGAGGGCGTTCCCCAGGATCCGCAGAAGTTCCTCAATGCGGGCAGCACACTGCCGTCGACCCAGGTGGCCACCGTCGTTGCGCGATCCCAGCCGATCCCGACACCACTGGCAAGTCCGCCTGAGCGGCGTGCACTCGGGCAAAGGTAAAATCGTCAATTTGCTTGATCGGGTGTTGCGAATTCCGTTGAATACGGTTGTGTTTCGCCCTTACAGCTCCATATTCCTCTTGACTTAAAAGGGTTGCATCGTTCTTACACCCACGGTGGGTTGTAGAACGGTCTTGCATTCATGGCCATCAATATTCTGACAAAAATCTTCGGCAGTCGCAATGACCGCCTGCTCAAG
This sequence comes from Pseudomonadota bacterium, assembly GCA_041192445.1. Lineage (GTDB taxonomy): Bacteria > Pseudomonadota > Gammaproteobacteria > Burkholderiales > Burkholderiaceae_C > Egaibacter. The sequence continues at coordinate 7,427 of JBEEMW010000041.1, read as the reverse complement.
CAGTACAAAACCGTTGTTGCCCGTATCAATGCAATGGAGGTGGAGTTTGAGAAGCTATCAGATGACGAGCTGCGTGGGAAAACACTGAATTTCAAAGAGCGTGTTGCCAAGGGGGAGTCACTTGACTCGCTGCTGCCGGAAGCATTCGCCGTTGTGCGTGAGGGTTCCAAGCGGGCCATGAAAATGCGCCATTTTGATGTGCAGTTGCTGGGCGGCATGTCTCTGCATTACGGCAAGATATCCGAGATGGGTACGGGAGAAGGCAAGACCTTGACCGCGACTCTTCCGGTGTACCTGAATGCGCTCACAGGCAAAGGCGTTCACGTTGTCACGGTCAATGATTATTTGGCCAACCGGGATGCGCAATGGATGGGCAAGTTGTACAACTTTCTCGGGTTGACAGTTGGCATCAATTTGCCGCAAATGCCCCGTGAGGAAAAGCAGGCCGCCTACCGTGCCGACATCACTTACGGAACAAATAACGAGTATGGCTTCGATTACCTGCGGGACAATATGGTCTACGAGGTGGCCGACCGGGTTCAGCGTGGTCTCAATTATGCGATTGTTGATGAGGTTGACTCCATCCTGATCGATGAGGCGCGTACACCCCTCATCATCAGTGGCCAGGCCGAAGACCACACCGATTTGTACATTGCCATCAACAAGGTGGTCCCCCAGTTGACGCGCCAGGAGGGTGAGGCCGATCCCCGAACCGGTGAAGGCGTCATCAAAGCCGGTGATTTCACACAAGATGAAAAAAGTCACCAGATTTTCCTCACCGAACAGGGACACGAGAGTGCCGAGCGGCTTCTGTCCAGCCTGGGCTTGATTCCTGAAGGCGCAACCCTCTACGATCCGGCCAACATCACGCTCATGCATCATTTGAATGCTGCGTTGCGGGCGAACCATCTTTATCACCGCGATCAGCACTATGTCGTTCAGCAGGGCGAGATTGTGATCGTTGATGAATTCACTGGTCGCCTGATGTCGGGGCGGCGCTGGAGTGATGGTTTGCATCAGGCGGTTGAGGCGAAAGAAGGGGTTGCCATTCAGCCTGAAAACCAGACGATGGCGTCCATCACGTTCCAGAACTATTTCCGCTTGTACGGGAAACTGGCCGGCATGACAGGCACTGCCGATACGGAAGCCTACGAGTTTCAGGAAATTTACGGACTTGAGACCGTGGTCATGCCGCACAACCGACCAAGCAAACGCGAAGACCAACTGGACCGTGTTTACAAAACGACCCGGGAGAAGTATGAGGCGGCAATCCAGGACATCCGTGATTGCCATGAGCGTGGACAACCGGTTCTGGTGGGTACCACGTCCATCGAAAACTCCGAAATCATTGCGCAGTTGCTCGAGAAAGAAAATCTGCCACATCAGGTTCTGAACGCCAAGCAACACGCGCGCGAGGCCGATATCGTGGCGCAAGCGGGTCGATCCAGGATGATCACCATCGCGACGAACATGGCGGGTCGGGGGACCGACATTGTTTTGGGCGGGAGCATTGCCAAAGCCATTGAAGCGATCGAGGCGGACCCGACACTGGACGAATCTGCCCGGCAAAAACAGATTGAAGAGGCGCGTGCCCAATGGTCCAGTGATCACGAGAAAGTCAAGGCGCAGGGCGGGTTGCGGATTATTGCAACCGAGCGGCACGAGTCACGGCGCATCGACAACCAGTTGCGCGGTCGTTCAGGCCGTCAGGGTGATCCAGGCTCTTCACGGTTTTACCTGAGTCTTGACGATTCATTGATGCGGATTTTTGCAGGCGATCGGGTTAAAGCCATCATGGACCGACTCAAGATGCCGGATGGTGAAGCCATCGAGGCTGGCATTGTGACGCGCAGCATTGAGAGCGCACAGCGCAAAGTAGAAGCCCGCAATTTCGACATGCGCAAGCAGTTGCTTGAGTACGATGACGTGTCAAACGATCAACGCAAGGTCATCTATCAGCAGCGTAATGAAATTCTTGATGCGTCTGACCTGACGGCGCAGATTACTTCCTTGCGTGAAGGTTGTTTTACCGACTTGACCCGGCAGTTTGTGCCTGTCGAGTCCGTTGAAGAGCAATGGGATCTGCCCGCACTTGAAAAGACCCTGTCTGACGAATGGCAGATCAACTTGCTGCTTCAGCAGGCGGTCAAAAATGCCGCAGCCATCACTGACGAAGAAATTGTTGAAAAGGTTTGTGCTGCTGCCAATGAGACCTTCAATGCCAAGGTCGCACAGGTAGGCGGTGAGCAATTCACGCAATTTGAGCGCATGGTTTTATTGCAAAGCATCGACACCCATTGGCGGGAACACCTTAGCGCGCTGGATTATTTGCGTCAGGGCATTCACCTGCGTGGTTACGCGCAAAAACAACCCAAACAGGAATACAAACGGGAGGCGTTCGAGCTGTTTGGCCAGTTACTGGATGCGGTCAAGAATGACGTGACCAAGGTGTTGGTCACCGTCAAAATCCAGTCTGGGGAGCAACTTGAGCAGGCCGCTGACGAGATGGAGGCACGGGGTGAAAGCATTGCCAACGTGACCTATACCGCACCCACCGAAACGGGTGAGGTGCAAACCACCCGGGAGGCAGATGCGCAAACCCGGTTGGCCGCTTTTGCTGGCGCGCAGATCCCTCGTGTGGGCCGAAACGACCCCTGTCCTTGCGGCAGTGGCAAGAAGTACAAGGTATGCCACGGGAAATTGGCTTAGTCTTGGCCTGACACACAGCACAGCGGGCCGGGTGGCCCGTTTGCTTTTCAACGCAGACTTTTTGGATAATCCGTCAACTGACTGAAAGCGCCTCATGACCGTCAACCTGTCCGCCCCCAATCCGAATGAACTCTACCCAATCGCCGGTGTCCGTATCGGTGTCACCGAAGCGGGTGTGCGCAAGGCCAATCGCAAGGATTTGACGGTTGTGCTGATTGACTCGGGCGCCTCGGTTGCAGGGGTGTTCACCCAAAACCGTTTCTGTGCGGCGCCCGTTCAAATCTGCCGTGACCATCTGGCCACGGGGCAAGGCGTGCGCGCGATGGTCATCAACACGGGCAACGCCAATGCGGGAACCGGTGAAGATGGCCTGGCGAGAGCGCGCAAGACCTGCGAGGCGCTGGCCAGCCGGCTGAATCTGGCCGCCACGGACATCCTGCCATTCTCGACTGGCGTGATCATGGAGCCGCTGCCGGTTGACCGCATCGAGGCCGGCCTTGACGCCGCTTTGGCTGATGCCCGCGAGAGCAACTGGATGCGTGCCGCCGAAGGCATCATGACAACGGACACGGTTCCCAAAGCCTTTGGTGCACAGGTCCGGGTTGGTGGTGCGTTGGTCAGCATCACGGGCATCAGCAAGGGTGCGGGCATGATTCGTCCAAATATGGCAACGATGCTGGGTTTCATGGCTACGGATGCCTGTGTGAATCCGTCTGTCATGCAACAACTGGCGCGCGAACTCGCTGACGGATCGTTCAACCGGGTGACGGTGGACGGTGACACATCCACCAATGACTCGTTTGTGGTGATTGCGACCAATAAGGCGACTCACTCCCCCATTGATTCGCTGGACAGCGTGGATGGTCGTGAACTGAAGGCGGCCATGCTGGGCGTAGCCAGGAAGCTGGCACAAGCCATTGTGCGTGATGGTGAAGGCGCGACCAAATTCATCACCATCCGGGTGGAAAGTGGCAAGACCCCGCAAGAGTGCCGCCAGGTCGCCTACGCGGTAGCCCATTCGCCACTGGTCAAGACGGCATTCTTTGCCAGCGATCCCAATCTGGGTCGCATTCTCGCCGCGGTGGGCTATGCGGGTATCGCTGATCTGGATCAGTCGCTGATTGATTTGTTTCTTGACGATGTACATGTTGCTCACAAAGGTGGCCGAAACCCGTCGTACCGGGAAGAAGACGGTCAACGTGTGATGAAGCAAAGTGAAATTACCGTCAAGATCAGTTTGGGGCGTGGACAAGCCGTTGACACCATCTGGACTTGCGACCTCAGCCACGACTATGTGACGATCAATGCCGATTACCGTTCCTGAAGACTTACCTGCAGCCCCCCGATGAATGAAAAATTTGAGCATCTCATGATGCGCGCAGAACAGCTCATCAACCGGATTGAAGCTGTTTTGCCCCAGCCCTTGTCCAATCCGGATTGGGCGGCTTCCGTGGCTTACCGTTATCGCAAGCGGAGCTCGGGTCATGGCACGCTGGAGCCCGTGCGCCACGTTGGTGTGATGCGCCTGGAGGATCTCAGGGAAATTGATATCCAGAAGGAAAAAATCCAGCGCAACACGTATCAGTTTGTCCAGGGTAAGGCGGCCAACAATGTGTTGCTGACCGGTGCGCGGGGAACGGGCAAGTCATCCCTGATCAAGGCGTGCCTGCATGAATATGCGGGCCAGGGTTTGCGCTTGATCGAGGTGGACAAGGCTGATCTGGTCGATCTGCCCGACATTGTTGATGTGGTCTGTGACAGGCCTGAAAAGTTCATCGTTTTTTGTGATGACTTGAGCTTTGAAGACGGTGAACCGGGTTACAAGGCGCTCAAGTCCATTCTTGACGGTTCGGTGGCGGCCACTACGCCCAACGTGTTGATCTATGCGACCAGCAATCGCCGCCATCTCTTGCCAGAATACATGAAGGAAAATCTGAGCTACACCCACACTGATGATGGTGAAGTGCATCCGGGGGAGGTCGTGGAGGAAAAGATTTCCCTGTCCGAGCGATTTGGTCTTTGGGTCAGCTTTTATCCGTTTACGCAGGATGAGTACCTCAGCATCGTGGCACAGTGGTTGTCCTGGTTCGGGGTGGTTACGCCTGCCATTGAGGCGGCCCGACCCGAGGCGCTGATCTGGGCTTTGGAGCGTGGCTCACGCAGTGGGCGCGTCGCGTACCAGTTTGCCCGGGACTACAGTGGCAAACAGGTCGTCGGTCCATGAGTCAACCGCTCCTGGTTGCCGATGCCGGGCGGCCTCGCATTGGCGGTGCAGACCGGCCTGTGGTGGATGTGGCGGTAGGCGTGTTGATTCGGCCCGACGGTCATTTTTTGCTGACCTCCCGACCCGCAGGAAAAGTTTATGCGGGCTATTGGGAATTCCCCGGCGGAAAACTTGAATCTGGCGAGACGGTAGAGCAGGCTTTGCGTCGTGAATTGCACGAAGAGCTTGGCATTGAAATCGGGGTGCCGACGCCGTGGAAGGAAGAGCTTGTGGATTACCCGCACGCGCTCGTGCGTCTGAATTTCTGCAAAGTGCTGAATTGGACCGGTGAGCTTCAAATGCGTGAAGCACAGTCATTTTCCTGGCAACAGTTACCGGTTCAGGTGGTGCCTGTCCTGCCGGGTACAGTGCCCGTATTGACGTGGTTTGCGCAAGAGCGGGGATTTGAGGGTGCTACACATTTAATAGCTACTCATGCAGTATCCTAGAGGGCTAGGGGCCAATTAGCTTATAAATCCAGTTAATTACTGGAGTTTGGCATCACCAAAAACCTGGTCTTCGGGTGGCGCCTCGGTAGGCACCCGAAAGGACTCGCTGGCCCACGCGCCAAAATCTATGTTCTTGCAGCGCGCACTACAAAAGGGACGATAAGGGTTGGTCGGACCGTATATGCTGTCACCGGCACAGCTGGGGCAAGTCACCAGCTTGGGTTGGCCGGAGCTGGTATCCATGGGTTGATTCACGGTGGGCAGCTTCAGGAGCAAAGCGTCAATTCAAACGTTGCGTCTTCGCCACTGGAATGCAATCGGTCATCGCCTTCGTGTCGCATGAGCCGGATGGACACCATGAGGCGGTTCCCGCTGATTTCGGGGATGAGCCCCAACGTGGGGTCCAGTGCAAGGCGTAAAAGCTGAAAGGTTCTTCCTTGCGGCAGGTTTTGCTGGAATTGGCCAGCGCTGGCGATGACCTTTTGCGGTGCACCTGAATCCCGCAGCATCTTGAGCAGCAGCTGAATCGACTCAGCCAGGGGACTGAATTTGGCCGCCCAGCGTGTCAGGTCAGCACGCCGTGTGTCTCCGGGCGTATGTTGCCAGGCGTAATAGGCGGGCAAATCAAACTCGCAGGTCCCGCCTGGAATGCCGACACGGCTGCGAATACTCATCAACCAGTCGTTCTCGGTCAAGGCATGTCCGGCTTTCCCGGGCACACTGTTGAGCGAGGAAAAGCACAGATCAAGCCGGTCAACCACTTCATCCAGTGCGTTCTCGGAGATGGCTGGGTTGCCCCGATAGGCATTGAGAATCTGCTTTTGTTTGTCGAGATCTTTGAGAACGTCTGATTTCAGGTCAGCCCGGGCACCAACATCCATGACCTCGAATAGCGTTGTCAGCGCATAGTGGTGGTCAATGGCATGGTCTCGCGAGATGAGCTCGTCGAGGCGACGAAACAAGTGCTCCAGACGCAGATAAGTTCGGATGCGCTCGTTAAAGGGGTATTCGTACAGAATCACGCTGATTTTTCCAGTGGGCGAATCATAGCCCGAAGCCGCGCCATAGTTGTGCCACTTCCAGTGCCAATTGCTCAAGTGACAGGTCAACGTTAAAAATAACCATATCGGCGGCAGCCAGGCGCTTCTCGCGTGAGGCCTGGGCATGCATGATCTTTTCAACGGCTGAACCCGCCATGCCACTGCGCGCTGTGACGCGTGCAATCTGAACTTCGGGGGTGCAATCAATCACAAGTACTTTATCGACTTCCTGGCGCCAGTAACCCGATTCTGCGAGCAGCGGGATATCGAATACGACGCATCGATGGCCACTTTGAGCAGCGACGCTTGCCTGTTGCCTGATTTTTTGACCCACAAGTGGGTGAATGATGGCCTCAAGACGTTTGCGTGCACTGGGGTCAGCGTAGGCCAGTTCACGCATCCTGTTGCGATCAAGGGCACCGTCTGCAGCGATGAAGTCGATACCAAACTCGCTCCGTATTGCGTCAATGGCGAGCCCGCCGCTGGCTGTCAGAAGGCGGGAAATGGCATCAGCATCAATCACTGCGGCACCGCAGCGCCCGAAATACCCGGCGACCGTACTTTTCCCACTACCGATGCCGCCGGTAATGCCAAGCCGCAGCATCGTCTCCACCATGAACTACAACCCAACAAGATGAAGGATTGCCTGGGCACCAAAGATCATCGCGGTCAGGCCGGAGATCGCCAGAAACGGGCCGAAGGGCACATAACCACCTTCACGTAGGCCGCTGGTGAATTTCATGCCAATACCAATGATGGCACCAATAACGGATGCCATCAAAATCATGGGTATGAGTGCCTCCCAACCGAACCAGGCACCCAGTGCCGAGAACAGTTTGAAATCACCATACCCCATGCCCTCTTTTCCGGTGACCAGCTTGAAAACCCAATAAATGATCCATAGCGACAAGTAGCCGGCAATGGCACCCCAAACCGCTGAATTCAGTGGCACGGATGTCCATTTCA
>JBEEMW010000040.1:0-24846 GCA_041192445.1 Pseudomonadota bacterium | reverse complement strand
CTTGGACAGCGGGTTTTCGATGCGCTGCTGAATGGCGCGCTTCAGGGGGCGCGCACCAAACACGGGGTCGAACCCGACCTTGGCAATCTCGGCCAGTGCGGCGGGTGACACCTGCAGCGTCAAATCCATCCTGGCCAGACGCTCTTGCAACACCTTGATCTGGATCGCGGCAATCGCCTGAATGTTTTTGGCGTCCAGCGCATGGAACACAACCGTCTCGTCAATGCGGTTCAAAAACTCGGGGCGGAAGTAGTTTTTAAGCTCGTCCGTCACCGCGTCCTTGATGTCCTCAGAGTCCTGCCCCACCATGCTCTGGATGATGGGGGAACCGATGTTGCTGGTCATCACGATGACGGTGTTTTTGAAGTCGACCGTGCGGCCCTGGCCGTCGGTCAGGCGGCCATCATCCAGCACCTGCAGCAGCACATTGAAGACGTCAGGGTGGGCTTTTTCCACCTCGTCCAGCAGCAACACGCTGTAGGGTTTGCGGCGCACGGCCTCGGTCAGGTATCCGCCCTCTTCGTAACCCACGTAGCCGGGAGGCGCGCCAATCAGGCGGGCAACCGAGTGCTTCTCCATGAACTCACTCATGTCGATGCGCACCAGGTGGTCTTCGCTGTCAAACAAAAAGCCCGCCAGTGCCTTGCACAGCTCGGTCTTGCCCACGCCGGTAGGGCCTAAAAACAGGAATGAGCCGGTGGGCCGATTCGGGTCAGACAGACCGGCGCGTGAGCGGCGAATGGCGTTGGCCACCGCCGTAATGGCCTCGTCTTGCCCCACCACGCGCTGGTGCAATTTGTCTTCCATCTGCAGCAGTTTGTCGCGCTCACCCTGCATCATTTTGGAAACAGGAATGCCGGTGGCGCGGCTCACCACTTCGGCGATTTCTTCTGCCCCGACCATGGTGCGCAGCAACTGCGGGCGACCGCCGTCTTTGGCACTTTTGGATTTTCCGGCCTCTTGCGACTGCGCATCTTTCAGGCGCTTTTCCAGCTCGGGCAGCTTGCCGTATTGCAGCTCACCCGCCTTGTTGAAGTCGCCCTTGTCGGTCAGCTCCTTGATCTGGAAGCGGACTTTTTCCACCTCTTGCATGATGGTCTTGGACCCCTGCGCCTGGGCTTTTTCGGCTTTCCAGAGTTCGTCCAGATCGGCAATCTCTTTTTGCAGCCCGGTGATTTCTTCGTTGATCAGCTCCAGGCGCTTTTGCGAGGCTTCGTCTTTCTCGCGCTTCACGGCTTCGCGCTCGATTTGCAACTGGATCAGGCGTCGGTCTTTCTTGTCCATGACCTCGGGCTTGGAGTCCAGCTCGATCTTGATCTTGCTGGCCGCCTCATCCATCAGGTCAATCGCCTTGTCAGGCAAAAAACGGTCGGTGATGTAGCGGTTGGACAGCTCGGCTGCCGCCACGATGGCCGGGTCAGTGATCTGCACGCCGTGGTGCACCTCATAACGTTCTTTCAGGCCGCGCAGGATGGCAATGGTGGCCTCTACCGAGGGTTCACCCACCAGAATCTTCTGGAAGCGGCGCTCCAGCGCGGCGTCTTTCTCGATGTACTTGCGGTATTCGTCCAGCGTGGTGGCACCCACGCAATGCAACTCACCCCGCGCCAGGGCGGGCTTGAGCATATTGCCGGCGTCCATCGCCCCTTCGGCCTTGCCCGCGCCCACCATGGTGTGCAACTCGTCAATGAAAACGATGGTCTGGCCTTCATCCTTGGCCAAATCCTTGAGTACGTTTTTCAGGCGCTCTTCGAACTCGCCACGGAACTTGGCACCGGCCAGCAGTGCAGCCATGTCCAGCGACAACACCCGTTTGCCCTTGAGCGACTCCGGCACTTCTCCGGCCACGATGCGCTGGGCCAGGCCCTCAACAATCGCCGTCTTGCCCACACCGGGCTCGCCAATCAGAACCGGGTTGTTTTTGGTGCGGCGTTGCAGCACCTGAATGGCGCGGCGGATTTCATCGTCGCGGCCAATCACCGGGTCGAGCTTGCCCATGCGGGCGCGCTCGGTCAGGTCAATGCAGTATTTTTTGAGCGACTCGCGCTGGTCTTCGGCATCGGCACTGTCCACGTTTTGGCCACCGCGCACGGCGTCAATGGCCGTTTCAAGCGACTTGCGGGTCAGGCCGTTTTCCCGGGCGATTTTTCCAATATCACCCTTGTTGTCCGTCAGGGCCAGCAAGAACAACTCGGCAGCAACGAACTGATCACCGCGCTTGATGGCTTCTTTTTCGGCCGCCTGCAACAGGCTGACCATGTCGCGCCCCACCTGCACCTGCTCGTGGCCCTGCACCTGGGGCAGTTTTTTAATGGCAACTTCAGCAGCGGCGAGCAAACCCGGAACATTGACCCCGGCCCGGGCGAGCAAGGCCTTGGGGCCGTCTTCCTGGCGCAGCATGGCGGCCAGCACGTGGGCGGGCTCAATGTAGGCGTGGTCCTGCCCCAGGGCCAGCGTTTGCGCCTCGCCCAGGGCTTCCTGAAATTTGGTGGTGAGTTTGTCGATTCGCATGAATTTCTCCGATTGCTTACCAACTGGCGCTCAATTGCAGATATTCAAGAGGCGGGCCTGGCGGGCGAGTTCGGCAGGTTCAGCCCCCATTTGGCCAGTGCGGCGTCATCCGCCACCCGGGCATCGACCCAGCGCGCGCCCTCTGGTGTTTGCTCTTTTTTCCAGAAAGGCGCCTGGGTTTTCAGGTAGTCCATCAGGAACTCGCAGGCCTGAAAACTGCTGCCACGGTGCGAAGACGTGACCGCCACCATCACCACCTGATCCAGCGGCTGCAGCAGGCCCACGCGGTGAATGACCCGTGCGCCCAGAATATCAAAGCGTTTAAAGGCTTCGTCGATCATGGCCTCAATCGACTTTTCGGTCATGCCGGGGTAGTGCTCCAGCTCCATGGTGCTGACGGACTGCCCGTCATTGCGGTCGCGCACGGTGCCAACAAAGCTGCAAACGGCGCCCACACCCTTGTTGTTGGCGCGCAAGGTTTCGATCTCGGTGGCGAGATTGAAATCGGCGGTCTGGATGACAACACGTGCGGGGTTCATGACGGCGGGGCCCATGTCCGGATTGTGCCAGTGCTAAGATAACAATGATGTTTTCTGCCGCCTCACCCTGCAACCCACTCACGCCAGCCGGCGTGCAGGCTGCGGGTATGTGCGCCAGCAAATCAAAAAAACCGAAGCTCATCTGACCGGAGCTTGTGGTTCCGTCCTCAGATGAGCGATGGAACTGCCAAATCTTCCCCCTTTTTTTGGTTCTCCGCGCGCAATCTGATGACGGTGATTTTTCCGGTCAATTTTTTGAAAGAAACGTCGCGTGCCTGATTCCATTCATCCTCACCCTCATCGTCCCAACGAGTTGTTTTCCGGCTTGTGGATTGCACTGGTCACCCCGTTCAAGGACGGTCAGGTTGATCACCCTGCCCTGTCTCGCCTGGTCCAGAAACTCAAGCGTGAAGGCGCCGCCGGGTTCGTCGCCTGCGGCTCTACCGGCGAAGCGGCCGCGCTGGACGAGGCCGAGCAACTGGCGGTGCTGGATACCGTGCTGGCTGCGTCGGGTGGCCTGCCCGTGGTCATGGGCGTCTCGGGCTACCACCTGCCGCAGATGCTGGACTGGGTGAAGTTGCTGGGGCAAAGACACCTGCAACAGCCTTTGCAAGCACAGCTGGCTGGCCTGCTGGTGCCCGCGCCGCTCTACATCCGGCCCTCGCAGGCCGGTTTGTTGCACTGGTTTGAACGCATTGCCGATGCCAGCACGGTGCCGGTGATCATTTATGACATTCCCTACCGGACCGGTGCGCGCATTGACTGCGAGACGCTGCAGAAGCTGGCACACCACCCCAACATTCAGGCCATCAAGGACTGCGGCGGCGATGCCCACAAAACCCAAACCCTGATTGCGGACGGTCAACTGCAAGTGCTGGCCGGTGAAGACACCCAGATTTTCAGCACCACGGCGCTGGGCGGTGCGGGTGCCATCTCGGCCGCAGCACACGTGCACACGCCCCGCATTGCCCGTGTGGTGCAGCTTTTGCAAGCCGGCGAACTGCAGGCGGCGCGTCAACTCTGGTTGCCGTTGTTGCCACTCATTGAAGGGTTGTTTGTAGAGCCCAACCCGGCCCTGATCAAGGCCGTGCTGGCGCATCAGGGGCTGATGTCAGACGCGGTGCGTGCACCCATGATGATGGCGACACCCGAAGGTGCAGCCAAGGTTTTGAGACTGCTGGAAAAAACCTGACCGGCGCGGAATTCGTCGTTCACCCGCCAGTAACCGGCGGGAAAAACGCCACTTCACTGCCATCGGTCAGAGGGGTTGATTCATCGCTCATGACCTGGTTGAGGGCCAGGCGCACGGCCCGGTTGCGTGAGAGGCTGTCGGCGTAAGCGCCACCCAGGCCGATCAACTCGGTCCTCAGGTCAGCCAGACTGGCGGCCGACGTGGTGCGCTGCTCGGTGCCCCGGCCTATGGCTTCGCGAATGGACGCAAAGTATTTGACGGTGATTTTCATGACAGCAGCCCCGCAAACGGGATGAAAGACACCAGATCGCCGGGGGCGATGGTGCGCCCCGGCGCGTTGTCCACCAGCCCGTCGCCCCAAACGGCAGAGGTCAGCACGCCCGAACTCTGGTTGGGAAACAGATCAAGGCCACCCGCTGCATTGCGCCGAACCCGCAAGAATTCACGGCGTTTATCGGCTCTGGCCCAGGTGAAATGGGCGGGAAGCGCTATGGATTGAGGAGTAGTTGCCGCCACACCCTGCAGCTTGAGCAGAAAAGGCCGCACCAGCAACAAAAAGGTGACGAAGCTCGAAACCGGGTTGCCGGGCAAACCCATGAAATGCGTCACGTCGCCTGTGCCACCTGAGCCATCGGGGCCATTGATGGGTTGGTCGATCCGCCCATACGCAAACGGTTTGCCGGGTTTGATGGCAATCTGCCACAGGTCGAGCCGGCCCAGCGCCTCGACCGCGGGCTTGACGTGGTCCTCTTCACCGACCGACACACCACCGCTGGTGAGAATCAGGTCGTGGCTTTGTGCCGCCAGACGCAATGCCGCCACCGTGGCCTCACGCCGGTCCGGCACGATACCCAGGTCGGTCACGTCGCAGCCCAGGCGCTGCAGCAAAGCCCGCAGAAAAAAGCGGTTGGAGTTGTAGATGGCACCCGGTTTCATGTCGGCCGGGGCGACGGCACCCGGCATCACCAGCTCGTCACCGGTTGAGAACAGGGCGATGCGGGGCCGCTTGGCCACCAGCAGGGAATCCATGCCAATACTGGCCGCCAGCCCAAGTGAAGCGGGCGTGAGCCGCTCTCCTTTTTGTAGCACCACCGCGCCGTGGGTAACATCTTCACCGGCACGTCGAATCCATTGGCCGGGCTCGGGAATGGTGTTGACACGCACCCGGCCATCGTCCAGCAGCTCGCAATCTTCCTGCATCACCACGGCGTTGGCACCGGGCGGAATGGGGGCACCGGTAAAAATACGGGCGGCGCTGCCCTCAGTCAGAGCCTGCCCGCCCGACCCCGCCGGAATGCGCTGCGTGACCTCAAGAATGGCACCGGCTTGCGACACATCAGCACAACGCAGGGTGTAGCCATCCATCGAACTGTTGTCTTGCGGCGGCACCTGAAGGGCCGAAACCACGTCCTGCGCCAACACCCGGCCGTCTGCATCAAACGCAGAGACCTGCTCCGTACCGGCCAATACACGGGCGTGGGCCAGCAGCTCGGTCAGTGCGTCATCCAGCGACTTCAGGGGGCTGCGGGGCTGGCTCATGTATGTCTCCCGGCGTCGTAATCAAAGCGATCCTGGTTGCCCAGCAGCCAGGTCGCCACGGCGTCCGGGCTGTTCAAATCGAGCACCGGGCGCCCGGTGGCATGCGGCAGGCGGGTGGGAGAATCGGTTGCGATGGCCACGATGAAATCGTCATCCATATAACGGGCGGGCTTGCCTTGCGTCTCGCGCCAAACCTCGATTTTCAGCAAGTCGCTGTCCTTGAACCCTTCCACCAGAACCCAGTCAACGCCTGTATACAGCTCGGCAATGAGCTGGTGCACCGTCAACGCGGCCTCACGCTCGAATTCACGCAGCAGGGCCAGACGCCTGCCCGATGCCACCACCACCTCAAAGGCACCCGCCTCACGGTGGCGAAAAGTGTCCTTGCCGGGGTGGTCAATGTCAAACTTGTGATGCGCATGCTTGACCACGGAAACCCGCTGCCCCACCCGTTTGAGCGCGGGAATCAGGCCTTCAACCAGCGTGGTTTTACCCGACCCGGAATACCCTGCAAAGCCTACAACTTTCATCCGGAATTCCTTGCGTTGCGACGATTCAGTGAGCGTTCAATTGCTATTATTCTGATAGCTGCCAGCGCAATAACGACGAGGGCTAATGGCCAATTTCATGCACAACTGGCGGCAATATAGGCCTTCACCTGCGCCACATCGGCGGGCATGACACGCACCTTCTTGGGCAAGGCCTCGATGCCTTCAAATTGCGCGGGGCGACGGGGCAACTGCCCGAGCGCTTCGACAATGGTGTCGGCAAACTTGATGGGCAAGGCTGTCTCCAGCACGATCATGGGCACGGTCGTGCTCACATTGTCGCGCGCCACTTTCAGGCCGTCAGCGGTGTGGGTGTCGATCATCACGTCAAAACGCTCAAACGTGTCTCTGATGGTGGCCAGGCGGTTGGCGTGGGTGCTGTTGCCACTCACAAATCCGTAACGTGTGGCTGCCTCTTTGAAAGCCGGGTCACCGCTCAGGTCAAAGCGGCCCTCTTTTGCCAGCGCCTCGCCAAACAGCGCCTTCACCCGCGTACCGTCCCGGCCCAGCAAGTCAAACACAAAGCGCTCGAAGTTGGAGGCCTTGGAAATATCCATCGACGGGCTGGAGGTCTCGTGGGTGTCCGAGCTGCCGCGCACCCGGTACACGCCGGTGCGAAAGAACTCGTCCAGCACATCGTTTTCGTTGGTGGCAACCACCAGTTTGTCGATCGGCAGCCCCATCATGCGGGCCACATGACCGGCGCAGACGTTGCCGAAGTTGCCGGAGGGTACCGTGAAACTCACCCTGGGGAGAGGAGAATTAGCCCCCTCGGGGGGCAGCGCAGCAGACGAAGTCGCAAGCGTGGGGGCAGCATTCGTCGCCTGAAAATACCCCGCGAAGTAGTAAACAACTTGCGCCATCAACCGCGCCCAGTTGATGCTGTTCACCGTGCCGATCTTGTACCGGCGCTTGAAATCCAGATCGTTGGACACGGCTTTCACAATGTCCTGACAGTCATCAAACACGCCCTCGATGGCGATGTTGTGAATATTCTCATCCATCAGGCTGAACATTTGCGCCTGCTGAAACGGGCTCATGCGGCCCGCCGGTGAGGTCATGAATACCCGCACGCCCTTTTTGCCCCGCATCGCGTATTCGGCGGCACTGCCGGTGTCACCACTGGTGGCGCCAAAAATATTCAACTCTTCACCACGGCGCGCCAACTCGTACTCGAACAGGTTGCCCAGCAGCTGCATAGCCATGTCCTTGAAGGCCAGCGTCGGGCCGTTGGACAGACCTTCGAGGTACACAGTCGCCTGCCCCGAGCCGCCTGTCCTGAGCTCCGTCGAAAGGGTCAAAGGGTTTTCCAGCTTCTTGAGCGGCACAATTTCCTTGGTGCCAAACACGGCCTGCGTGTAGGTCTTGAGACAAATCGCCTTCAGGTCCGGCGCGGGGATATCGTCGATGTACAGCGACAACACCTCAAACGCCAGCGCGCCGTAGCCCTGCTCACAGTACAGCGTGCGCCAGGCTTGCAGCGTGGTGACGCTGACCTGTGGATAGTGCTCGGGCAGGTACAGACCCCCGTCGGGTGCAAGACCTTCCAGCAGGATTTCGCAAAAATGTTTGCGCCTGGCAGGATCGTTCTGTGCCGCGCGGGTTGAAACGTACAACATCAATGCCTGCCCGACCGCCCGAAAGGCATTGAGTGCCCCCTTGGGGGGCAGAGAACGACGTGAACGTGGGGGTATTTCATTTCAGGCCAGCTCTTCCTTGCGGATGCGTGTGATGGGTTCGAGCACGGTCGGCAGCGCCTGCATGCGGGCAATCGCTTCGTTCATCGTGCCTTCGCGGGTGTCGTGGGTCAGGATGATGAGGTCAGTCTGGGCAACCGGGGCGTCTCCACCGACTTCATCCGCCTCGCGCTGCAATACCGCGTCAATGCTGATGCCGGCATCCGCCACGATGCCCGTCACCTTGGCCAGCACACCGGCCTGATCGGCCACCCGCAGGCGCAGGTAATAACTGGTCACCACCTCGCTCATGGGCAACACCGGCAGGTCGCTCATCGACTCCGGGTGAAACGCCAGATGCGGCACGCGTTGTGCGGCGTCTGCGGTGTGCAAACGGGTGATGTCCACCAGGTCGGCAATCACGGCGCTGGCTGTGGGCTCACTGCCCGCGCCCTTGCCGTAATACAAGGTGTTGCCCACGGCGTCGCCATTGACCACCACCGCGTTCATCGCACCTTCGACGTTGGCAATCAGGCGTTTGGACGGGATCAGGCTGGGGTGCACACGCAGCTCGATGCCCTTGGCCGTGCGTTTGGTGATGCCCAGCAACTTGATGCGGTAACCCAGCTGCTCGGCGTATTTGATATCGGCCGCACCCAGCTTGGTGATGCCTTCAACGTAGGCCTTGTCAAACTGCACCGGAATACCAAAGGCGATGGCCGACATGATCGTGACCTTGTGCGCCGCGTCCACGCCTTCAATGTCAAACGTCGGGTCCGCTTCGGCATAACCCAGGCGCTGGGCTTCCTTGAGCACGGTGGCAAAGTCCAGTCCCTTGTCACGCATTTCGGACAGGATGAAGTTGGTGGTGCCGTTGATGATGCCGGCAATCCACTGGATGCTGTTGGCCGTCAAACCCTCGCGCAGCGCCTTGATGATGGGAATGCCACCGGCCACCGCGGCCTCAAACGCCACCATCACGCCCCTGGCGTGCGCTGCAGCAAAAATCTCGGTGCCGTGTACGGCCAGCAGGGCCTTGTTGGCGGTGACCACGTGTTTGCCCGCGGCAATGGCCTCCATCACGAGCTGTTTGGCAATGCCGTAGCCACCAATGAGTTCGATGACGATGTCGATGTCGGGGTTGGCGATGACGGCACGCGCATCGTTCACCACTTTGACGTCCGGGCCGACGACAGCCTGCGCGCGCGCCACGTCCAGATCAGCCACCATGGTGATCTCGATGCCGCGCCCGGCGCGACGCTTGATTTCTGCCTGATTGCGTCGCAATACGTTGAAGGTGCCGCTGCCAACGGTGCCGATGCCCAGAAGGCCTACTTGGATGGATTTCATGATGATTTTATATAAAACAGGGCCTTGGCCCTCGTCAACTATGCGCGAGCAGCTACCAATTTAATAGCAACCTGAGGGGGCTGCGTAGTTTGGGTACCGTGACTCTTGCGGTAACTCTCAAGGAACTTGGCGATGCGGCTGATGGCCTCACGCAAGTCATCTTCGTGCGGCAAAAACACAATGCGGAAATGGTCGGGCTGCTGCCAGTTGAAACCGGTTCCCTGCACCAACATGACGCGGGTTTCGCGCAACAGGGCCAGGAAAAACTGCCGGTCATCCTTGATCGGGTAAACCTTGGGATCGAGCTTGGGGAACATGTACAGCGCCGCCTGGGGCTTGACACAACTCACACCGGGAATCGCGGTGATCAGCTCATAAGCCAGGTCGCGCTGGCGGCGCAACCGGCCGCCCTCACCCACCAGGTCATTGATGCTCTGATACCCGCCCAGCGCGGTCTGGATCGCCCACTGACCGGGGACGTTGGAGCACAGCTTCATGTTCGAGAGCATGTTCAGGCCCTCGATGTAATCGGTAGCAGGCTGTTTGTCCCCGGACACGATCAACCAACCGGCGCGGTAGCCGCACGAGCGGTAACTCTTGCTCAACGAGTTGAAAGTCAGGGTGAGCACATCCGTGGACAGACTCGCCATCGCCGTGTGTTTCACGCCGTCGTACAGCACCTTGTCGTACACCTCGTCAGCCAGAATCACCAGACCATGCTCGCGCGCGATGTCGATGACACCATTGAGCAACGCATCGGAGTACATCGCACCGGTCGGGTTGTTGGGGTTGATGACCACGATGCCTTTGGTGCGCGGCGTGATCTTGGCGCGGATGTCGTCCAGGTTGGGCATCCAGCCATTGGACTCATCACACAGGTAGTGCACCGGTGTGCCACCGGACAGGCTGGTGGCCGCTGTCCACAGCGGGTAATCTGGCATGGGCAGCAGCAACTCGTCGCCGTTGTCCAGCAGCGCATTGGTGGCCATGGTGATGAGTTCACTGGCGCCGTTGCCCAGATAAATATCGTCCAGCGTGACCCCCACAATGCCCTGCTTCTGGGTCTCGTGCATCACGGCCTTGCGCGCCGCGAAAATGCCTTTGCTGTCCGAGTAACCGGCCGAGTTGGGCAGATTGCGGATCATGTCCTGATGGATTTCTTCAGGCGCGTCAAAGCCGAACACGGCGAGGTTGCCCAGGTTGAGCTTGATGATCTTCTGGCCCTCGTCCTCCATTTGACGGGCGGCGTCCATGATGGGGCCGCGGATGTCATAGAGCACGTTTGCCAGCTTGGCGGATTTCTGAATGGTTTTCAAAGTCCCTCCGGGGGTGATAAACACGAGGTGGAATCTATAATTTGACCACAATTCCGCACGACTTTAGTGCGGTGCAGCATTTGATGCCACACCAGAGCGCTTATGAAACTCCAGCCCGACAAGTTTGACGTTCAATCCATCTCGGGCTACGGACCGGGCTGGATCAGGGTCGATGGTGAACAAGTCACCCACAGCGTTGTGATTGCGTCTACCGGCCAGCGGTTTGACTGGGCTTGTGATGCTTATGACAGTCTGGGCGCCGAACACTTCGCCAGATTGGCCGAATTGAACCCGGAACTGGTCATCTTTGGCAGCGGCGATCGCATTCGCTTCCCCAAGCCGCAATGGCTGCAACCCCTGATGGCCAGGCGCATCGGGCTGGAAACCATGGACACCAGGGCGGCTTGCCGCACCTACAACATTCTTGCGGGTGAAGGACGCAACGTTGTCGTGGCACTTTTACTGGGCGAGACACCTGGGTGACCCGGTCAGGTTCCTGTTTTCAGAGTAAAATACGAGGTTGCGGTCAGGGGTGGCTCCAACAGTAGCGCGTCAAAGTACCCCTCACTATGCCTGACACATTCTGCACACGGGACTTAAGTTACATATGGCGATCGTTGTTAACAAACCCCTCCCCGAATTCGAAGCAAATGCCACAGGTGGCGTCAAGGTGTCCAACACCAGCCACATCGGAAAAACCACAATTCTGTATTTTTATCCCAAGGACAACACCCCTGGCTGCACCACGGAAGCCATGCAGTTTCGGGACAAGTACAAAGACTTTGTGAAAGCCGGTGCCACCGTGTTCGGTGTTTCCCGCGACAACATGAAGTCACACGACGAATTCAAGCTCAAACTTGAATTGCCGTTTGAACTGATTGCCGATACCGAAGAAAAAATGTGCCACATGTTTGGTGTTGTCAAAAACAAGATCATGTATGGCAAGAAGGTCAAGGGCATTGAGCGCAGCACCTTTCTGGTCGGCGCGGATGGCCTTCTGAAAGAAGAATGGCGCGGCCTGAAGGTGCCGGGTCACGTTGAAGACGTTCTCAAAGCCGTTAAGGCACTCAAGAAAGCGGCCTGAGCCTGACCGATTCGGGGTTTGCCCGCCAGATGTAAGCAGCAAGGGCCGGTTGTTCGCAAATGCCTTTGCGGGTCATGCATAATGATTTGCATGAAGTTGAATTTGCAGCTGTGTTTGCTCCAATGTTTTGTATTCAAGCCGCCTTGGCTTCAAGGCGGCTTTTTTATTTTCTGAGTTCCGCGTTTCATTTGAGTTTTACCTTTAATTCAATTTTTACGAGCCCTATTCCACATGCCACTGCCTCCCGCACCCGTCAAGCGCGCAGCCCTGCTGTCGCAAGAAGCCTATAAATCACAACTCAACGGGTCACCCAAACCAGCCAAAAGGCCCATCCGCCCGCAATCCGAGGAACTGATCGAGGCCAAACCGCAGGCTCGCCAGCTGCCTGATCGGCACGACGGGGTTTCAGCTCCTGCTCCCGTTCCCGCAACCACCAGCAGGCTTGTCCGCACAGAGCCGGTTCAAGTCGCCGTCAAACCCAGAAAAAACAAGTCCGCAGGCCCTGCCAAGCTCTTTGTGCTGGACACCAACGTGCTGTTGCATGACCCCATGTGCCTGTTCCGGTTTGAGGAACATGACATTTTTCTTCCCATGATTGTTCTGGAAGAACTTGACGGCCACAAAAAAGGCATGACCGAGGTTGCGCGCAACGCCCGCCAGACCAGCCGGACGCTGGATGCGCTGGCAGGTACAACCGGTGCCGACATCGGGGCCGGCCTGCAGCTCGACACCACGGGCCACCGGGAAGCCAAGGGCAAGCTGTTTTTTCAGACCCAGACCCTGAACTATGCCCTGCCAACCAGTCTCCCCCAGGGAAAAGCAGACAACCAGATTCTGGGCGTGGTGGAGGCGTTGCGCCAGCAAAATGCAGCGCTGACAGGCGATTCCAAAGCCAGTGCACGGGAGGTGGTGCTGGTGTCCAAAGACATCAATATGCGGGTTAAGGCGCGGGCGCTGGGCCTGGCTACCGACGATTACCAAAACGACAAAACACTGGAAGACGGTGATCTGCTGTATTCGGGCTCCATGGCGTTGCCGGCAGACTTTTGGGCCACACACGGGCAAACGGTTGAGAGCTGGCAAAGTGGCGCTCACACGTTTTATCGCATTTCAGGCCCGGTCGTGCCCAGCCTGTTGATCAATCAATTTGTCTACTTTGAAGCGCCAGGCGAACCCTCGCTTTATGCACGGGTGACAGAAATTCGCGACAAGACCGCTGTGTTCAAAACACTGAGGGATTTCAACCACCTCAAAAATGCGGTGTGGGGCATCACCACACGAAACCGCGAGCAGAATTTCGCCATGAATTTGCTGATGGACCCCGAGGTGGACTTCGTCACCCTCACCGGTACTGCCGGCAGTGGCAAGACGCTCATGGCATTGGCTGCCGGCCTGACCCAGGTGCTGGACGACCGGCGTTACACCGAGATCATTGTGACGCGGGCCACGGTCAGTGTTGGGGAAGACATCGGTTTCCTGCCCGGTACCGAGGAAGAAAAAATGGGCCCGTGGATGGGCGCACTGGATGACAACATGGAAGTGCTCAGCAAAACTGACACAACCTCCGGTGAATGGGGCCGCGCGGCCACGAGCGAGCTGATTCGCAGCCGAATCAAGATCAAGAGCATGAACTTCATGCGCGGGCGCACGTTCCTGACCAAATACGTCATCATCGACGAGGCCCAGAACCTGACACCCAAGCAGATGAAGACCTTGATCACACGGGCCGGCCCCGGCACCAAGATTGTCTGCATGGGTAACCTGGCGCAGATTGATACACCCTACCTCACCGAAGGCTCATCCGGCCTGACCTTTGCTGTGGACAAATTCAAGGGTTGGCCACATGGGGGGCACATCACCCTGGCTCGCGGCGAGCGCTCGCGGTTGGCAGATTTTGCCAGCGAAGTGCTATAAATTAGATAGCTGTTTACGCATATATGACGGGGGTTAAAGGCTTATTGGGCCCTAGAAGTCGCCACTTCCACCACTCGCCAGGCTTTCAAACTTGGTGATCGGCTTCAGGAATGCCAGTTTGACGACACCGGTTGGGCCATTACGCTGCTTGGCAATGATGACCTCGGCCACGCCCGGCTCTTTGCAGGCGTCCTTGGTGTAGTACTCATCGCGGTAGATGAACATGATGATGTCCGCATCTTGCTCAATGGCGCCGGATTCACGCAAGTCACTCATCATGGGGCGTTTGTCGGGTCGGGTCTCAACACTTCGGTTGAGCTGGGACAGGGCAATGACAGGACATTTGAGTTCTTTGGCCAGCATCTTGAGGCCACGGGAGATCTCGCCCAGCTCGGTTGCCCGATTTTCTCCGTCCGACGTGCTGCCGCTCATGAGCTGCAAGTAGTCCACCACGATCAAACCCAATTGACCGCATTGACGCGCCAGGCGCCGGGCATTGGCACGCAGCTCGCTGGATGTCAAACCCGCGCTCTCGTCGATGTGCAGCGAGATGTTGCGCAGCTTCTCTATCGCTTCCGTCAGGCGGGGCCACTCTTCATCGGTCAGTTTGCCAGTGCGCAGGTGACTTTGATCAATTCGGCCGATCGAACCCACGATACGCACCGCAAGCTGCGCGGCACCCATTTCCATGGAGAACACGGCCACAGGCAGACCTTCGTTCAGCGCCACGTGTTCTGCGATGTTAATGGCCAGCGCGGTTTTGCCCATGGAGGGACGCGCCGCCAGAACAATCAGGTCACCCGCCTGAAAACCGGCCGTCATGCGGTCCAGGTCATAAAACCCGGAGGGCACACCGGTCACATCATTCGGGTTGTCCGCCATTTCCTGGACCCGGTCCAGCAGGGCCACCACCAGGGAATCCATGCCCTGAAAACCCTGTTTCATCCGCGAGCCCTGCTCGCCGATGTTGAATATCTTCTGTTCTGCTTCGTCAACAATCGCAGCTACCGGTCGGCCCTTGGGGTTGAACGCATTGGTCGCAATCTCATCGCTGGCACTGACCAGTTTGCGCAGGATTGAGCGCTCGCGCACGATCTCGGCGTAGCGGCGGATGTTGCCTGCACTGGGCACATACTGCGCGAGTGAATTGAGGTAAGCCAGACCCCCCACCTCTTCCGCCTTGCCCTGGTTTTGCAGGTGTTCGAACACGGTAATCACATCAGCCGGTTTGGATGCGTTGATCAAGCTCCCAACGGCTGCAAAAACCAGTTTGTGTTCATATCGGTAGAAATCACCGTCAGCCAGCAGGTCGCCGACCCGATCCCAGGCTGCGTTGTCCAGCAGCAGGCCGCCCAGAACGCTGGATTCGGCCTCGATGGAGTGCGGTGGAATTCGCAGCTGGGCGATTTGACGGTCTTGGCCGTAGTCATCAACGGTAGAAAGTACGGCGGACATGTAATTGGATTTTTTGATGGAGTACGGATGCTACGCTGTCAAATGCGTGGCGTCACGGGACAAGCCTGTGCATAAGGGGTGGTTTTTCTGTGTGCAAGCGTGGATAACTTTGCCCCGAAAAACAAAAAGCCGCCGGGTACAACCCCGACGGCTTTGATTCGCTAAAAGAGCGAAACGGGTTTAGCGAGCTAAGCTGTTTCGCCGTAGACCGAAACCGTGATCTCAACCACCACGTCGGTGTGGAGGGCCACACTGACGGTGCTGTCGCCAACCACTTTGATCGGACCATTGGGCATACGCACTTGTGCCTTGACCACTTTGTAGCCTTGCTTGTTCAGCTCTTCTGCAATGTCGGCATTGGTAACCGAGCCAAACAGGCGGCCATCTACGCCAGCTTTTTGCGTCAGCTTGGCGGTAGAACCAGCCAGCTTCTCGCCCAGAGCCTGGGACTCAGCCAATTTGGCTGCAGCAGCTTTTTCGAGCTCAGCACGTTTGACTTCAAACTCCTGCTTAGCGGTAGCCGTTGCACGACGTGCGCGGCCGCTGGGAATCAGAAAGTTGCGGGCGTAGCCATCTTTGACCTTGACGACTTCGCCAAGGTTGCCAAGGTTCACAACCTTGTCGAGCAGAATGATTTGCATGGTGTGACTTCCTTAGATGCGGTGCTGATCGCTGTATGGCAGCATCGCGAGAAAACGCGCGCGCTTGATGGCGGTGTTGAGCTGGCGCTGAAAAATGGCACGGGTACCAGTCAGGCGAGCGGGAATGATTTTGCCGTTTTCGGCGATGAAATCACGGAGGGTATCAATGTCTTTGTAGTCGATTTCTTCGACGCCAGTGACAGTGAAGCGGCAAAAGCGCTTGCGCTTGAACAGCAGGTTTTGTGCAGGGCGCTTTGGGCGCTTGTCTTTACTGAAACGTTTTGGTCCGGCCATGATGGACTCCTAAATTTAATCTTGCAAAAATTCTTGAATATGAAACACGAGGTGTTTACCGTTGCGAGGTGTCGCCATAAAACCGCTGAACCTCCAGAGACTGCCAGGTGCCTGTTTTACAAGCCGCTCGGCTATCGCGCTGAAGGCCACCGCCTTGACGGCTGCTTTGACCTGTCTTGTCTGACCGGCTTCCTGAACATTCGACTCGTGTTCGAGTTTCAGATTCAGGGCGGGCAACCCGGCTGGGGTGTATCGCAGTGCCTCAAGCTCGGCGATACTGGCAGTCAGGATAAACAGATTTGCGGCTTCACTCACTCCACAACAACAACATCATGTCGGGCTGTTATCGGTCTGACCCGTGGAATTCGGCTTGTTGAGTCTTGCGAGCATCTTCACGCTCAACAGTCTTCATCATTGACGAAGGTCCGGTATCGGCCTTTTTCTTGGACACAGTCAAGTGACGCAAAACAGCATCGTTGAACTTGAAGGCATGCTCAAGCTCAACCATCACAGCTTGATCAGCTTCAATGTTGACACACAGGTAATGGGCTTTGGCCAGCTTGTTGATCATATAAATCAACTGACGACGACCCCAGTCCTCAACACGGTGCACTTTGCCGCCGCCGGCTGTGATCATGCCCTTGTAACGCTCCAGCATGGCCGGAACCTGTTCACTCTGATCCGGGTGGATCATGAGAATAATTTCATAGTGACGCATTGATACTCCTTATGGATAACCCATTCCGGGCAGATAAAGCCACCCTCAGCGTCTGATTGAGGTGTAGCAAGGTAAGCCCATGATTATAAGCTATCCCCAAAATATGCAGGCATACCGCAAATTGGAGCAAAAAAAGCCCGGCAACCAGGGTTGTCGGGCTTCGCTCTGGCGCTGACGCCAGGTTAATTCAAGTCACGGCAATCAGCCAGGCGTCTGTTAGCTGGCTTTGAGGTTGGGATAGCGCACATATTCCACCAGTTCCTGGATTTTCTTGTTGGGTGCCGGCGTAACCAGGCTAACCAGAAGGATGGTCAAGATGCCGGCCGGAACGCCGAACAGCCCCGCCGAGATCGGCTGGATGTCCCACCATAGCGTCACTGGCGACGTCACCCCAAAGATGCCGCGCAACCAGGGCTGGGTTGTCACCATGTAATAGCAGGTGGTACCCAGACCAACGACCATGCCCAATGACGCAGCAATACCGGTTGCACGTTTCCAGAAAATCCCAAGAGTCAACGCCGGGAAAAACGAGGCTGCGGCAAAGGAGAACGCAGCCGACACCAGGAACAGGATGTCTGCCGGCTTTTGAGCGGCCACATAAGCGGCAGCCAGAGCCACAATCAGCAACAGTGTTTTGGAGATCGCAACACGACGGGCGGTTGAGGCGTTCGGGTCAATCATCTTGTAGTAGAGGTCATGACTCAGCGCATTGGCAATCGTCAGCAACAGGCCGTCAGCGGTTGACAACGCCGCAGCCAGGCCACCCGCAGCCACCAGGCCGGAGATCACGTATGGCAGACCACCGATTTCCGGTGTAGCCAGCACAATGATGTCAGCACCGATGGACATTTCGTTCAACTGGAGCAAGCCGTCCTTGTTGATGTCAGTGATTGACATGAGGGTCGGATCGACCTTATTCCAGGCTGCCACCCAGGCGGGCAGCTGATCGATAGGGGTCCCGATCAGAACCGAGAACACCTCATACTTCACCAGCACCGCCAAAGCCGGGGCAGTGAAATACAACAAGAAAATGAAGAACAATGACCAGCTGACTGATTCACGGGCTTCCTTGACGCTGGGCACCGTGTAGTACCGCATCAAGATGTGTGGCAATGCAGCAGTACCCACCATCAGACAGAAAATCAGCGCCAGGAAGTTGCGCCTGGATACGTCGTAGGCTTTTTGGGCCGCGGCATCGCCATTCGGATCACCGGCAAATTGTGTTGCATGCGCCGGCATGCCATTCAGGGGTTTGGCTTTGGTGTCAGCAGCAGCCTTGGCAGCAGTCCAGGCCTTTTTGGCGGCTGCTTCATCCCGAGGCAAGGCAGACACCGCTTTCTCGGCGGCCATGATTTCGGACGCAGCGCCACTCGCTGCCTTCAGATCGGCAACCTTCTTCTCGGCAGCGTCGCGGTCAACGGTCAGGGCCGCGACCGGATCTTTCAGCTTGTCAGCCAATGCCACCGAACGCTGTTTGAAGATGTCGCGCACCGCCAACTCTTTCGGATCACTGGTGAGTTTCTTTTCGAGTGCCGTGACCTTCTCAAGCTGGAACCCATAGATCGCCTGTGGGATTGGTATGCCGGTTTGTTTGATGGACAGCCACACCACCGGGATCGAATAAGCCACGATCAAGATGATGTACTGCGCAACCTGCGTCCACGTTACCGCGCGCATGCCACCCAAAAAGGAGCAGACCAGAATACCGCCAAGGCCCAGAAAAATTCCCAGCTCAAACGCCACACCCGTCAGGCGGGAGGTGATCAGGCCCACGCCGTAAATCTGCGCAACCACATAGGTGAACGAGCACAAAATGGCGGCCACAATGCCGATAAAACGGGGCAAATTACCACCGTAGCGCTCCCCTAGAAAGTCAGGTACCGTGAACTGGCCAAACTTTCGCATATAAGGGGCCAGGAATAACGCCACCAGACAGTAGCCACCAGTCCACCCCATGATGAAGGCCAGTCCGCTATAGCCGGTCAGGTAGAGCGTCCCGGCCATACCGATAAAAGATGCCGCGGACATCCAGTCAGCCCCAGTAGCCATGCCGTTATAGATAGCCGGTACACGGCGCCCCGCCACGTAATACTCGGCAGCATCGTTGGTACGGCTCATGATGCCGATACCTGCATACAAGCCAATCGTGGCCAGCAGGAAGATAAAGCCGATCCATTGGCGGGACAAACCCATTTGCTCAAGAACAGCCAGTACGACAACAAAGGCAAGAAACCCGCCTGTGTACCACGTGTAAACCTTATTCAAATTCTGCTTGAAAGCAGCCTTAGAAGCAGCATTACTGACTCCCGCGTCGTTAGAACCAAACATTCCAGCCATGATTATTCCTCGCTCTCTTGAACGCCATGTGCGATGTCCAGCTTACCCATGTACCTGGCGTAAAACCAGATGATCAGACAGTACACCACCAAAGAACCTTGTGCTCCCATCCAGAAGCTAAAGGGCCAACCAAAGAAGTTGAAGCTCAATTCGCGGGCGTAATAACTCACGACGAACGTCACCACAAACCATATCGCCAGCAAGACTGCCGTGATATTGAGGTTCTTCTGCCAGTACCGGCGATGGTTCTCACTGATTTGCTGCATATCATCTCCTCCAACAACAAAGCCCTTTCGGGCGTATCACGATCACCACTTGTCTCCCCAAGTGTGGCCTGCAAGCCCGATCGTGTGCGTTCAAGTTCCCACTCAGCTGGTTACCTCGACCCCGGGGCTACGCGATGCGCAATCCGGTTTCGCGCTCCAGCTGGGCAGCTACTTTGGGCTCAAACCCTTTGAGATGGCGAATAATCTTCTCCGCCTCATCAGGTTGTTGCCTGTCAACATGAACTCGCGCCAGCTGATACCAGCCAAACGGGCTCATGGGTTGCAGTTCTGTGTTGACCTTGAGTGCCTCGACGGCCTCGTCAAAGCGGCGCTCCTTGATGAGCAGGAGCGCCAAACCGTACCATGCACGATCCATCTTGGGTTCAGCCTGAATGGCGCGCCGGAACGCAGGCTCCGCATCCAGATGGTGGCCCATGTCGGCAAGTGTAAAACCCAGGTTGAACCAGCCCGCAGAATGATCCGGGTGAGCGCTGGTCAGGGCTTGCAGTGCGGTAATGGCACCATGCTTGTTCCCCAGTTGCCCCATCAAATGCGCACGACTGGCCATCACGTAGCGATTGTGAGGATCAAGAAGAAGCATGTCGTCAAATCGCTGCAGCGCCGCCTGACGTTGGCCCAATACCAGCAATATCACCGCCTGCGATTTGAGAAAAAGGTAATGAAGCCAGTTCATCACTTGCAACCCAACATGCCAACACTGATGCAGTAGTCAATTTTCCAGAGGGATACGGCGATATACAAAATTGCCACAAGCATTGCGGCAACAAACCCAATCTGGGAATTGACGATCTGCCGCGGCGCGACCCATCTCGCCAGTTTGAAAAATGGTTGCGTCAGTATCTGGAAAATCCGGTAAAAAAAATTACCGTCCCGTTTGGCCCCGGCCACAACAAAAAGAACACCTTGCCCCAATAAAGCAAGTACTGCAATGTAAAGAACAAGCTGGAGAATGTTAATGATGAGCAGCATGGCGTCGCTTTGGTGACGCCATTGTTTACCGGCAACTTACCGCTAACTTACATAACCTGACAAAACCGACCAGCATAGGGAAAACCCAACCCGGGTTTTCCCTATGCTCCTAACCAATTTTGGCCCTGACAAGGGTCTGTTGAAGCGGGTGACGTCCAGATCAGTGCGCAAGACGTCGCCAGGTCTCTATGACCGAGTCTGGATTCAATGAGATTGAGCTGATGCCTTGCTCCTTGAGCCACACAGCAAAGTCCGGGTGATCACTAGGCCCCTGTCCACAAATCCCGACGTATTTGCCCTGCGCTCTGCACGCACTGATGGCCTGGCTGATCAACGCCTTGACGGCAGGGTCGCGTTCGTCAAAATCGGCTGCCAGCACCGCAAGGCCGGAATCACGGTCAAGTCCCAGAGTGAGTTGAGTCAGGTCGTTGGAGCCAATCGAAAAACCGTCGAAATACTCAAGGAACTCCGTTGCCAGAATCGCGTTACTCGGGATTTCACACATCATGATGATCTTGAGACCCGCTTCACCACGTGTGAGCCCATGCTGTGACAACAGCCGCGTTACCTTGTCAGCCTGCGCCAAAGTCCGCACGAATGGAACCATCACCTGGACATTGACCAGACCCATGTCGTTTCGCACCCGTTTGAGTGCCTCGCATTCCATGGCAAAGGCCTCACCAAAATCCGCACTGACATACCGCGCCGCGCCCCGAAAACCCAGCATGGGGTTTTCTTCTTCGGGCTCGTAGCGGCTGCCACCAATCAGCTTGCGGTATTCATTACTTTTAAAGTCTGACAAGCGGACGATGACCGGTTTCGGCCAAAACGCGGCCGCAATGGTGGCCACACCCTCAGCCACCCGATCCACATAAAAGGCCCGTGGCGAGGCGTGCCCACGCGCGACGGACTCCACCGCCTTCTTGAGGTCAGCGTCCACGTTCGGGTAGTCCAGAATTGCCTTGGGGTGTACACCAATGTTGTTGTTGATGATGAATTCCAGCCGTGCCAACCCAACCCCTTCGTTGGGAAGCTGGCAAAAATCAAATGCGAGTTGCGGATTGCCTACGTTCATCATGATCTTGACGGCAAGCTCGGGCATGGCGCCACGCTGAACTTCAGTCACTTCGGTCTCCAGAAGACCGTCGTACACAAAGCCGGTGTCGCCTTCTGCGCAACTCACGGTCACCAGCACGCCATCCTTGAGCAGATCCGTTGCATTGCCGCAGCCCACCACCGCCGGAATGCCCAATTCACGGGCAATGATGGCTGCGTGGCAGGTTCGCCCACCCCGATTGGTCACAATCGCGCTGGCACGCTTCATGACAGGCTCCCAATTGGGGTCGGTCATGTCGGTCACCAAAACGTCGCCGGGTTGGACTTGATCCATCTCGCTGATGTTGTGCACCAAACGCACCGGGCCGGTTCCGATCTTCTGGCCAATCGCCCGTCCCTCCGCCAGAACGGCACCCTTGCCTTTGAGCTTGTAACGGTGCTCGGCTTTGCCTGCGTTCTGGCTTTTGACAGTCTCAGGACGGGCCTGCAGAATGTACAACTCACCGTCAACACCATCCTTGCCCCACTCGATGTCCATGGCACGGCCGTAATGTTGTTCAATGACCAATGCATAGGCGGCCAGCTTTTCAACGTCTGCGTCACTCAGGGAGTAACGGTTGCGCATTTCAGTCGGCACATCCGTGGTTTTAACCAGCTTGCCCTTTAGCGGGCCGTCAACAGCCTTCTCCTGCGGTGTGGTGAATTCCATCTGAATCAGTTTGGAGCCCAAACTGCGGCGAATCAGGGCGCGATGCCCCGCCCGCAACATGGGCTTGTGAACGTAAAACTCGTCAGGATTCACCGCGCCTTGAACCACCGTCTCACCCAAACCGTAGCTGGATGTGATGAAGACCACATCCTGAAAGCCCGATTCAGTGTCGATGGTGAACATGACGCCGGCCGCGCCCAGGTCAGAACGCACCATGCGCTGAATGCCGGCACTCAGGGCCACACCTTGATGCGCAAAACCTTTGTGCACCCGGTAACTGATGGCGCGGTCGTTGTAGAGCGACGCAAAGACTTCCTTTATTTTGTTCAGGATGTCTTCAATACCCATCACATTGAGGAAAGTTTCCTGTTGCCCGGCAAATGACGCATCGGGCAAATCTTCAGCCGTGGCGGATGAGCGCACCGCAAACGAAGCCTCGGCGCTTGTGCCACTCAGCGTGACGAAGGCCTCGCGAATGGCCTGTTCAAGATCAGCTGGGAACGGTTGCGCTTCCACCATGGCCCGAATTTCGGCACCGACATGAGCCAGCGCCCGGACATCATCGGTATCCAGGGCAAGCAATCGGGCGTTGATCTTTTCACCTAACCCGCCAAAATCCAGAAAATTACGAAAAGCGTGCGCCGTGGTCGCAAAGCCGGTGGGCACCTTCACGCCTGTGGGTAAATTCGAGATCATTTCGCCGAGGCTGGCGTTTTTACCGCCAACTGACTCGACGTCAGACATTCTCAGGTTTTCAAACGGAACGACCAGGGCGGTCGGGCCAAATAGTGCAGACATGGGAAGACTCCAGAAGTAAAAAACGGGTCCGCCTGCGCAATGAAAGGCTCAGGTCGCCTGACAGCGTTCACCCAAGTGCCAAGGTGCTGGATTTGTTGTGATTGTTGGGCACGGCACATGGTTGAGCGTCAGGGAATGGGGCAGCAGAATGGGCAGCAATGCGATAAATTTGAACCATTGTAGGTCGCACCCCAGCCCTGACAGCGGCTTGTTCTTGCAAAATGCTGAATCCAGACTTTTTACGCACAACATGTCCAACCGAACCGTATTTTTCATCTCTGATGGCACCGGCATTACCGCCGAGACGTTTGGCAACGCCATCCTGGCCCAATTTGAATTGAAGT
The DNA here is from genome assembly GCA_041192445.1 of Pseudomonadota bacterium. Lineage (GTDB taxonomy): Bacteria > Pseudomonadota > Gammaproteobacteria > Burkholderiales > Burkholderiaceae_C > Egaibacter. The sequence continues at coordinate 1,569 of JBEEMW010000040.1, read as the reverse complement.
CGCGGCATGTCCGCCTACCATTTGTTGACACAGCCGACAAGGCACACCAGGCAGTACGTCAGATCAACCATACAGCCGTTATCGATGGCGCCAAGCCGATAGTTTTCACCACGCTGGTGAACATGGAGATTCTCAAAATCATCGGGGAAGGTTGTCAGGGCATGTTGCTGGACATGTTTGGCACCTTTGTCCACCCGCTGGAAACCGAGCTGGGCCTCAAGTCCAATCACCGGGTGGGCAGATTCAGCGATGCCAGCAAGAGCAAGGAATACCAGGACCGCATCGACGCCATCAACTTCTCCCTTGCGCATGACGACGGCCAGTCCAATCGGGACCTTGAACAATCTGATGTCATCCTGGTGGGCGTCAGCCGCAGCGGGAAGACACCGACATCCCTCTACCTCGCCATGCAATATGGACTGAAGGCCTCCAATTACCCACTTATCCCAGAAGATTTTGAACGCCAGCAGTTACCGCCAGCGCTGATGCCCCACAGAAGCAAGATCTTCGGATTGACGATTCAACCCGAACGTCTGAGCGAAATCCGGCATGAGCGGCGCCCCAACTCCCAGTACGCATCCATTGGCAATTGCCGCATGGAGGTGGCCGAAGCCGAAACCATGATGCGCCGCAGCGGCATACGCTGGTTGTCCACCACCACCAAGTCCATTGAGGAAATCGCCACCACCATTCTCCAGGAGATCAGGCCGGAGCGTCTGGTGTATTGATCGCTGCGCCGCCCATATGAACCGAAATCTGGTTGTTGTCTCCAGCGTTGTGTTGTTCCACATGACGGCGCTGTGGGCATTGCAGGCTGGTTTGTTGCGCCATCCGGCAGACGTCATCATTCCCGTCGAAATCTTGAGCGGACTGGTTGAAACGCCGCCCCTCAATATGGCTGTGCCACCATCGCCCCCGCAGGTTCGGGTGAAGCCGGTGGCAGATAAAACACCGGCCCCAGCCCCACTTGCCGTGCGGCAACCCGCAGCAATTTTTGATGCCCCGATGGCACCCAATACCCTGGGCATTGTCACCACACCTGCGCCCCAGACCCTTGACGGGAGCTCTGTTTCAACGGCCGTAACAGCACCCTCAGCGATGGCAGCGGTCACGCCCCCGACATCACCGTCGCCCGCCAAAATCGAGCTGCCGTCAAGCGATGCAGACTACCTGCACAACCCCAAGCCACCCTACCCGCCCATCAGCAACCGCCTTCACGAGGAAGGCAAGGTTCTGTTGAGTGTTCTGGTTGGCACGGATGGCAAAGTGGAAAAAGTGGATTTAAAAAAATCCAGCGGGTTTGACCGCCTGGACCGGGCCGCTTTAGCCACGGTGCCAGGGTGGCGTTTTGTACCCGGTAGACGTGCGGGGGTCCCTGAGGCCATGTGGGTCATCGTGCCCATCCCGTTTTATCTTTCTGAATAGCCATTCAGGTCTTTGCACAGGAATTTTTATGGAATCGTCACATGGCCTCATCAACCTCTGGACCCAGGGTGACTGGGTCACCAAAGCCGTGGCCGTTGTGCTGCTGGCGATGTCACTGGCCTCGTGGATAGTGATCATCCTCAA
>JBEEMW010000039.1:0-20127 GCA_041192445.1 Pseudomonadota bacterium | reverse complement strand
CCCATTCCGGGCTTATTAACTGGAGACAAGAATGAAATTTAAACGTCAACTGACCGCACTGGCATTTGCCATGGCTGCGGGCTCATCCTTCGCTCAACTGATCGTGGGCGTAAGCTACGACACTTTCCAGGAGCCACGCTGGCAAATCGACGAAGCCGCCATCAAGACTGAATTGGCCAAATCCGGAGCCAAGTACATCATGTCTGATGCTGGTGCTTCCGCTGAAAAGCAATTAGCCGACATCGACGGCCTGATCGCCAAAGGCGCCAAGGTACTGATCATTTTGGCTAAAGACAAAGATGCCATCATGCCTGCGATCAATAAAGCGGCTCAATTGAAAATTCCAGTGGTTTCTTACGACCGCCTGATTGCTGCGCCAGGTGTCACCTACATCACTTTTGATAACGAGGAAGTTGGCCGTATTACTGCGCGCGAAGTCTTGAAGGTTAAGCCTAAGGGCAACTACGCCATCATCAAGGGCGATCCAGGCGATGCCAATGCAGGATTCTTGCGTAAAGGCGCTGGTGAAGTGCTGGAAGCAGCTATCAAGAGCGGCGACGTGAAGATTGTTGGTGAAGAATTCTCTTCTGATTGGAATCCCTCTAATGCGCAAAAGAACATGGAACAAATTCTGACCAAGAACGGCAACAAGGTTGATGCCGTGATTGCTCAGAATGACAACATGGCTGGTGGTGCAATTGCCGCACTGAATGCAAAAGGCCTGAAAGGTATTCCAGTATCTGGCCAGGACGGTGACTTTGCTGCTTTGAATCGCGTTGCACTGGGTACACAACTTGTGTCGGTTTGGAAAAACTCGGTTGACATCGGTACCGCAGGCGCGAAAGCTGCTGTCGAACTGGGTGCTGGCAAAGCCGCATCTGGCGCATCGGATTACCTGGCTGGTGACAAAAAGGTTCCTGTGCACCGCATCTTGTTGAAGCCAACTCCTGTTACACGTGCCAATCTGGATGTGGTCTTGCATGGCCACATGAAGAAGGAAGACCTTTGCAAGGGCGTGACTGACCCATCGGTTACTGTCTGCAAATAAGCCCATTTACTGAGCTTTGTTAGTACACACCGCGGGCCGGGCGCAAGCCTGGGGCCCGCGGTGTCGTTTGAATTTCGTGTTCTTTGAATTTGTTGGGAGTAGCCCGTGAAACTAGTGCTGCAGAACTTAAAGCATTCGGCAATTGATTGGCGCATGGCGCTCATGGCCGGAGTGTTGGTAGTCATTACCGTCGTATTTAATATTTTGTCCGACGGAATATTTTTTTCCGCAGAGAACCTATACAACGTCGCCCAGCAGACTGCTGTGGTGGGCATTTTGGCCACAGTGATGGTGTTGGTGATTGTTACGCGCAACATCGACCTTTCCGTGGGCTCGGTCTTGGGTTTCGTGGGTGTACTGATCGCCTTTTTGATCTACACCTTGAACTGGTCCTGGCCTGCCGCATGTTTGGCCGGCTTTGCTGTAGCCATTGCAGTCGGCTTATACCAAGGTGCATTGACGTCGTTCGTGGGTGTACCGTCTTTCGTCGTCACTTTAGGTGGACTCATGTCGTTCCGAGGTGCTTCCTTCATGGTGGCAAACGGCAAGACGCAGCCACTAACAGACGAGTTTTTCCTGTCATTAGGCGGCGGTTACAACGGCGGTCTTGGAACCGTCGTGAGCTGGGCCCTTGGTGCAGTGATCAGCATTGGCATTTTGATTGGAATGGTAAACAAACGTCGGGCAAAAAAACGCTACGACGTGCCTATGAACTCTTTTGCGGTTGACCTGTTGCTGGCGCTGATTCCCATCGTGATTGTGATGGGTTTCATAGCAGTGATGAATTCTTACCAAATCCCAAACAAAGCAGAGCCACAAGGCATTCCGTTGCCGGTCGTGATTTGGGGTTCAATCGCCCTTTTCGTGTCCTTCATTGTGAAGAGTACTCGTTTTGGCCGCTACATATTTGCCATGGGAGGCAACCCGGATGCCGCAGCGCTGGTGGGGATTCCAGTCAAGCGCGTCACTATGCAGCTGTTCCTATTGGTCTCAGCGTTGCTAACCATTGCAGCGGTGGTATCCATTGCTCGCCTCAATGCAGGCACCAACACGCTAGGCAACAACCTGGAACTCTTGGTAATCGCAGCAACCGTGATTGGCGGAACGGCGTTGGCAGGTGGCAGCGGGACGATCTTGGGGTCAGTGTTGGGTGCACTTATCATGCAATGCATTGACAGCGGCATGTTGCTGCTCGACGTATCTATTGGCGTGCGCTACATCGTTATCGGCCAGGTGTTGATTGCGGCTGTTGTATTTGATGTGGCTTACCGAAAATGGACAGGAGACATGCTGTGAGTTCTTCCGAAAACATACCAAAAATGAAAGCCAATGTGGATTTGAACAAATGTCTGGTCGATCTGCGGAATATCAAGAAAGCATTCGGCGGCGTTCACGCGGTAGATGACGTTAGCCTCACTCTTTACCCTGGTGAAGTGGTAGCAGTGCTGGGCCACAACGGCGCAGGCAAGTCCACGCTAATGAAGATGTTGGCAGGTGCCTATCCTATTGACAGCGGCGACGTGATCATCAATGGCGAGAAGGCCCACATTCGCACCCCCGCGGGCGCACAGGCATTGGGCATTGAAACCATCTATCAAACACTGGCACTTGCCGACAATCTGGACTCGGTTGCAAACCTGTTCCTAGGGCGCGAATTGCTCACCAAGTGGAATACGCTTGACGACCATCGCATGGACGCTGACGCCCGCAAAGTGTTTCAGCGGTTGAATAAGAACTTCAAAAATTACCATACCCCCGTGCGGCGCCTCTCCGGTGGTCAACGGCAGGTGGTGGCCATTTCCCGCGCCATCTACTTCAATGCCCAAATTTTGATCATGGATGAGCCTACCGCCGCACTGGGGCCAGAAGAAACCGCCATGGTGGGCAACCTGATCAAACAACTCAAGGCCGAAGGCGTTGGCATTTTCCTGATCAGCCATGACATGCATGACGTCTTCGCACTGAGTGATCGCCTGTCTGTCATGAAGAACGGCAAGCTGGTCGGTACCTACCGCACGCAGGATGTGACCGAAGACGAAGTGCTGGGCATGATCATTCTGGGCAAACAGCCAGCGGGGAAAACGCAGGCCGAACGACCTGCCAGGTAACTGGCATGAAAACGACGGGTGATCAGCAGCTGCTGAAACGCATCAATCGCAGCGTGCTGCTGCGGCTGCTGCGGGCACAGCCCGGCTTGTCACGCGCACGGCTCGCTTCGCAAAGCGGGCTGACCAAATCAACCGTCAGCGCGCTGGTGCGCGAGTTGCTGGATGAAAACTGGCTCAGTGAAGCCAGTGCACCGGTTGCCTCGGATGGGTTGGGGCGCCCCTCCACACCACTGCGTATCAATGCCGATGTGCGGGTCCTGATTGGCGTCGAAATCGCCGTTGAATGCCTGCGCGCGGTCTGCGTGTCGCTCACCGGCGTGGTGATTTCGCAGGCCGAGATGGTGCTGGACAGCACCCGGCCCGACCGGGTTTGCAAACAGACCGCCCGCATGGTTCAGGGCCTTTGCAAGGAACTGGCGGCACGCGGGCTGCAGTTGTCTGGCGTGGGCGTCTGCTTGCCAGGTGCCATCAGCGATGACTCCGGCATTGTGCGTTTCGCCCCCAATCTGGGATGGCGTGACGTGGAATTCCTGAAGCTCATCTCAAAGGCTTTCACCGCCGCGGGTGTACCGCCAACCGGCGTTCATTTGCAAAACGATGCCGATGCAGCGGCCTTGAGTGAATACGAGTTTGCCACCGGTGAGAGCAAAGACCCCCTCATTTTCATCAACTGCGATGTGGGTGTAGGTGCCGGCATTGTGCTGAACGACAGGCTGTTTACCGGGGCCATTGGCATGGCCGGAGAAATTGGCCACACCATCATGCAGGTTGACGGCCCGCTGTGCTCCTGCGGGCGCCGGGGTTGTGCCGAAACCTACATCGGTTCCCGGGCATTGCTGGCAAAGGGGGGCGTTGGCAAGGCCGGTCAATTCCTGGGCGTCCTCATCCAGAACCTGGACGTCATGTTCAACCCCCGCATTGTTGTGGTGGGTGGTCAATCATGCGTCAACAACCCTGAACTCATCGACACCGCCATTCAGACACTGGCTGGTTATGCCTTGCTGGCGGGCATGCCCACACCCACCGTGCGGGCCGCACGTTACGGGCTGCTGGCGGCTGCAGTCGGCTCTGCTGCGCTGGTACTGCACCGGTTCCTGAGGCCCATGCTGACAGGTGCGCCAGTCAATATGGTTCCTGCAGGGAGCAAATTTGCTCCCGATCCTGGCGAACAAAACACGCGTTCATCAGGCAACCCGAAAATTGGAGCGATTGATGTTTCTTGGCATTGACATTGGCACCTCGGAGGTCAAGGTCCTTCTGCTTGACAACGATCACCGGGTGATCGGCACCACCGGTGCAGCGCTCACGGTTTCCCGGCCTCATGCAGGGCACAGCGAGCAGGCACCGGCTGACTGGTGGCAGGCCACACAAACGGCCCTGGCCGAGCTCGGCCAGCGTTACCCCGGCGCCTACGCGGCGGTGAAGGCCATTGGCCTGTCGGGCCAAATGCACGGTGCCGTGCTGCTCGATAAGAACAACGCGGTGTTGCGCCCGGCCATTTTATGGAACGACACCCGCGCCGCCCTGGAATGCGCCCAGATGATGGCCGAGCTGCCGGCCTTGCCCCAGATCGCTGGCAGCCTGGCCATGCCCGGGTTTACCGCGCCCAAACTGCGCTGGCTGGCCACCCATGAGCCGGCCATTTTTGCGCAGATTGCCAAAGTGCTTTTGCCCAAAGACTATGTTCGCCTGCAACTGACCGGTGAACACGTGACCGACATGTCGGATGCCAGCGGAACCATGTGGCTGGACATTGAAAAACGCGCCTGGTCACCAGCGCTTCTTGAACTCACCGGACTCAAGGTCGCTCAGATGCCGCGTCTGGTGGAAGGCCATGAAGCCAGTGGTGTGCTGAGCACGCAGGCGGCCAAAACACTGGGCCTGCCGCCCGGCATCGTGGTGGCGGGCGGCGCAGGTGACAACGCGTCCAGTGCGGTGGGCATGGGCGCGGTCAACGCGGGTGAGGGCTTTTTGTCATTGGGAACCAGTGGCGTCCTGTTTGTTGTCACGCCCAGCTACCAACCCAATGCGGCCAGCGCGACCCATGCGTTTTGTCATGCCGTGCCGGATCGCTGGCACCAGATGAGCGTCATGCTCTCGGCCGCCAGTTGCCTGCAATGGGCAACCAAACTGCTGGGCGCCGAGTCGGAGGCCAGGCTGGAAGCTCAGGCAAAAAGCCTGAATGCGACACAACGCGCCAGCGCCCCCCTGTTTTTGCCCTACCTCAGTGGCGAACGCACACCCCACAACGACGCACAAACCCGTGGCAGCTTTCATGGGATCAGCCACGATACCGACGCCGCAGCCCTGGCCTATGCCGTGATGGAGGGGGTGAGTTTTGGCCTGACCGACGGCTTGCGTGCCCTGAAGGCGGCGGGAAGTTCGGTCAGTCGCCTCTCGCTGGTTGGCGGTGGCGCCCGCAGTGCGCTGTGGGCGCAGCAACTGGCCACCTCGCTGGATGTCGAGATCGTGACCCACGAGGGTTCGGCAGCAGGTGGTGCGCTGGGCGCGGCCCGGCTCGCCTGGCTGGCAACAGGGGCCCCGCTGGCATCCGTCTGTATTGCCCCTGAAGTAACCCGTGTCTATCAACCTGACGCCCGGGAACTCGATATTCTCGCGCCCCGTTATGCACGCTTTCGGGCAATTTACCCGGCCCTGCAATCCGTTCCAAAAACACCTGTTTAGTTTTTCCAAGGAAACCCATGAGCTCCTACTTCCACGCTGTCGAACCTATCCGTTTTGAAGGTGCCGAATCAAAAAATCCACTGGCTTTCAAGTGGTATGACCGTGACCGCCTGGTCATGGGCAAACGCATGGAAGACCACCTGCGTTTCGCGGCCTGTTACTGGCACAGCTTCTGCTGGAATGGCTTCGATCCCTTTGGTTACGACGGCACTTTTGAGCGCCCCTGGCAACACATGGCTGACCCGATGGCCGCCGCACGCGCCAAGGCTGATGCCGCGTTCGAGTTTTTCCAGAAACTGGGGGCGCCCTACTACTGCTTTCATGACCGCGACGTCGCGCCAGAAGGCAGCACACCGCGTGAAAGTGTGTCCAACCTGCACGCCATGGTGGATGTGCTCGCGGCCAAACAACAGGCCACCGGCATGAAGCTCCTGTGGGGCACCGCCAATCTGTTCAGCCACCGCCGTTTCATGTCGGGCGCTGCCACCAATCCGGACCCGGAAATTTTTGCCCTGGCTGCCTTGCAGGTCAAGGAAGCAATGGACGCCACGCTCAAGCTGGGCGGTGAAAATTACGTCTTGTGGGGTGGTCGTGAAGGGTATGAAACCCTGCTGAACACCAACATGGGCCACGAGCTGGACCAGATGGGCCGCTTTCTGAACATGGTGGTGGACTACAAACACAAAATCGGGTTCAAGGGTGCCATCCTGCTGGAACCCAAGCCGCGTGAACCGACCAAGCACCAATACGATTTCGACGTCGCCACGGTTTACGGGTTTCTGCTCAAACACGGCCTGGAGAAAGAGGTCAAAGTCAATATCGAAGGCAACCACGCCACCCTGGCGGGGCACAGCTTCGAGCATGAGATTGCCACCGCCGTTGATCTGGGCATCTTCGGCTCGATTGACATGAACCGGGGCGACATGCAATGCCAGTGGGATACCGACCAGTTTCCCAACAACATTCCCGAGACCGCACTGGTGATGTACCTGATCCTGCAGGCCGGCGGGTTTACCACGGGTGGTGTGAACTTTGACAGCAAGGTTCGCCGCCAGTCGATTGACCCCGAGGACATGTTCTTTGGCCACATTGGCGGCATGGACGTCACGGCGCGTGCGCTGCTGATTGCAGAAAAAATGATTCTGGATGGCCGGTTTGCCAAAAGCACCCAGGATCGCTACGCAGGCTGGCAGTCCGGCTTCGGCCAGGAGTTGTTGGGCGGGAAGATGAGTCTGGACGGCGTTGCTGCGCGCGTCCTGCAAAACAACACCGACACCCGCCCCGTTTCCGGCCGGCAGGAAAACCTTGAAAACCTGCTGAATTCGTTCATTTGACAGCGGGCGCAGCAAAAAGCATGACCATGAAAAAAGTGAAGTGGGGTGTACTGAGCACCGCCAAAATCGGTCTGGAAAAAGTCATTCCAGCGATGCTGAAAGGGGATTGTTGCGACGTTCGCGCCATTGCCTCCCGCTCGCCTGAGCGGGGACGTGTGGTGGCCGACCAGTTTGGCATTCCCACGGTTTATGGCAGCTACGAGGAACTGATTGCCGACCCGGAAATCGAGGCCATCTACAACCCCTTGCCCAACGATTTGCATGTGCCCCTGACCCTGCTCGCGGCACGGGCCGGCAAACACGTGTTGTGCGAAAAACCATTCGCACTCAACGCGACACAGGCCGCCGAATTGCGCGAGGTTGCAGACAAGGTGCACATCATGGAAGCCTTCATGGTGCGCTTTCATCCGCAGTGGTTGCAGGTGCGGGACCAGGTGCGCAGTGGCGCGCTGGGTGACCTGCGCGTGGTGCAGGCCTGCTTTGCCTATTTCAACCGCGATGTGAACAACATCCGCAACCAGCTGGATGTGGGCGGTGGCGCCTTGTACGACATTGGCTGCTACCCCGTCGTGATCGGCCGTTTTCTGTTTGAGGCAGAACCCAGACGGGTGATTGCCCTGATCGACCGCGACCCCGATTTCAAGACCGATCGCACGGTCAGCGCCCTGCTGGATTTTGGTGACGGCCGACGCCTGGACTTCACGGTGTCAACCCAATCGGTCACGTACCAGCGGGTGCAGGTTTGCGGCACCCAAAAACGCATCGAAGTCCAGATCCCTTTCAACGCACCGCTGGGCGGCGCAACCCATATCCACACCGACGACGGATCGGCCCTGGACGGCTCATCCGTATCCACCGTCACCCTGCCGCCGTGTGACATGTACACCCTGCAATGTGATGCGTTCTCCAGGGTGATTCGCGGCGAGATGGCCCTGCCCTACGGCGTTGAAGACGCCATCCTGAATATGCGGGTTATCGACGCCCTGTTTGAATCAGAAAAAACAGGCAGTTGGGTTACTGTTTAACGGACACACGATGCACAAACTTTTTCACAAACTACCTCATTTTTTGCTGGCCGGTGCCGGGGCACTTCAAGGCGCTACCGCGGCTGATATCACCGCCCCCGTCATTCCCCGCTTCGTTGAAGAAACCGACAGCGCGGGCCTGCAAAGCCGCTTTGAAGGCGAGGGAGAGTTCATGGTGGGTGGCGGCGTGGCCACCTTTGACTGTGATGGTGATGGCCTGCCCGAGGTCTACGTCACGGCAGGTGTCAACAAAGCCAAGTTCTACCGCAACCGCAGCGCGCGTGGCGGGCCGCTCAAGCTGCAGGAAGAGCGCTCCGGCCTGGAGTTGACCAGTGCCATTGGCGCTTACCCGCTGGATATTGACGGTGATGGCCAGACCGATCTGGTGGTGTTGCGTGTGGGCGAGATCGAGGTCTTCCGCGGTCTGGGGGCCTGCAAGTTCGAAAACGCCAACGAGAAGTGGGGCATTCCCAAAAGCAACGCCTGGCACACCGCATTCTCGGCAACCTGGGAGCGGGGCCAGAGCTGGCCAACGCTGGCCATTGGCACCTATGTGGATCGCAGCAAACCCGATTTCCCCTGGGGTAGCTGTACACCGGGCATCCTGTTGCGCCCGGCTGCATCGGGTAGGGGCTTTGCGCCGCCCATACCGCTGACACCCGGTTATTGCGCTTTGTCCATGCTTTTTTCAGACTGGAACCGCAAGGGAGAGCCTGCACTTCGTGTCAGCAACGACCGCGAATTTTACAAAGGGGGGCAGGAACAACTGTGGAAACTCTCACCGGGCCAGCCCCCCGTGGCCTACACCGAAGCCCAGGGCTGGAAACCGCTGCAAATCTGGGGCATGGGCATTGCCAGCCACGACGTGGATGGTGACAGCTTGCCCGACGTGTTTCTCACCAGCATGGCTGACAACAAACTGCAAAAAATCGACGGCGATGGCAGCAAGCCCACGTTTACCGACATGGCCTACAAACGGGGCGTCACCGCGCACCGGCCTTATGTGGGCGGCGATATCCACCCCTCAACCGCCTGGCATGCGCAGTTTGCAGACGTGAACCATGACGGATTCGCAGACCTGTTTGTTGTGAAGGGCAATGTATCGACCATGCCTGATTTCGCGACACTGGACCCCAACAACCTGCTCCTGCAACAAACCGACGGGCGCTTTGTCGAAGCCGGTCAACAGGCCGGGGTTGCCAGCTTCCGGCGCGGGCGCGGCGGCATGCTGGCCGACCTGAACGGCGACGGGTTGCTGGACATGGTGGTGGTCAATCGCTGGGACAAGGCCCAGCTCTGGCGCAATGTGGGTGCGGGCACGGCTGACAAGCCACTTCCCTTGAACCACTGGCTGCAGGTCCGGCTCAAGCAAACCGGTGGCAACCGCGATGCCGTGGGTGCCTGGGTTGAAGTCAATTTGGGTGAGCGTGTGATCCGCCAGGAACTGACCGTGGGCGGCGGGCACGCCAGCGGACATTTGGGCTGGATGCATTTCGGTTTGGGCCAGGCAACTGCAGTAAAGCTGCGGGTTCAGTGGCCTCACGGTGGCTGGGGGCCGTGGCAAACGGTTCAGGCTGACGATTTTTATGTGATGGACAAAGAGGCAGGCATCAGTGCCTGGAAAGCACCATGAAACAGCGCAACCGATCAACATCACGTCGCCTCGCCTGGGGACTGTCCATTGGCTTGCTGGCAACGTCCCTGCAGCCATTTGACGCGTTCGCACAGGTCAAGGAACCGGTCGCTGCAGCCCGTTCAGCCGATACTTTCAGCGCAGGCGTTGCAACCGACTGGTTCTCGCTGGTTTTGCTGCTCACGCAGCAGACACCGGGTTTCAGCCCCCCGGTGGCGGCCAGGGCCCTGGGTTATCTGGGTCTCACCCTGTATGAATCGATTGTTCCCGGCATGCCCGGCTACGCCAGTCTGGCGGGGCAGCTCAATGAGTTGAGTTCCCTGCCATGGGCGCAGCCCGATGAACCCCTGCACTGGCCCACGGTTGCCAATGCCTCTCTGGCCACCATGACCCGCATGATGTTCAGCACCGCCACGCCTGAGAACAAGGCACGTATTGATTTGCTGGAACGCAGCCTGCCCCTGAAATACAGCCAGGACTTCGACCCCACCAACATCACACCCGACATCACCAACCGCTCCGAGACCTTTGGCAAGCTGATGGCCATGGCCATCATGACCTGGGCCCGCACGGACGGCGGCCATGAGGCCTGGGGCCCGATCCGGCGCAACCGTGAAAACTATGTACCGCCCAGCGGAGCGGGCCGCTGGAGCGCCACGCCGCCGGCGTTCGCCCCGCCCTTGCTGCCATGGTGGGGTGAAAACCGCCCCTTCGTCTTGAAGGGCGCCAAAGACTGCCCGGCCCCGCCGCCGCCGCCCTATTCGGAGGACACCTCCTCGGCGTTTTACAAAGACGCCAGCGAGGTTTACCGCACCAGCACGCAGGCCACGCAAGAGCAGCGGCAGTTTGCGCTGTACTGGGCGGATGATCCGGGCAAAACACCCACCCCTGCCGGCCACTGGTCCTTTATCGCCAACGACCTGCTGAAATCACGCAAAGCCACGCTGGCGATGGCGGCCCAGACCCACGTCCGGCTCAACATGGCCATGTCCGACGCCTTCGTTGCCGGCTGGGCCACCAAATACACCGTCAACCTGTTGCGGCCGGTCACCTACGTCCAGCTGGTGATCGACAGCAATTGGACGCCCCCCCTGATGGCCACACCACCCTTCCCGGAATACCCGTCCGGGCATTCGGTGCAGTCCAGTGCAGCAGCAGCAGTTTTAGGACAGGTATTCGGCGTGGAGACCGGTTTTACCGACAACACCCACAACGACCGGGGCTGGGGACCACGCAGCTTCAAGAGCTTCAAGGTGGCGGCGGATGAAGCAGCGCTGTCCAGGCTCTACGCCGGTATCCATTACCGGTTCGGGATTGAAGGTGGCCAGGTGCAGGGCCAGTGTGTGGCTGCCAAAGTGCTGGCCCTGAAGCTCAAGCCCTGAACGGCCAAGCCGGCGCAGTAGGTGCAGTAGGTGCAGTAGGCCGGATTGGACCCTGGCACACATCAATTTTGATTTTGTGTCAGCATCCGGTCCATGAGCAGACTCAATCTTGGCCTGGCAGAAGGCATCCGTCGCGTGGGATTTCGCAAATGGTATGAGCGCGAACTCCTGAGCAGCCACGCCCACATGTTGCTCGCCTTTTTATGCGTGATTGCCCTGATGGCCAGCATGGAGGCGTTTCGGGGCGGCACGGTGGGCGAGAAACTGCTGGATGTGGTTTTTTGTATCGTCAGCGGCGGCGTCGGTCTGTGGGCCTTGCGCCGGTATTTGTATTTGCTGATGCACGCCGAAGAGTTGGCCAACCAGGCGAACTGCCCACATTGCGCAACCTATGGACGCCTGACGCTGGTGCAGGAAGACCGGCGCAATGGTGAGGCCCACGTGCGCTGCAAACACTGCGCACACGAGTGGACCCTGACGCCGTAATGGCGACGCTACGGCCCGATCAGCAAACCAGGGCCAGTGCCGCGTAATCACCCACCTTGTCACCCAGGCCAGCCGGAACCAGCTCGAAACCGTTGGTCAGGGCACCCAGTTTGCCGGTGATGTGTGAGCGCAATTTGGGCAGCAGGTAGTCTCTATGGTGCCAAAACACGCTGCCACCCATGCTGATGCGCTGCAGATCCAGGGTTGCAACCAGGTTGTACAAGGTGCGGCCCATGACCTTGCACAAGTCATCAATAATGGCCTCAGCCCCCGTATCACCTGCGTAAGCAGCTATAAAAAGTGTAGCAGCATCGGCGTAGCCCGCTGCGGCAAAACGCCTGGGAATGGCGTTGCCGGCAATCAGCGCCTCGACATCGCCGATATTGCCGCAACCACACAAGGCATCCAGGTTGTCGCTGACAAACATGTGGCCCGCATGACCTGCGTTGCCATTCTTGCCATTCAGCACATGGCCGTCCACACACAGCCCCACCCCGATGCCTGTGCTCCAGGTGACATAAGCGCAATGGTCCAGCGCCCGGCCATTGACCTGCAATGCACCCCAGCGGCGCTCCGCCTCCAGGGCACCAATGCCGTCATTGGCCACCCGGACCTGGCCAAATGCCGCGCGCAGCGGCGCTTCCAGCACGGCACTCATCCAGTCATTGGGCAAACCACGCGCCTTGCCGGCCATGCCACCACAAATATTGGGCGCAGCCAGTTCGATGCAAGCATCCACCATCACAAACGGGCCGCAAGACGACACCCCCACCGCCGACACCTGGGCGGCAGACAAACCGACGCTGGCGCAACTCTGCCCGATCAGGCGAACGATCTGTTGCCCCAGCGCGTCCTTGTCGCCTTCCTTGGCCGTGGGTTCGGTCACCCGACCCCGAATGCCGTCGGTGTCGGCCACGCTCACCGCGACCTTGGTGCCGCCAATGTCCACGCAGGCCTTGAGCCCGACAATTCCGGAAAATACATCGGGGCCAGACAGGCCCGTGTCTACGTCATGTTTCAAACCGACATCCTATGAAAAAAAGTGGCCACCGTATTGTGCCCGTGAAGTTGCGGAAAGCTCAAGACCGGCCATAGTCATCTTGCAACCGGACAATGTCATCCTCACCCAGATAACTGCCCAGCTGCACCTCGATAATTTCCACCGGATCTGCGGTCAGGTTGGCAATGCGGTGTACTTCGCCCAAGGCAATGGCGATGTGTTGTCCGGTTGCCAAATCAAGCAACAGCTCACCCACCGTGACCCGGGCTGTGCCCAGAACCACCACCCAATGCTCGGCACGCTGATGGTGTTTTTGCAGGCTGATCTGCTGGCCCGGCTCCACCCGGATACGCTTGATTTTGTGGCCCTCAACCTCTGACACGGTTTCATACCAGCCCCAGGGACGCTGGGTACGTTCTATCGTTTCGGTTCGGGTGGTGGTACTCATGGGTTTTTGCTGCAAATCGGCCAGGGTCGATGCTAACGCGAAATGGCCAAATCAGTGCGGACGGGCCAGCAGGTTCAGAGCCTGTGGGTACGGTCCCCCTGTGCAAAACCGATGGCGTCCCAGGGCTCGCCCTTGAAGAAACCGATGACCTTGAACAACTCGCCCATTTCATGCTCCATGACCAGTTTTTGCGCCATGCTGCGGTCCTGCAATGACGCACCTTCCAGCAGGTGCAGCAAACCACAGTTCATCAAAAACCGCGCCTGCGTGGCATAACCCAGCACACCGAAGCCGGGGATATCCTGCGCCGCCAGCGCCGTGCCGGTGAAATTGACATGCGCCGTGATGTCCTTGAGCCCCACATCAAGCAGCGGCTCCGTGTCAGCCAGATGGGCGCGGTGGCACATCACCGTGCCCATGTGACGCTGCGCATGGTAGTACTCAGCTTCCGGAAAACCATAGTCGATCAGGAAGACCGCGCCCCGTGTCAGCCGCTCGCCCAAGGTGCGTACAAAACCATCGGCCTGCTGGTGAATTTCGGTCACATAGTCGTGCCCACCGGCGATCTCTACAGGCGGGCGCAAATCGGTGGCACGATCCTGCCAGACCAGGCCGGGCCCGGACATTTCTGCCGGACCTGGACCAGTGCCTGGGTTCGGGCCCGGCCTGAGCGCGACGCCACGCTCAAACCACGCTCCCTGCGCACGCGCCAGCAACTTCACCGGCATGGCATCCAGCACCTCATTGCCCACCACCACCCCCTGCAGGGTTTGCGGCAATTCGCTGACCCACCGAACCTTGTCACCATGGGCGGCCAGCGTCTGCTGCTGGTGTGCCCGCAGCGAGCCTGAAATATCGACAATGGTGTAGCGGTGAACCTGCTCGCCCAGGGCCTGCAACAACTGCAACGCCAGTGCGCCAGAACCCGCACCAAATTCCCACACCTCATGGGTGCCGGTGACCTGCAAGGCCTGTACCACTTGCACCGCCAATGCCCGACCGAAAAAGGGTGTCATCTCGGGTGCGGTCACAAAATCGCTGCCCTGCCCCTTCACCCCCACCGGCATGACTCCAAATTTTGCGCCGTCATGGGCGTAATAACCCAGGCCCGGTGTGTACAGGGCCTGCGCCATGAAGGCATCAAAACCGATCCATCCCCCCTCGTCCTGAATGGCCTGCCTCAGGCGGGATTGGAGGGCGTCGGGGGGGGTCGTTAAACTGGGGGGTGTTGTCATTGCAGAATGAATTGTCCCCGAATGTCCGTCCCTAAATCTCCCCGTACCGTTCTGGTCACCGGCGCCGCCAAACGTCTGGGCCGCGAAATTGCGCTCGCGCTGGCGAAAGATGGCTGGCAGGTCGCCATACATTACCGCGACTCACTCGAAGACGCTACAAAAACAGTAGCTGATTGCGCCCTGTTGGCGGGGGCTAGCGCCCCATTCAGGGCCAATCTGGCAAATGAGTCCGCGGTGCGCAACCTGTTGCCCCAGGTCATCAACCACTTTGGGCAAGTGGATGCGGTGGTCAACAGCGCGTCCACCTTTGAGCACGATACGGCGGCCACCTTTGGTTTTGCGTCCATGGAAAAACACATGCGCAGCAATGCAGGGGCGGCCATTTTGCTGGCGCAAGCCTTGCACACCCACGTACAAGCCCGTAACCGGGGCGAGGGCCAGCCTGCAAGCGGCGTGGTGGTCAATCTGCTGGACCAGAAGCTGTGGAACCAGAACCCCGACTTTTTCAGCTACACCTTGTCCAAGGCCGCCCTGGAAGCCGCCACCACCATGCTGGCACTGGCCTTGTCCCCCGAAATTCGCGTGGTGGGGGTGGCACCGGGCCTGACCCTGACCAGCCCGCTACTGACCGATGAGCAGTTCCAGGCCCGGCACCAGCTCTCCCCTCTGGGTCGCTCCTCCACCCCGGCAGATGTCGCGGCCACCGTGAAATTTGCGCTGGACAACCAGTCCATCACCGGCACCACACTGCTGGTGGACGGTGGCCAGCACCTGATGAAATTTGAACGCGATTTTTCGCTGATGTAAGCCGCGGCTGACCACCCACCACCACCCATGAACCCACTCAACGGCAACCAGACCCTGACACTGACCGGCCTGCGTTTTGACGCCAGCCTGGGCATTCTGGAATTTGAAAAAACGGCGCCCCAACCGATTCAGGTGGATGCCGAGCTCAACCTCGGCGCACAGGCCCTGCTGCCACTCAACGATGAAATCCTGCATGTACTGGACTACCGCAAGGTGCGCAAAATCATCATCGACGAGTGCACGGCAGAACACGTGAATTTGCTGGAGAGCCTGATCGGCAAGCTGGCCAACCGCCTGATGCAGTTGCCCGGCGTGCTGGGTGTGCGGGTCAAAATCGCCAAGCTGGCGATTTTTGACGACTGCGAAGTGGCAATTCGCGTTGAAACGGGGCAATGGTCATGAGCGCAATCTGGATCGAAGAAGACATTCAACCCACCGTCAAAGCGGCGATGCACATCGAGCGCGAGACGCATAAACTGGAAAAACGCCTGTGTCGTCAGGTGGGCCAGGCCATCGTCGACTTCAACATGATTGAAGAAGGCGACCGCGTGATGGTCTGTGTGTCGGGCGGCAAGGACAGCTACGGCATGCTCGACATCCTGCTCAAGATGCAGGCCCGTGCGCCCGTTCGTTTCGAGTTGATTGCCGTCAACCTGGACCAGAAACAGCCCGGTTTTCCGGATCACATCCTGCCGGCTTACCTGAAACAGCTGGGCGTGCCGTTTCACATTGAAAACCAGGACACCTATTCCATCGTCAAGCGGGTGATTCCCGAAGGCAAGACGATGTGCAGCCTGTGCAGCCGCCTGCGCCGGGGCATTTTGTACCGCGTCGCCGACGAGCTGGGTGCCACCAAAATTGCGCTGGGCCATCACCGTGATGACATGCTGCAAACCTTCTTTTTGAACATGTTTTTTGGCGGGAAACTCAAAGGCATGCCACCCAAGCTGGTGAGTGACGACGGCAAACACATCGTGATCCGCCCCATGGCCAACGTGGCCGAAAAAGACCTCATCCGCTGGGCCACCCACCGCGCCTTCCCCATCATTCCCTGCACCCTGTGCGGCAGCCAGGAAAACCTGCAGCGCAAACAGGTGGGCCTCATGCTGCAGGACTGGGAGAAAAAGCACCCCGGACGCATTGAGAGCATGTTCAGTGCGCTGCAAAACGTGGTGCCGTCCCACCTGATGGACGGAACCCGTTACGACTTCAAGGGTCTCAAGGTGACAGGTGTGGCCAGCGATGAGGGTGACAAGGCGTTTGATGCCGACTCATTTCCGGCCCTGCCGTCAGGTACGCTGCCAGCCTTGAAGGTGGTGCAAATTTAATCTTGTCCTGCAGGGGGGTCCATGAAACGGTCCATCTCATCGGTTCTTTGGCGAATGGCTGTGGCCGCCGTCGCCACCTTGCTTGTCAGCGGGTGCATGACGGTTCGGGTGGTGGATTCGGAAGTCCGCGCCTTCACGGTGGCCCCCTCGGTGGCCGCTGGCTCGGCCTACCGTTTTGAGCGCCTGCCCTCCCAGCTCGCCAATGATCGGCAGACCCGGATCGAAGGCATCGTTGAAGCCGCCCTGAACCGGGTCGGTTTGCGGCGCGACGATCAGGGCGCCCGGTACAGCGTACAAATCGGGGAAGGGTTGATGCTGGACAACAGCGCCCGCTGGCGAGACCCCTGGCGCAACCGGGGTTGGTGGGGCAGTGTTCACGCGGGCTCGGGTGGCAGCGGTGTGGGCATCGGGTTTCCGCTGTACCCCTACCCCGAACCCTCGCAGTACGTTCGCGAAGTGGGCCTGACCATTCGTGACCTCGCCCAGTCCCGGGTGGTTTATGAAACCCGGGCCGTGCACGACGGACCTGGGGCCCAAAGCGACGAGGTTTTGCCACCCATGTTTGAGGCCGCCTTGCGTGATTTCCCCAATCCGCCGCAGGGGCCCAGACGCATCAACATCGACCTTCCCCGCGTTCCGTAAAATCGCAGGCATGCAAGCCACCCAAATCATTGCCGTACGCCACGGAGAAACCGCCTGGAACGTTGAAAACCGCATCCAGGGGCAACTTGACATCCCGCTCAACGAGACCGGCCGCTGGCAAGCCCAGCGGGTCGCACGGGCCCTTGCGGCCCGCGACCCGATTGCCGCGCTGTACAGCAGCGATTTGCTGCGCGCCTGGGAAACGGCGATGTCGATTGCCGACACCACCCACCTGAGCGTGCAAACCGATGAGGGCCTGCGTGAACGCGGCTTTGGCATCTTTCAGGGCAAAACCTATACCCAAATCGAGACCGACTGGCCAGCAGACTCGCTGCGCTGGCGCAGACGCGATCCGGACTGGGCCCCACCCGAAGGTGAATCGCTGGTGGACTTTCGCACACGCGTGCTCGATACCGTCCAGTCGCTGGCAGCACGGCATGTGGGCCAGCAGATTGTCGTGGTCGCACACGGCGGTGTGATGGACATTCTTTATCGCGCGGCAGCAGGCCTTGAATTGCAGGAGCCGCGCACCTGGATGCTGGGCAACGCGGCCATCAATCGCCTGCTGTGGACCACCCGGGGCTTCACGCTGGTGGGCTGGGCCGACACCTCTCACCTGGATGACGAAACCATGGACGAGACCACGGCCTGAGTGATCAGCCGCTGATCACTCCTGAAACAGCCCGGTGTCGCTGCGGGGTGGCGTCACACCCAGATGCCGGTAGGCGGCCAGCGTGGCAATGCGCCCGCGTGGCGTGCGCTGCAAAAAGCCCTGTTGAATGAGATAGGGCTCAATCACGTCTTCAATCGTTTCCCGCTCCTCGCCAATGCTGGCGGCGATGTTGTCCAGCCCCACAGGGCCGCCGTCGAAGCGGTGAATCACGGCCTCCAGCAGCTTGCGGTCCATCACATCAAAGCCCTGCGGGTCCACGTCCAGCATGGCCAGGGCCTTGTTGGCAATGTCCAGCGTGATCTCGCCCGTACCCTTGACGTCGGCATAGTCACGCACCCGGCGCAACAGGCGGTTGGCAATGCGCGGTGTGCCGCGTGAGCGCCGGGCAATCTCGAAGCCACCCTGCTCGTCGGTGCGCACCTTGAGCAAACCGGCGCTGCGTTTGACGATGCGCGCCAGTTCTTCCGCGGTATAAAACTCCAGCCGCGCCACGATGCCAAAACGATCACGCAAGGGGTTGGTCAGCATGCCGGCCCGGGTGGTGGCACCCACCAGCGTAAAGGGCTGCAAATCCAGCTTGATGGAGCGGGCGGCAGGGCCTTCGCCGATCATGATGTCGATCTTGTAGTCTTCCAGCGCGGGGTACAGGATTTCTTCGACCACCGGGCTCAAGCGGTGAATTTCATCAATGAAAAGAACGTCGTTCTTCTCCAGATTGGTCAGCAGCGCCGCCAGGTCTTTGGGTTTTTCAAGCACCGGGCCACTGGTCTGGCGCAGGTTCACGCCCAGCTCAGCCGCAATGATGTGGCTCAGCGTGGTTTTGCCCAGGCCGGGCGGGCCGAATAACAGCACATGGTCAAGCGCCTCACCGCGCATCCGGGCCGCGCCAATAAAAATCTCAAGCTGCTCACGCACCTTGGCCTGACCGACATAGTCGTCCAGCAATTTGGGCCGCAGCGCACGCTCAATGGCCTCCTCCTGGGGCGAGGAAGGGGCCGCAGACACCATCCGGCCCGCCAGGCTGGACTGGTTGGCGGGGTCGCGGGGAGAGGGGGCGAAATCGTCGGTCTGAATGCTCACGGTGGTGACTATAGCGCGCGCACGCCCCTGAAAGCGCTCAAGCGCCACCCATACCGTGCCGATAGACCTTGAAAGTTCATCCATTAAGTTCATCCATTTGCGCGGACGGACTGCGCACTCAAACCACCCACGAGGCTTGCCAGGCTTCGCCCGCCATGAAAACACATCCTTTGTCAGGCCATATTGACCGCTCGGCCCTCAGCGCGCTGCTCACCACCAGCCTGCTGGCGGCGATCGGGTTGGTCGGGGTGTTGATGCCGGTGGATCGGGCCTGGGCTTCAGACGAGCACGGGGTCGCCCCCCCCAAACAGGCCGCAGCGTCCAGCCCCAGGGAAGTGGGCCAGCAAGTGGGTCAGCAGGTGCGCGATGCCTTGGGGCTCGGGGCTGTGGTCAACAAGAAATTCACGCTGGTCATCAATGGCAAGGACAAATCCGCAAGCCCCCTGCCAGCCAGTGAGGTTCACAGTGATGCGCATGCCGAGGCCCCCGCCGTCAACCCGCAGGCCAGCCGCCAGTACATCCGTGCCAAGGCCGCTGCGCTGACCGGGCACCCAACACCCGATGCAGGCAGCACCGGCGAGGCGCACTGGAGCTACGAGGGCGACACCGGGCCACAAGCCTGGGCCCGCCTCAAGCCGGATTTCAACGTGTGCGCCATCGGCAAACGCCAGTCACCCATCAACATCGAGGATTCAGCCACCTTGCAGGGCCCGGCTGAGCCCATCTTGTTCAATTATTCGCCCAGCAATGGCACCGTAGTGAACAATGGCCACACCATCCAGGTCGATTTGTCCGGCAACAACAGCATCACTGTGCGTGGCTCCAACTACAAGCTGGTGCAGTTTCACTTTCACAGCCCGTCGGAAGAACAGGTCAACTACAAACGCTTTGCCATGGTGGCGCACCTGGTCCACAAGAACGACGAAGGCCAGCTGGCCGTGGTGGCCGTGCTGCTGGAGCAAGGCACGGCCAACCCGCTTATCGACAAGGTCTGGACCTACATGCCGCTGGACGCCAACGACCGCGTGCGCATGCCGCGCGACTTGCTGAACATGAACGAGCTGCTGCCCGCCGACCAGCGCTACTACCAATTCATGGGCTCGCTCACCACGCCGCCCTGCTCGGAAGGTGTGCTGTGGATGGTGCTGAAGCAACCCATGCAACTGAGCAAGTCGCAGTTCCGCTTGTTTACCCAGCTCTACCCCAACAACGC
>JBEEMW010000038.1:0-48141 GCA_041192445.1 Pseudomonadota bacterium | reverse complement strand
TGCTGGACAGCGGCATCCGGTTTTCAGCCTGCACCACGATCAGCGACTGCGAGATTGCCGTTCTGGGAACAGAAGCCATGGATCAAATGATGACGGCAAACCCGTCACTGGCGGCACGACTCGTGGCCGTACTGGCGCGCAAATTGTCACTTCGCCTGCGCGTTGTCAGCGCCCGGCTGAGCGATAAGAAGTAAAACAACTGCCCCGGGAGCGACACTTCTCATGGAACGCGATCAGGCCACCAAGTTCATCAACGACTTGCTCAAATTGATGATCAGCCGCAATGGCAGCGACTTGTTCATCACCGGCGACTTCCCGCCGGCCATCAAAGTTGACGGGAAAGTGACCAAGGTGTCGCCGCAGCCCCTGAGCGCGTCACACACCATGGTGCTGGCCCGCTCGATCATGAATGACAAGCAGGCGGCGGAATTCGAGCGCACCAAAGAGTGCAATTTTGCGATTTCCCCGACCGGTGTCGGGCGTTTTCGCGTCAACGCCTTTATCCAGCAAGGCAAGGTCGGGTTAGTCCTGCGGGTGATCCCCGCCGTGTTGCCCACAATTGACGGCCTGGGCATGCCCCAGGTCCTCAAAGACGTTGTGACGGCCAAGCGTGGCCTGTGCATTCTGGTGGGTGCAACAGGTTCCGGCAAATCAACAACCGTTGCCGCCATGGTGGACTGGCGCAACGAAAATTCGTTTGGCCACATCATCACCATTGAAGACCCGGTTGAGTTCGTGCACATGCACAAAAATTGTGTGGTCACCCAACGCGAAGTCGGGCTGGACACAGACAGTTGGGGCGTTGCCCTCAAAAACACGCTGCGTCAGGCACCTGACGTGATCCTCATGGGTGAAATCCGGGACCGCGAAACCATGGAACACGCCGTCGCTTTTGCCGAGACCGGGCACCTGTGCCTGGCCACCCTGCACGCCAACAGCGCCAACCAGGCGCTTGATCGCATCATCAACTTCTTCCCGGAAGAGCGCCGGGCGCAGTTGCTGATGGATCTGTCCCTCAACCTCAAGGCACTTGTATCCCAACGGCTGATTCCCCTGCAAGATGGCAAAGGTCGGGCTGCCGTCGTTGAGATCATGCTCAACACGCCGCTGATCGCCGATCTGATTTTCAAAGGCGACGTGTCCGAGATCAAGGAGATCATGAAGAAGAGCCGCAATCTGGGCATGCAGACGTTTGATCAGGCCTTGTTCGATGCCTACGAAAGCAACCTCATCACCTATGAAGATGCCTTGCGCAACGCCGATTCCCTGAACGATCTGCGCCTGCAGATCAAGCTCAACAGCCAGCGCGGACGCTCACTCGATCTTGCCGCCGGGACAGAAAACTTCGCCATTGTTTAACCGGCGCCCCGCGCCAGACCGCCAGCCATGCCCAGCATCAACGCCAAAACTTACGACACCACCCCCTCACGACGCGTTGCCTTTTTAGGCCTGGGCGTCATGGGCTACCCGATGGCCGGGCATCTGGCCCGCGCCGGCCATCAGGTCACGGCCTACAACCGGAACGCTACAAAATCAATAGCATGGTGCGCAGACTTCACGGGGGCTATCGCCCTGAAACATGCACCAACCCCGCGTGAGGCGGCCAGCGCTGCCGACCTTGTTTTTTGCTGTGTCGGCAATGATGCCGATTTGCGAAGTGTCACGCTAGGCCCGGACGGTGCATTTGCCGGCATGCAGCGCGGCGCGATTTTTGTGGACCACACGACCGCATCAGCCGACGTGGCGCGGGAACTGTCCGCCGCGGCAAAAAACAAGGGCCTGGCGTTTGTGGACGCACCCGTCTCGGGTGGCCAGGCAGGTGCCCAGAACGGCATGCTCACGGTCATGTGCGGGGGTGAACAGGCCGCGTTTGACGCCGTACAGCCGGTCGCCATGGCCTTTTCCCGGGCCGTCACCCGCGTGGGCGACAGCGGGGCCGGCCAACTGGCCAAGATGGTGAACCAGGTGTGCATTGCCGGACTGGTGCAGGGCTTGAGTGAAGCCATTGCTTTTGGTCAAAAGGCCGGGCTGGACATGAATCAGGTGCTGGACGTCATTGGCAAGGGCGCGGCCCAAAGCTGGCAGCTCGACAACCGTGGCAAAACCATGGTGGCAGACCAGTTTGATTTTGGCTTTGCGGTGGACTGGATGCGCAAAGACCTCGGCCTGGTGCTCGATGAAGCCAAACGCAACGGGGCGAGGTTGCCTGTGACGGCCTTGGTGGATCAGTTCTACGCCGATGTCCAGCACATGGGCGGGCAGCGCTGGGACACCTCAAGCCTGATCAGGCGCCTGAAGTAAGCGCCAGCCCCCGATTACTTTTTGACGGGCTCGGGCTGCGGCAGCATACCCTGCAGGTCTTCTTCCGAGATGATTTCAAGCACACGCACCACGCGCTGCACGCCGTTGGTGGCACGGGTGATTTCCGTCGCCCGATTGGCCTCGCGCTGCGTCACGCGCCCCATCAGGTAGGTGGTTCCGCGCTCGGTCACCACCTTGAATGAGTTCGCAAACAGGTCTTTGGCATCCACCATATTGGCTTTCACACGCCCCGTTACCAGCGAATCGGATGACCGCTGCGTGAGCGTTGTATTGCCCAGGATGTCGACCTCGTTAACGATCGCCCGCACGTTTTCCACCTTTCGGACAATTTGCTCAATCAGCAATTTGTCCTGTGCATTGGGCACTTCACCGGTGAGCAACACCTGGCCGTTGTAGCTGGCCACATTGATGTGGCCGCGCTCGCCCAGCCCATCGCGAATCCGGCTGGCGGCGCGCAACTCAAGACCTTCGTCATTCAGCACCGTTCCCGATGAACGGCGGTCGGTTGCGACCAGCCCGCCAATGGCCGCACCACCCACAATCAGCGGGAAGCAAGCCGTCAAAGTGACCGACACAAGGCCTGCGAGTGCCAGTGAAAGCCAAAGTTTCCGGTGTGTTTTTTTCATGTTGAAATTTCCTGTTCACCCAGTAATTGGGCATCGACCGCATCGCAGATGCAATGCACAGTCAAAACGTGAACCTCCTGAATGCGGGCTATCCGCTCATGAGGCACACAAATATGGACGTCGGTATCGCGCAGTACCTGGGCCATTTTGCCACCCCCGCATCCGCTCAGGCCGACCACAATCATTTCACGCTCATGGGCAGCTTCAATTGCGGCCAGCATATTGGGGGAATCGCCCGTGGTCGAGATCACCAGCAAGACGTCACCGGCAGCGCCCAGTGCCCGCACCTGACGGGAAAAAACCGCGTTGAAGTCATAACCGTCGGCAATGGCCATTAAAAGGGTGCCGTCGCCGGCCAGTGCAATGGCCCCCAATTCCGGGCGGTCGCGCTCGAAGCGGCCAATGAACTTGGCAGCAAACCGCTGCGCTTCGGCCGCCGAATCACCGCTTCCGCAGGCCAGCACCTTTCCGCCACTGGTCACGCAGGCCAGCATGGCCTGGACCGCAGCGGCGATGGGTTTACTCAACACATCAGCGACCTGGTACTTCAGATCTGCGCTGTCAATAAAGTGTTGCTGAATACGTTGCTCAAGCATGGGGACAATGATACCCGTGCTATCAGGACGCATCGAACGCGCCACGCAGCCACTGGATGCCGTCTTTCCCGACGGCCACCACGTCAAACCGGCACGGTGGCGGCTCGCGCAAACGCATCAGGTAATGTCGGGCAGCAAAAACAAGGCGCTTTTGCTTGACCATGCCCACGCTGGCAGCCGCGCCACCATGGTTGGCATTCAGGCGTTTTCGCACCTCGACAAATACGGTGGTCCCATCCCGGTCGCGCATGATCAGGTCAATTTCACCACCGCCGCGCCCGGGCGTCCGATAATTGCGCTCAACCAGGCGCAAGCCCGCTTGCTGAAGATGCTGCAAGGCATCGTCTTCAGCCGCATCACCCACCTGTTTGCTGCTTGATGAATTGTTCATCGCCTTGATCACCCTGGTTTGAGGAAATACCATTGACTTCCAGTTACGCTTGTGCCCTCACGGCAGCCCGCGATGCGGCATCAGATCAACACTACCCGCAAGGCGCGCTGTATGTGGTGGCAACACCCATCGGCAATCTCGCTGACATCACACTTCGCGCCTTGCACGTGCTCGAGCTGGCCGACACGGTTGCCTGCGAGGATACACGCCATACCCAGGCCCTGTTGCGCGCCTACGGCATCGACAAGCCGTCGGCGCGGCTGCTGGCGGTGCACCAACATAACGAGGCACAGGCCGCCGAGGTCGTGATGGAACGGCTCCGACAGGGGCAACGTGTTGCCTACGTGAGTGACGCAGGCACACCGGCCATCAGCGACCCTGGGGCCCGTCTGGTGGCTGCGGTGCAACTGGGCGCACTGCGCGTAGTTCCCCTGCCGGGGTGCAGCAGTATCACGACCGCCTTGAGTGTTGCCGGTGTGACGTCGCTGGCAGGCACAAACATGCAAGAGGGCAATTTTGTCTTTATGGGATTCCTGCCCAGCAAAGCCACCGAACGTGCCACAGCGGTCAGTGCCCTGGCCACGGAGGAGCGCTGCGTGGTGTTGCTGGAAGCCCCGCACCGCATCGAGGCGCTGGCAACAGCGCTGGCGGTTCTGGGCGACCGGCGTATCACCGTGGGGCGTGAACTGACCAAGCAGTTTGAAGAAATTGCGACCGTATTGGCTGGCGCGTTTGCGGATTGGATCAAGGACACGCCGAACCGCTCACGCGGCGAGTTTGTATTGGTCCTGCACCCGGTCCAAACAGCAAAGGAGCCCGACCAGGAACTGCGCATTTTGAAATTGTTGATGGCCGAGCTGCCCCTCAAAACCGCCGTGAAACTGGCAGCCGACATTACCCACACACCACGCAACGCCTTGTATGAGGCCGCCCTGGCCTTGAAGAAAAATGACCCTGACGTTGCCCCGTGAGGACGGTCAACGCTCTTTCAGATACGGTTTCCCCAGCGCCTGGGGGGCGACAGTCTTGCCGATGAATCCGGCCAGCAAAACAACCGTCAAAAGGTAAGGCAATGCCTGTACGGCCTGTACCGGCACCTCACCAATGCCCGGCAGGTGCACACCCTGCAGTCGAATCGCGACTGCGTCCAGAAAACCAAACAACAGGCAGGCCCAAAACGCACCAACTGGGTGCCACTTGCCAAAGATCATGGCGGCTAATGCCATGAAGCCCCGCCCTGCGGTCATGTTGGGTACAAACGAAGCGCTTTGCGCCAGAACCAGATAGCTGCCGGCCAGCCCACACAACATGCCGTTCAGTGTGAGCGCGGCATAACGCATGCCTTTCACCGACACGCCCGCCGCGTCCACCATGTGCGCGTTCTCGCCCACGGCGCGCAGGCGCAGACCAAAGCGGGTACGGTAGAGCAGCCACCAGACGGCCGGCACCAACAGCAGTGTGCCGTACACCATGATGTTGTGACCAAACAACCCTTCTCCGAGGAGGGCGCCCAGCAGGGGCGTGCCTTGCACCCGGATCGCCAGCTCGGGCATCAAGGCCTGCAACCGCACGTCGCTGGTCACGGGCGGTGTCTGTCCACCCTGGTGAAACCAGGCAATGCCCAGCACAATGGTCAGGCCCGCGGCAATGATGTTGATCGCGACACCCGAGACCACCTGATCGCCACGATGGCTCACGCAGGCAAATCCGTGCAGCCAGGACAGAAGCACGGTGACGCTCATGGCCAGCAACAAGGCCAGCACAGTGGACCCGAAGGTAACGCCCGCAACACCTGCGGTGAAGGCCGCCACCAGCATTTTTCCTTCCAGGCCAATGTCGATCACCCCGGAGCGCTCTGACAACAAGCCCGCCAGGGCACACAAAATAAGTGGCGTGGACACCCGAAGTGTTGACGCCAGCAAGGCACCGATCAAGGCGTCATCCATGATGCCTCCGCTGCATGGCGATCACGGCACGGTTGACCCACGGTGCAATCACATAAGCCATGGCCCCTGAGAACAGGACAATAAAGCCCTGCAGCATCACCACCATGTCACGGCTGAAACCACGTATTTCGAAGCTCACTTCGGCCCCGCCCTGAAACAGGGCACCAAACAAAACACTGGCCAGCACAATGCCAACCGGGTGGTTACGCCCCATCAAGGCCACGGCAATTCCGGTGAACCCCGCACCGCTCACAAATTCGAGCAGCAGCTTGCCGTTGACGCCAGCAATCTCGTTCATGCCCACCATGCCCGCAAGGGCCCCGGAGAAGCCCATGGCAACGATCACCTGGTGCCTGGGCTTGATGCCCGCGTAGGCGGCCGCACTGGCGCTGGAGCCGACCGCCCGCAAGGCATACCCTGCACGGGTTCGCCACAGAAGGAAATACACCCCCACGGCTGCCAGCAGAGCCAGAAAAAAGCTGATGTTCAAGGGCGATGCAGGCCATTCCTGACCCAGCCATGCCAGGAAGTCGTGCATGCTGGTGAGTTTGGCAGACGGGCCGAACGCGGCACTTTCCACCGACATGGAACCCGGTGGTTTCAGGTGGTTAACCAGCAAATAAACCAGCAGGGTACTGGCCAGGAAGTTGAACATGATGGTGGTGATGACCACGTGACTGCCGCGATAGGCCTGCAGATAGGCCGGGATCGCCGCCCACGCCATGCCAAACAGTATGCTGGCAAGCAACATGGACGGCAGCACCACCCACGCAGGCTGGCTGTTGGACAGCCACAGGGCTGCCAGCCCCGCACCCAGTCCGCCCAAAATTGCCTGGCCTTCTCCGCCAATGTTGAACAAACCCCCATGAAAGGCAACCGCCACAGCCAGACCGGTAAAGATGAATGTTGTCGTGTAGTACAAGGTGTAACTCAGGCCCCGGGGCGTGCCAAAAGCACCATGAATCAAGACAGAAAGCACCTCGACCGGGCTTTGCCCCACCAGGGCCACGACGCCCCCGGCAGCCAGCAAAGCCACGAGGAGATTGATCACGGGCAGCAAGCCCAGCTCGACCCAACGCGCCATCGGCTGACTGGCTGTCATGCGGCATTCCCTCCAATCATGAGCATCCCCAATCTGGCCTCGGAGCACTCGGCAATCGGCAACTCGCCACTGACTCGTCCCTGGTTCATCACGATCACGCGATCGGCCAGCGCCAGGATCTCATCCAGTTCGCTGGACACCACCAGCACAGCGCAACCCGCATCACGCATCGCACGCAACTGTGTGTAAATGAATTCGATGGCGCCAATGTCCACGCCCCGGGTTGGCTGGCCGACCAGCAACACCCTGGGTGACTGGCCCAACTCCCTGGCCAGCACCAGCTTTTGTTGATTCCCTCCGGAAAAGCTCGCGCTGAGGAGCCGGTCATTGCGTGGACGCACGTCAAAGCGCGCCATCATGTCCACGGTGGCGCTGTGCATCCGGGCGTGTCGCATCCATCCCTTGCGGCTGTATGCGGGAAGGGACTCATACCCCAGCACGGCCGACTCCCAGGCCTCGAAACTCATCACCATGGCACGCTCGTGCCGGTCTTCCGGAACGTGGGCGATACCCAGGTTGCGGGCCGTTCGCGGGTCGATCCAGGCACTTGCTGCAAATGTCTGTCCAGCAACATCCAGCTGACCTGCCTGAGGTGCCAGCAAGCCCGACAGCACCTCCAGAATCTCGCTCTGGCCGTTGCCGGAAACGCCGGCAACACCGACAATTTCGCCCGCTCTCAGACTCATGTCCAGATCTTCCAGCCGGACCACCTTCAGCGCGTCGCGCACCACCACGCCACGCACCTGCATGAGCACCTCGCCCACGGGAAGACTGGCATCTCCCTGCCGACCCATTTGCACCTTGCGCCCCACCATGGCTTCAGCCAGGCTCTCAATCGAGGTCTGCGAAATGGCCACCTCCTGCACCACACGACCACCCCGCATGACCGTCACCTGATCACACAGGCGCATGACCTCCTTGAGCTTGTGCGTGATCAGCAAAATGGTGGTGCCCTGTGCGCGCAAATGGGCCAAAACACCAAACAACTGCTCGGTCTCCTGCGGTGTCAGCACCGCTGTGGGCTCATCGAGAATCAGGATTTTTGCGCCCCGGTACAAGGCCTTCAGGATTTCCAGCCGCTGCCGGTCTCCGACCGACAGGCTGTCAACCCGTGCGTCAAGATCGACGCGCAAGCCGGTCGAGTCCATCAACGCCACAAGCCGGGTACGGACCACGCGCTCCGCCCGGGCGAGCAGAAAACTCGGCTCCGCCCCAAGCATCACATTTTCCAGTGCCGTCAAGGTGTCCACCAGCATGAAGTGCTGATGGACCATGCCGATGCCCAGGGAAATCGCATCGTGCGCATTGCGGATTGTTGCGCCCTGGCCAAATACCTTGATTGTCCCGTTGTCGGCCGTGTAGAGGCCATACAAAATCGACATCAAGGTGCTTTTGCCCGCACCGTTCTCACCGACGATGCCGTGCACGGTGCCCGTTGCGACAGTCAGGTTGACATCGCCATTCGCCAACACGGGGCCGAAGCGTTTGCTGATGGCGCGCATTTCGACGGCCACTGCAGATGGTGCACCGCGCGCAGGCTGGCCTGCCTGCCCGGAATGAGGGGTATTCATGGACATGAAGTCAGGCCGGACGCGGTGTCCTGCCTGCTTGCGGGCCTGGTCTCAGTCCCGGACTCAGTATTTGCAGGCGTTGTCAGCCATGTAATCAGCGACCTTGATTTTGCCGCTGATGATGTCAGCCTTGGCAGCCTCAATTTTCGCTTTCATGTCGGCTGATACCAGTTTGGCGTTGTTGTCGTCCATTGCGTAGTCAACGCCGCCTTCTTTCAGACCGAGAACTGAGACGCCCGGTGTATGACCTTTGGCCACGTTGTACACCGCCACGTCCACGCGCTTGAGCATGGAGGTCAGCATGGTGCCAGGCTGAATGTGGTTCTGGTTACTGTCCACACCGATCGCCAGCTTCTTGCCATCTTTGGCGGCCTGGTACACACCCATGCCGGTGCCGCCCGCAGCGGCAAACACCACATCCGCACCTTTGGAAAACTGGGCCTTGGCCAGCTCACCGCCCCGTGCCGGGTCATTCCATGCGGCACCGGTGGTACCGGTCATATTGGCGAAAACCTCCGCCTTGGGGTTCACAAATTTGGCACCCTGCTCATAACCACACTGGAACTTGCGAATCAGCGGAATATCCATGCCGCCCACAAACCCGACTTTGCCGGACTTGCTGGCCATTGCCGCCATCGCGCCGACCAGAAAACTGCCTTCCTGCTCCTTGAACACCACCGACTGAACATTGGGCAGCCCCACGACCATGTCAATGATGGCAAATTGAAGCTTCGGAAAGTCTTTGGCTACTTTCTCGATACTGCCAGCCTGGCCGAACCCGATGCCGATGATAGGGCTGGCACCGCGTTCAGCCATGCGGCGAATCGCCTGCTCGCGCTGGGACTCATTGGCGATTTCAAACTCGAGATAGGTTTTGCCGGTTTCTTTTTTCCAGCGCTCCATGCCGTCATAGGCGGCCTGGTTAAACGACTTGTCATATTTACCGCCCATGTCAAAAATAATGGCGGGCTCGGCAGCCGACACAACGGGGACAGCGAAAACCGACGCGACAGCCAGCACGATGGACGCAAGACTAAATGAGGATACAAATTTCACGGTCATGGATTTTCTCGGTTTGTCAAAAAGTGAAAGAAATAGTACCGTAAATCACCGGTTACAGTGATCACGGCCAACGCCCGTTTTGTATAGCCACCATAAGAAATGGCTTATCTGAGAATATGGGTGCACCTGATCGAGCGCATCCGGGGTTTCCCTAGTGAAAATGACACCTGTACAAGCAACGACGCAAACCTGGCAAGCCTTACCCAAGGTTTTGCTTCACGAACACCTTGATGGTGGGCTGCGTGCACAAACCCTGCTCGACCTTTGCCACGAGCGAGGTCTGGCGGTACCCGCTCAAAACCCATCATCGCTGGCGGCCTGGATACAGGCCAACGCCAACTCTGGCAGCCTTGAGCGTTACCTTCAGGGCTTTTCACTCACCGTGGCGGCCATGGCCTCCGTGGGTGCCTGCGAACGCGTGGCGTTTGAAGCAGCCGAGGACGCGCGGCTGGACGGCTGCGTGCTGGCCGAATTTCGAATTGCGCCGCTGTTGCTGGAATCATTCGGCCTGTCAGGTGATGCCGTGGTTGCCGCGCTGGTTCGAGGCCTCACACGAAGTGTATTGCCCTGCGGCTTGATCGTTTGCGCCATGCGCATGGATTCCCCGCAGGAAACGATGCGGGCCGCGCAAGTGGCCGCGCGTTACAAAGACCTCGGTGTCATCGGTTTTGATATTGCGGGCGCTGAGCGGGGATTCCCGCCCGGCCTGCACGCACAGGCTTTTTCGATTGCACGGGACGCCGGGCTGGGGCTGACCTGCCACGCCGGCGAAGCCGATATCGGGAAGCGGGTGCTGGAAGCTGCCGCCGTGGGCGCTACACGCATTGGCCACGGTGTCAGCATCATGCAAAACCCGGGCACACCGGCGCAAGCTCGCCTGGTTGAGGCGGCCCTTGAAGCCGGCTTGCATTTTGAGGTGTGTCCCACCAGCAACGTGCACACCGGCGCTGTCATGTCACGGGCCGCTCACCCGATTCGGGCCATGGTTGAAGCCGGGCTATCGGTGTCCTGCTCAACGGATAACCGGTTGATGTCTGGGATCACACTCAGCCAGGAGTTGCGCTCGGTGCACGAGATCAACGGCCTCACGCGGGCTCAGATTGGCGACATGCAGCGTGCAGCAGCCCATGCGTCTTTCATGCCCGCTGCAGCGCGCGAAGTGGCCTCGGCGGCCATGGTGCAGTGGGATCATTCTTGAGCTTTGCCCGTGCCACGCAGCAACACGTATTCAATGGCGATTGCAGCGGCGAGCCGGGCGTTGTTGAGCACCAATTGAATATTGGACGCCAGGCTGTCACCCCCAGTGAGTTCACACACCCGCGCCAGCAAGAACGGGGTTGATTCTTTCCCGCCAATACCCTGCGCCTGCGCTTCCTTGAGCGCCTGTTCCACCGCGTTGTCAATCACCGCACGCGGCATGGCAAAGGCTTCGGGTATCGGATTGGTCACCACCAGGCCCCCTTGCAGGCCCATCGCCCATTTGGCGCACATCACACGGGCAATATCGGTCGCGCTGTCAAGCTGATAGTCCACCTTGAAACCACTGTCACGCGTGAAGAACGCGGGCAACCAGGGCGTTTGATAACCCACGACTGGCACCCCATGGGTTTCCAGATATTCCAGCGTCAGGCGCAAATCGAGAATGGACTTGGCCCCCGCACACACCACAGCCACCGGTGTCTGGGCCAGCTCCTGCAAATCGGCTGACACATCAAAACTCTGCTGTGCGCCCCGGTGCACGCCACCAATACCACCCGTTGCAAACACCCGGATGCCGGCCATGGCTGCAATGATCATGGTTGAAGCCACTGTGGTGGCCCCAGTGGCGCCGGACGCCACGATAAACGGGATATCACGCCGGCTCACTTTAACGACACTGCGCCCGGCCTGACCCAGGTGCCCGATTTCCTGCGCGCTCAAACCCGCCTTGAGTCGGCCATTGATGATGGCAATGGTGGCCGGCACGGCCCCATGCGCCCGCACCTCGGCCTCCACCTGCAGGGCTGTGGCCACATTCTGCGGATACGGCATACCGTGGGAGATGATGGTGGACTCCAGCGCCACAACCGGGCGGTGGTCGGCCAGGGCCTGTGCAACATCAGGGTGAATATCGAGGTAAATGGGGTTCATGGCCGGCACCGTTCAGCGTGTAGGTGTTGTGTCATTGACAGGGTTCGTGCGAAGTAATTGTTCAACCGAAACGACTGACAGACTGGGATGATTCGCCAGCTCGGAGCCCACCGTGAGCGCCGCACAGGCGAGTGAAAACAGCACGGCTTCAGACAGCGCCTGATGGTTCAGGAAGCCGTGTACCAACCCCGCCATCAGCGCGTCTCCGGCTCCCGTGACACTCACCACATCGGCCGCCAGCGCGGCTTGCCAGCCTGCGCCGTCAGGTTGGCCGCTGCCGCTCCAGTACACCCCGCGCTCGCCCAGGCTCACCACCACCTGCTGCACGCCCTGTGCATGCAGCCAGCGTGCAACCGCTTCGATGCCGGTATCGGTATCTGTCTCCAGGCCGCTGAGGGCTTGCGCCTCCAGCCGGTTCACCTTGAGTGTGTGCACCCGACCCAGCCAGGGAGCAATGCGCTGGCACTTGAAGGCCGAAACACAATCCACAAAAACAGGTGTCGCATTGCACTGTGAAAACAACCAGGCCAGCGCCGCTTCGGTCAGGTTGCAATCCACCACGAGGGCGGCCGCATGGCGCACCCGGTCGGTATGGACGGCAAGGCGCTCGGGTGTGATCATCGCCAGAATGCGCATGTCGTTCACCGCCACGGCCATGTCGCCATCCGGGCCATGCAGCGACAGATAAGTCGAGCTGACCTCTCCGGCCAAAACCCAACAACCCCTGACATCCACACCCGCCTTGTGTGTGGACTCCAGCAAACTGCGGCCATACAGGTCATCACCTACAGCTGTCAGCAGCCGCGTATCGTGGCCCAGGCGGGCCAGATTTTCCGCGACGTTGCGCGCCACGCCACCGGGGGCACAACGAATGCGCCCCGGATTGGAGTCGCCAACAACCAGCGGGTGCCCGGTCGTCCCGGAAATATCCATGTTGGCACCGCCCAGCACCAGCACAAAACGGCTATCGGCCAGCACATACCCCTTGCCCAGAATGTGTCCTTTCTGCGTCAGATTCATGATGTGCCCCGCAACCGCGGGTCGGCTGATACCCAACCGGTCTGCCAGCACCTGCTGGGCAATCAGCGGTTCATCACGCAGGATGGCCAGAATTTGTTGTTCACGCTCAGTCACAAACAAAAGTATATATTACAAACTTATGTTTTTTACGGGCCGAATCATGCATGGGCACTTTCTGCTATTCATGAACTAAATAAGCTGTTAGCCCCCGTGTAATGTGCGTATTAAGCTATTGTTTTTATAGCTAATCGACATCAATCAGCAAACGCGGCATATGCAGTTCTTTACGTTTTACATTGCAAAAAGTGATTAAATCGGGGCATGCTTCACCGACTTAATCCTGTGAGCTATCTGGAAAAAACCGCGCAATCATCCAGCATCCGGTTGCTGGATCGCTTTTACGGTCTTTTTTTCTTCCTGTGTGTCATTGTTTTGACCATAGGCGCACCCTTTGTATTCTTCCGCAAGGCGGCCAGCGCCGTGATCGCTGTGCTCATGATGGTGGCCGTGTTCGCCTGTTGGCAAATCAGCCGCCGCGGACAACCCCAAAAGTCACTCATACTCTTTGCGGCAGGCATGTGGCTGGTTCTGATGGGCGTGATTGTTGGTGGCTTGCCCGTCATCACCGCGGCCACCGCCATGGCCGTGGCCGTGATGCTGGCCGTGGTGGTCCATTTACGGGCCGGCGTGTTTTTCGGCATTGCCTATTTGGTGGGCTGGCTTGTGTACATCGGCCTGCAGGTCGTCCATCTCGCGCCTGCGCCTTACTTTACCGGGGCACCGCTCACAGGGTGGTTCATCGGCGCAGTGGCCTTCTGGCTGGTGTTGTTGCCGGCACCTGGATTGGTTCAGGATCTGCGCAAGGCGGCATCGCTGCAACGCGCCGTGATCGAGGCCACGGCCGACGGCATTCTGGTGGTGAACAACCAGGGCCATGTGGCGACCCATAACCAGCGTTTTGCAGACCTGTGGCGCATTCCACCGGAATTATTGAACACGGGTAACGACCGTGATTTGCTGGACTTTGTGGCGCAGCAACTAGTCGATCCCGACCAGTTTTTGCAAAAGGTCCAGGAACTCTATGCACACCCTGACCTGACCAGCCGGGACACACTGGTGTTCAAGGATGGCCGCACCTTCGACCGATATTCCCACCCTCAGCGGCTGGACGGGCAGGTTGTGGGGCGCGTCTGGAGTTTTCGTGATGTGACCGAGCGGGAAAAGGCGCAGGCCGAAATTCACCGCCTGGCTTTTCACGATGCGCTGACCCTGCTGCCCAACCGGCGCCTGCTCCATGACCGGCTGGAACAGACGATGGCCGCTTGCAGGCGCAGTGGCCAGAACGGGGCCCTGATGTTCCTCGATCTGGATAACTTCAAGGCCCTCAACGACGTGTATGGCCATGGCATGGGGGATTTGCTGCTGGTGGAGGTGGCGCAGCGTATTTCAGGCTGTGTGCGTCAGGTTGATACCGTGGCCCGATTTGGGGGCGACGAGTTTGTGGTGATGCTGGGCAATCTGGATGCAGACATGGATGCGGCGCATGGCCACATCAGTCGGGTTGCCGAGAAAATCCGGCAGGCGCTGGCACAGCCCTATTTATTGCCCAACGCCCAGGAGGTCGCCGGCAACACCCCTGTGCAGCACAGTTGCACAGCCAGCATCGGCATTGCCACCTTCCCCGGTGAACAAGTCACGGCAGACGAGATTTTGAAGCGGGCAGACATCGCCATGTACCGCGCCAAAGACGCCGGCAGCAATGCCGTCAGCTTCTATGATGCGGCCGCCGCCGCATGAACAAGCGACAAAATGGCTTCATTGAAAGGCGTTGCAATGCCTTTGGAACGACCCATCCTGACAACGGCACCATTGAGGTAGTCGATCTCCGTGCGGCGGCCGACTTCAACATCCTGCAGCATGGATGACCGGTGCGCAGCGGCTTTGGGAATCACAAACGGGGTCAGCATCGCCTCAACATAGTGCAAACCGTTCTCGGCCGCCTGGTAACCGTGTGTTGCGGCCAGAACGCGGATCGTTTCATTGGCCAAATGAATGATCAGGCTGCGGGAGTGTGCGTTTTTAATCAGTTCGCCATAGGTCTGGCCGGTCAAGGCACCGGTTGCATTGAGGCAGGTATTGAACAGGAAC
The DNA here is from genome assembly GCA_041192445.1 of Pseudomonadota bacterium. GTDB lineage: Bacteria > Pseudomonadota > Gammaproteobacteria > Burkholderiales > Burkholderiaceae_C > Egaibacter. Next base: position 33,227 of record JBEEMW010000038.1, on the reverse strand, counting down.
TTGTTCAATATCGCCGGCTCGATTTTGTCTTCATAGACCATGGGCAGGAAGCCCTGACCGGCAACGGCCACCAGGGACTGAATGGCCGTTGAATCACCGTCAAACAGGGTTCCAATGCGGACCGGTCCCGCCTGGACATTGATGTTGACCTGGGTCGTGGACCTGCGCTCGATTCCGATCATCATGATGCTTGAGAAAATACCGACATCAGCAGGCATGATCGCGCGCGCCTCATCGGCCGATCCCCACCCATTCTGGAGCAGAAGAACCGATCTGGGCCCTGGCGTCTCCCGGGTCTTTGAAACAATCGACGTCATGACCTCGGCGACCTGATAGGCCTTGGTCGCCATGATCATGACGTCGCACTCAAGGCTGCAGACATCCGGGCACTGCGCGTCGTCAATGGTGATGCTGTCAGGCGCCACGGCATGAACGCCCGAGACGCCTGTCACGCCAATGCCATCGCGTCGCAATAGCGCCATCGAAGACGTCCGGACAAGCATCACGACATCAACCCCCGCCAGGGCAAGTGTGGCCGCCATCGCCATGCCCACGGAACCACCACCAACAACCGTCACCCGCAGCTTTTTTTTCATGCTCGCTCCAACGAAATGCCCGTGTGGGTATTAAATCTTTTCTGGTGGACCGATCGTCACACAGCAGTGGCAAAACGTTGGGTGTACCCCTGTCATAAATAGCAGGGCGCAGCATCGACCAGGCCCTGTGACGATATCGACGTACACGTTTGGGGGTTTCGGGCCCCAAGATGGTTGAACTCGAGCTTCAGGCCTTGAGCCCACCGTATCATGGCTCTGGTGTCAGCACTGACTGCGTGGTTTCCACTCTGATGGTGCGGCTGGCGGGGATCGAACCCACGACCCTTGGCTTCGGAGGCCAATACTCTATCCACTGAGCTACAGCCGCATGCTTGGAGCAGCGGCAATTGTAGGGGTTTTCACAGGGGCCCCCGGCTATAATCGGGCGCTTAGTTCAAAGCCACCGACATTTTGAGGAAACCATGAGCGACAACAGTCAAGCCACCGCGCACGATGAGGACCACTCAGGCCCCATCAAAAATCCAAAGCAACTGGTCTTGGCAGTTTTTTTCTCGTTTGTGGTTCCCATATTCGCCATCATCGGGCTGGTCTATTTCGTCGTGGCCGGCAACAAGCCGGCGGCCGGTTCCGTGAACATGGAAAAATCAATCACCGAACGCCTTCAAAAGGTGGGCTCGGTCGAGATTCGTGACGCCAACCGTGTCCTCAAGACCGGCGAAGAAGTCTTCAAGGCCCAGTGCACCGCTTGCCACACGGCCGGCGTGGCGGGTGCTCCCAAATTCTCTGACGCCGGCGCCTGGGCACCCCGCATTGCCACGGGTTATGACGCACTCATCAACTCTGCACTCAAAGGCAAAGGCGCCATGGGCGCACAGGGCGGTGGTGATTTTGAAGATCTGGAAATTGGCCGCGCAGTGGTGTACATGACCAACGCAGCCGGCGGCAAACTGGCCGAGCCCAAGGCTGCGGCAGCCCCGGCCGATGCCGGCGCTCCCAAGTAACACATTTAGGCCACCAGCCCTCGCAGAATATGCGTGGGCAGCTATTGTTTTTGTAGCGACTGCCAGTGGGCCTGCGGGCTGCGAATGTAGCCAAATCGGGTCGGCAAATCGTGTGTGAGCACGGTCTCAGGCACCCATAGCCCCTGCTCCACCGCATCGGCAGCCAGGGCAACGTCCAGCGTATGGACGAGGCCAAAGCCCAATTCCGTATCCAGATAAACACGGCCATGTTCGTCCAGCACACAGCGCTGCGGTCTGGCCGGCACACCGGTGTGAGCGGTTATTGAGAAGTCAGCGCCCACTCGCCAGACAAAAGGCGTGGCCTCAAGCTCCACAAAAACCCGCTGCGGACCGTTCTGGAAAAACCACTGCCCCTGACCGTCGCTGGCGTAGTTGCGGTGGATGAAGTCAATCAGTTTTCCGTGCTGCAAGCGCGAACCTCTGGCGCCCTCCATGCCGCTGGTGAATGTGCCGATGGCCTGGGCGCGGTCGTCACGCATGGCCCAGTGCCCGCGGGCGTCCAGTCCAAGCCAGCCGTAGCAGTTTGGTACGTTGGGCCACTTGGCCATGGCCTGTTTAACGATGTCATCCATGAGTGGATTATGTGTTCCCGAGCAGCCAGCCGCCCACGGCGTCGGGCATGCTGCGAACGTGGCCCGGCACGCGGCCCTGCGGGAAGCCGACATGGCCGCCGTGCGCAGGTTGCCACAGCGTGACGAAATCGCCCACCTCGCTCTGGTTCGGCAGGCTCCAGGCGGGCACAAAAGGGTCATTGCGGGCATTGACCACCAGCGCAGGCACACGAATCTGGTGCAGATGCGGCTTGGCCGAGGCGCGCGCCCAGTAGTCTTCGGTGCTGGTAAAGCCATGCACCGGCGCGGTGAACACGTTGTCAAACTCGTACAAATCACGCGCCGCCATCAAGGCCTGCGCGTCAAACAGCCCCGGGTGCTGGGCGAGTTTGCGCAGGGCTTTGGGTTTCATGCTGTTCAGAAACATGCGCGTGTACACCAGCCGGTTGAAGCCCCGCCCGATGGCCCAGCCACCCGCGGCCAGATCAATCGGCGAGCAGACCGACGCCACGCCCTGCACCACTTCGCTGGCCGCTTCGCCCATTTCACCGGCCCAGCGCATCAGAGCGTTGCCGCCCAGCGAAACGCCCACGGCGACGATAGGCCCCGTGTGTTGCCGGCGACAGCGCCGCAGAATCCAGTCGATCTCTTCAAAATCACCCGAGTGGTAGGCGCGTGGGCCGTGGTTCAGCTCGCCGCTGCAGCCCCGGAAGTGCGCCACGGCAAACGCCATGCCGCGCTCCTGGCAGAAGTCGGCGAAGGCTTCGGCGTAATGGCTGCGGGAGGAGCCTTCGAGGCCGTGGAACATGACCAGCAGCGGTTTGTTCCCTGCAGCTTCACCCACCAGCCCTGTTGCGCCACTCGCCAGGAGGAAATCCACATCAATGAAGTCACTGTCTGGTGCCGTCCAGCGCTCGCGGCGGTACTGCGGGTGCGGGCCGAACACCCGTTTGGAATACAACGCGGGCCAGATGGTCTGGAGGTTGCCACCCGGCAACCAGATAGGCGCTACATAATTCATAGCTACTCACGCATATCCGACGGGGCTTGGAGGCCTAAAACACCACTATTTTCTGAGAAAATGGGTGCCTGGTTGCTTTCACGGCGTATCGCCACGCAGCCACTCCCGGCGACCGTCAATGCAGCACCTGCAACGCATCGGTGCTGGCCTGCGCCGCATGCTCGGTGCCCGGGCTGGCATGGTGCACCACCATGCGCCAGCCCTGTGCGGTTTTGTGAAACACGTTGGTGGCCACCACAAAGGCGTGGCGCGGGCCCTGGGGCGTCATCACCTCGATGCGCTCCACCACGCTGTGCACCGCGCTGGCAACCGAATCCACCCGGTGCAGATGCTGCGGCCACGCCTGTATGGTGCCGTTGGCAAACATGGCGTCAAACGCGGCACGAATCGCGACCGGTCCCACCAGACGCGGGCCTCCGGGGTGCACGCACACAATGTCGTCCTCATCGGCCCAGCAGTCCATGAGCTTGTCCACTTCGCCATGCTGCAGCGCGTCGTAAAAAGCGGCCTCGGTGTCGTCGGGCGTGCCGCCCACGGCGGCGGCTTGGAGTTTGGCTTTGGTCATGTGGTGCGTTGGGTATCAGACCCCCGATTTTGCAATGGTTTGCTTTTGCCGGGTAGCGGACTTGAATTCATCTGTGCTAGCCTCTCGCCTTGTTCTTCGGAGAAACGCTTATGAAACGCTGGCTCATTACTTTGTTTGCCCTGTTTTCGGTGACGCTGTCACTCACCGGCTGCGGCTACAACGATTTCCAGCGGCTTGACGAGCAGACCAAATCAGCCTGGAGCGAGGTGCTCAACCAGTACCAGCGCCGGGCCGATCTGGTGCCCAACATTGTGGCGACGGTCAAGGGTGAAGCCGCTTTTGAGCAAGACACGCTGACCAAGGTGATCGAGGCACGGGCCAAGGCCACGTCGATTCAGGTGACACCTGACACCCTCAACAACCCGGAGGCATTCAAGAAATTTCAGGCGGCTCAGGGCGAGCTGGGCAGTGCGCTGTCCCGCCTGATGGCGGTCAGTGAGGCTTATCCCAATCTGAAAGCCAACCAGGGCTTCTCCGATCTGCGTGTGCAGCTTGAAGGCACCGAGAATCGCATCACCGTGGCACGCAACCGCTACATCCAGGCGATTCAGGAGTACAACGTGTTGGCCCGCAGTTTTCCGAGCAACTTGACTGCCATGATCTTCAGCTACCAGGCCAAGCCCGGCTTTGTGGTGGCTAATGAGGCCCAGATTGCCGTACCGCCCACTGTTGATTTCAAGAAATAACGCGCCATGACGCCAGGCCTGCCAGTCCTTGGTAGCCGAATGTTGCGGGGTTTTGGTCTGCGCTGGGTTTTGGCCACTGGCCTGGCCCTGACACCCTGGTTTGCCAACGCGCAAAGCGTTTTGCCGATTCCACCGCTGAATGCGCGGGTTATTGACACTACAGGCACCCTCGATCCGTCGCAATTGCAGGCGCTTGAAGCCAAACTGGCCGCTTTTGAAGCGGCCAAGGGCTCCCAAGTGGTGGTGTACCTGTTGCCCACCACACAGCCCGAAGACATTGCCGGTTTTGCCAACCGGGTCGCCAATGCGTGGAAGATTGGCCGGCGGGCAGTCGGTGATGGCGTATTGGTGATTGTGGCCAAAGACGACCGCAAAGTCCGGATTGAGGTTGCCAAAACGTTGGAAGGGGCCATTCCCGACCTCGCCGCCAAACGCGTCATCGATGGCGCGATCACACCGCGCTTCAAACAGGGGGACTTCGCGGGCGGGCTGGACGCCGGCGTCGGTCAACTTACCGCCCTGATTGCGGGTGAGGCCCTGCCCGAGCCGGACGCCGCCGCCCAAACTGGCCCCACCGGGCCGCCAACAGTGCCCTGGACCGACTTTCTGATCTTCATGATGTTTGCCATTCCTGTTGGCTCAGGGATTGCCAGAAGCGTCTTCGGACGCAAGCTGGGCGCGCTCATAACCGGCGGCGGCGTGGGCATTTTCGCGATGCTTGTCACCACCAGTTTGCTGATTGCCGGGGGGGCCGCCTTGTTTGCACTGATTTTTGCCCTGGTTTCCGGCTCATTCACCTCCACACGGGGTCGTGGCATGGGAGGTGGCGCCGGGGGATTCAGTGGTGGTTTTGGTGGCGGCACAGGCAGCGCAGGGGGTTTCAATTCCGGCTCGGGCGGCGGTGGGGGCGGCTTCAGCTCGGGTGGTGGTGGCAACTTCGGCGGCGGTGGCGCCTCGGGCGGCTGGTAACAGGCAACACCACATACATCAACCTGCATCAACAATCCAAGCACATGTGGACACGACTGCTAACAACCCTCAAACACCGCTGGTTGGACGAATCGGACAGCCGACGGATTTTTGGACCCGATCTGGTGGGCCGTCTGACCCGGCGCGTCGGGGCCAGTGAGCAGCGCCACAGCGGCGAGATTCGTATTTGTGTGGAAGCCGGTTTGCCCCTGAGCTATCTATGGCGGCACCTGTGGCACAAGACTTCGATCCGGGTGCTGGGTCGCCAGCGCGCCGTGATGGTGTTTGGCAAGCTGCGGGTATGGGATACGGCAAACAACAATGGTGTGCTGATTTACCTGTTGCTGGCGGAACGCGAGATCGAACTGGTGGCAGACAGGGGCTTGAATGATGTGGTGTCGGCGGCCGAATGGCAGGCCATGCTGCAGCGTCTGGGTGCAGCTTTTGTTGCCGGGCGCTTTGAAGACGGTCTGACGCAGGCGCTGGAAGAAGTCTCGGCGGTGCTGGTGGCCCATTTTCCGCTGGCGGCAGATGCCCGCCCACTCAACGAGTTGCCCAACGCACCGGTCCTGGGTTGATCTGGATCATGATCTGAACAGTTAATCCCCCCAATGACAAAAGCCCTGACCGGTGAAGATCAGGGCTTTGAAACTGGCAAGATGAAGTTTTTTACTTCTTCTGGCGATACTTGCGAAGTGCCGCGAGCTGGGCAACCATGACGACCAGCTCGGACTGCGCGCGGGCGATATCGAGTTCGCCTTTGGCGTTCTTGAGTGCTTCTTCAGCGGCAGCCTTGGCGGCGTTGGCCTTCTCTTCGTCAAGGTCTTTGCCGCGAACGGCGGTGTCTGACAACACCGTCACGCAATGGGGCTGCACTTCCAGAATGCCACCCGCAACAAACACGAACTCTTCTGTTCCGTCGGCCTTCTCGATGCGCACCGAGCCCGCCTTGATGCGGCTGATCAGGGGCGTGTGGCGCGGGTAAATGCCGAGTTCGCCGGCTTCACCGGGCAAAGCCACAAATCGGGCTTCGCCGGAGAAGATGGATTCCTCTGCACTGACGACGTCAACGTGGATGGTGTTCATGATGAACCTGCCTTAGATCTTCTTGGCTTTTTCGAACGCTTCGTCGATCGTGCCAACCATGTAGAACGCCTGCTCTGGCAGGTGATCACACTCGCCGGCCACAATCATCTTGAAGCCGCGAATCGTCTCGGCCAGGCTGACGTATTTACCCGGTGAACCGGTGAACACTTCAGCCACGTGGAAAGGCTGTGACAGGAAACGCTGGATCTTGCGGGCACGTGCCACAGCCAGTTTGTCTTCCGGGGCCAACTCGTCCATGCCCAGAATCGCAATGATGTCGCGCAGCTCTTTGTAGCGCTGCAGCGTGCCTTGAACGGCGCGGGCGGTTTCGTAGTGGTCCTGTCCCACAACCAGCGGGTCCAGCTGGCGGCTGGTGGAGTCCAGAGGATCCACGGCGGGGTAAATACCGAGGGAGGCGATGTCACGGCTCAGCACCACGGTGGAATCCAGGTGGGCAAAGGTGGTGGCAGGCGATGGGTCGGTCAAGTCATCGGCAGGCACGTAAACAGCCTGGATGGACGTGATGGAGCCGACTTTGGTCGACGTGATGCGCTCTTGCAGACGACCCATTTCCTCGGCCAGCGTGGGCTGGTAGCCCACAGCGGAAGGCATACGACCCAACAAGGCCGACACTTCGGTACCGGCCAGGGTGAAGCGGTAAATGTTGTCCACAAAGAACAGAACGTCTTTGCCTTCGTCACGGAAGGACTCGGCAATGGTCAGACCCGTCAGGGCCACGCGCAGACGGTTGCCTGGGGGTTCATTCATCTGGCCGTACACCATGGCAACCTTGGATTCTTCGAGGTTCTCGAGATTCACGACACCGGAGTCAGCCATCTCGTGATAGAAGTCATTGCCCTCACGGGTACGCTCACCCACACCAGCGAACACGGACAAGCCGCTGTGCGCCTTGGCGATGTTGTTGATCAGTTCCATCATGTTCACAGTTTTGCCCACACCGGCACCACCGAACAGACCGACTTTGCCGCCCTTGGCGAACGGACAAACCAGATCAATCACCTTGATGCCGGTTTCCAGCAACTCTTGTGACGGATTGAGTTCGTCGTAGCTTGGGGCTTTACGGTGGATGGAGGCGGTTTGGGTAGCGGCTACCGGACCCCGCTCATCAATTGGTGAACCCAGCACGTCCATGATGCGGCCAAGTGTGGCTTTGCCCACGGGGACCATGATCGACTGGGCCGTGTTTTGCACGATCATGCCGCGACGCAGGCCGTCCGAGGAACCCAGCGCAATGGTACGCACGATGCCGTCACCCATTTGCTGCTGCACTTCCAGGGTCAGCGTGGAGCCGTCCATCTTGAGCGCGTCATAAATCTTGGGCATCTGGTCACGTGGGAACTCCACGTCAACCACCGCACCGATACACTGAACAATCTTGCCTTGGACTTGAGCCATTTTTTGCTCCAAAAATAAATACGTTTAAACCGCTGCAGGTGACCGGATGGTCACACCGCTGCTGCACCCGCGACGATTTCCGAAAGTTCTTTCGTGATCGCTGCCTGACGCGTTTTGTTATAGATCAGCTTGAGCTCGGCAATCACGCTGCCGGCGTTATCTGTCGCCGACTTCATGGCCACCATGCGTGCCGACTGCTCGGATGCCATGTTTTCCGCAACCGCCTGGTACACCAGCGCTTCCACGTAGCGGATCAACAAATCGTCAATCACCATCTGCGCATCAGGCTCATAGATGTAGTCCCAGCTGTGCTTGACGCCGGTTTCCGCTTCGCTGGCTTGCGCTTGCGCCTGCATCACGCTGGCTGACAAGGGCAACAACTGCTGCATCACCGGCTCCTGCTTCATGGTGTTGATGAATTTTGTGTAGCACAGGTACACAGCGTTCACTTCACCTTTGGCATAAGCATCGAGCAAAACCTTCACCGGGCCAATGAGCTTGTCCAGGTGTGGGGTGTCACCCAGTTGGGTCGCATGCGACACCACTTTGGCACCGACACGGGTCAGAAAGCCCAGGCCCTTGTTACCGATTGCCACCGCTTGCGTGGACACGCCAGCCACCTGCGACTCGCGCAGTTTGCCGGTAACACCGCGCAACACGTTGGTGTTCATGCCGCCACACAGGCCCTTGTCGGTGGTCACCACAATCATGCCCGTCGACTTGGCGTCGTTGGTTTTCATGAAAGCGTGAACATACTCCGGGTTGGCCCGACCGAGGTTGGCTGCGATGTTGCGAATCTTTTCGCTATAAGGGCGGGCAGCGCGCATGCGCTCCTGCGCCTTGCGCATCTTGCTGGCCGCCACCATTTCCATGGCCTTGGTGATCTTCTTGGTGTTTTCCACCGATTTGATCTTGCCGCGTATTTCCTTACCTGCTGCCATGAATGACTCCTTGTGTCTTCAGGTGCGGGTCAGGCAAACGACTTCTTGAAGGCAGTGGTAGCTGCTGTCAATTCGGCCTCGGCGTCGATACAGGCCTTTTTAAAGGCTTGCTTGGCTGCGTCGTCTTTTGCGGGGTCAATTTTCTTGACTTCCCACTTCGCGCCATTTTTTTCCATCGTGGCGAGCATGGCCGCATGTTTGTCTTTGAGGTAGCCGTGCAGGCCATGCTCAAAAGCCAATACCTTGTTCACCGGGATGTCATCCATGAAGCCCTTGTTCACGGCAAACAGCGTTGCGCCCATCAGGCTGATGGGCAGCGGGCTGTATTGCGCCTGCTTGAGCAACTCGGTCACGCGGGCACCGCGGTCGAGTTGTTTGCGGGTGGCTTCGTCCAGATCGGAGGCAAACTGCGCAAACGCAGCCAACTCGCGGTACTGGGCCAGGTCGGTACGGATACCACCGGACAGGCTTTTGACCAGATTGGTTTGCGCAGCACCACCAACGCGAGACACCGAGATACCGGCATTGATCGCGGGACGGATACCGGCATTGAACAACGAGGTTTCCAGGAAGATCTGGCCATCGGTAATCGAGATCACGTTGGTCGGCACGAAAGCAGACACGTCACCGGCTTGCGTTTCAATGATCGGCAGCGCGGTCAGGGAACCAGTCTTGCCTTTGACGGCACCTTTGGTGAAGTCTTCAACATACTTCTCGTTAACACGAGCAGCACGCTCAAGCAGACGGCTGTGGAGATAGAACACGTCGCCAGGGTAGGCTTCGCGGCCTGGTGGGCGACGCAACAGCAAGGACACCTGGCGGTAAGCCACGGCTTGTTTGGACAGGTCGTCATACACAATCAGCGCATCTTCACCGCGGTCGCGGAAGTATTCGCCCATGGTGCAGCCCGAGTAGGCGCTGACGTATTGCATGGCAGCCGACTCGGAAGCCGTTGCGGCGACCACAATCGTGTATTCCATGGCACCAGCCTGCTCCAGCGCACGCACCACGTTTTTGACGGAAGAGGCTTTTTGGCCAATCGCGACATAAACGCAGGTCATGTTCTGACCTTTCTGGTTGATGATCGCATCGATGGCCACAGCCGTTTTGCCGGTCTGGCGGTCACCAATGATCAGCTCGCGCTGACCACGACCCACGGGCACCATGGAGTCAATCGACTTCAGGCCGGTTTGCATCGGCTGGCTCACGGACTGACGGGCAATCACGCCGGGCGCGACTTTTTCGATCACGTCGGTCATCTTGGCGTTGATCGGACCCTTGCCGTCGATCGGCTGACCGAGTGCATTGACCACACGGCCTTTGAGCTCGGGGCCCACAGGCACTTCCAGAATACGACCCGTGCACTTGACGATGTCGCCTTCGGAAATGTGCTCGTAAGCGCCCAAAATCACGGAACCCACCGAGTCACGCTCGAGGTTCAGCGCCAAGCCATAGCTGGGCTGACCATCGGCGTCGGCAGGGAATTCGAGCATTTCGCCCTGCATCACGTCAGACAGGCCATGGATACGGCAAATACCGTCGGTCACCGACACAACGGTACCCTGATTGCGAATGTTGGCACTGGCAGTCAGGCCTTCGATTCGGCTCTTGATCAGTTCAGAAATTTCTGCGGGATTGAGTTGCATGACTCTTTCCTTCTTTCTTTAAATGGCAAACCCGCCACAGCACAATGCCATGGCAGAAAACTCAGGCTGTTAAAGCGACTTTCATCTGCTGCAGGCGGGCTTTAACCGAAGTGTCAAGCACCTCGTCACCCACCACGACGCGTATGCCGCCAATCAGTTCGGGCTCCAGCGCAACAGACACGTTGAGCGAACGGGCAAAGCGCTTTTCGAGCACCTTCGCCAGATCGGCCAAGACCGCACCGTCAACCGGGAAGGCACTGTAGACCACAGCATCCGAAGACCCACTGCTCGCGTTTTTCAGGGCGCGAAACTGCTGCGCGATTTCGGACAGTGCACTCAGGCGACCATTTTCGACAACGACACGCAGGAAGTTTTTGGCCGCATCGGGCAACGCCGACTTGGCGACCCCGACGATCACGTCAAACACCTGTGTGTTGGTTGCCTTCGGGCTGTCAGCAAACTGCTGCAACTGCGCATTGAATGCGATTGCGGCCAGCTCATCGAGCCAGGCGGCCGTGCCACCCAGATCAGCAGATGATGCCTTGAACAGCGCTTCAGCATAAGGGCGGGCGATGGTTGCTATTTCAGCCATGGCTCACTCTTACAGTTCAGTCTTGAGGCGGCCCAGCAGATCCGCATGGACACCGGCATTGACTTCCTTGCGGAGAATCTGCTCGGCACCCTTGACAGCCAGTGCAGCGACTTGCTCACGCAAGGCCTCACGGGCTTTCACGGTTTGCTGCTCAGCTTCGACCCGGGCGGCGGCAACAATTTTGTTGCCCTCGTCAGTGGCCTTGGCTTTGGCTTCCTCGATGATGGCTTGCGCCCGACGCTCGGCATCAGCCAGGCGTGAAGCGGTCTCGTTGCGCGACTTGACCAACTCGTCCTCAACCCGCTTGTTGGCGGATGAGAGTTCGGCTTTGGCTTTGTCAGCGGCGGCGAGGCCGTCAGCGATTTTTTTGGCACGTTCGTCCAACGCTGTAGCGATGGGTGGCCACACGAATTTCATCGTGAACCACACCAGAATCGCAAAAACGATGGCTTGGACGAACAGGGTTGCGTTGATACTCACTGCAACACCCTTTCAGTCAGTTGGTGAAGGGGCCGACGATTACTTCAGCACGAACGGGTTGGCAAACGCGAACATCATCGCGATACCGACACCGATCAGGAAGGCCGCGTCAATCAGACCAGCCAGCAAGAACATTTTGGTCTGCAGTTCATTCATCAGCTCAGGCTGACGTGCTGCGGACTCAAGGTATTTGCTACCCATGATGCCAATGCCGATACAAGCGCCAACAGCGCCCAGACCGATGATGATGCCGGCAGCGAGTGCAACAAAGCCGAGTACGTGTTCCATTTTTAGCTCCTGAAGATAAATGTTAATGGTTAAGGGAAAGGAAAACTCTGGGAAACCGGGGTGATGATTTAGTGGGCGTCATGGGCCTGACCCACATACACCAACGTCAACATCATGAAAATAAAGGCTTGCAACGCCACGATCAGGATGTGGAAGATAGCCCAGATAGAGCCCACAATGACCTGACCAATAGGCAGAAAGACGCCGGACAGCGACAACGCTGCGCCACCGCCCATCAAGGCGATCAGCATGAACACCAGCTCGCCGGCATACATGTTACCGAATAGCCGCATGCCGTGAGATACGGTTTTGGCCGCAAACTCAATCATCTGCATCAGAAAATTCACGGGCCACAGGAGCGGGTGCGCACCAAACGGCGCCGTAAAGAGCTCGTGGATCCAGCCGCCAAGGCCCTTGATCTTGATGTTGTAGGCCACACAGACCAGCAACACGGAGGTAGACAAGCCCAGCGTCGTGGACAGGTCCGCCGTGGGCACCACCCGCATGAAGGCATGGTGCTCATCGTGACCGGCAGCGCCATAGAGCATTTCCCAGATTTTCGGGATCAGATCGACAGGCAAAAAGTCCATCGCATTCAGCAGGAAAATCCAGACAAACACCGTGAGGGCCAAAGGCGCCACGAGCTTGCGACTTTGCGCGTTGTGAATGATGCCCCGGGCTTGGGTATCCACCATTTCAACCAGAATTTCCACCGCCGCCTGAAACCGGCCCGGAACGCCTGCGGTTGCGGATTTGGCAGCTTTCCAGAGGAAAAATGTACCCAGAACGCCCAGCAGGACCGACCAGAAAATGGAGTCCAGGTTAAAGACCGAGAAATCGATCACGCCGCTCATGGGCTTGTTCTGCAAATGCGTCAGGTGGTGACCAATATATTCACCAGCGGTAAGTCCGTGTTCAGCAGCCATCTATTTACTCATCTTTATGTTCTGAGCTCTTTTGGAGCGTATTCAATTCTTTTTTGGGGCGCATTAACAGCACCACCCAATACACCTTCATCGTCACCACCAGGCCAACCAACATGGCCGGCCAGCTCAGGCCGACAACCAGCTTTGGCGCCGCAAACAACATCACGACCGTCAAAGCTATCTTGACCATTTCCCACAAAAAAAATCCAGCCACCGCAGCACCTGGATTCGCCGACGACACCGGACTCATCAAACCCCGGGCGAACAAGGCAGCGGGAATAACCACTGCCAACGCACCGTACCCAGCCGACCAGCCCACATTTTGCCGCCCCGTCAAGGCCCAGGCAACAACCGCCACCACGACCCCGACAACCGCCTGCCCCACAACCACCCGCCAAGGGGAAATCGACGGGGATTTTTCTCGCAACTGACGCGCTTCATCAGCGGTTAGCGGCTTGAAGTCAGACTCGTTTGGCTCATCTTCTGGCACAGGCGCAATTGTCGTCATGTCAGATTACACCCAGGTTACATATCGCTGCCAGATTGCCGCCATATCGCGATATCGACGCATGACGGATTCACAAGCCGTTATTTTCTGTCTGACTTTTTGTCCAATTTCTGTCCGACTTCACGCCCAAAAATTCTAGCAAAGCCATTGATTATACGTAGAAACCCGCGCTTGTAGCCATTTCTTCCCGCCCATTTGGCGAAAATGACCTCTCGCCACCACAGCGCAGCGCATCAGGGTGATGTCGAAACGGGTTCACAATCCAGTGCATCAACTTGACACGACGGTGCCATCAGGTGCCGCCACAAAGGCCACGCCATGCTCTTGCTATCCAGATTTCTCCACCTCGCCGCCGCCATGGTGTGGTTGGGTGGAATGACTTTCATGCTCTTCAGCCTTCGCCCCGTTGTCATCGCCCAGCTTCAACCGTCGGCGCGTCTGACTTTGCTCAGCGCAGTGCTGGACCGTTTTCTGGTCGCCGTCTGCATCAGCGTTGTGACACTGCTTTTGACGGGCCTGTACATGATGCTGGCCACCGGGATGGCCAATGCGCCCGCCGGGTGGCACTGGATGTTTGGCATCGGTTTGCTGATGTTCATGATTTTTGGGCACCTTTATTTCGGCCCCTTCCGGCGACTCAAACGGGCCGTGGCGCGTGCTGACTGGCCGCGTGCCGGTGTTCACCTGGGCAAAATTCACCAACTGGTGGTGGCCAACTTTTGTCTGGGCTGGGTCGCGGTGGCGGCGGTCGTCTTTCTGGGTCAATGACGGCCATGACCCCGTCGTCCAACCCGATGGCCTTGCACACCTTACCCGACACCCTGTGTTATCTCAACGGTGAATTCACCGCCCTGAAAGACGCCAAAATCAGCGTCATGGACCGTGGCTTTATTTTTGGCGACGGCGTGTACGAGGTGCTGCCGGTCTATGGCGGTCAGGTTTTTCGCGCTGCCCAGCATATGGCCCGGCTGGCGCGCAACCTGACTGAACTGCGTATAGACAACCCCCACACCGCAACACAATGGCTGGCGATTGCTGCAAAATTAATAGCTGCTCACGCCCATTCCACGAGGGCTGATGGGTCATTTGATTGTGAAGACGCGGGACATGCCGGCGACCAGCTGATCTACATTCAGGTGACGCGCGGTGTCGCACTGCGCGATCATGTGATGACGCAGGGCCTGACACCAACCGTGTTTGTGATGGTCAGCGCGATGACCATCCCTTCGGCTCAACAACGCACGCAAGGTGTGGCCTGTGTCACGGCAGATGATTTTCGCTGGGAAAAGGCCCACATCAAATCGACCAGTCTGCTGGGTGCGGTGTTTGCGCGCCAGATCAGCTTTGAAGCGGGAGCCGTCGAGACCGTGATGTTTCGCGACGGTTATTTGAGTGAGGCCGCCGCCAGCAACGTATGGGTGGTCAAGAATGGCGCGGTTCTGGGTCCACCCAAAGACCATCTGGTGCTGGAAGGCATCCGTTACGGGTTGATCGAAGGGCTTTGCCACGACGCCGGCATTGGTTTTGAGCTGCGCCGCATCAGCCGTGCCGAAGTTTCAAGCGCTGATGAGTTGCTGCTGTCCAGCGCCACCAAGGAAGTGCTGGCCATCACCCGACTGGACGGCGTGCCGGTTGGCAACACGTCCACACGGGGGCTGCCCGGCCCCATCTACGCCCAGCTTTTTGACGGTTACCAGCGCGCCAAGCAGACTGGCAGCACCGGGGTTACCACCTGAAACGGGCACACTCCTACTTTTGCCAGACACTGATCCATGCCCCTGCCCCCACCCGATTCGTCCACTCCGTCGCTGATTGAGTACCCGTCCCAGTTCCCGATCAAGGTGATGGGCCTGAAGGTTGACGGCCTGGTCCATACCATCACCACCATTGCCCACAGCTTCGACCCCGCATTCGACGCGTCCACCATTGAGCTGCGCGAAAGCAAAGGCGGCAAATACCTAGGCGTCACCGTCACCGTCACGGCCACCAGCCGCGAGCAGCTCGATGAGCTGTACCGCACGCTGAGCACGCACCCGATGGTGAAGGTGGTTTTGTAACGCTGTGGGCATCCGTCTTCACCATCTCGGCCAGGTGGACTACCTGCCCACCTACGCCGCCATGCAGGAGTTTACGAGCCAGAGAGGCCTGCAGCCCTCGTCGGATATGCATGACCAGCTATGGATTTGTGAGCATCCACCAGTCTATACCCAGGGACTGGCGGGCAAGGCGGATCACGTGCTGAACCCGGGCAACATCCCGGTTGTGGCCACCAACCGCGGCGGTCAGGTGACTTACCACGGCCCCGGGCAGGTCGTGGCTTACCCGCTGATTGACCTCAAGCGCGCGGGCTACTTCGTCAAGGAATACGTGTACCGGATTGAAGAGGCCGTGATCCGCACCCTGGCGCATTTCGGTGTGACCGGGCATCGGGTCAGGGGTGCACCGGGCATTTATGTGCGGCTGGACGATCCGTTTTCGCACGCCCGATTGCCTCAAAATAATGGGGGTCAGATTCCAATTAAATCCGAGCCCGATTTTCAGGGCCTGGGCAAAATCGCTGCCTTGGGGATCAAAGTCAGCCGCAATTGCACCTACCACGGTGTGGCCCTGAACGTGGCGATGGACCTGGAGCCCTTCTCGCGCATCAACCCCTGTGGCTATTCCGGGCTTCAGACGGTCGATCTTCGTACAATCGGGGCATCGGTCACGTGGCAGGAAGCTGCGGACGTGTTGGGACAAAAACTGGTGAGCTATCTGGCCCCCTGAGTTCACAATCCCGGCAGACCACACCTAACACCCTATTGCACATGAGCACAACCGAAACCACCAACCCCGTTGTCCGCGAAGCCCAGAGCACGGACACCTACAACCCGCTGGCCAAGCAAAAGGCGGGGGCCAAGCTGTCGCGTATCCCGGTCAAGGTGGTGCAGGGTGAGGTGCTGAAAAAGCCCGACTGGATCCGTGTGAAAGCGGGCTCCCCCAGCACGCGCTTTTACGAGATCAAGGACATTCTTCGCGCCAACAAGCTGGTGACGGTGTGCGAGGAAGCATCGTGCCCCAATATCGGCGAATGCTTCGGCAAGGGCACGGCCACCTTCATGATCATGGGCGACAAGTGCACCCGGCGCTGCCCGTTTTGCGATGTGGGCCATGGTCGCCCTGACCCGCTGGACGTGAACGAGCCCCGGAACCTGGCCAACACGATTGCAGCACTCAAGCTGAAATACGTGGTCATCACCAGCGTGGACCGCGATGATTTGCGTGATGGCGGTGCACAGCATTTTGTAGACTGCATCACGCAAATTCGTGCACTGTCACCCCTGACGCAAATTGAGGTACTGGTACCCGACTTTCGGGGCCGCGACGACCGCGCACTCAAGATTTTGCAGGCCGCACCGCCCGATGTGATGAACCACAACCTGGAGACTGCACCGCGTCTGTACAAGGAAGCCCGCCCCGGCTCGGACTACCAGTTTTCATTGAACCTGCTCAAGAAGTTCAAGGCGCTGCACCCCGGCGTACCCACCAAGAGCGGCATCATGGTGGGCCTGGGCGAGACCGATGACGAAGTGTTGCAGGTGATGCAGGACATGCGTGATCACCACATCGACATGCTCACCATCGGCCAGTACCTGGCACCCAGCACCTCACACCTGACCGTCAAACGCTACGTGCACCCCGACACTTTCAAGATGTTCGAAAAACGCGCCTACGAGATGGGCTTCAGCCACGCGGCAGTCGGTGCCATGGTGCGCAGCAGCTACCATGCCGACCAGCAGGCCGAACACGCCCAAGCCGCCATTCAATCGGAGTAAGCACCATGTACCACGCCGCACGCACCCGCTACGAGGGCTCCATGCAATACCGCAATTGCGGACGCAGCGGCCTGAAACTTCCCGCCATCACCCTGGGCTTGTGGCACAACTTTGGTGATACCACCCCAATGGAGACGCAGCGCGCCATGCTGCACACCGCGTTCGATCTGGGCATCACGCATTTCGATCTGGCCAACAACTATGGCCCACCCTACGGCAGCGCAGAAACCAATTTTGGTGAACACATGCGCCGTGATTTCCGGCCCTACCGCGACGAACTGGTGATCTCCAGCAAGGCGGGTTACGACATGTGGCCCGGACCGTACGGTCAAGGCGGTGGTTCACGCAAATACGTGCTGGCCAGCCTGGACCAAAGCCTCAAACGCATGGGTCTGGCGTACGTGGATATTTTCTATTCCCACCGGTTCGATCCCGACACCCCGCTGGAAGAAACCATGGGTGCGCTGGCCACGGCAGTGCAACAAGGCAAGGCGCTGTATGTGGGCGTTTCCAGCTACTCTGCTGCCAAAACCCGTGAAGCGGCTGCGTTGCTGTGCCAGATGGGCGTGCCTTGCCTGATTCACCAGCCGTCTTACAGCATGCTGAACCGCTGGATCGAAGAAGACCTGCTGGACACGCTGGCAGACGAGGGCATAGGCTGCATTGCGTTCAGCGCACTGGCCCAGGGCCTGCTGACCAACAAGTATCTGAACGGCATCCCGGCAGGCGCACGCATCAACCAACCCGGTGGCGGATCGCTCAAGGCTGAGCACTTGAGTCCGCAAAATCTGGCCCATGTCGGCGCCCTGAACGAGATGGCGCTGGCCCGTGGTCAGAGTCTGGCGCAAATGGCCGTCGCCTGGGTGCTGCGCGATCAACGCATGACCTCGGCGTTGATCGGTGCAAGCCATTCCCATCAAATTGTGGAGTTGGTCGGGGCGCTGAAAAGGCCTGACTTCTCTGCCCAGGAACTGGCCGCCATCGATCAATATGCGGTAGAGGGGGGTGTCAATTTATGGAAGCGCCCGTCCACCGACCAGCCGCTGGCCTAAGACCGGCGATCCAGCTGGCTTGAGTACGGCACGCTTGCAGGATCTTCCGAGGCCAGGACTTCCTGTGCCCAGGGCACCAGCTTGCTGGTATCGGCTTTCAGCACCTCCTGCTTGACCGCCAGAATTTGCGCCGGGTGCATGGAAAAACTGCGCAAACCCAGGCCCAGCAACAGACGGGTCAAGCCCACGTCGCCCGCCATCTCGCCACACACACTCACGCTTTTCCCCTGGGCGTTGCATTCGGCAATGGTTTCGGCCACCAGACGCAATACCGCGGGGTGCAGGGGGTCATACAGATGGGCCACCGATTCATCGGCCCTATCAATTGCCAGCGTGTATTGAATCAGGTCGTTGGTGCCAATTGACAGGAAATCAAAATACTTCAGGAATAATTTAAGCGTGAGCGCAGCCGCCGGAATTTCGATCATCGCCCCCAGCTGAACCAGGCCATAGACCGCGCCGCGGCGGTCCAGGTCAGAGCGCGCCTGATGCAGAAGTTGCAGGGTCTGCCGAATCTCGCTGGTGTGGGCCAGCATGGGAATGAGCAGATTCACACGACCGTGCGCCGCTGCGCGCAAAATGGCGCGCAACTGGGTCATGAACATGGCCGGGTCAGCCAGGCTCCAGCGAATGGCGCGCAAACCCAGTGCCGGATTCAGGTGCGCGTTATCCCGGTGGGAGTCGTCCAGCGGCTTGTCCGCACCGATGTCAATCGTGCGAATCGTCACGGGCATGCCCTGCATGCCTTCAATGGCACGTTTGTAAGCCTGGTATTGCTCCTCCTCATCGGGCAGGCGACCCTGGCGACCCATGAACAGGAATTCGCTGCGGAACAAGCCAACGCCCACCGCCCCGGCCTTGACGGCACCGATGGCGTCTTCCGGCATTTCAATATTCGCCAGAAGTTCCACTTTCTGGCCATCCAGCGTCACGGCCGGCGTATGCCGCAACCGGGAGAGTCTGCCCCGCTCCAGCTCACCCTGACGCTGCTTGAAACCATATTCCGCGAGGATGATGGATGACGGGTCAACAATCACCACACCCGCATCACCGTCGATGATGACCCAGTCGTCCTGACGCACCAACTGGCTGCTGGCGCGCGCGCCCACGACTGCGGGAATGTCCAGGCTGCGGGCCACAATGGCGGTGTGGGAGGTCTTGCCCCCGACATCGGTCACAAAACCGGCAAACACACTTTGCTTGAACTGCAGCATGTCAGCCGGCGACAAATCATGCGCGATCAAAATCAGGGGCACATCGACCGTGTCGTCCAGCAGCAGGTCCTGCTGCGAGGTTTTGCGTGAGGTCCGGGTCGATACCGGCACGATGGGTGAGGCCACACCTTTCATGGCGCGCAAGACTTTTTCGGTGATCTGCTCGAGGTCGGCCTTGCGTTCACGCAGGTATTCGTCCTCCATCTCGTCAAATTGCCGGGCGATCACTTCGAGCTGGGTGGTCAGCGCCCATTCGGCGTTGTACAGGCGATCGGTGATCCAGTGTTTGACACCCCCGATCAGCTCCTCATCCTCCAGCAGCATCAGGTGCACATCCAGCAGCGCAATCAACTCATGGGGGGCTTCCTTGGGCCCCATCTGCGAGACGTTCACTTGCAGCCGCCGGATCTCCTCCACCACGGTATTGCGACCCACCCGCACCCGGTCGATCTCGGATGCGACCTGCGTGGGCTCAATGAAATAGTGCGCCACATCCACCCGGCTGGATGCCACCAGCACGGCGCGCCCGATCGCAATGCCCCGGGCAACCGCCAGACCGTGGATGGAGAAAGTCATGTTGAATCCGCTTCAGTGGCGCAGGTCAGTGCTCGCCGCGCAAAGCAATTTTCCGTCGGGCCGCCCCAAGGAAAATTAACACCCTCGGGGGGAAGCGCAGTACGCGAAGCGACAAGCGTGGGGGCCAGATCACGCCCCTTCTCCGAATTTGTCGCTGATCAGCGCCAGCAAGGCATCCATGGCTTCCTGCTCCCGATCACCGTGGGTTTCCACCTCAACAGTCGCGTCCAGGCCGGCGGCCAGCATCATGACACCCATGATGCTCTTGGCATTGACGCGCCGGTTGCCCCTGGACATCCAGACTTCACACGGAAAACTGCCGGCCATTTTGGTCAGTTTCGCGGAGGCCCGGGCATGCAGGCCCAGTTTATTGACTATGGTCGTGCTGATCTTGATCATTCGGTCTTTTCGTCTGGTTTTGGGGTGCCGCACTCGCCACCTGCATCACGCCCTGAGACCCACCCGCCAACGCACGTGCAACCAGCAAATCCAGTGGTTCATCGCGGTACGTCATGGCGCGAAGCAGCATGGGCAGATTGACGCCGGCTATGAGCCTGGAATTCACGCCATCCACCAGTTTCTGGGCAATATTGCAGGGGGTGGCACCAAAAACATCGGTGAACAGGAGAATCTGGGGCGTGCCGAGCGCGGCCATCAAGGCACGGGCGGTGGCCTGCGTGGCCTCGGGTGACACATCCGGCGACACGTCCAGTGCGACGATCTCTGAGCCCACGGCTGGAAAAACGTGCAGCACACATTGGCGCAAGGCACTGGCCAGTGGCGCATGGGCAATGATGAGAGTGGCAATCGTCATGAGCGTTGATTATGACTTTTTGACGCCAAAAAATAGGCGTAAGACACCACACCACACCCCAAATAGATGCCAAAGGCTAGCTGAAAAGACAACACTTCGGTCAGGCCCAGGGCTTTGAACCCGTCAATCAACAAGCCAATGCCCCACTGAATCACGAACACGCCCACAAAAATGACCAGGTTATAGGCTGACAGGGCCCGCCCGGCCAAAGCGCTGGGGAACGCCATGGCAATGGCCGGTTGCGACAGGGACACGAAGGTGCAACCCATGCAATACAAGGCCCAGAGCAGGCCAGCCCACGCAGAATATGCGCTACCAGCTATCAAAATAATAGCGAGAAACAGAAAGCTGAATGGCAAGCCCCACGCCATCAATCGGTCGGCACTGATGCTGCGCCGCGCCAGCCAAGGGCTCACCAGGCCCCAAACCCAAAACGTGCACAGCATCGCGACGTTGATCCAGAACAAGCCGGTGGCGGCCTGCAACGGCGAGTAGCCCGCGACCTTGACCATCCATGGCGCGGCCCACAGGGTTTGCATGGCCACCAGACCGCCATAACTGAAGAAGCCCAATGGCACCATTTTCCGGAAGTACGGGTGCGCCCGGATGGCGGCATAACCGGCGGGGACAAGAGGCTGTGTCGGCGTTGCCGGCCCGGCCTCCTGCACCATCGTTTCCCAGCGCGGAACGGCCCAGGCAATACCGGCCATGGCCAGCAAAACCAGCAGGGCCAGGCCCCAAAACAGGGGTCGCCAGCCGGTCAACGGCATCAGCCATTGCACCGGCAGTGTCGACGCCACCATGCCCAGTGCACCCGTCATCAGCATCCAGGAGTTGGCACGCATCTGGGCGGTGGGCGCAAACCAGCGCCGATAACCGGTCAAAGGTGCCATCAGGCAGGCGCTGACACCCACGCCACACAAGACCCGGGCGGCGAATAAGGCAAAAAAGCTGGTGGCGAACGAGAACGCCAGACAGCCGACCACGGCAACCGCCAGGAAACACAGGATGACGCGTTTGGGGCCGTGACGGTCAAGCCATGTGCCCAAAGGCAATTGCATTAGCGAAAACCCCAGAAAGTAGCCTCCCGCCAGCAGCCCCAGATCACGCGCCTGTAACGCGAACGCCTGAGTCAGTGTGGGTGCCAGCGTGGCGGTGATGGCCCGGATCAGGGCAGACAGAAAATAGGCGGCGGCAAACGCCAGAAACACGGTGGTCGCGGCCCGACGGCCAAGGACAGGGTGCTGGGAGAGGATCATTGCAATTGAAGTCCGGAGAAGAACGCTTCCAGCACGTCCGGGCTGACCCGGTCGCCGTACACCACCGCATGGAAAACCTGCCTGTTTTTCGCAAACCACACGCCATGGGCCACAACCGCCTGGCCATCAGCTTGGGTACCCTGCGCCTGGACCTGACGCGACACAGGCTCCACCGCAGGGGCGGCATCGACGCCTTTGATGGCGATCGGAACCTCACGGATTTGGGTCGCCCGCATGGTGCCCAGCATGGCTGTTTTCCACTGCGCCAGCACCGGCGCGGCCTGGCTCGCGTCGGCCAGATCGGCGTAGGACACGGCAAAAGTTGCGCCATCCACTACGCAGCCGATCATGTGCAAGGACAGGTTTTGTGCAGCAAGCGTCACTTGTCGCGTGCCCTGATCCGGTTTGCACGGCAGCATGACCAGCAACGCGGCGGGTTCCAGCCGGATTTCACGCCAGTTGAACGTCGGGCTGCAAGCGCCCAGGCAGGCAGTCAGGCAAACGACCCCCCACAACCCCACCCCCGCAAAAATCCGATTCATGAAACCATTATCGAGTCACCTGACGCAGCCGGTGCGCGAGGGCACGCCAGACCCGTGGCCCTTACCGGGATTTCCCGGGATTTAGGGGGCTTTACCGGTTATTTCATTGCGCCAAACACCTTTTTCAGGATGGCGCTGCCCGTGCCGATGGGGTCCTGGCGGATCTTCTTTTCTTCCTCGCCAATCATGAAATAGAGCCCGTCCAGCGACTTGCCGGTCACGTATTGCTGGATGTTGGCGTCTTCCTTTTTGACCAGCCCCATGCCCGCGGCCTTGCCGGCGACGCGGTTGTATTTTTCTGCCAGCCCGACCTTTTCGGTCGCCCTGGTCACAACGGGCAAAAACTTGACACCGAGAGGTTCACGGGTTTTATCAGCAAAAAAACCGGTCACGGAGGTGTCTCCGCCCGACAGAATCTTTTTGGCGTCCGCCACGTTCATGGATTTGACGGCGCCCACCAGCAAATCCTTGGCCAGCGGCATGGCGGTCTCCGCCGCACGGTTCATGGCGGTCACCAACTCATCCACCCGCTTGCTTTGGCCCAATGATTTGAGCAATTTGGCGGCATCCGCCAGAAAACCTGGCAAAGGAATGCGAACTTTTTCGTTTCCGAGGAATCCATCTGTTTTGCCCAGAATGCTGACAGCCGCCAAAGCGCCTTTTTCCAGCGCCGTTTTGAGCCCGGAGGATGCCTCGGCGTTGGTCAGGTCCCCCAAAGTCAGGGCATGAGCCCGAGCGTGCGCCAGCAAAATCAGGGCAACCAGCGAAGACCCGCAAACACCATTAAACTGTCGACGATCCATGAACATCCCCCTGAAATGAAACGAAGTCTATATCTTGTGGCAGCAGTCGCGGTTTTGGCAATGGGGGCCGCTACCTACCTGGGCTCCAGTCCATCTGCCGCGCCGCAGTCGACCTTTGTCTTGCTGGATGGGTCCACCAAAAGTACGGCAGACCTCAAGGGCAAAGTTACCTTGGTGAATTTCTGGGCGACCAGTTGCGTCACCTGTGTGGGTGAAATGCCCAAAGTGATCGCCACCTACAACAAATACCACCCCAAGGGCTTTGACACGCTCGCCGTCGCCATGAGCTACGACCCACCAAGTTATGTGGTGAATTTCGTGCAGACCCGCAATTTGCCGTTTCAGGTTGCCATCGACAACACGGGCTCGGTGGCGAAGGCTTGGGGTGAGGTGCAGTTGACGCCCACCACCTACCTCGTGAACAAGCGTGGTGATATTGTCAAACGGTATGTGGGTGAGCCCAACTTTGCAGAGCTGCACACCTTGATCGAGAAGTTGCTGGCCGAGGTCTGAACCTGACTCGGTACCGGCACCTACAGGTGCTTCAGGCAAAAAGGCCAACTTCTTGATGAAATCGGCCTTTCCCCCTCGTGGGATATGCGTGAGCAGCTACCAAAATAGTAGCATCTCACGCCCTCAGCAGTCGTTTATTCCTTCCAGAATGCATCGTGGCAGGATTTGCAGGAGCCGCCCGTGGCACCAAGCGCCGCCTTGATGCTGTCCAGATTCCCCGTTTTGGCTGCGGCTGCAAACTTGGTCATCTCGGCCTGCATTTTGTCGCCGGCTTCCTTGAATTTGGCGCTTTCCGACCAGACCTCAGGCCTGGCTTTGGTCACCCCTTTGTCACTACCTTCAACAAAAGCCGCCCATGGCAGTTTGGACATGGTCTCAGCAATGGCGGCGTTGTCTGCTGCTGCTTTGGCATCAAATGGGATTCTCCCGCTGGCCATGGCCGCCACACGGCCAAAGTGGGTCTCCATAACGGTCATGACTGATTTGCGGTATTTGATGGCTTGCTCGGGTTTGGCGAATTGGGCCGAGGCGGGCATGGCCAGAGTTGCTGCGGCGGCGGCAAGTACAAACGTGGCGAGAACTTTCATTCATTGTCCTTATTCAATTGAGGTTACTGACCCCAAGTGGAGTTAACCAGCAGGCAAAAAGTTCTGCGGCCCATGCCAATTTAGGGAAAACACCGGTTATTCATGGCGTTTTGGCCCTGGCATCGTTTTGGCCAGCACCCATCCCCAAACCGTCGGGCTTGAACCACACCTGCGTCGCGGGACAATGCGAACTTTTCACACGCTTCAGCGCTCGTAAGCTTGAACAACATAAAGGGCTTCAAGAATGTCACATCGTGTCCGGGTTTGGGATCTGCCAACCCGCCTTTTTCACTGGGGGCTGGTCATCAGCGTGGCGGCACTGTTCATCACGGGCGAGATCGGCGGAAACGCCATGGCATGGCATTTCCAGTTTGGCTACACCGTGCTCAGCCTGCTTCTTTTTCGCATTGTCTGGGGCCTGATTGGCGGGCACTGGTCACGCTTTGCGTCTTTCCTTTATTCGCCCGCCACCATTCTGGGCTACATCCGGGGTCAGACACAACCCGAACACCGTGTTGGACACAACCCGCTGGGAGCGGGCTCGGTTTTCGCCTTCCTGCTGGCATTGCTGGCCCAGGTCGGAACGGGGCTGATGAGTGACGACGACATTGCCGCCTCAGGCCCCATGGCCCGGTTTGTTTCAGATGCCACGGTCAGCATGGCCAGCTGGTACCACCGGCAGGTCGGCAAGACGGGCTTGATCGTGCTGGTGCTGCTGCATTTGGCCGCGATCGGGTTTTACCTGGTCAAAAGAAAAGTTAATCTGATCCCCCCCATGATCCACGGTGACAAATACTTGCCCGGCAACGTCACCCCGTCACGCGACGATGCCCGTTCCCGCCTGGTCGCCGCGGTGGTATTCGCTGCTTGCGTGTGCTCGGTGTGGGGAATGGTCTATCTGGCAGCTTAGCGCCAAGCTGATGGGCAACCGCGAATAAACAAACGGCACCCGAAGGTGCCGTTGCGCAATACTGGTGAGGACGTCGCCCCGGGGGTCGAACTCAGGCTTCTTTGGCCTTGCTGCGACGACGGGCAATCGCGCCCATCAAGCCCAGGCCGGCCAGCATCATGCCGTAGGTCTCAGGCTCTGGAACCGAGCTGACCATGTAAATTTGGTCTTGGGAGTGGCGGGTCATGGCCCGGTCATTGAAAAGATTCAACACACGGACATTGCCCAGACCCGACCAGGCGCCTGAAGTCACCGCTGCGTTCGCCGCAGTAACCCAGGTACGCGCCTGGGTGTCCGATTGAAACTGGGCTTCCGTTGAGGCCATTTCCCCTTCCAGATTCCAGATCGCGCGCTGCAGCGAATTGTTGGAATTTTCTGCGGCAAACGGGTTATAGCCGGCCAAGGTGCCAGCACTGAATTGCGTGAAAAGCCAGGCTGTCGAGGCGCCGAGAGGGTCTGCTGTGAGGTGGTTATTGAGGTCGTATTCCGGGCCGCTCGATGCGTTCACCGTGTGATCCGTGACACCCTGCACAAACAGGTTGACGCCATAGCCGGAGAAATACTCATACCGCTCCAGACAAAAACTGAGGAACGAGGTGCCCGCGCCCGGACCACTCACGACCGATCCCGTGTATACCCCGGCCACGGTTCCCGGACCGTTGCCAAGCGTGATGACACTGCCCGCGCCCGCCTGTGCGGCCGCCAGTTGCGCACCTGCCAGTGCTGTAATGGCCAGGCTGGCTCGCACCATTTGACCCAATTTGCTCTTAATCATCTTTGTTTATCCTGGTTACTGTTAACTTTTGATGTGCACCAAGGATAAAAGACCGCACCCTCTCCGGGAATAGTCCGAACGGACTAATAAGGCGCTGCAACTGTAAACTTGTTCACGTTTTCAGCGCCGTTGAGCGCGGCAAGCGTTGTCGGCGCAGTTGGCTGGAGGGCGTTGCCGCCCGCGACCCGCTTTTAGAGACAATGCATCGCTAAACTATTCCCCGTTAACGCTCACCGCGTTTCTACCCAGAGATCATCATGAGTCGCCCGTTCACTGAGTTGGTCGTCCCAGACGGACCGGAAATGATCGAGACAACACGCACGCTGTTTCGGGAGTATGCGCACAGCCTCAGCGTTGATCTGTGCTTTCAGAATTTCGACGCAGAGCTTGCCTCGCTCCCAGGTCACTACGCGGGCCCGGCCGGCATGTTGCTGCTGGCGCTTGTTGACGGCATGCCTGCCGGATGCGGCGCGTTCTGGCAGTTGGCGGAGGTGGATTATCCAAACGCCTGCGAGATGAAACGGCTGTACGTCAGACCGGCATTTCGTCGGCTGGGTTTGGGGCGTCAGTTAGCGGAATCGCTCATGAATGGCGCACGCCAGCAGGGCTACGATCATCTGCTGCTGGACACGCTGGACGACATGGAGTCTGCCCGCAGCCTTTACGAAGATCTGGGCTTTGTTGAGGTCCCGCCCTACTACCATAACCCGATCCCGGGTGCGCACTATCTCAAAGCCAGGCTTTAGCGTATTTGCGGGCGCCAACCCCCGGGACGATTGCGCAGGTCGCTATTAATTTAATAGCGACCTGGTTGCCAATCAGTTTTGCGCCTGAGCCAAAATGGTGGCGGCGTCACTGACCTCGAATTTGCCTGGCCCTTCGATGTTGAGTGTGCTGACCTTGCCGTCCTTGATCAGCATGGAGTAGCGGTTGCTGCGCAAGCCCAGCCCCTTCCCCGTCAGATCCAGCGTCAAACCGGTTGCTTTGGTGAACGCCGCGTCGCCGTCACCCAACATCCGAACCTTGCCTGCAGTCTTTTGATCGCGCGCCCATGCACCCATCACGAACGCATCATTCACGCTGACACACCAGATTTCATCAACCCCGGCAGCCTGGAGTTCGGAAAAACGCTCGACATAGCCGGGAACATGTTTGGCAGAACAGGTTGGGGTAAATGCACCGGGAAGTGCAAACAGGGCAATGGTTTTACCCGCCGTTGCCGTCGTGGTGTCAACCGCATTCGGGCCGATGCGGCAACCTTCGCCCTCGACTTCCGAGAACTCCATCAGGGTTGCTGCGGGGAGGGTATCGCCTACTTTGATCATGGGGTATTCTTTAAATGTAGTGAGAGAAAACGCGGTCATTCAATGACAGCCCAAAAACGAAAACGACCCACATTGTGGGTCGTTTTCAGTGCATCTGCAGAGACGGCCGTTGAAGGCTTACACCGCAGCGGCCTTTTCAACCAAACGGGTTGCAACCCAGTTCTTGGTCTTGGAAATTGGCCGGCTCTCGGTAATTTCGATGACATCACCCATTTTGTACTCACCCTTTTCGTCATGGGCGTGGTACTTGCTGGATTTGCCGACGATCTTGCCATAGAGTTCGTGCTTGACACGACGCTCAATCAGCACAGTCACAGTTTTGGCACGTTTATCGCTGACCACCTTGCCAACCAAGGTGCGCTTGAGGGATTTTTTAGCTTCCGTCATTTATCGCTCCTTATTTAGCGGATTTTTCGACAGTTTGCTTCTCGACAAGAATCGTCTTGGCGCGAGCAATGTCACGTCGCGCAGAGCGCAGCGTAGCGGTGTTGCTGAGTTGTTGCGTGGCTTTTTGCATGCGCAGGCCAAAGTGGGCTTTTTGAAGCGCTTTGACTTCTGCTTGTACACCGGCAACGTCTTTTTGGCGCAGTTCAGTAGCTTTCATTTCTTCATTCTCCTGATTACTGGCCAATCATGCGGGCCACAAATGTGGTTCGCAGAGGCAATTTAGCAGCGGCAAGGCGGAATGCCTCACGGGCGAGTTCTTCGGGGACACCGACGATCTCGTACAGAACCTTACCTGGCTGAATTTCAGCGACGTAATATTCGGGGTTACCTTTTCCGTTACCCATTCGAACCTCTGCAGGCTTCTGGGAAATCGGCTTGTCCGGAAAAATCCGGATCCAGATACGGCCACCACGTTTGACGTGACGGGAAATCGCACGGCGTGCGGCTTCAATCTGGCGAGCCGTCAATCGACCCCGATCGGTGGACTTCAGACCAAAATCACCAAACGCCACCGTGTTGCCACGAGTGGCAATACCGGTGTTGCGGCCTTTTTGCTCCTTGCGATACTTTCTACGAGCTGGTTGCAGCATTTTATTTCTCCGTATTACTCGGCCAATTACTCGGCCTTGGCACCGTCAGCTGCTGCAGCTGGCGCGACTACCTTGCGGACGCGCTTAACGGCGGTTTTCGGCGCATCGGCATTGGTAGCCTCTGCGGGTTTATCGCTTCCATCCGCTGGCGCGGAACCAGTCCCGACTGGACGACGGACAGCACCCCGTGCTGGCGGACGATCGCCACCAGGACGGGCACCACCACGGTCATCACGACGCGGACCACGTGGGCGACGGTCTTCTTCAGCGCGAGGCTCAACGGCAGCCGGCAGGTCCGTACGGCCCAACGTGTCACCCTTGTAAACCCACACCTTGACACCGATGACGCCATAAGTGGTTTTGGCTTCGGAAGTACCGTAGTCAATATCCGCACGCAAGGTGTGAAGTGGCACGCGGCCTTCGCGATACCACTCGCAACGAGCGATCTCAATACCATTCAAACGGCCAGACGACATGATCTTGATGCCCAAAGCACCCAGACGCATCGCATTTTGCATGGCACGCTTCATGGCACGGCGGAACATGATCCGCTTTTCGAGCTGTTGCGTAATCGAGTCAGCGATCAGTTTCGCATCGATTTCAGGCTTGCGCACTTCTTCGATGTTCACAGCAACGGGCACGCCCAATTGCTTGCTGAGCTCACGCTTCAAGTTCTCGATGTCTTCGCCCTTTTTGCCGATCACAACACCCGGACGAGCCGAGAAAATGGTGATGCGTGCATTTTTGGCTGGACGCTCGATCAGCACCCGGGAAACGGAAGCATTCTTCAGTTTCTTTTTCAGGTATTCACGAACCTTGATGTCTTCAGCAAGCATGCCGGCGAAATCGCGATCATTGGCGTACCAGCGTGAAGCCCAGTTACGGCTGATCGATAAACGAAAGCCGGTAGGGTTTATTTTTTGTCCCATATTTATCCGTGCCTCTTTCAGTTACCAACCGTCACGTACACATGGCACGTGGGTTTTCTGATCTGGTTGCCACGACCTTTTGCGCGGGCCGTGAAGCGCCTGAGCGAAGCACCTTGTTCGACGTAAATGGTTTTCACCTTCAACTCGTCGATATCGGCACCGTCATTGTGCTCAGCATTGGCAATTGCAGACTCCAGAACCTTTTTGATGATCACAGCAGCTTTTTTCTGTGTGAACTGCAAAATATTCAAAGCCTGGTCGACTTTCTTTCCGCGAATCAAATCCGCCACCAGACGGCCTTTATCGACCGAGAGGCGAACGCCACGAAGGGTTGCACGTGTTTCCATGGTCAACTCCTTATTTCTTTGAGACTTTTTTGTCTGCAGGATGGCCCTTGAAAGTACGGGTGAGCGCAAACTCTCCCAACTTGTGGCCAACCATTTGATCAGTGATATAGACCGGCACGTGCTGCTTGCCGTTGTGCACCGCGATGGTCAAGCCGATGAATTCGGGCAGGATCATGGAGCGGCGCGACCAGGTCTTAATCGGCTTTTTGTCTTTATTGGTGACAGCCTTGTCGGCTTTAGCCACCAAATGATGGTCAACAAACGGACCTTTTTTGAGAGAGCGAGTCATTTAACGTTCCCCTTACTTCTTGCGACGCGACACGATCATGACCTGCGTGCGCTTGTTGTTACGGGTACGATAACCCTTGGTCAGATTACCCCAAGGATCGACTGGGTGACGGCCTTCGCCGGTCTTGCCCTCGCCACCACCGTGTGGGTGGTCGACCGGGTTCATCACCACACCGCGAACGGTTGGGCGAATACCCATCCAGCGCTTCACACCGGCCTTGCCCAAACGGCGCAGGCTGTGCTCTTCGTTGGCGACCTGGCCAATCGTGGCGCGGCAGTCAATGTGGATCTTGCGAACCTCACCTGAGCGCATACGAACCTGGGCATAGGTGCCTTCGCGAGCCAACAATGTTGCCGAAGTACCCGCAGAGCGGACTACCTGGGCACCCTTGCCAACCTGCAATTCAATGCAATGGATGATGGAACCCACCGGGATGTTGCGAATAGGCAATGTATTGCCAATCCGGATTGGCGCTTCGGCACCATTCAGAATGGTTGCGCCCACTTCGAGGTTACGCGGCGCAATGATGTAGCGACGCTCACCGTCGGCATAACACACCAAGGCGATATGCGCGGAGCGGTTGGGATCGTACTCAATACGCTCGACCTTTGCAGGAATTGCGTCTTTGTTGCGAACAAAATCGACAACGCGGTAATGGTGTTTATGACCGCCGCCTTTATGACGCGTGGTGATATGACCATTGTTATTGCGACCCGCGTGCTGGAATTGTGGCTCCAGCAATGGCGCATAAGGATCACCTTTGTACAGGTGGTCACGCGAAATCTTCACCACGCCACGACGGCCTGGTGAGGTTGGTTTCATTTTAATGACAGCCATGATTACGCAGCCTCCCCGCCAAGGTTCAGCTCTTGACCCGGCTTGAGCGTCACATAGGCCTTGCGAAGGTTATCGCGGCGGCCGGTGGACTTGCCAAAGCGCTTGGTTTTGCCTTTGATATTGACCACAGAAACGCCTTTTACCTCAACCTTGAACATCAATTCCACTGCGGCCTTGATTTCATATTTGGTAGCGTCCTGCAGAACTTTGAAGGTCACTGCATTGCTCTTCTCAGCCACCATGGTTGCCTTTTCAGACACGATGGGGGCCACAAGCACCTGCATCAGACGACCTTCGTCGAATGTGGACAGATTGGGACCGTGGCTCATGCGAACATCTCCTTGAGTTTGTCCATTGCAGCCTTGGTAACCAGCACCTTGCGGTAGTGAACCAGCGACACCGGATCGGCGTAACGCGGCTCAACCACAAGCACATTCACCAGATTGCGGGATGCCAAGTAGAGGTTTTCATCGACTTCGTCGGCGATCACCAATACAGATTGCAAATTCATTGCCTTGAACTTCGCCGCCAGCGGCTTGGTTTTAGGAGAATCCACCTTGATGGAATCAACAACTGCCAGGCGACCTTCACGGGCCAACTGGGACAAGATGGACGCCATGCCGGCGCGGTACATCTTTTTGTTGATTTTCTGAGTGAAGTTCTCATCAGGCATGTTCGGGAAAATCCGGCCGCCGCCGCGCCACAGTGGCGAAGACGTCATACCAGCACGGGCACGGCCCGTTCCCTTTTGCTTGAAAGGCTTCTTGGTCGAGTGCTTGACTTGTTCGCGGTCTTTCTGGGCACGGGTGCCTTGACGCGCGTTAGCCTGAAAAGCGACCACGATCTGATGAATCAGATCTTCGTTGTATTCACGACCAAACACGGTCTCAGGCACATCGAATTTCGAAGTAGCCTGACCCTGGTCATTCAGGAGTTCAACTTGCATTAGTTCGCTCCTTTTGCAGCATCGCTTTGCGGCTTGGCCTTGATGGCCGGACGAACCGTCACAAAACCACCAGCCGAGCCGGGAATAGCGCCCCGGATCAAAAGCAGCTGACGCGCCTCATCAATCCGGATCACATCGAGGTTTTGCGTGGTAACCGTATCGTCACCCAAGTGACCCGTCATCCGTTTACCCGGAAAAACGCGGCCAGGATCCTGCGCCATACCGATAGAGCCAGGCACATTGTGCGAACGGCTATTGCCGTGCGAAGCCCGCTGAGAGCTCATGTGGTGGCGCTTGATCGTTCCAGCAAAACCCTTACCAATCGTTGTGCCCTGCACATCGACTTTTTGACCAACCGCGAACACTGACGCCACAGGCACAGTAGCGCCCGCTTTGTACTGCGCAGCGACATCGGCCGTAATGCGGAATTCTTGCATGACTTCACCAGCTTCAACGCCTGCTTTCGCAAGGTGGCCGGCGGCCGGCTTGGTTACACGCGAGGCTTTGCGCGAACCGAATGTCACCTGCAAGGCAACATAGCCGTCATTCTCTTTGGTTTTAATCTGGGTTACGCGGTTGTTTGACACATCCACCACCGTCACAGGAATTGCATCCCCGTCGTCGGTAAATAGGCGCATCATGCCAACCTTGCGTCCCAGCAACCCCAAGTGATTGCTTTGACTCATTGTTTTCTCCGTAACTTTCACCACTGCAACTTCAATTGGCTGCCGCGTTTTTGCGTGAAAGACTGTTAATAATACCCGGCCCAAAATGGGTTCGCCATTTCGACTGAGCCTTTGAGTATATCCCGAACTGCTCTTTCAAGCAAGTCCCTTATAAACTCAAATTATTGGCGCTTCCAGATCT
The DNA here is from genome assembly GCA_041192445.1 of Pseudomonadota bacterium. Classification (GTDB taxonomy): domain Bacteria; phylum Pseudomonadota; class Gammaproteobacteria; order Burkholderiales; family Burkholderiaceae_C; genus Egaibacter. Next base: position 476 of record JBEEMW010000038.1, on the reverse strand, counting down.
CTCCGAAAGCGCCAGATTTCTATTGCAGCTTGATTTCAACGTCGACGCCGGCCGGCAAATCGAGCTTCATCAATGCATCAACCGTTTTGTCAGTTGGGTCAATGATGTCCATCAGGCGCTGGTGCGTGCGAATCTCGAGCTGGTCGCGACTCGTCTTGTTGACGTGTGGTGACCGCAGAATGTCAAAACGCTTCATGCGGGTCGGCAATGGCACGGGGCCCTTGACGATTGCGCCCGTGCGTTTTGCTGTGTCAACGATTTCAGCTGCAGACTGGTCAATCAGCTTGTAATCAAACGCTTTGAGGCGGATGCGGATTTTTTGTTTGGTGGCCATGGTAATTCCTTCGTATTGTGCGAATTACGCAATAATTTTTGCCACGACACCGGCGCCGACCGTCTTGCCACCTTCACGGATAGCAAAGCGCAGGCCTTCTTCCATGGCAATCGGGTTGATCAGCTTGACCGTGATCGACACG
>JBEEMW010000037.1:0-36765 GCA_041192445.1 Pseudomonadota bacterium | reverse complement strand
GTGGCGAGGTTGTTCAGCTCATCCGGGTCGCTCTTCACGTTGAACAGCAGGCTCGGGTCCTGGTCCGAGTAGATGAATTTGAAGTCACCCCGGCGGATCATGATCAGAGGTGCATTGGTGCCCTCGGCCATGTATTCACCAATGACTTCATCATGCCCGTTGCCGCCCTGCAGATGGGGCACGAGCGAACGGCCGTCCAGCGGCAGCGAGGCATCCAGGCTGCCGCCAGCCAGTTGAACAAACGTGGGCAACAGGTCGATGGTGGACACGCTGGCGGCCACCTTGTGCGCCGCAAAACGGCCCGGCGCGTGAATCACCATCGGCACGCGTGCAGCCATTTCAAACCAGTGCATCTTGTACCAGAGGCCGCGCTCGCCCAGCATGTCGCCATGGTCGCCCGAGAACACGATGACGGTGTCGTCGCCCAGGCCACAGTCGTTCAGGGTCTTGACCAGTTTGCCAATGTTCGAATCGATGTAGCTGCAGGCGCCAAAGTAGGCGCGACGTGCTTTTTTGATCGCTTCAGGCGGCATCGTCTGACCCCATAAGTCGATGACCTTGAGGATGCGCTGCGACTGGGGGTCTTGCTGGTCCTGCGCGATGTTGATGCGTGGCATGGGCACGTCATCGTCGTTGTACAAATTCCAGAACTCGGCCGCAATGGTGTACGGGTCGTGCGGGTGCGTCATGGACACCGTCAGGCAAAACGGCTGCTCCGGCGTGTTGCGCACATGGTCAAACAGATACTGGCTGGCCCTGAACACCACCTCGTCGTCAAAGTCCAACTGGTTAGTGCGCACACACGGCCCGGCCTGCAAGACCGAGGACATGTTGTGGTACCAGCTGGCGCGCACATCGGGCTCGTCCCAGTTCACGGCCCAGCCGTAGTCGGCGGGGTAGATGTCGCTGGTCAGGCGCTCCTCAAAACCGTGCAGTTGGTCCGGGCCGCAAAAATGCATCTTGCCCGACAGGGCTGTGCGATAACCCAGGCGGCGCAGGTAGTGCGCGTAGGTGGGCACGTCGGCCGCGAAATCAGCGGCGTTGTCGTAAGCGCCGATTTTTGAAGGCAACTGGCCGCTGACCAGGCTGAAGCGTGACGGCGCACACAGCGGGCTGTTGCAATAAGCCGAGTCAAACACCACGCCGCTGGCCGCCAGGGCGCTCAAATGCGGCATCTTGATGGGCGAGCTGGCGTCGTGCAGCGGCAGCAAGGGCGCGGCCATCTGGTCGGCCATGATGAACAGAATGTTGGGACGCTTGACTGCCATGAACCGCTCCTGGGCAACTGATTGACAAGCGGTTATTGTGAACGCACCAGCGTGATCCGCGCGCCGTCACCAACGACCTTGATTGGCCCATGAACGCCCTGCGCCCACCCGCGTATGCGGATGGCGCGCTTGGGCCTGCGGTCGAAAATTACAGGCCGGCCGCAGCCTTGAGAAGCTGCGCCTTGTCCGTGCGCTCCCAGGTGAATTCAGGCTCTTCACGGCCAAAGTGACCATACGCAGCGGTCTTCTCATAAATCGGGCGCAGCAAATCCAGCATCTGGATGATGCCTTTTGGTCGCAGGTCAAAGTGTTCGTTCACCAGGGCGGCGATTTTTTCGTCGCTGATGATGCCCGTGCCTTCGGTGTAGACGGTGACGTTCATGGGCTGGGCCACACCAATCGCGTAAGCCACCTGAATCTGGCACTGCTTGGCCAACCCGGCAGCCACAATATTCTTGGCAACATAACGTGCAGCGTAGGCAGCCGAGCGGTCTACCTTGCTGGGGTCTTTGCCGGAAAACGCGCCACCACCGTGCGGGCAGGCACCACCGTAGGTGTCCACAATGATCTTGCGTCCGGTCAGGCCGCAATCACCCTGCGGGCCACCAATGACAAACCGCCCCGTCGGGTTGATCAGGTAACGGGTGTTGACCAGCCACTCTTTGGGCAGCACCGGTTTGATGATTTCTTCGATCACTGCCTCAATGAAGGAGGCCTTCATTTTGGTGGGCGACTCGCTTTGGCTCGGATCATGCTGGCTGGAGAGCACCACAGTGTCAATGCTGTGCGGCTTGCCATCGACATAACGCATGGTGACCTGGCTTTTGGCGTCGGGGCGCAAAAAAGGCATGCGACCGTCTTTGCGCAATTGCGCCTGGCGCTCGACCAGGCGGTGGGCGTAATAGATGGGCGCGGGCATCAGCTCGGGCGTCTCGTTGCAGGCGTAGCCGAACATCAGGCCCTGGTCACCAGCGCCCGTATTGAGGTGGTCGTCAGACGCGTGGTCCACACCCTGCGCGATGTCGTTGGATTGTTTGTCGTAGGCCACCAGCACGGCGCAGCCGCGGTAGTCAATGCCGTAGTCGGTGTTGTCGTAGCCGATGCGCTTGATGGTGTCACGTGCCACCTGGATGTAGTCCACGTGGGCATTGGTCGTGATCTCGCCTGCCAACACCACCAGCCCGGTGTTGCACAGCGTCTCGGCCGCGACGCGGGACTTGGGGTCTTGTTTGAAAATTGCGTCCAGAATGGCGTCTGAAATCTGGTCGGCCACTTTGTCGGGGTGGCCTTCAGAGACGGATTCGGAGGTAAAAAGAAAATCGTTCGCCATATTGGTTAAGCTCCAGTCAGTGTTTCAAGACATACGTTGTTGCGTTGCCTTGAGCTGCCAAGCCCTGGCGAACGCTTTAGCAGAATTATTTATCGAGCCGCTCGTTAAGATACAGACTCCCGTCGCCCTGCAAGTTGTTCAGTAACTCAGCGACGCCTCCATTCTATCCATTTGCATGCCTTTGCTGTTCAGACTGTTCTCTTGCGTCCCGTTGTGGTTATTGCATGCCGTGGGCTGGCTGCTGGGCTGGCTGGCGTTTGGCTTGTCGCCCACCTATCGCCAGCGATTTGTGGCCAACGCCGCACTGGCTGGGTACCCGTTGTCGCAGGTGCGGGGCGCTGTAGGCCATGCCGGGCGCATGGTGGCCGAGTTGCCGCGCCTGTGGCTGGGTGCACCCCTGCGCTGTGAGTGGGATAACGAGGCCAGCGTCGACAAAGCCTATGCGGCCGGTCGGGGCATTGTCTTCCTCACCCCGCACATGGGGTGTTTTGAAATTTCGGCTCAGGGCCTGGCCGATCGTTATGGCCAGCAGTATGGGCCGCTGACGGTGCTGTATCGGCCAGCCCGACAGGCCTGGTTGGCCAGGGTGATGGCGTCCGCCCGCAGCCGGCCTGGTTTGAATGCGGTGCCGACGAATCTGGCGGGTGTTCGCCAGATGATGCGGGCGCTGCGCAAGGGGGAGGCGGTGGGTCTGCTGCCCGATCAGGTTCCGCCAGAAGGCATGGGCCAATGGGCCCCATTTTTCGGGCGGGACGCCTACACCATGACACTGGCTGCACGCCTGGTGCAGCAAACAGGTGCTGCCGTGCTGTTATTGTGGGGTGAACGTTTGCCCATGGGGCGGGGTTTCAGGCTGCATTTCCGGGAGTTGGCGCCGGTACTGGCGGATGATCTGGATGCCGCTGTCATGCAGATCAATCAAGCCATGGAACAATTGATTCGTGAATGTCCGCAACAGTATTTGTGGGGTTATGCCCGCTACAAACAACCTCGCCCTGAAAAATGAAAGTCATCCGGTGAAAGTTCGCGTCGTTTCATGTTGAGTCGCAGCGGCATCGCGGTCATGCGGTTGTTGGGGTGTTTGCCCCTGGCCTGGGTGCGTGGCCTGGGCTGGCTGCTCGGTTGGCTGCTGTATGCGCTGGCCGTGCACCGGCGCCGCGTGGTGCAGGTCAACCTGCGCCTGTGTTATCCCGGCCAGACACACAGGCACATTCGCAGCTTGACGATCCAGACCTTCATCTTTTTTGCGCAGGCCTGGCTGGATCGGGGCTGGCTGTGGCATGGCGCTGCGCAAACCGTGAAAAGGCGGTTGTGCCTCACCGGCGCGCTGCATGAGCTGGAGGGCAGTCAGCCCACCGTGATTTTCTCGCCGCATTTTGTCGGGCTCGATGCCGGCTGGACAGCGTTGACCCAGCAGGTTTCCCGTGCTTTCACCACCATTTACTCGAGCCAGACGGACGAAATCATTGATGCCTGGATCCTGGCCGGGCGTCAGCGGTTTGGTCGTTCCAGATTGTTTGGCCGCGCCGATGGGGCCAAAAAAATCATCTCCGCGTTGCGCCACGGCACCCCCCTTTATCTGCTGCCGGATATGAATTTCAGTCTGGAGGAGTCGGTATTTGTGCCGTTTTACGGGGTGTCAACTTCCACGTTGACGTCCTTGTCGCGCTTCTCCAGGCTGGGGCGGGCCAAAGTCGTGCCGGTGGTGACCCGCATGACCGCTCAGGGCTACGACGTGCGCATCCTGCCAGCCTGGACCCACTTCCCCACAGACGATCTGACCGCAGATGCCGCGCACATGAATCGCTGTCTTGAAACCTATATTGACGAGATGCCGGCCCAGTACTACTGGGTCCACAAGCGGTTCAAGGAACGGCCTGAAGGCGAGCGATCGGTTTATTGATCCGGTTCCTCGGAAAAATGGTGAAAACCGCCATCGGCCCTCGCCAGCTATGCGTGAGTAGCTATGTATTTTATAGCGAAATGCCGGGCTGATCGGAGACGGAAATGGGGGCGGCAGTGGCCCCGGCCGGGTGGGCCCATTGCCACAACAGTTCGGCAACCTCGTCAATCCCTTTGCGCTTGGTTGCCGAGAACAGCATCACCTTGCCGCCACCGGCCTGCAATTCCATGATGGACAGGGCCTTGGTGCCTTCTGCGCGGGTTAATTTGTCAGACTTGGTCAGGACCACCAGAAACTTCAGCCCCTCCACCACCCGCGGGCGAATGACATCGAGCAGGATTTCATCCAGCTCGGTCAACCCGTGGCGGGGGTCACACAGCAGCACAATGCCTTTCAGGTTTTCCCGGGTCACCAGGTAGTTGGCCATTACCTGTTGCCAGCGAATCTTGTCCTGTTTGGGCACAGCTGCGTAGCCGTAGCCTGGCAAATCTGCCAATACCGCGTCGGTCACACCCTGTTTGCCGAGCGAAAACAGGTTGATGTGCTGGGTGCGGCCCGGCTTTTTGGAGGCATATGCCAGCTGCTTTTGCTGCGTCAAGGTGTTGATGCAGGTGGATTTGCCGGCGTTGGAGCGGCCCACAAAGGCAATTTCAGGCACGTCCAGCGCGGGCAGGAAATGCAGTTGCGGGGCGGTTGTCAGGAATTTGGCGGTGTGTAGCCAGCCCAAGGCGATCTGGGCGGCGGTTTTCGCGTCCGTGCCGGGTTTGGGGTTTGCAGTCGGCAGCGTTAAGTTGATAGTCATTGGTATAAAAAGGAAACCCGAGGCTGCATTGTAGAATCAAGCAGTTTTGCCGCTCCTTAAAGCCATTTTTCACGCGATTTGACGCGCTATTCCCATGAAGTTGATTGCTCACCTGTTGATGGCCGCCTCTCTGGCTGCATCCGTATCTTTTGCATTGGCTGAAGAGCCGAAACCCGCCGAAGCACCCGCTGCTGCGGCCCATGTGAAGGCGGAGCCTGCAAAAATGGTCAAACCTGACCTGGCAAAAGGTGAGGCCAGTTTCACCGCAGTCTGTGCGGCCTGTCACGGCGCGGATGGCAACTCCGGCACACCAGCCAACCCAAAATTGGCTCAACAGCACCCCGAATACCTGGTCAAGCAATTGCAGGAGTTCAAGTCCGGCAAACGCAACAACGCCATCATGAAGGGCTTTGCGACAAGCCTGTCGGATGACGACATGCGCAATATCGCTTTCTGGGTTACCGCCAAAAAAGCCAAGGCCGGTTTTGCCAAGGACAAGGAACTTGTTGCGCTGGGTGAGCGGATCTACCGCGGTGGCATTTCAGACCGCCAGATTGCCGCGTGTGCCGGATGCCATAGCCCCAACGGTGCGGGCATCCCGTCCCAGTACCCGCGTTTGAGCGGTCAACATGCCGAATATGTTGCCACGCAGCTCACCGGTTTTCGCGACGGTGCCCGGAAAAATGCGCCTCAAATGACGCAAGTGGCCGCCAAGCTGAATGATCGTGAAATCAGGGCGGTCGCTGATTACATCGCCGGACTGCGTTAAACGGTTGCGGCGGACGAATGGTTCCTGATTGAACCATTCGTCAAAAAAACACCCTGATGTGGGCGGGACTATTGATTGAGCCCCGCCCTTTTTATTTGAGGCCACGACAATTCAGCTATGACAGTTTCCACCGGGGGCATAGAACTCAAAACCAGATCGCGCACGCTGCGTGCTGCGGTGGAACTCGTGTCGTCCATGCGGTTCTCCATTTCCTTGCTGACCGTCATTTGTATTGCGTCAATCATTGGCACGGTGCTCAAACAGCACGAACCGGCCAACAACTATGTCAACCAGTTTGGCCCGTTCTGGGCGGACGTGTTTGGCCGTGTCAGTCTGTATTCGGTTTACAGCGCCTGGTGGTTTTTGCTGATACTGGCTTTTTTGGTGACGAGCACCTCGCTCTGTATTGCCCGCAACGCGCCCAAAATACTGATTGACCTGAAGGTCTACAAGGAAAATATCCGCGAGCAAAGTCTCAAGGCCTTTGGGCATCGTGCAGCCGCGACCCTTGCCGAGACGCCTGAAGCCGCAGCGCGCCGTATTGGGCACATGCTGGTCGGCGGTGGCTGGAGGGTCAAGCTCCAGCAGCGCAACACCCCCACCGGCAGTGGCTGGATGGTGGCGGCCAAGGCGGGATCGGTCAACAAGCTGGGCTACATTGCCGCGCACAGCGCCATTGTTCTGGTTTGTGTGGGGGGGCTGCTTGACGGCGATTTGATCGTCAGGGCCCAAATGCTGTTTAACGGCAAGACCGCGTACAACGGTGGCGGCATGATCGCGGACGTCAAACCCGAGCACCGCCTGAGTGAAAACAACCCGACGTTTCGGGCCAATCTGCTGGTGGCCGAGGGCACGCAGTCCAGTACGGCCATCCTGAACCAGTCCGACGGTGTGCTGGTGCAGGACCTGCCATTTGCCATTGAACTCAAGAAATTCATTGTTGAGTACTACTCCACCGGCATGCCCAAGCTCTTTGCCAGCGACATCATCATTCACGACAAAGAGACTGGCGAAAAGATTCCGGTCCGGGTTGAGGTGAATCACCCGGCCAGTCACCGGGGTGTCGAGATTTACCAGTCGAGTTTTGACGACGGCGGCTCTACGGTTCACCTCAAGGCTGTCCCCATGAATGCAGCCACCAAACCGTTTGAGATCGAGGGCGTGATCGGTGGCTCGTCCCAACTGACCCGCGGGGATGGTGGAGAGGGTGAGAAACTGACAGTGGAATACACCGGTTTGCGCGTGATCAACGTCGAAAATTTTGGCACAGGAGATGCTGGAGTTTCAGGTACCGATGTTCGCAAGGTGGACTTGCGGGAATCAATCAACTCGCGTCTGGGCGCAGCCAACAAGACCGTCACCAAAAAAGAGCTGCGCAACGTTGGCCCCAGCGTGACCTACAAGTTGCGTGATGCCGCCGGCCAGGCGCGTGAATTTCACAACTACATGCTGCCGGTTGATACCGGCGACGGCGTAGCGGTGTTTTTAATGGGCCTGCGCGACACACCGGCAGAGGCGTTTCGCTATCTGCGGGTACCGGCTGACGACCAGGGTTCGATGGATGAGTTTCTGAGGCTTAGGGCTGCGCTCACGGACCCGGCGACCCGAAACGTCGCGGTGCAGCGTTATGCGGCCAAGGCGGTTGATCCCGCACGACCTGAATTGGCCCAGCAGCTGGCGGCCTCCGCAACACGGGCCCTGGGTCTGTTCGCCGGCACTGACGCGGGACAAACGAAACAACCGGGACAAACCGGCAAAGACACTCAAATAAAAAGCGGTTTGCAGGCGGTTGCCGACTTCATCGAAGTCAATGTGCCCGAAGCGGAGCGCGCCAAAGCTGGCGAGGTGTTAATCCGGATCCTGAATGGTTGCCTGTTTGAACTGGTTCAGGTTTCCCGGGAGCGCGCCGGGCTTGTGCCGCTGGTGCCCAGCGAGAAAATGCAGGCCTTCATGACTCAGGCGGTGCTGGCCCTGAGCGATGCCACTGTTTACCCAGCGCCCTTGGCGCTGGTGCTGACCAACTTCACCCAGGTGCAGGCCAGCGTTTTCCAGGTTGCCAGAGCCCCCGGCAAGAAAATTGTGTACACGGGATGCCTTTTGCTGATTCTGGGCGTCTTTGCCATGCTCTACATTCGCGAACGCCGTTTATGGGTCTGGCTGGCGCCGCAGGGGCAGGGCGGCGGGGATGGGTTGCTTGCTGGGGGTTGTGCCGCCACCATGGCCTTGTCTACCAACCGCAAGACAATGGATGGTGACCGTGAGTTTGACCAACTCAAACTGAAACTGATTGGCGTGAAGGATTGATCCCGTGAATACCTTGACAAACACTGCTTCCCAAACAACCACCCTGACCCTGAATGAGAGTTTCATGTCCAGGCGCAACGGGTTTGACTGGTTTTTCGCGGCCCTGGTGATCGCGGGCGGCTTGTTTGGCCTGTCGCGCTACGGTGCGTTCATGGATATCTATGAAAAAGGCATCCTGATCGGCGCCATGCCGGCAGCCATCTGGATGGGCTGGTTCTGGCGGCCCGTGCGACTGCTCCTGATTTTGGTTGCGGGTTTTGCATTGCTGGGCATTGCGTCCTATCAAGGCAATCTGGCGCGTGCCGAAACCGTGTTTTGGCTCAAGTACTTTTTGTCCAGTCAGTCGGCTATTTTGTGGATGAGTGTGCTGTTTTTCATGGCCACCATTTTTTACTGGATTGGCATGTTTGCACGTGGACAAAGTGACACCATGGAGCTCATCGGTTCATGCCTGACCTGGGTGGCTGTGGGCATGGCCCTGGTTGGCACTCTGGTGCGCTGGTATGAGGGTTACCTCATTGGTTCGGATGTGGGCCACATTCCCGTGAGCAATCTGTATGAAGTATTCGTGCTTTTTTGCTGGCTGACGGCGACTTTCTACCTGTATTTCGAGCAGCTGTACAAAACCCGGTCACTGGGCGCATTTGTGCTGCTGGTGGTGAGCGCCGCTGTGGGGTTTCTGCTCTGGTACACCGTGGTGCGCGGGGCGCATGAGATCCAGCCGCTGGTGCCTGCCCTCAAGAGCTGGTGGATGAAATTACATGTACCGGCCAACTTCATTGGTTATGGTACGTTTTCACTTGCCGCGATGGTGGCCTTTGCCTACCTGATCAAGCAGCAGATGACCGAGACGCGCTGGCACAAACTAACGCCGTTGTGGATGCTGGGCATTGTGCTGTGTTTCCTGCCGCTGGTGTTTCGCAAGACCACGTCACAGGCTGGCGGGGCATATTGGATGGGCTATTTGCTGATATCGGCCGTCATCGTCGGCGGCATTTTGGCCAGCCGCAAGCATATTGCGGCCCGATTGCCGAGTTTCGAGATCCTGGATGATGTGATGTACAAATCCATCGCGATCGGATTTGCGTTTTTCACGATTGCCACGGTGCTGGGTGCGTTGTGGGCGGCCGAAGCCTGGGGTGGCTATTGGAGCTGGGACCCCAAGGAAACCTGGGCACTGATCGTCTGGCTCAATTACGCGGCCTGGCTGCACATGCGGCTGATGAAGGGCCTGCGCGGCACGGTGGCGGCGTGGTGGGCGCTGGGCGGGCTGGCGGTCACGACGTTCGCGTTTTTGGGCGTCAACATGTTCCTGAGTGGCTTGCACAGCTACGGTGAACTGTGATGTGACCGGCGTGAATGGTGAATTTCACGGAACTATGTAAGAACCGTGCCGGTCCGACGACTACCCAACAGTTCAACCGATTGCATAGGACCCTGCCATGATCATCCAGACCCGCCACAATGGTTTCACCCATCCGGTTTCCAGCGAAATTACCCCGGCGCGAGTCTATGAGGGCCGCAGGGACATCATCAAGTTAATGGCGGGTGGTGTTGCAGGCGCTGCGCTGGCCTCCTGGGCCGCGCGGGATGCGCTGGCGCAAACGGCCCGTCCCGGCAAGCTGGCGGCATTGCCCGGTGCCCGGTCGGTGTTGGCGGGCGCGGTGACGATGGAAAAGATCACCGAATACAAGGACGCCAGCAGCTACAACAACTATTACGAATTCGGGACCGACAAGTCTGATCCTGCCAAAAATGCCCACACCTTGAAGACCACGCCCTGGACGGTGGAAATTGAAGGCATGGTTAAAAAGCCGGCCAAATACACGCTGGAAGACCTGATCAGGCTCAGCGCCCAGGAAGAGCGCATCTACCGCCTGCGTTGTGTTGAAGGCTGGTCCATGGTGATCCCCTGGGTGGGCTATTCCCTGTCCGAGCTGATCAAAAAGGTGGAGCCGTTAAGTGGCGCCAAGTATGTCGAATTCGTGACCCTGGCAGACCCCAAGACCATGCCGTTTGTGGGCTCTCGTGTGCTGGATTGGCCGTATGTGGAAGGCCTGCGCATGGACGAGGCCATGAACCCGCTGACCTTGCTGTCCTTTGGCATGTACGGTGAGGTGTTACCCAACCAGAGTGGTGCGCCGGTGCGGTTGGTGGTGCCCTGGAAGTATGGCTTCAAAAGTGGCAAGAGCCTGGTCAAGATTCGTTTCACCGACAAAATGCCGGGCACTGCCTGGAACAAGGCCGCCGCCAATGAGTACGGCTTCTTCTCCAACGTGAATCCTGAGGTTGACCACCCACGCTGGAGTCAGTCCAGCGAGCGGCGTATTGGCGAGGATGGCCTTCTTGCCAAGAAACGCAAGACGCTGATATTCAACGGCTATGAGCCCCAGGTTGGGCAAATGTACGCCGGCATGGACCTTAAAAAGTTCTTTTGATGCTGGCGCTCAGTCATCCCGCCGTGCGGGTGCGGGTGAAAACCTGGCTGCTCCATCGCCTCGCCAAGCCGATTGCCTTCTGCCTGGCATTGCTGCCCTTTTGCTGGCTTTTTTATGCGGCACTCACCAACCAGCTGGGCGCCAATCCGGCCGAAGCCCTGATCCGGTCCACGGGGGACTGGACCCTGCGGTTTTTGTGTCTGGTGCTCGCCGTTACGCCATTGCGCATGATCACCAACACCCCGGCGCTGGCCCGATTTCGCCGGATGCTGGGCCTGTTTGTCTATTTTTATGTGGTGGTTCATCTGCTGAGTTACAGCTGGTTTGACATGGGTCTGGATGTGGCCGATATTGCCAAGGACATTGCCAAACGCCCATTTATTCTGGTGGGGTTTTCAGCTTTTTTGCTGCTGACACCGTTGGCCCTGACATCCTTCAACCGGGCCATCAAGATGCTGGGGGCCAAACGCTGGCAGCTTTTGCACAAGCTGGTTTATGGGATTGCCGGACTGGCCATACTGCACTTTTTCTGGATGCGGGCGGGTAAACACAACTTTGCCGAGGTGGCCGTTTATGCCGCGATTCTGGGGACGCTGTTGGGCTGGCGCTTTGTCCAGTTTACAAAGAAAAAGAGCGCTCAGCCCTCGTCCGATATGCGTAAGCAGCTATAGAAAATATAGCGCTTCGTGCACTTCTTCGTGCAGTTGACAGATTTGGCGTGATCACCGTTCAGGCGGCTCGGTCCCGTCCCACCAGTGTCTCCTGACGCATCTGGTCAGCCATCGTCTCCCGTTGCCGAATGACGTGGGTCTGCGAGCCATCCACCAAAATCTCGGGCGCCCGCCCGCGAGAGTTGTAGTTGCTGGCCATGCTCATGCAATAGGCACCGGCAGACAGCACCGCCAGCAGATCGCCGGTTTGCACCGCCATGTCCCGGTCATGGCCAATCCAGTCACCACTTTCGCACACAGGGCCCACAATATCCCAGTGATCGGTGGCTTGTGCGCGTGGCTTCAAAGGCACGATCTGATGGAATGCCTGGTACATGGCAGGGCGGGGCAAATCGTTCATGGCGGCATCGATGATGCAGAAATTCTTCTGCTCGCCGGGCTTGAGGTAAAGCACCTCGGTGAGGCACACGCCAGCATTGCCGACCAGTGAGCGCCCGGGTTCTATCATCAGTTGACGCTTGCCAAACCCGCGGGCGTCCAGCTTGGACAGCAGGTTTTGCCAGAGGCTGTCTGCCCGCGGCGGGGTGTCGCCGTTGTAGTTGATGCCCAGTCCGCCCCCAAAGTCGATGTGATGAATCGGGATGCCTGCGGCTTCAATGGCTTCCACCAGGTCCAGCATGCGGTCCACGGCGTCAAGATAGGGGGCTTCTTCCGTGATCTGCGAGCCAATATGGCAATCAATACCCATCACCCGTACCCCCGCCAGCGCCGCCGCGCGTTGGTAGGTTTGCACGACGCGCCCGTGCGCCACGCCAAACTTGCTGCCTTTGAGGCCGGTTGAGATGTAGGGGTGAGTCTTGGGGTCCACGTTGGGGTTGACGCGGATGCTGACGGGGGCCTGCAGGCCCATGGACAAAGCCACGTCACTCAGGACTTCGAGTTCGCCCTCGCTCTCGACGTTGAAGCAGCCAATGCCGGCCGCCAGTGCGCGGCGCATTTCCGAACGGGTTTTGCCCACGCCGGAAAAGATGATCTTGCCGGCCTGTCCACCGGCAGCCAGAACACGGTCCATGTCCCCGCCCGACACAATGTCAAAGCCGCAACCAGCCTCGGCAAAAACCTGAATCACACCCAGGGCGGGGTTGGCCTTCATGGCGTAGCAAATTTGAACTTGTCGTCCCTTGAATCCCTGCTGGTAGGCCGCCAGTGCCGACAACATGGACGCTTTGGAATACACAAAAAGTGGCGTGCCATGTGTCTGGGCGAGGCCCGTCAAGGCAGCATCCTCCATAAAAAGCTCACCATTTCGGTAGGCGACATGGGGTTGACCGGGCAGATTCTGGAGGTTCATGGCGTAGAGCTTGCTGGAGAAGGAGACGAAGCGCCCGCGGCAGGCGGTATGGCCTGGTCGGCACTGGCAGGACGCAGGGTTTGAGGTAGCGAGGCGCGCTGCACGCCCACCGGCAGGACAGGCATATACAAGGGGCCGGTTTGGCCACACGCCAAGAGACTCACCATGCAGCCGATAAGGGCAATGGGCCGAACGAGGGGCCGGACTAGAATTTGGGCAATACACATCATCTTCAAATTGTAATGACCGACCTTGAATTCATGGACCGTGCCGAATCTTTGCTCAAAGCCGTGGAGTTGTGCTGTGACCGGATTAATGAAGCCTCGGACGCCGATATCGACAACCAACGGGTCGGGGGCATGATCACCCTGGAATTTTCAAACAAGAGCCAGATCGTGATCAACCTGCAAAAACCGCTGCACGAAGTCTGGCTGGCTGCAAAATCAGGTGGTTATCACTACAAGTTTGATGCTGGAAAATGGTCTGACACCAAGGGTCAGGGCGAATTTTTTGCCTGCCTGTCGCGGGATGCGAGCAAGCAGGCGGCGCGTGCGCTGGAATTCATCGCCTGATCAGTTTTTGAACAAATCGATGATGCTTTTTTTCTCGTCAGCCTGGGGCAGTGCCTGACCGCCGCCTGGTACGCCACCGTTTGCATCTGACAAGCCAAGGCTGTTCACGCCAGCGCCACGGGCGTATTCGTCGAAATACCATTCACCACCCGAGTTCACCACGCCCTCAGGCACAGGGGGCTCCATGACGGGCGTTGACTTGAGCGCATGTTGCATGAAACTGATCCATACCGGCAAGCTCAATCCACCGCCCGTTTCGTTGCTGCCCATTTTGCGCGGGGTGTCGTAGCCAATCCAGGTGACTGCGGTCAGCGTGCGATGGAATCCGGCAAACCAGGCATCCATGGAGTCATTGGTGGTACCGGTTTTTCCATAAATGTCACCCCGGCCCAACACCACCTTGGCCTTGGCCGCCGTACCGGAGCGGGTGACTTCCTGCAGCAGGCTTTGCATGACAAAGGCGTTGCGGGCGTCGATAACCCGTGTTGACTCATCCAGCACAGGGGGTTTTGTTTCCAGCAAAACTTTGCCTTTTTGCTCAGTCACCTTGCTGATGAGCCAGGGGTTGATGTGATGCCCGTCATTGGCAAAGACCGAGTAGGCCGTTGCCATTTGCATGGGTGTAACGGAACCGGCACCCAGGGCCATGGTCAGGTAGGCCGGGTGTTTGTCCTCGTCAAAGCCGAAGCGTTGAATCCATTGCTGCGCAAACTGCGGCGTAATGGATTGCAAGATTCGGATGGAAACCATATTCTTGGATTTGGCCAGGCCGGTGCGCATGGTCATGGGGCCGTCAAACTTGCCGTCGTAATTTTTCGGCTCCCAGGGTTGCCCGCCGGTCACACCCGCGTCGAAAAATAGCGGCGCATCGTTGATCACGGTTGAAGGGGTCAGCCCTTTTTCCAGCGCAGCCGAGTAGATGAACGGCTTGAAACTGGAGCCCGGTTGACGCCAGGCCTGGGTCACGTGGTTGAACTTGCTCTTTTGAAAATCAAACCCGCCAACCATGGCTTTGATGGACCCGTCGCGCGGGTCCAGCGCAACAAAAGCCCCCTCAACCTCGGGTAACTGGGTGATTTCCCAGGTATTTTTGGGCGTCTTTGAAATCCGGATCAATGCGCCACGACGAATTTTGATGTTGGGTGGGGCTTTGTCGGCAAGACCCGATTGCGCCGGTTTCAAGCCTTCGCCCGTAATTTCAAGAATCTCGCCGTTCTGGCGGACGGCCTTGATTTTTTTGGCGTCTGCGTCCAGAACAATGGCGGACATCACGTCGCCGTTGTCGGGATGTTCGTCCAGCGCTTCATCAATCGCGTCTTCAATTTCCTGCGGGTCGGTTGGCAGGGAGATGAACTTCTCGGGTCCGCGGTAGACCTGGCGCCGCTCGAAGTCCATGATGCCCCGACGCAGGGCTTTGTAGGCAACATCCTGGTCAACGGCCATCAGCGTGGTGTAGACGTTCAGGCCACGGGTGTAGGTTTCATCGCCATATTGGGCATAAATCAACTGCCTCACTGTCTCAGCCACGTACTCGGCGTGCACACGCGTGCTGTCGGCATTTGTCTTGACCTTCAGTTCCTGCTTTTTTGCCAGTTCGGCCTGGGCCTGTGTAATGAAGCCGTTTTCTTCCATCCGGTCAATGATGTGGAGCTGGCGGGAGCGTGCGCGTTTGGGGTTGCTGATGGGGTTGTAGGCCGAGGGCGCTTTGGGCAGCCCCGCCAGCATGGCGGCTTCGGCGATGGTGATTTCCTTCAAGGGCTTGCCAAAATAGGCATCGGAGGCCGCAGCAAATCCATAAGCCCGATTCCCAAGAAAGATCTGATTCATATAGATCTCCAGAATCTGGTCTTTGGTCAGAAGGTGTTCGAGCTTGAAAGTCAGCAGGATTTCATAAATCTTGCGGGTGTAGGCTTTCTCGGATGAGAGGTAAACATTTTTGGCCACCTGCATGGTGATGGTGGATGCGCCCTGACTTTTGGCGTGGTTCAGGTTGGCCAGCCCCGCCCGCAACACCCCTTTGTAGTCGACCCCACCATGTTCATAAAAGCGGGCGTCTTCAATGGCCAGAACCGCATCGATCATGACTTTGGGAATATCTTTCAGCTGTGTCAGGTTGCGCCGTTCTTCCCCGAACTCCCCGATGATCTGGCCATCGGCCGAATAAACCCTCAGCGGCAGCTTGGGTCGGTAGTCAGAAAGGTCGGAAATATCGGGCAGATTGGGGAAAGCGACCGCCAGGGCCAGCGCAATCATGATCAGCAATGACAGGAGACCCGCAAACGCCAAGCCCAGACCCCACATGATCAGCCGCAGTAGCCAATTCATCGCTTTGGGATCGGAAGCAGACCTGGCGCGATCACCAGCAGCATCCTTTTGTGTGGGTTTGGAGGGCATAAAAACCTATGTAAGATCGTGCTGACATTATAGAAATGCGGACTTGCCCGGATTTGCATGTGCACTTGCAGCATTGTTGCCGCATCCTTGGAGCCTGTCTGATGGAGTCCAGCCCGGCTGGTGCCGATGGAACACGAAACGTCTGCTTTTGACAACGCTATTGACTCACAAAACAGGAAAAAATCTTTGCGGGACAAGGGGCTTACTGATAGCATTCAAGTGAAGTCTTAAGTTTCGCCGGTTCTCAATCGGTTTGTTTCAGGGGATAGTTTTGATCTCTTTGGGGTCTTTTTTTAATCGTCAACCGGCACCACTGTTGGGTTTAGACATCAGTTCTTCCAGTGTCAAGCTGGTTGAGTTGAGTCGAAACAAGGTTGGCGCATTGGTGCTTGAGCGTTGCGCCATGGAGCCTCTGGAACGTGGCTGGGTGACCGATGGCAACATCGAAAAGTTTGACGAGGTGGCTGAGGCCGTGCGTCGGCTGGTCAAAAAAAGCGGAACCAAAGTCAAAAATGTGGCGATGGCGCTACCACCTTCGGCCGTGATTACCAAAAAAATCATTCTTCCTGGTGGCTTGAGTGACCAGGAACTCGAATCACAGGTTGAAACCGAGGCCAATCAATATATTCCGTTCCCTCTGGATGAAGTGAGTCTGGATTTCTGCGTGATGGGCCCGAGTGCCTCGTCAACCGGAGACATTGACGTCCTGATTGCCGCATCACGGCGCGAGAAGGTGCAGGATATCCAGGGGTTGGCTGAAGCTGCCGGCCTCAAACCGGTGATTGTGGACGTGGAGTCATATGCCTCGCGGCTCGCAACCAGCCGGTTGATTGAAAATTTGCCGAATCAGGGGGCTGGTGCGATCGTTGCTCTTTTTGAGGTTGGTGCCATGACCACCAGCATGCAGGTCATCCGTGATGATGAAGTGCTTTATGACCGTGATCAGGCTTTTGGAGGTGCCCAATTGACCCAGTTGATCGTGCGTCAGTATGGCTTTTCCCTGGAGGAGGCCGAGAGTAAAAAGCGCAGCGGTGAATTGCCTGATGACTATGAAACGGGCGTCTTGCGTCCATTTGTCGAAAGCATGGTCCAGGAGATCGGACGCGCCCTGCAGTTCTTCTTCACCAGCACGCCGCACAACAAAGTGGACTACATCATGCTGGCCGGAGGATCGGCCGCGTTGCCGGGCCTTACCGCTGCCGTGACGCATCAGACCACCTTTGCGTGCAGTCTTGTGGATCCATTTGACGGCATGGAGATGGGTGACGGCGTCCGCTTGAAAAGGATGACGCGTGAAGCGCCGTCTTACCTGACTTCCTGCGGTCTGGCCTTGCGGAGGTTTGCGTAGTGATTTTGATTAACCTGCTCCCGCACCGCGAGGCCGCACGCAAGCTGCGCCGCGATGTATTCAATATTTCACTGGGTGCGTCGGCCCTGATTGGTGGTTTGATTGCCGGGGGTATATTTCTCTGGTATCAGACACAGATTTCTGCACAACAAGGCAAAAATCTGGTGCTGACACGTGAAATCAAGCGTCTTGAAGTTCAGATCAAGGATATTGCCTCACTGGAGGCCGAAATTGCAGGCTTGCGTGCGCGCCAGCAAGCGGTTGAAGATTTGCAGGCGGATCGCAACTTGCCCGTGCACCTGCTGACCGAACTCGTCAAGCAGTTGCCTGACGGGGTTTATGTGTCCAGCATGAAGCAGGAAAATCAATCGGTCACCCTGACCGGTGTTGCGCAGTCAAACGAGCGTGTCTCCGAGCTGCTGAGAAACCTCGCCTCGGGAACGCCGTGGTTTGCCAAGCCAGAGCTGGTAGAAATTGTTGCGGGTAGCGTGGCTTTGAGCGCGCGCGAACAAAAACGGGTCTCCAATTTCACAATGCGGGTCAGGTTAGTGCGTGCCAGTGAAGCAGAGAAAGTCGCGCAACTGGCAGTTGCTGCGGCTGCGGCAGCTCCCGCGGCCGCATCGGTTGGCGCCGCCTCGAACCCAGTCAAGAAGTAAAAACCTACCGTCATGGCAAATAATCCTTCTGTCTTATCCGAATTGCCAGCACTGCAAGAGAAGCTGGCAAGCCAGTTTCGGGGCCTGGATTCCCGGGACCCGTCGGGCTGGCCAATGCTGCCACGCTATCTGCTGTTTGTTGCAGTCGCCCTGGCCATCGTGGTTGCATTGTGGTTCGTATGGATCAACGCGTCCGAAGCTGAGCTTGACGCAGAGCGTGCGACCGAGGTCAAACTCCGGGATGACTACAAGGTCAAGCTGACGAAGGCCGTCAACCTTGAGGCGCTGAAAAAACAACGTGAGCAAGTGCTGCAGTACGTCACCCAACTGGAAAAACAATTGCCCAGCAAGGCCGAGATGGATGCCCTGTTATCTGACATCAACCAGGCTGGCTTGGGTCGCAGCCTTCAGTTTGACTTGTTCAGGCCCGGCCAGGTTGCGGTCAAGGAGTACTACGCTGAGCTACCCATTACCTTGCGGGTAACAGGCCGTTACCATGACATCGGTTCCTTTGCTTCAGACATCGCAAATTTGTCCCGAATCGTGACACTGAATAACCTCACCATTGCTCCCAAAGCAGATGGCAATCTGACGATGGATTCCACTGCCAAGACGTTCCGATATCTTGATGCCGGAGAGGTGTCTGCCCAGCGCAAGGCAACCGCCCCGGCAGGAGCAAAACCATGATGATGAACGTGCGTAGGGGCAGCCTGGTCATGCTCACTGTGTTGTTGGTGGCCTGCGTTGGTTCGGACGAGGACCAGTTGCAACAATGGATGACCGAGCAAAAAAGCCTGACCAAACCGCAGGTTGTGCCAATTGCCGAGCCCAAGCAATTCAAGCCAGAGGGTTACACCCAGGTTAGCGCGGTGGAGCCTTTCAGCAAGGAAAAGCTCACACAGGCTTTGAAACGGGATGCCTCCCAGTCCACTTCAAATGGTGCCTTGGTGGCGCCCGAATTGGCTCGCCGCAAAGATGCGCTGGAGTCTTTTCCGCTGGACGCCATGGCGTTAGTGGGCAGCCTGGTTAAAGCGGGCCAGCCCGTTGCATTGGTCAAGGTTGACAATCTTCTTTATCAGGTCCGGCCCGGGAACTATCTTGGGCAGAATTACGGCCGCGTGACCAAAATTAACGAGACGGAAGTGACCTTGCGCGAAATCGTGCAGGATGCCGTGGGTGAGTGGATTGAACGCACAGCTACCTTGCAGTTGCAAGAGAGGTCGAAATGAATATTCAAAATTGGTTTAAGGGTAAGTGCATGTTGCAACAATTGGTCATCGCCGCGACGCTGGCATTTGCAGCGTCTGTCTCTCATGCACAGACGACCATTGAGGCTGTAACGGGCTCCACCGCCGGGGGGGCAGAAGTCGTTCGGATTGATCTTTCCCAGGCGCTGACGGCTGTGCCGTCCGGTTTCACGATTCAGTCACCTGCCAGAATTGCGCTGGATTTTCCTGGTATCGCCAATGGCATGGGGCGCTCCACCATAGAGATCAACCAGGGAAACTTGAAGTCGGTGAGTGTGGTTCAGGCGGGAGATCGCACCCGGGTGGTTCTTAACCTGAAGCAGCCCACCACCTACAAGACGCAGTTGCAGGGTAAATCCTTGCTGGTTGTGCTGGACACCGCCGTGGCATCAGCGCCTGCCACCGCAGCGCCACCTGCCGTATTTGCCGAAAACAAAAACCGGGATACCTTGCCGATCAAGGATCTGGATTTCCGTCGGGGTGCAGAGGGTTCCGGACGTATTGTTGTTGCCTTGCCCAATAACCAGGTTGGTGTGGACATCAAGCAGCAGGGCCAGACCCTCGTTGTTGAATTCATGAAATCCACTTTGCCTGAGGGGCTGCGCCGGCGCCTGGATGTTTCCGATTTCGGCACACCGGTTCAAACTGTGACCACGTTTCAGTCCGGTGACCGGGTTCGCATGGTGATTGAACCCAAGGGGTTGTGGGTTCACAGTGCCTATCAAAGTGAAGACCAGTTTGTCGTGGAAGTCAAACCACAGAAGGTGGATGCTTCCAAGCTCACGCAAGGCCCAGGTTATAGCGGACAAAAACTGTCTCTGAATTTCCAGAACATTGAAGTGCGTTCCCTGCTGCAGGTTATTGCCGACTTCACCAATTTCAACATCATCACGTCTGACTCCGTCACGGGTGGGGTGACCTTGCGGTTGCAGGACGTGCCCTGGGATCAGGCGCTGGACATTATTTTGCAGGCCAAAGGTCTGGGCATGAGGAAAACGGGCAACGTGCTCTGGATTGCACCTAAAGACGAAATCAATGCCAAGGAAAAGCTGGAGTTGGAGTCGGTGGCCGCACTTCAAAATCTGGAACCCCTGCGTACGCAATCTTTTCAGATGAATTACACCAAGGCCGCTGAGGTTTCTGCCCAGTTGACTGCTTTGGGTGGCGGGACTGCGGCCAGCAGCGCGCGCATTCTCAGCCCACGCGGCAGTGTGATTTCCGAACCCCGGACCAATCAGCTGTTTGTTACCGATATTGCCAGCAAGCTGGAGCAGGTGCAGCAATTGATTGCCAAACTCGACATTCCGGTGCGTCAGGTACTGATCGAAGCACGAATCGTCGAGGCGTCAGATACCTTTGGTAAATCATTGGGCGTCAGGCTTGGCGGTGGCCTTACTTCCAATAGCAATGCCAGCTTCGGTTCCAGCTACGTGACCGGTTCGGCAGCTACAACGTCCGGCAATTTCGTTAATCTGCCGGCGGTGGGCCAGAATGGCTACAACCCGGCCGGGTTCGCGTTGTCCCTGTTCAATTCCGCCGCCACCCGGTTTCTGAATCTCGAATTACAAGCCCTTGAAGCTGACGGCAAGGGACGGGTTGTCTCCAGCCCCCGTGTGGTCACAGCCGACCAGATCAAGGCGTTGATCGAGCAGGGTACCGAACTGCCTTACCAGGTAGCAACCTCCAGCGGTGCAACGTCAATTGCCTTCAGAAAAGCCAATTTGAAACTTGAAGTGACGCCTCAAATCACCCCCGAGGGCAACATCATCCTGGCGCTGGACGTCAACAAGGACACGGTGGGGCAGTCCACGTCTGCCGGTTTTGCCATCAATACCAAACACATTCAGACCCAGGTGCTGGTTGAGAATGGTGGCACGGTTGTGATCGGTGGTATTTTCGAGTTGACCGAGTCAGACAGTGAAACCAAGGTGCCTTTCTTCGGTGATTTGCCTGGTGTTGGCAACTTGTTTAAAGCGCGGTCACGCCTGGCCAACAAGCAGGAAATGCTGGTCTTCATCACGCCCAAGATGATTGCAGACAAAGCGGTTGTGCGTTGAGCTCACTTTGTGCAACTGCCGCTCGTAAGCACCAGACAAATTGATATTTAGTCTGATCGGCCTGCCCGGATCAGGCAAATCCACTGTCGGGCGCCAGCTCGCCCGACGGTTGCAACTCCCCTGCGTTGACTCCGACCACGCCATCGAAATTCGCCTGGGTTGTTCCATCCGCGAGTATTTCGAGCGTGAGGGCGAGGACAGCTTTCGTGATGTCGAAGAGTCGGTGATTGACGAGCTGACACTCAACCAGCAAGGCGTGTTGTCAACGGGTGGCGGGTCTGTGTTGCGCCCGGCCAATCGTAAACATCTGCACGAACGCGGCAAGGTCATCTATTTGAAGTCCTCGCCCGACGAGCTCTTTCGCCGCTTGCGCCATGATGTGAACCGGCCCCTGTTGCAGGTGGCGGATCCGCTCAACCGGCTGCGCGACCTGTATGCCATTCGTGACCCGCTCTACCGCGAAACGGCACATTACATTCTGGAAACCGGGCGGCCTTCGGTCGCGACTCTGGTGAACATGATCGTGATGCAGCTCGAACTGGCTGGTGTGTTGCCCAAGCCCGCCTAACCAGCAGGCTGCCCGGACGCCGGGTATCACGACAAGAAGCTCTAAACTCTCGGGTTATGAATGAACCCCTGTATGAAACCGTGGCCATTGACCTGGCTGACCGAAGTTATTCGATCCTGATCGGCAGCGCACTGATTGAGCATCCCGCCACCTTTGCTGACCTGCCCAATGCCGCGACGGCGCTGATTGTCAGCAACACGACGGTCATGCCGCTGTACGCACAACGCCTGCAAGCTGCCCTGGCCGGCCGCTTCAAGCGCATTCATTGCGTCACTCTGCCCGATGGCGAAGAACACAAAACCTGGCAAACCCTGAACCAGATCTTTGACGCCCTGCTTGCCAACACGAGTGACCGCAAAACGGTGCTTTTCGCCTTGGGCGGTGGCGTGGTCGGGGACATGACCGGTTTTGCCGCAGCCAGCTACATGCGTGGTGTGCCGTTTGTGCAAGTGCCCACAACCTTGCTCTCGCAGGTGGATTCGTCGGTGGGTGGCAAGACCGGTATCAACCACCCGATGGGCAAGAACATGATTGGTGCGTTCTACCAGCCTGTCAAAGTCATTTGTGATCTCGACACCCTCAAAACCCTGCCACCGCGTGAGCTCAGCGCCGGGCTGGCCGAGGTCATCAAATACGGCCCTATCGCCGACCTGGCGTTTCTGGACTGGATCGAAGCGAATATGGACGCCCTGATGGTGCGTGATCCCGTGGCTTTGGCCCATGCTGTCAAACGCAGCTGCGAGATCAAGGCCTGGGTGGTGGGGCAGGACGAGCGTGAGTCCGGCCTGCGAGCCATCCTCAATTTTGGGCACACCTTCGGGCATGCCATCGAAGCCGGGTTGGGTTATGGCGAATGGCTGCACGGTGAGGCCGTTGGTTGTGGCATGGTTATGGCGGCCCATCTGTCTCACCGGCTGGGCCTGGTCGACCGGGCACTGGTTGATCGCCTCACAAGCTTGATTCAGCGTGCTGGCTTGCCTGTGGTGGGCCCCAGGCTGGCGGCGACAGACAATGCTGGCCGCTATCTGGACTTGATGCGCATCGACAAAAAAGCCGAAGGTGGAGAAATCCGGTTTGTGGTGATTGACGGGCCCGCCCACGCCACGGTGCGCAGCGCACCCGACACGCTGGTGCGCGAGGTGATTGACGCCTGTTGTGCATGAATCAATGACACTTGCTGCCTTCGCCTGCAACCCCGCCCAGTCCCGTGGGCGCCGCCACACGGAGGAGGTTGCGCCCACGCGCACCGAGTTCCAGCGGGATCGTGACCGCATTGTTCACTCAACGGCTTTTCGCCGCCTGGTCTACAAGACCCAGGTTTTCCTCAACCATGAAGGTGACCTGTTCCGCACCCGCATGACCCATTCGCTTGAAGTCGCGCAACTGGGGCGCTCCATTGCACGTGCGTTGCACCTCAACGAAGACCTGGTTGAGGCCATTGCGCTGGCGCATGATCTGGGCCACACACCGTTTGGCCATGCCGGGCAGGATGCCCTGAACGAATGCATGGCGGATCACGGTGGCTTTGAGCACAACCTCCAGAGCTTGCGCGTGGTGGACCATCTGGAAGAGCGTTACCCCACTTTCGACGGGCTGAACCTCACGTTTGAGGCCCGCGAAGGCATTCTCAAGCATTGCTCCCGCGCCAACGCCGAACGGCTGGAAGCCGGGGAAAAGGCTGGCATAGCGGGTGTTGGACGGCGCTTTCTGGACCGAACCCAGCCCGGCCTGGAAGCCCAGTTGTGCAACCTGGCTGATGAAATTGCCTACAACGCGCATGACATTGATGATGGCGTGCGCTCGGGCTTGATCACCCTGGAGCAGTTGCAGCAAGTGGCCTTGTTTGACGACTTCCGAAAGCAGACGCTGGCTGAACATCCCCACCTGAAAGACGCCCAACAGGGCAGGCGCCTGCTTTACGAAACCATACGGCGCATGCTCAGCGCCCAGGTTTATGACGTGATCGCGGCCACCCGGCGCGCACTGGACGCCGCTGCTCCCGCCAGCGCGGACGCCGCGCGGCAACTGCAACCCCTGCTGCAGTTTGGTGACGACATGCGGCACCAGTCGCAGGTGCTCAAAAAATTCCTGTTCCAGAACCTCTACCGCCACCCCCAGGTGCTGCAGATGACCGGGCAGGCCAAACAGGTTGTGCGTGAGCTGTTTGCGGCCTACACCCGTGCGCCGGGCGAAATGCAGTCGGGTTTTGCTGCCCGATCAGACGCCGCACGTGGCGCGGCTGACGAAGCCCACACGACCGCCCGAGTGGTGGCTGACTACATCGCCGGTATGACTGACCGCTTTGCCGCCCGTGAGCACGAGCGACTCACTGGCCACAAGTTGCTCGCGCCATGACGGTAGCTGGTGCGACCGTGATTGCCGATACCCGCACCTGGCTGGAGCGCGCCGTCATTGGCCTGAATCTGTGCCCCTTTGCCAAAGGCGTGCATGCCAAAGGGCAGATTCACTACGCCCTGAGTGAATCAACCAGCCCGAAAGACCTGCTGGATGATTTAAAAAAAGAGCTAAAAGACCTCGTAGCCCTCGACAGTGCTGCGCGAGACACTACACTTTTGATAGCGCCTGAATGCCTGGAGGATTTTTTCGATTTCAACGACTTTCTGGCCCGGGCAGACAAAGCGCTTAGGACCCTGAAGCTGAACGGCATCATTCAGCTCGCCAGCTTTCACCCACAATTCCAGTTTGCGGGGACCGAGGCTGACGACATTACCAACTGCACCAACCGGGCACCGTATCCCACGCTGCACCTGTTGCGCGAAGACAGCATTGACCGCGCTGTCGAAGTTTTCCCGCAAGCCGAGGCGATTTTTGAGGCCAATATGCAAACACTGCGGCAGCTCGGTCATGCGGGCTGGGCCGCACTGGGTGTGGGGCCATCCGGCGCACGTGGCAAGATCAAGCCATGAAAGCCCCCCACAAAGCCCCCCGGGAAACCCAAAACCCCCAGGACGCATCCAGCATTGCACCTGAAATCAGACCGGGCCAGTCGGTCGAGCTGCTCAAGGAGTTGCACATCCTCACGCGTGAGGGCAAGCTCAACCAGGACTCGCGGCGCAAGCTCAAGCAGGTCTACCACCTGTTCCAGTTCATCGAAAAGCTGTTGCAGGAAGTACCCGCAAGCGCGGCTGGCATCACCCTGGCCGACCACGGTGCGGGCAAGTCCTACCTCGGCTTCATCATTTACGACCTGTTCTTCAAGGCGCTGGACGCAGGCAAAATCTACGGAATCGAGACCCGCCCAGAGCTGGTTGAGAAGTCCAGAGAACTGGCAACACGCCTCGGTTTTGCCCGCATGTCGTTCCTGAACCTGACGGTAGCGGAGTCCGCCCAGTCCAGCGAATTGCCGGCGCAGATTGACGTCGTCACCGCCCTGCACGCATGCGACACCGCCACCGACGACGCGATTGCGTTTGGTTTGGCCAAGCACGCGCGGTTCATGGTGCTGGTGCCCTGCTGCCAGGCTGAAGTGGCCCGCCACCTCAACGCCAGCAAAGCGATGACCCTGAACCGCACGCCACTGGCCGAGCTCTGGCGCCATCCGCTGCACACCCGCGAGATGGGAAGCCAGATCACCAATGTGCTGCGCTGCCTGTACTTGGAGGCCATGGGCTACCAGGTCACCGTGACCGAGCTGGTCGGCTGGGAGCACAGCATGAAAAACGAGTTGATTCTGGCGCGATACACGGGACAGAAGAAGCGCAGTGCGGCAGAGCGGTTGCAGGCGATTGGGGAAGAGTTTGGCTTGTCGGAATTGATGCAGACGAGGTTCAAACTTTAATCGGGGTCAGATTCCAATTATCATGATGCAAAACCACCCCTTGCATTTCCCAAAATGGCCCGACTTCCCCGTCTGACACTCCCCGGCTACCCGCACCACGTCATTCAGCGCGGCAACAACCGCCAAGCCATCTTCGCTTCCCTCGCGGATTACCAGACACTACTTGACCTGCTGCGTGTCAACGCCGAAAAGTTTGGCGTGGCCCTGCATGCCTACGTGCTGATGACCAACCACTTCCATCTGCTGGCCACGCCGCAGACGGCCGATGCGTTGCCACAGATGATGCAGGCGGTGGGGCGCAGCTATGTGCGTTACTTCAACGATTCTCAGGGCCGCACCGGCACCATGTGGGAGGGGCGCTACAAGTCCACACTGATCCAGACTGACCGTTACCTGCTGGCTTGCATGGCCTACATCGACCTCAATCCGGTTCGCGCAGGGCTGGTGGCGCAGGCGGCCGACTATGCCTGGTCCAGCCACGGGCACTACATCGGGCGGCGTACTGATAAATTGGTCACCCCGCACCCGCTGTTTTGGGAACTTGGCAACACGCCTTTTGCCCGGGAGGCGGCCTACGCCGATTTGGTGCGTGCCGGGGTAAGTGACCAGCAGCAGCGTGATTTGACGCAGTCTGCCTTGAGTGGCTGGGCTTTGGGCGAAGACGATTTTGTTGCCGATTTGCAAAAAATGACCTTGCGCCGGGTGACCAAGGCAGTGGCTGGGCGACCGGTTTTGGGAAAAAATAGTCATCAAAAATGACCTTATCCCTCGTCAATATTGCATGGATAGCTATCAATTTTGATGTGTCCCCAATTAAAAGATGAATGTTTTTGTTGTCTGATAATTGGAATCTGACCCCCATTATTTTTCTTGGCATTGATGTTGCAGTGCACTAAACTCTGTTTCCCCACGAAATATAGGAGTGCGCCTCATGACCACGGCTGCCGAGATCAAGTATCTCCAACAAAACGGTTTGTATTCTGCGGATAACGAGCATGACGCCTGCGGCGTCGGCTTTGTGGCGCACATCAAGGGCACCAAGTCGCACGACATCGTCAAGAACGCGCTGAAGATTCTGGAGAATCTGGATCACCGGGGTGCGGTGGGTGCCGACAAGCTCATGGGCGACGGCGCGGGCATTCTGATTCAGTTGCCGGATGCGTTGTACCGTGAAGAAATGGCCGAAAACGGGGTAGGCCCTACAGGTAGCCGGGGCGTCACCCTGCCGCCACCGGGCGAATATGGCGTCGGCATGATCTTCTTGCCCAAAGAACATGCCAGTCGCCTGGCCTGCGAGCAGGAGATGGAGCGCGCCATCAAGGCCGAAGGGCAAGTGCTGTTGGGCTGGCGTGATGTGCCGGTGAACCGCGACATGCCCATGTCGCCCACGGTGCGTGAGAAAGAGCCTGTTTTAAGGCAGGTTTTCATCGGTCGTGGCAACGATGTGATCGTGCAGGACGCGCTGGAGCGCAAGCTGTATGTGATTCGCAAGACCGCCAGCGCCGCCATCCAGAACCTGCAGCTGACCCATAGCAAAGAGTATTACGTGCCCAGCATGTCCAGCCGTACCGTGGTGTACAAAGGCTTGCTGCTGGCCGACCAGGTGGGGGTGTACTTCAAGGACCTGGAAGACGTGCGTTGCGTGTCTGCCCTGGGCCTGGTGCACCAGCGTTTCTCGACCAACACCTTCCCCGAGTGGCCATTGGCTCACCCGTACCGCTATGTGGCGCACAACGGCGAGATCAACACCGTCAAGGGCAACTACAACTGGATGAAGGCGCGCGAAGGCGTGATGTCGTCACCTGTGCTGGGCGCTGATCTGCAAAAGCTCTACCCCATCAGCTTTGCTGACCAGTCGGATACCGCCACGTTTGACAACTGCCTTGAGCTGTTGACGATGGCGGGTTACCCCATCAGCCAGGCTGTGATGATGATGATTCCCGAGCCCTGGGAGCAGCACACCACCATGGACGAGCGCCGCAAGGCCTTTTACGAATACCACGCCGCCATGCTGGAGCCGTGGGACGGCCCGGCCAGCATCGTGTTCACCGATGGCCGCCAGATTGGCGCCACGCTGGACCGTAACGGCCTGCGCCCCTCGCGTTATTGCATCACCGATGACGACCTGGTCATCATGGGCTCAGAGTCCGGCGTGCTGCCCGTGCCCGAGAACAAGATCGTGCGCAAATGGCGCCTGCAGCCCGGCAAGATGTTCCTGATTGATCTGGAACAGGGCCGCATGATCGACGACGAAGAGATCAAGGCCACGCTGGCCAACAGCAAGCCTTACAAACAATGGATCGAAAACCTGCGCATTCGCCTGGATGACGTGGTGGGTGGTGGCGGTGGCGAGCCCGCTTCGGCTTCTGAAAGTGTGGTGAGTTTGCTCGATCGCCAGCAGGCCTTTGGCTACACCCAGGAAGACATCAAGTTCCTGATGAGCCCGATGGCCCAACTGGGCGAAGAGGGCATTGGCTCCATGGGCAACGACAGCCCGCTGGCTGTTTTGAGCGACAAGAACAAGCCGCTGTACAACTACTTCAAGCAGTTGTTCGCGCAGGTGACCAACCCGCCGATTGACCCGATTCGCGAAGCCATCGTGATGTCGCTGGTGTCTTTCATTGGCCCCAAACCCAACCTGCTGGACATCAACCAGGTCAACCCGCCGATGCGCCTGGAAGTGGCGCAACCGATTCTTGACTTTGCCGACATGGCCAAGCTGCGTGATATCGACAAATACACGCAGGGCAAATTCCGCAGCTACACGGTCGACATCACCTACCCGCTGGCCTGGGGCCACGAAGGTGTTGAGGCCAAGCTGGCGTCCTTGTGTGCCGAGTCGGTGGACGCCATCAAGAGTGGCAAAAACATCCTCATCATCAGCGACCGGGGCGTGAGTGCCACGCAGGTGGCGATTCCTGCGCTGCTGGCGCTGTCCGCCATTCACCAGCACCTGGTGCGTGAGGGCTTGCGCACCACGGCGGGCCTGGTGGTTGAGACCGGCACGGCCCGTGAAGTGCACCACTTTGGCGTGCTGGCGGGTTATGGTGCCGAAGCCGTTCATCCTTACCTCGCGATGGAAACACTGGCCAGCATCCACAAGGATTTGCCGGGCGATCTGAGCGCCCAGAAGGCCGTTTACAACTACGTCAAGGCGGTTGGCAAGGGCTTGTCCAAGATCATGTCCAAGATGGGCGTGAGCACCTATATGAGTTATTGTGGTGCGCAGCTATTCGAGGCGATTGGCCTGAACAGCGACACCATCGACAAATACTTCACCCGCACCCCCAGCCGTGTGGAAGGCATCGGTGTGTTCGAGATTGCCGAAGAAGCCATCCGTATGCACAAGGCGGCGTTCAGTGACGATCCCGTTCTGGCCAATATGCTCGATACCGGTGGTGAATACGCCTGGCGCGTGCGGGGCGAAGAGCACATGTGGACGCCCGATGTGATCGCCAAGTTGCAGCACAGCACGCGGGCCAATAACTGGAACACCTACAAGGAATACGCCCAGCTCATCAATGACCAGAGCCGCCGTCACATGACGCTGCGTGGCCTGTTCGAGTTCAAGATCGATCCAGCAAAGGCCATTTCCGTGGACGAGGTTGAACCCGCCAAGGAAATCGTCAAGCGCTTTGCCACCGGCGCCATGTCGCTGGGTTCCATCTCCACCGAGGCGCATGCCACGCTGGCAGTCGCGATGAACCGCATCGGCGGCAAGAGCAACACCGGTGAGGGTGGTGAAGATCCCGCACGTTATCGGCAGGAGCTCAAAGGCATCCCGATCAAGCAGGGCCAGACCATGTCTGACCTGTTGGGCAAGGATGTGTTTGAGGTCGATTACGCCCTGAATGAGGGCGACTCCATGCGCTCCAGAATCAAACAAGTGGCGTCAGGTCGTTTTGGCGTGACGGCTGAGTACCTGAGCAGTGCCGACCAGATCCAGATCAAGATGGCGCAAGGTGCCAAGCCGGGCGAAGGCGGCCAGTTGCCAGGGGGCAAGGTGTCTGAGTACATCGGCAAGTTGCGCCACAGCGTGCCGGGTGTGGGCCTGATTTCTCCCCCGCCGCACCACGACATTTATTCGATTGAAGATCTGGCACAGCTGATTCACGACCTGAAAAACGTGGCGCCGCATTCCAGCGTCAGCGTCAAGCTGGTCAGTGAAATCGGTGTGGGCACCATCGCAGCGGGCGTGGCCAAGTGCAAGAGCGATCACGTGGTGATTGCCGGGCATGACGGCGGCACGGGTGCCTCCCCCTGGTCGTCCATCAAACATGCCGGTAGTCCATGGGAAATCGGCCTGGCCGAAACCCAGCAAACGCTGGTGCTGAACCGTTTGCGTGGCCGCATTCGTGTGCAGGCCGATGGCCAGATGAAGACCGGCCGCGATGTGGCCATCGGGGCCTTGCTGGGTGCGGATGAATTCGGCTTCGCCACCGCGCCGCTGGTGGTGGAAGGCTGCATCATGATGCGCAAATGTCACCTCAACACCTGCCCGGTCGGCGTGGCCACGCAAGACCCGGTGCTGCGCAAGAAATTCTCAGGCAAGCCTGAACACGTGGTCAACTTCTTCTTCTTCATCGCCGAAGAGGTGCGCCAGATCATGGCACAGCTGGGCATACGCAAATTTGACGACCTGATTGGTCGCGCCGATTTGCTGGACACCCGCAAAGGCATCGAACATTGGAAAGCCAGTGGCCTGGATTTTGGCCGTCTGTTCGCCCAACCCAATGTGCCCGCCGATGTACCGCGCTTCCACGTGGAAAACCAGGACCACGGGCTGGAAAAATCGCTGGACAACGTGCTGATCGAAAAATCAAAGGCTGCGATTGAGCGGGGCGAAAAAGTCCAGTTCATGGAAGTGGCCCGCAATGTCAACCGCTCACTCGGTGCCATGTTGTCGGGTGCGCTGACCAAGGCGCGGCCTGAAGGCCTGCCCGATGACACCATCCGTATCCAGCTCGAAGGCACGGGCGGACAATCTTTCGGTGCTTTCCTCGCCAAAGGCATCACGCTGTACCTGATTGGCGACGCCAATGACTACACCGGCAAGGGCCTGAGCGGTGGCCGCATCATCGTGCGTCCCAGCATTGACTTCCGGGGTGACGCGGTGCGCAACACCATCGTGGGCAACACCGTGATGTATGGCGCCACCAGTGGCGAGTCGTTCTTCAGCGGCGTTGCTGGCGAGCGTTTTGCCGTGCGTTTGTCGGGTGCCACCACCGTTGTTGAGGGCACGGGGGACCATGGTTGCGAGTACATGACGGGCGGTACGGTCGTGGTGCTGGGCAAGACCGGGCGCAACTTCGCCGCCGGCATGAGCGGTGGTATTGCCTATGTGTACGACGAAGACGGCCAGTTCGCCAAACGCTGCAATACGGCCATGGTGTCTCTGGACAAGGTGCTGACGTCTGCCGAGCAGGAAAGCAGCCAGGACAAAGCCATCTGGCATGGTGCGCAATCCGATGAGGCGCGGTTGAAAAAACTGCTGGAAGAGCACAACCGCTGGACCGGTAGCAAACGTGCGCGCGAACTGCTGGACGATTGGGCCCAGTCGCGTGGAAAATTCGTCAAGGTGTTCCCCAACGAATACAAGCGCGCCCTGGGCGAAATGGCGGCCCGTCAGACCGGGAAAGCCGGCAAACAAGTGCCAAATAAGGCCTTGGCCCCCGTTGGTACTGCGTCAGAAGCTACTAAAAGCATAGCAGTTCCAGCCAGGTAAGCCAGAGCACTTCAGACATTCAAGGACTACATCATGGGAAAAATGACCGGTTTCATGGAGTTTGAACGCATCGAGGAGGGCTACAAGCCTGCTTCCGAGCGCGTCAAGCATTACAAAGAGTTTGTGGTTGGCCTGGACGATGCGCAGGCCAACAAGCAGGCCGCGCGGTGCATGGACTGTGGCACGCCGTTTTGCAACAACGGCTGCCCGGTCAACAACATCATTCCAGACTTCAACGATCTGGTTTACCGGGGCGACTGGAAGAACGCGATAGACGTGCTGCACAGCACCAACAACTTCCCCGAGTTCACCGGCCGCATCTGCCCCGCACCCTGCGAAGCCGCCTGCACGCTCAATGTGAATGACGACGCCGTGGGGATCAAATCGATTGAGCACGCCATCATCGACCGGGCCTGGGCAGAAGACTGGGTGACGCCACAAGTGCCCAAGCTCAAAACGGGCAAAAAAGTGGCCGTGGTGGGATCTGGCCCGGCCGGTTTGGCGGCGTCCCAGCAGCTGGCACGTGCCGGGCACGATGTCACGCTGTTCGAGAAAAACGATCGCGTGGGCGGCTTGCTGCGCTACGGCATTCCCGACTTCAAGATGGAAAAGACCCATATTGACCGGCGCGTGGCACAAATGGAAAAAGAGGGTGTGACCTTTCGTACCGGCGTGATGGTGGGTGAGTTGCCAAAAGGCTCCAAAGTCACCAACTGGGCCAAAGAGACCATCACACCCGCCCAACTGCAAAAAGATTTTGATGCTGTGGTGTTGACAGGTGGCTCCGAACAATCGCGTGACCTGCCCGTGCCGGGTCGTGATCTGGAAGGCATTCATTTCGCGATGGAGTTTCTGCCCCAGCAAAACAAAATCAATGCGGGCGACAAACTCAAGGGTCAATTGCGCGCCGACGGCAAACACGTGATCGTGATTGGCGGTGGTGATACCGGCTCTGACTGTGTGGGCACCAGCAACCGCCATGGCGCTGTCAGCGTGACCCAGTTTGAGGTGATGCCACAGCCCCCGGCGCAAGAAAATCGTCCCATGACCTGGCCTTACTGGCCGATCAAGCTGCGCACCAGCTCTAGCCATGACGAGGGCTGCGAGCGCGAATTCTCCATCTCCACCAAAGAATTCCTTGGCAGCAGCAGTGACGGAAAAAGCGGCAAAGTCACCGGTTTGAAAACCGTCCGGGTGGAATTCAAGGACGGCAAATTGACGGAAGTACCCGGCTCCGAGCAAACGCTGAAAGCTGACCTGGTGTTGTTGGCCATGGGTTTTGTGAACCCGGTGGCGACTGTGCTGGAGGCCTTTGGTGTGGACAAGGATGCACGCGGCAATGCCAAAGCGAGCACTGACTTCACCGGCGGTTACACCACCAATGTGCCCAAGGTGTTTGCTGCGGGCGACATGCGGCGTGGCCAAAGCCTGGTGGTGTGGGCCATTCGTGAGGGTCGCCAGGCGGCGCGGGCGGTTGATGAATTCCTGATGGGGCGAAGTGACTTGCCAAGGTAAGCAGGTGTAACAAAAGAATCCTTTATCATGCAAAAGCCACAAGCCAAACCGGCTTTTGCTTTTCATGACTTCATCCTGTTCTGCCAATCTCGTCGAACTGCGCAACCTCACCTTTGGGTATGGCCAGCGGGTGATTCTGGACGACATCTCCCTGTCCATACCCCGTGGCAAAGTCACGGCGCTGATGGGCGCCTCAGGCGGCGGGAAAACCACGGTGTTGCGCCTGATTGGTGGCCAGTGTCAGGCCCAGACCGGTCAGGTGTTGCTGTATCCGGGTGCCAGTGTTGCAGCAGGCAAAGCCCAGGACAAAGTGCAGGATATCGACAAGCTGGACCAGGCCGGGCTCTACGCGGCACGCCGGCGAATGGGCATGCTGTTTCAGTTTGGGGCCTTGTTCACCGACCTGAGTGTGTTCGACAACGTTGCCTTCCCCTTGCGCGAGCATACCGACCTGCCGGAAACCCTGATCCGCGACATCGTCTTGATGAAACTCAACGCGGTGGGGCTGCGCGGCGCACGCGATCTGGGCACCGGTGAAATTTCGGGTGGCATGGCGCGTCGGGTTGCCCTGGCGCGTGCCATTGCGCTGGACCCCGAACTCGTCATGTATGACGAACCCTTCTCGGGGCTGGACCCGATATCCCTGGGGACAGCAGCCCGCCTGATTCGCCAGCTCAATGACGCCATGGGCCTGACCAGCATCCTGGTGTCCCACGATCTGGATGAAACTTTTGGAATTGCCGATCAGGTGATCGTCCTGGCGAACGGCAAAATAGCCGCGCAGGGAACCCCCGATGAGGTGCGCCACAGCACCGATCCGCTGGTGCACCAGTTTGTGAATGCCCTGCCGGAAGGGCCGGTGCGGTTTCATTACCCTGGCCCCACCGTCGACCACGATTTTTCTGCGGGCATGGGGTCATCATGAGCTGGCACAAACCATCCGATATCGGCTTTGCCGTGCGCTCGGGTCTGGCCAACCTGGGGCATGGCGCACGTCTGTTCATTCGTCTGGTCGGGTCGCTGGGCCGCAGCCTCAAGCGGTTTGGCCTGATCGGTGACCAGATTCATTTTTTGGGTAACTACTCGCTGGCCATCATCGCCGTCTCCGGTTTGTTTGTCGGCTTTGTTCTGGGCCTGCAGGGCTATTACACCCTGCAGCGTTACGGCTCATCAGACGCCTTGGGTTTGCTGGTGGCCCTGAGTCTGGTGCGCGAGCTTGGGCCCGTGGTGACAGCGTTGTTGTTCGCCGGACGGGCAGGCACCTCACTGACCGCTGAAATCGGTCTGATGAAGGCGGGCGAGCAGATCAGCGTCATGGAGATGATGGCGGTTGACCCGGTTCAGCGCGTTCTCGCCCCCCGATTCTGGGCCGGTGTGCTGGTTGTTCCCGTTCTTGCGGCTGTGTTCAGTGCCATGGGCATTCTGGGAGGCTGGGTGGTGGGTGTTCTGTTGATTGGCGTGGACGCGGGATCTTTCTGGAGCCAGATCCAGGGCGGCGTGGATGTCTGGCGCGACCTTGGCAATGGCGTGCTCAAAAGCCTCGTTTTTGGCGTGGCAGTCACCTTTGTGGCGCTGTTCCAGGGGTTCGAAGCCCAGCCCACGCCGGAGGGCGTGTCCAGAGCCACGACCCGCACGGTGGTGGTGGCCTCGTTATCGGTTCTTGGTCTGGATTTCATCCTGACCGCCTTGATGTTCACGATTTAGGAGAGTGTGTGATGCAACGCTCAAAAAATGATGTGTGGGTTGGTCTTTTTGTGCTGATTGGCGCCGTGGCCATTCTGTTTTTGTCGCTTCAGGCGGCCAATCTGCTGAGCCTGAGTTTTCAGTCCACCTACCCGGTCGTGGCCAAGTTTGACAATGTTGGTGGCCTCAAGCCCAAAGCGGCCATCCGCAGCGCCGGGGTGGTGGTGGGACGTGTGGAATCCATTACGTTTGATGACAAATCTTTTCAGGCGCGCGTCGCCCTGCTGATGGAGAAACGTTATGCTTTTCCCAAAGACAGCTCCCTGAAGATCTTGACCAGCGGGCTGCTCGGTGAACAGTACATTGGCATTGAAGCGGGGTCAGACGAAAAAAATCTGGCACCCGGCGACACGATCAGTACGACCCAGTCCGCGGTCGTACTGGAAAATCTGATCAGCCAGTTTTTGTATAACAAGGCGGCCGATGGCGGCAATTCGGCAGGGACGGGAAGTAAGAAATGAAGTTAGGTGTTGCGTACCGTATTGCTATTAAAAGAATAGCTGAGTACGCCCGTTTGACGGGGGCTGTAGTCGGATTGGTGTTGTTATCCGGGTGTGCGGCAGTGCCCTCTCCCAACCCGAAGGATCCCTGGGAAGCCTATAACCGCGACATGACGCGGTTCAACGAGGCGGTGGACAGTGCCGTGCTGAAACCGGCTGCAACGGCCTATCAGGCGGCAACACCGGCCCTTGTGAGAACCAGCGTCAGCAACTTTTTCGGAAATCTGGGTGAACTCTGGACCGCCATGAATGGGGTGTTGCAGCTGAAGGGGCAGGTTGCTGTCGACAGTTTCATGCGGTTTAACATCAACACCTTTTTCGGCCTGGGTGGCATTGTGGACCTCGCCAGCGAGATGCGCCTTGAGCGCCACCATGAGGACTTCGGCCAAACGCTGGGTCGCTGGGGTGTGCCGCCCGGACCCTACCTGGTGCTTCCCCTGCTGGGTCCTTCCACGCTGCGCGATACTGCCGCCTTTGGCACGCAATCCCGGGCCGATCTGGTCAGCCGGTTAGACAGTGCGCCGCTGCGCAATTCGCTACACGTCTTGCGGGCGCTGGAACTTCGCGCCAACCTGCTTCGGGCCGGCAATGTACTGGATGAGGCCGCGCTGGATAAATACAGTTTTACCCGGGACGTGTTTTTGCAGCGTCGGGAAAGCCTTGTATTTGACGGTCGTGAGCCTGATGCGCCGGATGTCCCCGACGAGTCAGTGGAAAAATAGCCGATTCCTGATGCGTTGTCAGCCTTGGGACTGACTGGGGCGTTGTGGGTCTGCGGATGGGTCCGCTTACAGTGACTGGAGTGAGAACATAACTATGAAACGTCGTTTTTTTGGAAATATGGTGGCGGGTTTACTGGCCAGCCTGGCGCTCATGGGGGCCGGTTGGGCCCAGACGGGCGATGAGGCTCCCGATGCGCTGATCAAGCGGCTGTCCTCGGACGTGCTGGAGACCATCAAGGCCGATAAAAGTATTCAGATGGGAGACACCGCCAAAGTGGTCGGTCTGGTTGAATCCAGAATCATGCCCAACGTCAATTTTGAACGGATGACGGCGTCTGCCGTGGGTCCGGGCTGGCGTCAGGCCTCATCCGAGCAAAAAAAGCGGCTCCAGGATGAATTCAAGGTGTTGCTGGTGCGCACCTATGCGGGTGCGCTGGCGCAAGTCAGTGATCAAACCATCTCCGTCAAGCCTTTGCGTGCGGCTGCCGACGACAAGGAAGTGGTTGTCAAAACCGAAATCAAAGGCCACGGTGAGCCCATCCAGCTCGACTACCGCCTGGAAAAGACGCCCGGGCAGGGCGCTGGCTGGAAGATCTACAACCTGAATGTATTGGGTGTCTGGTTGGTGGAAACCTATCGCAGCCAGTTTGCACAAGAGATCAACGCCAAAGGCATTGATGGCTTGATCTCGGCGCTGGCCGAGCGCAACAAAACCAATGCCAAAAAGAGTTGATGATGCTTGTGCTGCCCTCTGAACTGATGCATGCGCAGGCCAATGCCTGCTTGCGCATGCTGGTGCAGGGCTTGCGCTCCCAATCAGGTGCAGCCATCGTTGTGGATGCGGCAGGGCTGGGTCGTTTTGACTCGTCGGCCCTGGCCGTGTTGCTGGAGTTTCGCCGTGAATGCCTTGCCGCAGGCAAGCGTTTTTCTGTCAGTGGCCTGCCTGAGCGGCTGCGCGATGTGGCCGGTTTGTACGGGATTGGCGAGCTGCTGTCGCCAGCGTGAGTGTGTCCGCTTAAAATAGCGGACTCTCATGAACGCCATCTCCTTTCAGTCTGTCTCCAAAGCCTACCCGTCGCCTCG
>JBEEMW010000036.1:0-6376 GCA_041192445.1 Pseudomonadota bacterium | reverse complement strand
CGGTCACGCAGATGGATCAGTCGACGCAGCAAAATGCAACGCTGGTGGAGGAGATGGCGGCCACGGCTTCGGGCCTGAAGTCCCAGGCTCAGGCCCTGGTGCAGGTCGTCTCCGTGTTCAAACTGGGTGATGTGGCACCCGCCCAGCGTGTACACCCGGATGCCAACTCGCCGGTACTGCTCGCATCTGCCAAAATGGCATTTTGATGTTTTGGAGCTGACCATGCCTGGCCTGTTACCTGATGTAGACCCGCAAGGGCTACTCGAATATTCCGTGGTGTACACCGATCGTGCGCTCAACCACATGTCACAGAACTTTCAGGGCGTGATGAAAGACATCTCCGCCATTTTGAAGGATGTGTACCACGCCAGATCCGCCGTCGTGGTGCCAGGTAGCGGGACCTTTGGCATGGAAGCCGTGGCCCGACAGTTTGCTACCGGCAAACGTGCATTGGTCATCCGTAACGGCTGGTTTAGCTACCGCTGGACGCAGATTTTCGAAATGGGCAACATTCCTGCCAGCGCCACGGTGCTCAAAGCCCGGCGTCAGGGGGCTGACAAACAGGCACCGTTTGCACCGGCCCCTATCGATGAGGTTGTGGCAACCATCCAGGCAGACAAGCCGGACGTGGTGTTTGCGCCCCATGTGGAGACGGCGTCCGGCATGATGTTGCCCGACGCCTATCTGCGCGCAGTAGCCGATGCCGTGCATTCGGTGGGTGGTCTTTTTGTACTGGACTGCATTGCCTCGGGTGCCATCTGGGTTGACATGGCCGCCTGTGGTGTGGACGTGCTGGTCAGTGCGCCGCAAAAAGGCTGGAGCGGCTCACCCTGCTGCGCATTCGTGATGCTCAGTGAATTGGCCAGAGGTCACATTGACGCCACCACCAGCACCAGTTTTGCCTGTGACCTGAAAAAATGGTTGCAGATCATGGAGACCTACGAAGGCGGCGGTCATGCTTACCACGCCACATTGCCGACCGATGCACTCACCCGTACGCGAGAGGTGATGAAAGAAACACAAGCCTACGGGTTTGAAAAAGTACGTGCCGAGCAGCAGGCGCTGGGTGACCAGGTGCGTGCATTGTTGGTGCGCAAAGGCTTCAAGAGTGTTGCGGCTGAGGGCTTTCAGGCACCCGGCGTGGTGGTGAGTTATACCGACGATCCGGGCATGCAATCCAGCAAAAAATTTCTGGGCCAGGGGCTGCAAACCGCTGCGGGTGTGCCGCTGCAGTGTGATGAAGGGGCAGACTTCCAGAGCTTTCGCATCGGCCTGTTTGGGCTGGACAAGTTGCACAACATCGACCGTACCGTCGCCCATCTGGAGGCCGCATTGGGGCAGATCCTGTAAGGCGCCGGGTGCCACGGTTGATCGGTTGAAATAGCGGTCTTTTCAAGCCTTATTTCAGAATTGGGTGAATGAGCAGTCAAGTTAATCTTGATCTCAGCCGAAAACTCCTGCATGGATGAGGCCTGTTGCCTCAGTGTGGTGCCTCACGGCCAAGGAGATGGACATGTCCATGGGTTCTGTTGCCATTGCTTCTGTCAGCACCTATCAACCGCAGCACGCGGGGCGACATGTGGCGGTTGGCTCAAATGCGCCGGCTTTGCCGGTCACCCCGGACAGTGAGACGCAGGCCGTCAGGCCAGACGTTGAGCACCTGCGTGGCGGGCGGGAAAATACCCTGGTACGGGCCATGATGACGGCGCTGCAGTCACTGGGTATCGGGCCGGCGGCCACGGAAACCTCTTCCCCGGCGACTGCCACCGATCCTGTGGCCACGGTCACACCGGTCACCGTCGCAGACACGGCGACCACACCCAAAGACATCGAAAAGGCCGTTCACGAATTTGCCCACGAAATATTCCAGGCCCTGCGTGAAGGGCGTGGGCTGGAACACACCCATGGGAACCATGACCACCGCGACAACGGCGGGCACAATGGAGAAAACCGGGGTGAACTGGCCCATCGGGGCGCAATGGGTTATGGCAATCTTGCCCAGCGAATGGAGCAGCTTGCCCAGACGCTGGGGGCGCCAGCGCCTGATGCCGCCGCTGCGCCGGACGCATCCCCTGCACCGGCATCGGGTGGGGGCGGCTTGCTAGCCGCCTTCAGCAAATTGATGACGGTGCTGCAACCGGGCAGCGCCGGCGCTCCTGTCGCCCCCGCACCGCCTGCTTCGACGACAGATCCGCTGGTCGTTCCACCTGATGGGGTACCCGGCGACATGCTTGGCAAGCTCAAGCTATTCCTCCAGGCACTGGCACAGACCCTGCATCCCGCGGCCGCAAGTGAGTTGCCAGCCGCTACCGGCTCATTGCTCAACGTGACGGCCTGAATCCGTCCCGCGACGGCATTCAATCGCCGGAAAACCCGGTCCGGGGCTGCGCCCCTCCACGAACCTGTCTCCGGGCATTCACGATGACGTGAATGGTCGCACTACGGGTCGTTATTTTGATTTGTAAATACGAATGATTCGTATTTAATGTGATATATTCAAATCTCTGGCCAGGCACATCCTGCACGATGAATCTGGTGTCTGGTCTCACTCTTATCGATATCCCGACATGGCCCGCGATCTATCCAATTCCTGTATTTATAGAAGAAAAGCTGCCGTAGACCCCGTGCTATATGCGCAGGCAGCTACACATTCAGTAGCAACTCCAAAACACCTTCCGTTGGGCGTCATGATGTTTGCGGCGTCGATTGGCAGCTGGGCGCAAACTGCCCCGGTCAATGGAGACGTCAAAACGCTGGCGCCGGTGGTGGTGACTGAGCGGGCAGAAGCCCCTGAGGGCAAGGATGCCCTGCGCGCCACCCAGACCGGTATCGGCAAGGGGGTTCAGCAGTTGCGTGACATTCCGCAGTCGGTCACGGTTGTGACCGAAAAGCTGATTGATGACCGTAATCTGGATACCTTGAAAGACGTGTTGCACAACACTGCCGGCGTGACTTTTCAAGCGGCGGAGGGGGGCGAGGAAGACATTCGCCTGCGTGGATTTTCCCTGGCCACCACAGGTGACATTTTTCTGGATGGCACGCGGGACCCGGCGTTTTATGACCGGGATACCTTCAACAACGACCGCATCGAACTGCTGCGAGGTTCGGCCTCAATGCTGTTTGGTCGAGGCTCCACAGGGGGGGCCGCCAACCAGGTGAGTAAGGTGCCGCGCCTGATCACCGAGCACGAAGTCACCACCACACTGGGCAGTCACGGATACCGGCGTATCACGGGCGACTTCAATATCCAGACCGGCGATAACGCGGCTGTGCGCCTGAACGCCATGAGTACCACCGCCGACAACAACGGTGCAGGCAGCAGCATCGAGAAAAAGGGCATTGCCGGCAGCTACCGTTGGGGCATCGGTACCGCAGACGAGTTCAATGCCAGTCTGTATCTGCTGGACAACAAAAACGGCATGAACTACGGGCTGCCGTGGATCAGGCCCCACGCCAGCGATCCACAATCCGCCAACACGCTCATCGGCAGTCTGGATCCATCTGCCTATTTCGGCATGGCCAGCGACTACAACGCAGGCTCCGCAACCATGGGGACGTTCAGCCACATTCACCGTTTTGACACCGATGTCGAGCTGAAAACCCAGTTGCGAAAGGGCGTGTTCAAGCGCGATCAACGCGCCGGCACGGTGCGCTTAGCAGGCATAGGTGCCGGATTGAACCCGGCCGCGGTCGACCTCAGCAATTTTGGCCCGAACACGGTGCTTGCGCGGGGCACCAACCTGAAGATTCAGGACATGGATACCCTGAGCGCACAAAGCGATTTCAGCAGCAAGTTCAACGCCCTGGGGCTGCGGCACGAGCTGCTCACGGGGGCAGACTTTGCCCAGGATAAAAAGACGGTTTACCTTGCCCGGTCGGCCCTGCAAGGCGGCGTGACCCTGACCAAACCCAATACCACGGCCGGAACGCCCGACGATGGTGCCTGGCAGAACGAGGCCTCCCGGATCTTGCGTGTGGGCAATGAGTTTTCATCAACGGGCATGGGTATTTATGCGCAGGACCTGGTGCAAATCGCTCCGCACTGGAAGTTGCTGGGGGGCCTGAGGTTGGACCGCATGACCGGCAACTACACCAACTACGCGATTCCCGCCACGGCATCCGGCCCGGTAACCGTCACCACCTACCGGCAGAAGATTTCCGAAATGAGCAAGCGTCTGGGCGCGTTGTACCAGCCTGATGCACTGGACTCTTACCATTTCTCCTACGGTACGTCGTTTAACACCTCGGGCGACACCTATTCCTACAGTGCCTTGAGTGCCAACACCCCGCCGGAGCAAAGCGAAAACATCGAGTTGGGTGCCAAACTCGACTCAGCCGACAAGCGTTTCACGTCCCGCCTGGCCATCTTCCGGTCGACCAAAACCAATGAACGCAATACCGATCCTGACAGCGCGGCGACCCAGTTGCTGCTGTCCGGCAAGCGGCAC
The DNA here is from genome assembly GCA_041192445.1 of Pseudomonadota bacterium. Taxonomy (GTDB): domain Bacteria; phylum Pseudomonadota; class Gammaproteobacteria; order Burkholderiales; family Burkholderiaceae_C; genus Egaibacter. The sequence goes on along the minus strand of JBEEMW010000036.1, from coordinate 1,928 downwards.
ACGGCCGGCCTTGAAGTTGACATGACCGGCAGACTCACGCCCCAGTGGGAGGTCTACGGCTCCTACATGTGGATGCCGGTGGCCCGTGTGGACAAGGCCGCCAGCACCGGCATTACGAACGGTGCACGGGTGGGTGACCGGCCCGGCCTGACCCCGGTTCACAGCGGCACGGTATGGACCACTTACCAGCTTGACTACCAGTGGCGTGTGGGTGGTGGCATCAACCTCCGAAGCAGGCAGGCGCCAGCCGACATTAGCAATCCGGCTGCCGGCATCTGGTACGCCCCCGGTTACGCCACGGCCGACCTGATGGTCGAATACACCATGGATCAGACATTGTCGGTCAAGGCCAATCTGTCCAACATTGCCAATAAGCTCTACGCCGACAGCCTGTACCGGGGCCACTACATCCCCGGCGCTGGCCGCAATCTGCAAGTGGCCATCACGGCGAAGTTCTGAGCATCACCATGCTTGTCCATCTTCCCGACATCCTGACCCCGGATGAGATCCACCAGGCCCGGCAACTTCTGCGATCTGCCCCCTGGGTTGACGGCCGCCCCGGTGCCGGTGCCCAGGCCGTGCAGGTCAAGAAAAATGAACAATTGCCGCATGACGACAAGACCACGCAAGTTGTACGCGAGCTGGTGTTGCAGGGGCTTGACCGGCACCCGCTCTTCCTGACGGCTGCCCTGCCCAAACGGATATTCCCGCCCCGCCTCAACCGGTACAGTGGCGACACCAACTTTTATGGTGACCACGTTGACGGGGCCATCCGTTTTGCGCCGGCTTCGGGTCAGCGCGTGCGAACCGACCTGTCCTGCACGGTGTTTCTGTCCGATCCCGCTGACTATGACGGCGGCGAGCTGGTGATCCAGGACGCAGGTGGCAACCAGTCCGTCAAGCTGCCCGCAGGTCATGCCATGTTGTACCCCGGCACCCATGTGCATCAGGTCATGCCGGTTACCCGCGGTGAGCGTGTGGCCTGCTTTTTCTGGGTGGAAAGCATGGTGCGCAGTGCCGAACAGCGCCGCTTGCTGTTTGACCTGGACATGGCCCTCATGCACCTGCGTGAAACCCATGGCGACAGCCCCGATACGGTAAGCCTTACCGGGACATACCACAACCTGCTGCGCATGTGGGCAGACACGTGATGGACCGCAACTACACCATCCCGCTGAGTGTGGTGGCCCTGCACCTGGCTGCACTATGGGCCTTGCAAACCGGATTGATGCGCCGTGTGATGGAGATTGTCGTACCGGTCGAAGTTGTCAGCGAGTTGATTGCACCGCCACCGGCACCCCAGCCTCGGGTGAGGCCGGCGGTCGCCCCAACGCCCGTACCCGCCAAAGCGCCTGCACCCCGGCTACGGGCACTTCTGGACCCGACGCCCGAACCCAATGCACCTGCAGGTGTTGTCACGCCACAAGCCAGCGCCCCTGAGGCGGTCGCTATTGCCCCGGTGGCCGCTGCCACAGTCGCGTCACCCGCATCACCGTCGCCCGCCAAAATCGAGCTGCCGTCAAGTGACGCGGATTACCTGCAAAACCCCAAGCCCGCTTACCCGTCCGCCAGTAAGCGGCTGGGTGAGCAGGGGGTGGTGATCCACAGCGTTTCAATTGGTGTGGATGGTCTCCCCTTGAGCGCCAGGCTGGTCAGGTCCAGTGGTTTTGAGCGGCTGGACCAGGCGGCTTACAAAGCCGTCATGGGCTGGCATTACACGCCCGGAAAACGAAATGGCGTCATCACGCCGATGTCTTGCAACGTTCCCATCAATTGGGTGCTTGAATAATTTTTATCTGATCTGGAGTTTTTATGGAATCGTCACATGGCCTCATCAACCTCTGGACCCAGGGTGACTGGGTCACCAAAGCCGTGGCCGTTGTGCTGCTGGCGATGTCACTGGCCTCGTGGATAGTGATCATCCTCAA
>JBEEMW010000035.1:0-7036 GCA_041192445.1 Pseudomonadota bacterium | reverse complement strand
ACGACAACGGTCGCAATCAGGCCAAGTAAAAACTGTCCGAAATCAGTGCCGGTCATGGTGGGTTCCTTCAATATCGCTGCTTAGCTTGTTAAATTGGCGGGTGATGTTCTTAAATTCGGGCGCTGGACTTCATCATGCCGACCAGTGCGTGGGCCGCATTGCCCAGAACTTGTTCATTGATGCGGGGCTGGCCTCGCACATTGCTTTGTGAGTCTGGCTTTGTGTCAGGGGCCAAATGCATCAGGCAAATATCACTGGCACCTGCAAAGGCCGGGGTGTCACCCAGGCCTGCTGTGAAAACCATCACCTTGGGCAGGCCAGACGCCAATGACTGCATGCCTGCGAGCACCAGCGCAGCACCCGTGGCGCCGCCCATTGACACAATGCCGCCCAAGTCATCGCGGGTGTGCAAAAAGTGTTTGAAGGCCTCGGCCATGGCTTTGACTGACTCGCCGTGATCATTGCCAAACACGGCGCTTGTACCTCGCGGGTGGTAGTGCGCCACATCGGTGGCAGTCAGGTTGACCGTTGCACCTATGCCGCTGCGCTTGCCCGAGGTCGACAGATCGACTGTGACCACGCGTACGCCGACGTGCTCGACACATTGCCGCAAAAACCCCAGTTCTGGGGCCTTGGTGTCAAACGTGCCCACCACATAGGCCACACTGCCCGCAGCACCAAACCGGTTGATGGCCAATGACTTGTTATGACCCCGGTCAGAGGCAACTTCAAAAGACGACAAAGACCTGACAGCGGGGCGGCCAGCGTTGGTGGCTAACGGGACTTCTTCGGCGTCCAATGGACGCCAGGGGCCTGTATGTGCTGCGGGCGCTGAACCGCCGCCATGTTGGCGCACCAGCGTCATGACTTTGGCTGCGTCTGCGCCCTGTAGCGAGTCGCCCGCAAGCGGCGATGCATCCGCACTGCCGGAACTGACCCCGAGCAAGCGCTGCTGTAGCGCCCGGTTTGCAGCCAGCTCTGCCGCTGGCAAGGTGATGGAAATGCGCCCGTTGACCATCACCGCCACACGGTCCGCCACTTCCAGCGCCACGCCCAGGTTTTGTTCGATCAACAAGACCGACATGCTGCGCTCGTCGGCCAGGCGTTTGAGCAGGCTGGCGACCTGCTCCACGATGACGGGCGCCAGCCCTTCGGTGGGCTCGTCCATCACCAGCAGTTGGGGGTTGAACAGCAAGGCGCGGCCAATCGCCAGCATCTGCTGCTCGCCACCCGACAACTGCGCGCCGCCATTGCTGCGTCGTTCGGCCAGCCGTGGAAACGCCTGATAAACACGTTCAACGGTCCAGGCACCTTGCAATGCGGTACTGGACGCCAGCTTAAGGGTTTCATCTACCGTGAGTGAACGCCAGACGCGCCGGCCTTGCGGCACATAGGCCACACCGAGATGAGTGATGCCATGCGGTGCCAGGCCAATCAACTCATGGCCGTTGAAGCGCACCGAGCCGCTGGCGGGCACCATGCCGGTGATGGCCTTGCACAAAGTGCTTTTGCCCATGCCGTTGCGGCCCACTACGGCCAGCACGCCGTCACCAAGGTCGAGCGAAACATCCTGCAAGGCGTGAGCCTGCCCGTAGTGGACGTTGAGGCCCTCAATCTTCAGCCGGGTCTCAGTGCTGCGCATGGCGGCCGTCTCCCATGTAGATGGCGTGCACCTCGTCATTGGCCTGAATTTCATCGGGTGTGCCGTGCACCAGCACCCGCCCGTTGTGCATGACGGTGATTTGCTCGGTGACGGTGAGGGCGATGTCCAGATCGTGTTCGATGATGACAAAACCGATGTGCCGGGGCAGGCTTGTCAGCAGGGCGACCAGTTCGCGACGCTCGGCCGGTGACAGGCCTGCTGCCGGCTCATCAAACAAAATCAGGCGCGGCGACCCGGCCAGCGCCATTGCAATTTCAAGCTGCCGCTGCTGCCCATGGGACAGCGCACCCACGGGCGTATCGGCAATATTGTCAAGTCGCCCGTGGGCCAGCAGGGCTTTCACCGATTCGAGTGCCACCCCATCTGGTCTGGGTCGGGCCAAACTCAGGCGGCCATTGGCCACGCCCCGCACCGCAAGAAACAGGTTGTCACGCACAGTGAGTTCGCGAAACAAAAGTGAGGTCTGATAGGTGCGCCGCAGCCCCCTGCGCACACGGTCAAACGCAGGCAATGCGGTCACATCTTCGCCAAATAGCACCACACGCCCGCTGGTTGGCGGGAAATCACCCGTGATGGCGTTGAATAAAGTCGTCTTGCCCGCGCCATTGCTGCCCAACACACCATAACGCTGACCTGCCTGCACAGAAAAGGAGACGTCATCAATGGCTCGCAAGGAGCCAAAGTGTCGGCTCACATGGTGCAATTCCAGTGCGTGGCCCGAGAAAAACCCCGAGGATGCAGGCAACGTTCCTGCAGTTTTGGCGATAGTCTGCGATCCTGGGGATGTCATCACGGGTGTCCTGTCCAGCGGTAGGTCTGCAGGATTACTTGCACTCGGGGTTGGTGCGGCTGCCCATGCCCACCTTGTCAAACTCGGCTTTGGACAGTCCCAGCATCTGGTTCACGTTTGGCACTATCTTGATCACCTTGTTGTAGAGCGAGCCATCTGCTGCCTTGGCCACTTCGGTCAGGAACATGTTTGCAACCGCATTGCGATTGGCATCCAGCTTCACGTCGCCCGTTGGGGTCTTGAGCGTCATGGTGGACAGGGTCTGACGCAGCTTGGCCTGGTTGTTGGAGAGGTCGCCTTTTACAGCGTCCAGCGCATCCAGCGCGGCCTTGGTATTGACGTAATAGCCATGCGCAAAGAGCGACGGGCTGGGGAAGCCGTCTTTGAAAGCGGCTTTGTAGTCGGTGACAAACTTCTTCCAGTCAGCGTTGTCATAGCCGTCTGCCATGGGCCCGGACGACGGTGTGCCAACCAGTGCGTCACGGCGCTTGCCCTTGTAGCCGAGCACGGTCTGGTCAACCGTGATGGTGCCGCCAATCAGCGGCTTGGTGCCGCCGTTCTGCTCGTACTGGGTCAGAAAATTCACGGCGTCTGAGCCACCCAGCGCCACATACACGGCATCAATGTCGGCAGGCAGCTTGGCGATGACTGAAGAGTAGTCTTTGGTGCCCAGGGGAACCCAATTTTTGTCCAATACTTTGCCGCCGGCCTTGCAGAACTCCATCATGAATCCCGCAACCTGCGAGTAGGGGAAGGCATAGTCTTCGGCTACGACCACAACTTTTTTGTAGCCCTTGGCAAAAGAGTGCGCGCCCAGGCCGGCAGACCATTGCGCGCCATCAGTGGAAAAGCGGAAGAAATTGGGTGCAGGGCTTGCCAGCGTGGTTTCCTGTGCACCCGAAGTGCCATTCAGGAAAGTGGTTTGTAACTGGCCTTTGGCGTAGTCCTTGACGGCAATGCCCTCAGAGCCGGACAGTGGTCCGATGAGAATCTGCACCTTGTCCTGCTCCACCAGCTTGCGCGTGGCGCTGACGGCGGAGTCGGGTGACCCGTTGGACGAACCTTTGATCAACTCAATCTTCTTGCCCCCCGCCATGTAGTTGCGCTCTTTCAGGGCCAGTTCGACTCCGCGCATGCCGTCAAGACCGAGAACAGTGAAGGGGCCTTCCAATGTGGCCAGTGTGCCCATCTTGAGTACATCTTGCGCGTGAACTGATACGCTGGCGCAGGTCAAAGCGGTTGCAACGACAACGGGGCTTAAGGTTAGAGCAAATTTTTTCATCATCAAGGTCTCCTGTTTACTTTTTCAAGGGGTTGTTGCCCTGTTGCAGATGGCGTAGCGCGTCCGGGCGAACGAAGGCGCGCAAGCGATTCCAAAGGCCCAGCAGGCCATCGGGGGAAAAGAAAATCACAGCCAGAAAGACCGAACCAATCACCAGGTTGAAGCGCTCCCGGCTGACAAAGTCAATGGCAAAGTTCTGAAGCAAGACGAAGAGCGCTGCGCCCAGGAACGGGCCAATGGGGTGGCGCAAGCCACCCAACACGGCAATCACGAGGATGTTGATCAACGCCGCGGTACTGATGGACCCGGGCGAAATGCGGTGGTTGTAATACACAAAGAGCACACCGCCTACACCCGCAATCAGCCCGGCAATGGCATGTGCCATGAGGCGGTGTGCCACCACATCAAACCCCAGCGAGGCCATGCGCCGGTCGTTGTCACGAACACCCTGCAAGCCCAAACCAAAGGTGGAACGGCTGATGTACACCACACCCAGCACCACCGCAGCGCTGATGAACAGGCACAGGTAATAAAACGGCACCGGCTCGCCCAGATCCAGCGTGAAAAGCGCGGGGGACGCAATGCCCGAGAAGCCCTGAAAGCCGTTGAAGACGCTGTAGTTTTGCTGGGTGAGGTAGAAAAATGCCACCCCAATCGCCAGCGTGATCATGATGGTGCGGATACCCTCGGTGCGAATAGACAGGGCACCAATGGCCACTGCCACCGCGACGCTGGCTATCAAGGCAAACCCGATGGCCAGCCACGGCGCCCAGCCCAGACTGATCTGTGTCACCGATGAACTCCCCAGGATGGCCGTGGCATACGCGGCCACACCAGCCACCGTCATCTGCGACAGGCTCACCATGCCGCCATAACCCGCCAGAAAACTCAAAGACAAGGCGATCAAGCCCAGCACCAGCGTTTGGGCACCAATCTGGTACACAAAAAATGGCGATGCCACTACCGGGTAAATGGCCAGCGCCACCAGCCATAGCGCGGTACGCAGGGTAAATGCCTGTTGCTCGCTCATCGTCGCACCCCCATCAACCCTTCAGGCTTGAAGGCCAGCGCAACAACCAGCAACACAAAGGTGAACACAACGCCGTAGGTGGGCGTGTAGGCCAGGCCAAAAGTCTCCGCCATGCCGATCAACAGGGCCCCCACGGCAGCACCCGAAATGCTGCCAATGCCACCGACGATCACCACTACCAGGGATGCCAGCAGATAGCGCACATCCTCGCCCGGTGAAATCGACAGGGCGGTGCCACCAATCACGCCGCCCAGGCCTGCCAGGCCCGCACCAATGGCAAAGGTCATCACAAAGATGCGCTGCACATTGACACCGCTGGCGGCCAGCATCTGGCGGTCGTCCACCCCGGCGCGAATCATCATGCCCACCCGTGTGCGGTTCAGCAGCAGCCACAGCAGCACGCCAATGGCGACTGCGGCCACCAGCACCAGCAGCCGGAACGTGGGGTACACATTGACAAAAGGCATGGGCATGCGGCCTGACATCCATTCGGGTGCATCAAACTGGTAGGTGTCGCCACCCCAGCCCCACATGAACAGGTCGGCCATCACGATCGACAGGCCAATGGTGACCAGGGTCTGACGCAACTCCTGGCCTTCCATTCGCCTGAACACCAGCACCTGCATGAGAGCGCCTGCCACGGCCGATGAGAGAAACCCGGCGGCAACCGCCAGCGTCCATGAACCGGTGACATGCCCCACGCTGTAGCCCACATACGCGCCCAATAGGTAGAGCGAGCCGTGCGCCAGGTTCACGTTGCGCATCAAGCCAAAAATCAGCGTGAAGCCGCTGGCCACCAGAAAATACAACGCCGCCAGGGTAACGCCATTGAGTACTGTCAAAAAGAACAAACGTGCGTTGTGCATAACGCCCGCAGCGACCATCGCCACGATGATCACGGCAAGCAGGGCCACAAGGGCTCGCTGGCGATGGCTCATGTCAATCAGATTCATGTCAACCACGGCGCCCATTGCCGCCAGACCCGTCGGCAACCTGCGGTGTCTTGTGAAACTGCCCGTCTTTCATGACCGCCAGAATGCGCTCGGCCTTTTGCAGGATGGTGATGTCTGCCAGCGGATCACCGTCGATCAGCAGCAGGTCGGCGAGGAAACCTTCCTTGATTTGCCCGAGTTCATTCGGCTTCATCATGATCCTGCCGCCTTCTTTGGTGGCGGACATCAAGGCTTCGGTGGTGCTCATGCCGATGTACTTGACGAAATACTCCAGGTCTTTTGCGTTGGTGCCGTGGGGCAGCCAGGCAAAGCCATAGTCGCCACCGGGCAAAATCTTGACACCCCGGCGGTGCAGCTTTTTCATGGTCTCGATCGCCGCCTCCATCTCGCGCAGGTAGCCCATTTGTTCAGCCATCTCTGTGGTGATACCGAACTCCCTGGCGTGGTAACAGGTGTTGATCAGCCAGGCCAGGCCGGGTGCAATGCAATGCTTGTCTTTGTTCGCCTCCAGCATGTCCAGCGCTTCCTCATCGGCAAAGCTGGCGTGGTAGATCACCTCGATGCCGTGGCGAACACATTGCTTCACCGCGCCGCTGGAGCGTGCGTGGGCGGCCACCCGTTTGCCCAGGCGCTTGGCCTCGCTCACGGCCATGGCCACTTCTTCTTCTGAAAAGGGTGTCAGTTCGGCGGATAAACCCGCGATGTATTCGCCTGACAGATTGAGTTTGATCTGGTCCACGCCGTATTTCACAAACATGCGCACGGCCTTGCGCATTTCTTCGGGGCCATCCACAACGTGGGCAAAGCTCAACTCCTGGAATGGCAGGTGCGGCAGCGACTGATCACCCAGGCCACCCGTGTGGGCGATTTCCTGGCTTCCAGCGATGTAGCGCGGCCCTGGGTATTCGCCGTTCTGGATGGCGTTGCGTGTGACCACATCCAGCCGCGCCTTGGCCGCCGCCGCGCCCACACATGAAGTCCAACCCATGTCCAGGTAGCGCTTGGCAACACGCATGCACCAGAGGATGTGCTCTTCGGGCGGCATCATCTGAATGGCAGCCAGCGTGGGCTGGTCGTTCCATGAGAAATGGGTATGTGCCTCTGTCATACCGGGCATCAGGAAGGCACCTGCGGCGTCAATGACCTGCTGCGAGCCATGGCTGTTGTTGCCGCTGCCACCCCGACGCACTTGTCCAATGCGATTGCCCTGAATGAGCACTTCGCCGTTGAACGGCGTGCCGCCGCTGCCGTCAAAGATGCGTGCATTGGTGATGAGAATGTCGGCCATAGGTATCTCCGTTTTCTTGGATGGTGTGTG
>JBEEMW010000034.1:0-55439 GCA_041192445.1 Pseudomonadota bacterium | reverse complement strand
AGGACCGCATCCTGTTTGGCAGTGATTACCCGCTGATCACCCCGGACCGCTGGATGAAAGACTTTGAAGACGCGGGATTCAAACCCGAAGTCATGCCTGGCATTTTGAAAGACAACGCGGTCCGGCTGCTGGGTTTGGCGAAGGATTAAACATTCATCGCACGCACACGAGCAGACCGGAGCCCGGTTACGTTCGGGCTCCGGTCCAATCGCACTTATGCGACGGCTTTGGCTTTCCCTTGGGCATAGACCAATACCTGTTCAACGATCGCATCTGCGAACTGCGCGTCATTGATGTGGCAGTTGAACTCGCGCGGCACAACGGCCTTCGGCAACGCGGCTTTCAAGGCATCAAGGAACACCGGGCACATTGACGGATCGTGCAGATGGCCTTCCGGGCTGTCGTGGTGCGAGAAGCCCGTCAGCGGTACGAAAAACGACACGGGCCCCTTGGCCTCGGCGATCAGTCCACCCATGTGGTTGGCCAGCGCCTTGAGTTCGCTCGGTTCGGTGCGAACCGCCGTCAAGGCGTGGTTGTGCATGTGGTATCTGTGGTTGGGGAACATCGACTTGGCCATGTCGATCGGGCCGGCCACCATGAAGTCCGCATTGCCCGGCGCGAAGATCACCGGTACGCCCTTGGCCAGCGCCGCCTTCGACCGGTCAGGGCCGGCGCTGCACAGGCCGTTGTTGAGAAAGTCGTTGATCTCCACCAGCGAGGTATCGACAACCGCCACCACATCACGCTCACTCACGATCTGGTCCATCGCCATGCCGCCGGTACCCAGGGTGTGGAACACCATCACTTCGAAACCCTTGGCTTCGAGTTGCTTGCGTACGCTGACGGTGCAGGCGTCAATGGTGCTGAGCGTCGTCATTGCCACCAGAGGCTTGGGCTCGACGCGCGTCGGCGAGTAGTTCTTGGCCATGGCGGCGGTGGCTAGCGCCGCGTTGCGGAACACATCGCGGGTAATGCTGTTCAGGCCTGCGATGTCGCACACCGGGTTGAACATGTTGATGTCCTTGGCTCCGATGAAAGGCTTGGTGAAGCCCGATGCCATGGTGGACACCATGACCTTGGGCAGGCCGTAGGGGAACATGCCCATGACGACAGTGCCCAGGGCCGTGCCCATTGAACCACCCACGCCAATGATGCCGCTCAACCCGTGCTTGGCGTGGTATTCGAGGGCGCACTTGACCGAGCCTTCAATCATGACCCCTTGACATTTTCCTTCGTGCTTCAGGTCGCGCACTTCTTCCAAGGTTTTGCCGGCCGCCGCCGCAATCGCCTCCGGCGGGATCTCGACGCTCGAATCGGTTGACCTGCGGATGCTGGCGTCCAGGTGGACCACATCCACGCCCTGCGACTCCAGCACCTCGCGAATGAAATTAGCCTCCACTGCCTTGGTGTCCAGCGTAATAATCATCAGAACTTTGGGTTTGTTACTCACGATACTGTCTCCTATTTGTTTGGCTAAAAGCCGTTTACCGAACTCGTGAAAGCTGTGGCGAACAGCTTTACTCAAGTTGATTCGTCAAAGAGCTGTTCAACTCCTTCGCCAGACGAACAAAGAACTCAAAACTTTGGGGGTTAGACATTGCATCAGCGTGGGCCACTTTTTCTGCGGGAGCTCCCAGCAAAAGGCGGCGAACCGGAACTTCCATCTTTTTGCCGGTTAATGTTCGCGGGATTTCTGCAACCTGATAAATCTGGTCTGGCACGTGTCGTGGGGAAGCCTTGGTCCGTATCTGTTGCGCGATGCGTGATCGAAGGTCATCATCCAGAGACTTGCCCTCATGCAAGACCACAAACAACGGCATGCTAGAGGCGCGCCCCAAAAACTCAAGGTCTACCACCAAACAGTCACGGACCTCTGGCAACGACTCTACGACGTGGTAAATTTCGGCAGTACCCATTCGAATACCGAATCGGTTGATGGTGGAGTCAGAACGACCATAGATCACACTGGTGCCACGTTTGGTAAAGCGAATCCAGTCGCCATGCCGCCACAGGCCCTGGAACACTTCAAAATAACTTTCCAGATAGCGTTTGTTACCTGGGTCATTCCAAAAGAATACGGGCATCGATGGCATGGGTTTGGTGATCACCAATTCACCCACTTGGTCCACAACGCGCTGTCCGTTATCGTTAAAAGCGTAGGCACTAACACCCAGCTCCCTGCATTGAATTTCGCCGGAGAACACCGGCAAGGTAGGCGCGCAGGCTACAAATCCGGAGGCAATGTCAGTACCGCCACTGATCGACGCTAGCCACAGGTCCGTCTTCACAGACGAATATACCCATTCATAGGCATCTGATGGCAGTGGAGAGCCGGTCGCATTGATGGATCGCAGAGACTCGAGTGCGACAAAATCCCGGGGACGCAGACCATCTTTCATGCAGTTAATCAAGTACGCAGCGCCACAGCCAAAAAGAGTGATGCGGTATTCATCAATAAAGCGCCAAAGTGCTTTGGCATCGGGCCACGCCGGATTTCCGTCATAGAGCACGACCGTTGCGCCCACAAGCAAGCCACCGATTTGAAGATTCCAGACGATCCAGCCTGTTCCGCCCAAGAAAAGAAGACGATCTCCCGCTCGCAAGTCGTGCTGAAGGGCCATCGTTTTCAAGTGCGTGAGCACAATGCCGCCATGGCTATGAACAATGGCCTTGGGCAAACCCGTCGTACCAGACGAGTACACGACCCACAGCGGATGGGCAAATGGAACGCGATCGAAGGTGAGCTCTGCGTCTTGCGCAATGGTCGCATTCCAATCAAGACGGTCGCGCCATACGGGGACTTTTCCGGCCTCGGCCAGAGGTCCGCAAACATGGATGACGTGGTCGACTGTTGGAAGTGATCCCAGGAGTTCTTCAACCAACGCCGCACGATCGTGATGCTTGCCGTTGTAGCTGTAACTGTCGGTGGCAAACAATAGCTTGGGCTCAATTTGCCGGAACCGGTCAAGAACCACACTGGCGCCCATATCCGGTGCGCAGCTCGACCAGATCACGCCGAGGCTCGCGCAAGCAAGAAAGGCAACCACTGTTTCGGGACGATTGGGCATGTATGAAACAACCCTGTCACCACGCACGATCCCCAAACGCCTTAGCGTCGCTGCAAGCGCGCCAACTTCACGCTTCAGAGCGGCCCAGGACACCTCATAGGTCGACCGATCCTCGCGTCTGGCGATAAGCGCGGGGCGTTCATGGGTGGCACGCAAAAACACATGCTCGGTGTAGTTGAGGTTCGCGTTGGGAAACCATTGGGCACCCGGCATTTGCGTGGAACCCAGCACCGGTAAACAAGTACCGTCGGCGTGTACGTCAAAGTAATCCCAAATGCATTGCCAGAAAGTTGTCTGCTCATCAACAGACCATTGCCACATCGCTTCATAGTCTGAGAATTCCAGGCCGTTCTTGCTCTTTAACCACGCTTGGAAGTGGTGTAACCGAGATGCTTCTATCTGCTGTTGGCTTGGTTGCCAGAGGGGCGTTGGATTGACTGCCGCCTGGGTGTCGGTGTTCATTTGAGCAACTCCAGGAGGCGATCGATCCCTGCGAGGGACAGATGGGGACGTTGGCCAGCGGGCAATCTTGCAAAATCTTCTGCACTGGCAAGCCCGGTGTGCACCCCAATCGACATGGCCCCGCCGCGAATAGCCATAGCGTTCTCCAGACCAGGGTCGTCCCCCACGATGGCCAGGTCTAACGGACTGACTTTAAGACGCAAGCAAGCAATGTTCAACGCGTGCACAGAAGGCTTCCCCACAATCACCGCATTCTTTCCGGTAACGCTTTTAATTGCCGCAGCAATAGCGCCAGAAATTCCGATGGTCTTTCCTTCGCGACTTGCTACAAAGGGCGCCTTGGACACTGTAAAGAGATCTGCGCCCGACCACACTGCACGTGTCGCTGCTTCCAGATCCGCTAGTGTGAACGTGGGATGCCAGCCAATGAGAACAGCATCGGCATCGTCAGCGCGTTCAGGTGACCTGACCACGTCAAACCCAGCTTCGACCAGTGGTGACCACACACCTTCACCACCAAGAACGAGAATGCGCCGGAAGCGCTTGCGTTGGAAGAGTGAGACCGCAATGCTCACTGGCGTCAATGTGTTTTTTTCTTCGACTTCAATGCCGATTTTTGCGAGCGCTTGGTTTAAGACTTTTGGGGTCTTGGTCGAACCATTTGTGAACGCCGCATAAGGAATGTCACGTTCGCGCAGCACCTTGAGCAGATCCACCGAACCAGGCAACACCTGATAGCCGCTCAGTGTCTTGTCCGCCAGGGCCAGCGTGCCGTCAATATCAAAGATGAAGCCCTTAACCCGTAGCAGTCGCTCCTTGGTGATCAAATCGGTCATACGGCACTCCGGCTCGAATTGCTGCTGTCAGTGCGTAGCTCCAGTTTGAAACCTGCACGCTCTATCTTTGCGTGGGTGACATCTGGTCGTTTTGAAAGTTCGCCAATCAACTTTTCAACCGGAGACATGACGGGGTTGTAGTGCGCGCGACACGGGCCGGCGGCCACCATTGCATCGACTTGCTCTTGCGGCATGGTGGCGCGCAAAAGAAACTCTTCGTCTGATAAGCCAGCGCCAAAGCGTTTTCGAAGTTCACTCAATTCCGGCATTCCCGCCATGCCGGAAAGTTCGCGTGCACGTGGCAGTTGCTCTATCCGGTCGCGAACGTTTGGGTCCATCGGTGCGGGTGGCGTGCCAAACAGCCCAAGGGCATAACGAATCACTTCGTCTGGCACATTGGCGTAACGTTCAGGAGCCAAGACGTTCATGACGGCCATGGTCCCAACCACCTGTGAGAATGGTGTCACCATGATCGGGAACCCCAACTCACCCCGAACACGCTCCACCTCTTCATAAACTTCATTCAAGCGGTGCTCTTGCCGCATCTCACGCAGCTGACGCTTCATCGTTCCGATCATTCCACCGGGCAACTGATGCTGAAAATAACGCATGTCGTATTCCTGTGGTAGTCCCTCTGGCAGGCCTTCAGCTTTGGCCAGTTTTGAGAAATAGTCACTAACGCGAGCGGCTGCCGCCATATCCAGATCAACTGAAATCCCCTGGCTTTGCAGGTTGGATACGACGTTTTCCATTGCAGGCTGGCTCGTGCCATTGCCCAAAGGACGAGCCGCCGTGTGCAAGGTCTCCACGCCCAAGCCCGGGGCATCGGCATAGGTAAAAGGAGCCAGACCTATAGTGCAATGCGAATGCAATTCAAGTGCCTTGTCTCCTATGGCCTCCTTCAGCGCTGGCAGCAAAGTGCGGGCGCGCTCAGGGGTTAGCAGGCCGCCGGGGTCCTTGAGGTAGATGCGCTGAATGGCCGGCTCATCGGCCAACTGGCGGGCCAACGAGGCGAACAACTTGTCGTCATGGATTGGGCTGACGGTGTAGACCACTGCACCGACGATCTCCGACGCGCCGGCGCGTTGGATAGCACGTGAACTGTCAATCACCGCCTGCATGTTGTTCATGGGATCCATGACCATGAAGCGTTCAATCCCATTGCGCACCAACAGTTGATACGACAAGGCCATCAGTTCTGGGTGAGCCGTTTCCCAGGAAATGAATCGCATCCCCGTAGACAAAAAACTCAGCTTGGTGCGTGGCATTAGCGCCTTCACCTTGCGAAGGCGCTCCCATGGATTTTCTTTGTGAAAGCGCACTGTCACCGCCATGTGGGTGCTGGTGCTGAAGTCGATCGCCCTGTAGCCGACCTGATCCATTTCGGGTGCGATCTCCAGCATCATGCCGGTGCGCAGACCCGTGGCTCCCCATAGGCTCTGGTTGCCATCGCGAAGGGTCGTGTCGATGAACTGTAGATTGGAATGGGACATGTTCACTCTTCTTTATTCGGATGCGCGCGTAGCCGCGCGATCTGCCAGGTAGCGACCCAGAAAACCGGTATCGACACCGCCATGGGTAAATTCCGGCGTGGCCAGCACTTCTCTGTGCAATGAAATGTTCGTCTTGATTCCTTCAAGTCGAACTTCTGAAAGGGCCGACTCGAGCATTCGGCGGGCCTCGTCACGGGTGTTGGACTTGGCGATGAGTTTGCCGATCATTGAGTCGTAAAACGGAGGGATAACGGCGCCGGTTTCAATGTGTGTATCGATGCGCAATCCAGCCCAAGCGGGGAAATACGCGTGGGTGATCGTGCCCGGCGCTGGACTGAAATCGTTCTCCGTATCTTCAGCGTTGATGCGGCATTCGATGGCATGCCCGCTCTGCTGAACGTCTGACTGAAGCAATCGAAGCTTCTCGCCGTTTGCAACAGCGATTTGCTCGGCGACAAGGTCAAGGCCCGTGATAAGTTCTGTCACCGGGTGCTCGACTTGAATTCGCGCATTCATTTCCAGAAAATAAAAACTTTGGCGCTGGACGTCTACCAGGAATTCAATGGTGCCCAGGCTGCGGTAACCAATGTGCTTGGAGAATCGAATTGCGGCTGCGTGCAGCTCGCAACGCATGCTGTCGGGAAGATGGGGGGCAGGGGCCTCTTCAATCACCTTTTGGTACCGGCGCTGCACAGAGCAGTCCCGGTCTCCAAGGTGGATCACGTTGTCGCCATCCCCAAGCACCTGAACTTCCACGTGCCGGCCTTGCGTCACAAAGCACTCGACATACACGCGCCCGTCTCCGAAAGCCGCCAACGCTTCTGAGCTCGCCAGATCAAAGAGCGAACTCAGCTCTGAAGGTGAATTTGCGCGTTTGAGGCCTCGGCCCCCACCGCCCCCCACCGCCTTGATAAGCACCGGATAGCCAATTTTTTCCGCCATCACAAGGGCGGCATCTACGGTCTCTACCGGCCCGCCGGGAACAACGGGAACCTTCGCTTGTTCCGCGATACGACGCGCTTCCAGTTTATTACCTACACGCTCGATCTGCTCTGCAGTGGGCCCGATAAATATCAACCCATTCTCTTCGCAGGCCTGGGCAAACTCGGAGCGCTCCGACAGAAAACCATATCCAGGATGAATCGCTTGCGCTCCCGTCCCTTTGGCAGCCTCAATCAAAGTACCAATGCGCAAGTAGCTGTCGGTAGCACGAGCCGACCCGATGCAGACAGCACGATCGGCCAAGCGCGCGCCCATACTGGTGCGGTCTGCAGTGGACACGGCGAGTACCGTTTCAATTCCGAGCTTCTTCAGCGTGCGGATTACCCGCACTGCAATTTCACCGCGATTGGCGATCAGAACTCTGGTGATCTTTGCGGACGGAGGTGGTTTGGTTGTAAGGGTCATGGCCGCACTCAAGCAGGACGTACGCGTGCGAGAACTTGATCGTACTCAACCATCTCACCGTCATTGACCAGTGTTTCAACGACGATGCCTTGTACTCGAGCCGAGACAGAGTTCATGAGTTTCATGACTTCGATGATTCCGATAACAGTGTCCTTATCGACCTGAGAGCCCTCAGAAACAAATGGCGCTGCGCCTGGTTTCGGCGCGCCGTAGAAAACACCAAGCATCGGAGCACGAATATCAATGAGGCCGGCTTCGCCTGCTGTGCTGGCTTTGACAACGGATGGCGCGGCAACCGGGAGCACAGGTTTCTCGGATACTTGCGCGGTGGTTTCGCCTGCGCCATTGCGGCGAATGTTTAGCTTGACGCCTTCCGCTTCAAGGCTAAGTTCATCGAAATGAGAGGCATCAAGAATTTGAATGATGCGTACGACATCTTCATGTGAAAGGCTCATAAATGCTCCATCTGCAATCCAAAAGAATTGGGTTATTTGGTAATTTCACGCACGTGAATGACGGTTACGAGAACATCTCGGTTCTGCCAAGAAAGATCTGCTGGAGTAACCAAGACGCGCCGGTGGCGCGATGACTGCAATGCGAGTTTTTTTGCATTTGCTCATGGTCAGTCTCCTGCAATCTCTCTTTTTATTGCTTGCTAGTGTTGCCGGTGTGATTCCATACTGCTACGATCTTGCACAAGGTTTTCAACAGGTGAAAAGTAGACTTTATGCGTGAATACAAGGTTAAAACGATCCGGGCTCTTGATCGCGGTCTTGAAGTTCTGGAGTGTTTGCACCGGTCAAGAAGCGCCAGTCTTCATGACCTGTTTCTGGCCACAGGCCTTCCCAAAGCGACCATAACGAGGGTGGTCGTTACGCTGGAAAAACGTGGCTTGATATGGCAGCGCGTTGAGGACGGCGCTTACATGTCCAGTCACACATTTCAACCTCGGCCACCGCAGCTGAATGACGAGAACTTCCTTGTCGAAACTGCATCGCCCGTGCTGGAGCGCCTGTGCAAGAAAGTGAACTGGCCCTCCATCCTGGCTGTCCCGCGATTGGATTGCATGGAGGTCATCGAAACCAACCGGCCCAAGTCATATTTTTCACATATTCCACTTGGACCTATCGGTTTCCGTATCAACATGTTGCGCTCTGCAAGCGGGCGTGCTTACCTGGCTTTTTGTAGTGAAAGTGAGAGAACAGCCGTATTGCAGCGCTTGGCTGCAAGTTCTGAGCCGGGCAATTTCATGGCCAGGAGACCGGCAATGTTCAACCGGCTTATCTCTGAAACACAAGAGCTTGGTTATGGTCATCGCGCTACCGATTTTGGCGGCCATTTTGATAAAACCCGGCGCGAGTCTGATGACCATCGTGACTCTATTGCAGTACCCGTTTGGGCTGGCGAGGAGGTCATTGCCGTTATCAATTTAACCTGGATGCACAAAGTAGCAACCATCGATCAAATTGTTAAATCCCATCTTGCTACGCTTGCGGAAGCCTCAAGAGAAATCTCTGTCAAACTGATGGGCAAGTAGGCTAAAGTGGGTTTCCCCCAGCTTGCTGGCCGTTTCCGGCACCTCGCGTTATCTGGGTGCCATCATCTTTGCGCTGGCGCTGGTACTCGCACTGGTGCTGGCAACGCTGTTTCCCCCTGGCGTGGGGCCAAAATCGCCATCGTGATGCGTGACACGCAGGTCAGCTCGCCGGCGTCGTTGGTCATGTCGATCTGCCAGACCGACGTGGTGCGGCCAATGTGGATGGGGCGCGTGATGCCGGTGACCCAGCCGCTGGTCGCGCCCTTGAGGTGGTTGGCGTTGATGTCCAGCCCCACCGCGCGATAACCCTCTGGCGACGCGTACATCCCGCCGCACGAGCCCAGCGTTTCTGCCAGCACCACCGACACACCGCCGTGCAACAAGCCATAAGGCTGGCGCGTCCGGATGTCCACCGGCACGCGGCCGCGGATGAAATCATCGCCCACTTCCAGAAATTCCATGCCCAAATGGGCTACGGCCGTGGCCAGGTGGGCGGTGGTCAGCACTTCAATCGAGACGTTTTTTTTCCAGATGCGCATGGGGGCTCCAAATAGGCGGGATACACCAACTATAAATAAGCACGCTACGTGCCTACGCCAGCCGGAACAGGCTGATTTCCACCCGGTCTGGAAAGCGTGCGCCCGTGCCCACAAAAATGCTTTCCGTCAGCCACTGCAGCGCGGGCGACGACACCTCGAACGTGGGCACACAGCGGAAATAGATGGCTGCCGGGTCCACCGGCTCACCACGAACCAGCCTGGCAATGTCTGCCGCGCTGCCACGGCGCAGCGCGCGGTTTTGCACAAAAATGTGCTGACCGGCGTGCTGTGGGCCGTCCAGCGCGATCAGGTAGCGCGCGTCCAGATCAGCGCAGGTGTCCGACACAATCATCTGAAAATCGGCACCGCCGGGCAAGACGCGGCCCTGAAGCCGGGGGCCGGTCAAGGTGCCGCCGGTGATGGGAATGATGCGGCGCTTGCCCCGGCTATTGAGGCCGGTGACCTCGCCCGCCTCGATGGGCGCAGCAACAAAAACCGTGAGGTCGCCGATGTGTTCGAGGGCAGGGGCTGCGAGTGTCATGGCAGCAGTATCCCTCACTGGGCGCAGGCATTTTGCAGCCACTGTGCAAACGCCTGCAGCGCGGGTTTGTCGTCCCCGCGATCGGGCATCACCAGGTAGTAGCTGCGCTCGCCTCGCAACGGCTTGTCGCAGGCCACCACCAGTTCCCCGCGCGCCAGCTCGGCCTCGATCAGCAGGCGCGGCACCAGCGCCATGCCCAAGCCTTGTGCCGCCGCCGCGGCCGTCATGGAAAACAGCTCGTAGCGCGGCCCGGCCAGTGCCAGCGGCGCGGCCACGCCCATGGCGTCAAACCACTGGCGCCAGCCGTCAGGGCGGGTGCTTTGCTGCAACAGCGCGCGCTGGGCAATGGCTCCGGGCGCCAGGGTGGTCTGGGTGCCTAAAAACTGCGGGCTGCAAACGGGCACCACTTCCTCGGCCAGCAGCCACACCGACCGGGTGCCCGCCCAATGGCCTACTTGCTCGGCCGTGCCCGTGTACAGGGCGGCATCAAACGGCGTGTCGGCAAACATGAAAGGGCGGGTGCGTGTCTCGATGTGGACCGTGATGTCCGGATGCAAGGCCGCCAGGCCGGGCAGGCGCGGGATCAGCCAGCGCGTTGCAAATGTGGGAACTGCCGCAAGATGGATGCTGCCACCCCGGCCTTGTGGGGACATCACGTCCAGCGTGTCCTGTTCCAACCCGTGCAGGCGCGGTGCGATCTGGGCGGCGTAGTCGGCACCACGCTCGGTGAGCACCACGCCATGGCGGGTGCGCCGAAACAGGGGGACGCCCACAAACTCTTCCAGCGCCGTGATTTGCCGGGACACCGCGCCTTGTGTCAGCGCCAGCTCCTGGGCGGCGCGGGTGTAGCTCTCGTGCCGGGCGGCGGCATCAAAACAGGCCAGGGCCTGCAGGGACGGAATTTTTCTGCGCATGATGTGCAGAATATACACATGATGACATTATCAGTCGACTACATTTGCTATGTTATTAATAGCTGACTACGCAATGTGTACGAGGGTCAATGGCAAATTTAATCAATAGATCAAGTGTTTTTGGTCATCCATGGTGCGGCAAGGTATTTGTAATGCGCATAACTGGGTGACATGAAGTCGTTTGCCACGGGTGTGTGGTGCGCGCTACCATGTGTCAACTCCACCGAAAGATCCATCATGGCCCACGCTTCATTCAACTGGCAAGACCCGTTCCTGCTCGACCGCCAACTCAGCGATGACGAACGCATGGTGCGTGATGCGGCGGCGGCCTACTGCCAGGATAAGCTGCTGCCCCGCGTCACCCAGGCGTTTCGCGACGGCACAACCGACGTGGCGATCTTCCGCGAAATGGGTGACCTGGGCCTGCTAGGCCCCACCATCCCCGAGCAATATGGTGGCCCCGGCCTGAACTACGTGTCCTACGGCCTGATCGCCCGCGAAGTGGAGCGCGTGGACAGCGGCTACCGCTCGATGATGAGTGTGCAAAGCTCGCTGGTGATGGTGCCGATTTTCGAGTTTGGCACCGAGGCCCAGCGCCAGAAGTATTTGCCCAGGCTGGCCACCGGCGAATGGATTGGCTGCTTTGGCCTGACCGAGCCTGACCATGGCTCCGACCCCGGCTCCATGGCCACGCGCGCCCATAAGGTGGCGGGGGGCTACAAACTGTCGGGCAGCAAGATGTGGATCAGCAACAGCCCGATTGCCGATGTGTTTGTGGTCTGGGCCAAGGAAGTCTCGGAGTCCGGCCAGGTCGGCCCCATCCGCGGTTTTGTGCTGGAAAAAGGTTTCAAGGGCCTCTCTGCCCCCGCCATCCACGGCAAGGTGGGTCTGCGGGCTTCCATCACCGGCGAAATCGTGATGGACGGTGTGTTTTGCCCGGAAGAAAATGCCTTCCCCGAGGTGCAGGGCCTCAAGGGCCCGTTCACCTGCCTCAACTCGGCCCGCTACGGCATTGCCTGGGGCGCTTTGGGTGCGGCTGAAGACTGCTGGTTCCGTGCCCGCCAGTACACCATGGACCGCAAGCAGTTTGGCCGCCCCCTGGCCGCCAACCAGTTGATTCAAAAGAAGCTGGCCGACATGCAGACTGAGATCGCGCTGGGCTTGCAGGGCTGCCTGCGCTTGGGCCGCATGAAGGACGAGGGCACGGCGTCGGTAGAGCTCACCTCCATCCTCAAGCGCAACTCCTGTGGCAAGTCGCTGGACATTGCCCGGCTGGCACGGGACATGATGGGCGGCAACGGCATCTCGGACGAATTTGGCGTGGCACGGCATCTGGTGAATCTGGAAGTGGTGAACACCTACGAAGGCACGCACGACATTCACGCCCTGATTTTGGGCCGGGCGCAAACGGGCATTGCGGCGTTTGGGAACTAGGCTCACCCCCAAACACCCTGTTCACTATGACAAATAAAGCAACGCCAGGCGCGTTAGATCACCTCAAAGTCCTCGACTTGTCGCGCGTGTTGGCCGGACCCTGGTGCACCCAGATGCTGGCCGACCTGGGGGCCGATGTGGTGAAGGTCGAGCGCCCCGGTGAGGGGGATGACACCCGCCACTGGGGCCCGCCCTTCCTGCAGGACGCGCAGGGGCATGACACCGCCCACGCCGCCTATTTCACGTCCTGCAATCGCAACAAGCGCTCCATCACCATGGACATCGCCAAACCGGAAGGCCAGGCGCTGATCCGCCAGCTGGCCCTGGGCAGTGACATTCTGGTTGAGAACTTCAAGGTGGGTGGTCTTGCCGCTTACGGGCTGGATTACGCCAGCCTCAAAGCCATTCACCCGCGGCTGATTTATTGCTCGATCACCGGCTTTGGCCAGGACGGGCCGTATGCCGGGCGCGCGGGCTACGACCTGATGATTCAGGCCATGAGCGGCATGATGAGCATCACCGGCAAATCGGACCAGGTGCCCGGCGGTGGCCCGCAGCGTGTGGGTGTGGCGCTCACAGACCTGTTCACCGGCGTCTACGCCTGCAGCGCCATCCTCGCCGCCCTCGAGGTGCGCAACCGCACGGGTTTGGGCCAGCACATTGACATGGGCCTGCTGGATGTCGGCATGGCGATTCTGGCCAACCAGGCCGGGGGGTTCCTCAACACCGGCGAGGTGCCACAACGCCAGGGCAACAGCCACCCCAGTCTGGCACCCTACCAGGACTTCCCGACGCAAGACGGCGCCATGCTGCTGGCGATTGGCAACGACGGTCAGTTCAGCCGCTTCTGCCATGCGGTGGGCAAGCCTGAATGGGCGCTGGATGCGCGTTTTGCCGGCATGGCCGGCCGCGTCAACAACCGCGCCACACTGATCCCGGCCATGGAGGCTGTCACCCGCACCCGCACCACGGCGCAGTGGATCGCGCTGCTGGAAGACAAGGCCGTGCCGTGCGGCCCGATCAACGACATTGGCCAGGCCTTTGCCGATGCGCAGGTCAAAGCCCGGGGTTTGAAGGTAAATCAGCCTCTAGCCCCCGCCGTTATTGCGCAAACAGCTATTGAATCAATAGCAAGCGTCGCCAGTCCGCTGCGGCTGATGGATACGCCCCCGGTGTTGCACCGCCCGCCACCCGCGCTGGGCGAGCACACCGATGAGGTGCTGGCCGGGCTGGGGCTGGACGCGGCGCAACGGGCGGCGCTGCGCCAGGCGGGCGTGGTTTAGCCGGTTTGGTCCGGATGAGCGGGCAAGGGTGTATAACCTAGTCCCCTCCCGATCACCCCGATTCAAGCCAGGCGCATGCAGGCGCGGCCATCATCAAGAAACACCAAGGACTATCCGACATGGGCGCACAGTGGAAAGCAAAAGGCAAGGAACTGGCTGCAAATGCCAGAGGCAAACTGTTTGGCCGACTGGCCAAAGACATCATGGTGGCCGCGCGAAGCGGGGCTGACCCCGCGTCAAACTCGCGCCTGCGCCTGGTGGTCGAGCAGGCCCGCAAAGTCTCCATGCCCAAGGAGACGCTGGACCGTGCCATCAAGAAAGGTGCCGGCCTGACCGGTGAGGCCGTGCATTTTGAGCACGTCATCTACGAAGGCTTTGCGCCGCACCGGGTGCCCGTCATGGTCGAATGCCTGACCGACAACGTGAACCGCACCGCCCCTGAAATGCGTGTGTTGTTCCGCAAGGGCCAACTCGGCACCTCCGGCTCGGTGTCTTGGGATTTTGACCATGTGGGCATGATTGAAGCCGAGCCTGCAGCCAAGGATGCCGACCCCGAGCTGGCCGCGATTGAGGCGGGCGCACAGGACTTTGAGCCGGGCGAGGAAGACGGCACCACCCTGTTCCTGACCGATGCCACCGATCTTGACCTGGTGAGCCGTGCGCTGCCAGCGCAGGGCTTCAAGGTTCTGTCGGTCAAGCTGGGCTACAAGGCCAGGAACCCCGTCAACCCGGCCAGCCTGAGCGCCGCGGATCTGGAAGAAGTCGAAGCCTTTCTGGCGGCCATTGACGCGAATGACGACGTGCAAAACGTCTTTGCGGGTCTGGCCGGGTAGGGCACAAGCTTTCATCAGAAGTCATCGTCGCGATATGGCGCTTACCCAGACCATCCGCTTTACCAACAGTTTTGACGGCGTACGGATCGCCTATGCGACTGCGGGCCAGGGGCCGCCCCTGGTGAAAGCACCCAATTGGCTGAGTCATCTGGAATACGAATGGCGCAGCCCGATCCTGTATCACTCGGTGGCCGAGCTCAGCCGGCACCACACGCTGGTGCGCTTTGACCAGCGCGGTTGCGGGATGTCCGACTGGGACGCCGCTGATCTGGGTTTCGAGGCTTGGGTGCGTGACATCGAAGCCGTGGTCGACACGATGGGGTTGAAGCGTTTTCCGCTGTTCGGAAAGTCACAAGGTGCGGCCATCTCGATAGCCTACGCCGTACGGCACCCCGAGAAGGTCAGCCACCTGATCCTGTTCGGCTCGTATTGCAGGGGGCTGCTGCACCGGGGACTGCCACAGCGCAACCTGGATGAATCCAGGGCGCTGCTGACGTTGCTGGAACTGGCTTGGGGCACCGACAACCCGGCTTTTCGTCGCGTCTTCAGCACCCAGTTGATGCCCGATGCCTCGCTGGACGACTTGCGCAATTTTGAGGAGTTGCAGCGAATGGCGACATCGCCACGCAACGCCGTGCGCTTTCTGGAGGAGGTGTACCGATGTGATGTGCGCGACCAGGCACCCAAGGTGCGTTGTCCGACACTGGTGATTCACTCACGCCACGATTCAAGGGAGTCGTATGAAGAGGGCAAGCTCACCGCATCCCTGATTCCCGGTGCCCGCTTTGTCACCCTGGAAAGCGCCAATCACATTTTGATGGCGCATGAACCGGCCTGGGCAGAGTTCGTTGCTGCGTTGCGCGACTTTCTGCCGGCGATCGGCACTCATGCAGGCGATGTCGGCGCAACGGCCTGGCACGAGCTGTCTGCACGCGAGCGGCAGGTGCTGGAACTGATTGCCCACGGCCTGAGCAATGACGAAATCGCGGCGCATCTCTTTCTCAGCACGAAAACCGTGCGTAACCACATCACCCACATCTTTTCCAAGGCCGGTGTGACAACCCGCGCCCAGGCCATTGCCTTAGCCCGCGACGCAGGGTTCGCCCGCGAGCCGCTGGCCTTGCGCGAGAACCCGTAGGTCCAGTGTCCCATCCGCTGTGCCTTGGGCGCTGTCGTGCGTGCAAATCGGGACACAGGCCTCAAGACGTCTGCGGATCACCCTGATCGAATGAAAGCACATCGGACCTCCGCGTCTTTGCGGTGGCCGGTTCTTCATGGAGGACGCGATCATGACTCGACGTTTTTTCTTCATCCACGCGAGTGCCGTCACGTGCGTGTTGCTGTCGGCGGTGGCGGTTGGCCAGACCCTGCCAGGGGGAGGTGCAGGGCGCGATCGCGCACAACTCATGGCGCGCTTCGAACGCGTCCCCGAGGCCGGCCTCAAGGCTCTGTACCTGCACTGTGCACGTGAATCGAGCCAGCGCTTGCTTGGGTTCGACGAAGCCGTCCATTGCTCGATTGCTGGCGAAGTGCTTAAAGCCAACAGCTTCGGTGGCGATTTCAACGCGCTGCTTGCCTGGTGGCGCTTGCACCGTGATGACCGCCTTGACAATGTGAGCGGTACCGACCATCTGCCGGTGGAAATAGATCGCCAGCGCCAATGACTTCGCGTGTACAAGTCGCACCTACCCCGGGAAAAACTCCGGGTGGGCGGCAATGATTTTTTTGAGATGCGCAAAGCAGTCGGCGTCAATTGCGGTGCCCACGGTGTCGGCCATGATAGCCAGCGTTTTGTCCACGGGCACGGCCCCGCGATACGGTCGCTCGGCCGTGATGGCGTCAAAAATATCGGCGGTGGTGATGATGCGGGTTTCCAGCGCGATGTCGGCGGCCTTCAGGCCGCGGGGATATCCACCCCCGTCCAGCCGCTCGTGGTGTGCGGCCGACACGCGGGCCAGCTCGTCGAAGAGTTTGATCCGGCCCAGGATCGACTCGGTGTAGACCGCATGTTGTCGCACGGCGGCCCACTCGGCGTCGTCCAGTTTGCCCGGTTTGTCCAGGATGGTGTTGCTCACGCCCAGCTTGCCCACATCATGCAGCAGCGCACCCCGCTTCAGCCAGCGTCGGCGTGATTCAGGAATGCCAAGCGACTCCGCCAGCAGGGCGGTGTACAGGCCAACCCGGGCACTGTGGCCAGAGGTGAAGGGGCTCTTGGCGTCCACCACCTTGCCAAAGGCCTCGGCAATATCGTCCAGATAGTCTTCGTCCATCACAACCTCATGGCCACCGGGCTCCATGGCAAACACGTGGGATTCAAGGTCGGGGGCGTTCAGGGTGGTCCAGAAATCCGCAGCACTGGCGACATCCAGGAAAGCGTCAACCAGGGCGGGATCAAACCATTTGCCCCGACGCAGCATCACCTCCTGCGCTGCCGCCACCTGACCATTGGAGCAATTGACCACATCGACCACCTGCGCCAGCAGCGCAATGCGTGAATACAGCGGAATGTTGTCGCCAGCCAGGGCCTGCGGCCGGCCCTGCCCGTTCCAGTGTTCGTCCAGCGAATGGATGCCCTGCGCCACCGCTTCAGAAAAACGCAATTGCCGGGCAATATCGGCCCCGCGTGTGCAGCGGGTCAGCGTCAGCTCCTGGGCGATTTTGTCGCCGTTGGACAGAATGCCGCCCACGGCCTTGAGCCGGTCCATCAACCCCGACGCCGGGCCGGTGTTGCGAAGAACAAAGCGCAAGACCTGGGGCAGGCTGCCATCAACCCATTTGAAATCACGCTTGAAGGCCAGGTCGTCGGTGAGATACAGCTCACAAATGCGTGAGGCATTGCTGCTGCAGCCCAGGTCTTTCAGCAGCAGGGTGTAATACAGCGCCCACAATTGCCCCGAGGGCAGTGCCAGCTTGTGGCCGATGTGCATGCCGATCCAGCAGGCCCGCACACAATGCCCCTCCGGCTGGCCTTCGGTGATGTCCAGTGCATGGCTGAGGGCCCCCATCAGTTCTGACAGTTTCAGGGCCTGCATGACGTGTGATCCTCCGGCTAATCGGCAAGTTTGCGATTTACCAGCACGATACCTGCTGCCACCATGGCCAAAGCCAGAATCAAGCTGCCATTTACCGGCTCTTTTAACCAGAGCGCGCCAAACAGCAAGGCAAAAACGGGTGTCAGAAACACAAACACTGAAATTTTGGTGGCGGGGTAACGGCCCAGCATCCACATCCAGGCCAGGTAGCTGGAAAAGGCCCCCACGGTTTGCAACAGCAATGAGGTGCCGGCGAAGCTGCTGAACGCCCAGCCCCAGGTTTCACCCAGCATCAGGGACAGCACGGGCAGGGTCGCAGCGCTCACGGCGACCTGATAAAACAGCAATTTTTCGGCCGATACCGTGGCCAGCCGCGACCCCCGGATGACCAGCGTGGTCAGGCCCCAAAACATGCCGGCGGCGAGCGCCAGCAAGTCACCCAGACCTTGCTTTGGCAAAGCGGCCGCGCCAACCTGGCCACCCAGCGCAAACAGCACGGCGCAGAAAGCCAGCGCCAGGCCCAGCCATTGCACGGGTCGCAAACGCTCGGACTTCGCAATCAGCGGCATCAAAATGGCCACCCAGAATGGTGCGGTGTAGAGGAACATGGTGAGGCGCGAGGCCGTCGAAAACTGCAGGCCGATGTAGAGCAAGGCAAATTCAGTGGCAAACAGGGCCCCCGCGAGCAACCCCGCCGCCAGAGAACCGTCCGCCTCAAACAGGCGAATGCTGCGCCAGCGGCACCACAACCACAGCAGTGCCGTTGCACCAGAAAAGCGGATCGCCGCCTGAAATACCGGTGGCACCTCGGCAAGGGTGGCTTTCACCAACGGTTGCTGAAACCCCCAAAACAGACAGCAGCCCAAAAGCAGGCTGATCGCCAGGCCATCCAGCGTGGTTTTACGGGACATCAGCCGGCCGGCTCCAGGGTGTGTTCATGAATCAGGCCATCCAGGTGGTTGCCTCAGGCCGCCCCGGCAGATTGAGTACGGCGGTACTGGCGGGCGTCTGGGCGATGACGCGCCCGCGCCGGAACACTTGAAGACGGGTTGCCCGCAGGCGGATCGCCTCGACCGGGTCGCGCGCCTGCAGCAACACAAAATCGGCGTGGCAACCCGCTTCGAGCCCGTAACCTTCCAGTTGCAGAATCTTCGCGGCGTTCACAGTCACCGCGTCAAAACACTGGCGCATGGCCGCTTGGGACGTCATTTGTGCCACGTGCAGGCCCATGCTGGCCACCTCCAGCATATCGCCGCAGCCCAATGAATACCAGGGGTCCATCACGCAGTCCTGGCCAAAAGCCACGGTCAGGCCCTGCGCCAGTTGCTCGGGTACGCGTGTCATGCCGCGGCGTTTGGGATAGGTGTCGTGGCGGCCCTGCAGCGTGATATTGATCAGCGGGTTGCTCACCACATGCACCTGCGCCTCGGCCATCAGCGCCAGCAGCTTGCTCACGTAATAGTTGTCCATCGAATGCATGGACGTCAGGTGTGAGCCGGTCACGCGCCCGTGCAGGCCCAGGCGCTGCGTCTCGAACGCCAGCGTTTCAATGTGGCGCGACAGCGGGTCATCCGACTCATCGCAGTGCATGTCCACCAGCTTGCCCTGCTCGGCCGCCAGCTCGCACAGCAGCTTGATGCTCAAGGCGCCTTGTTCAGAAGTGCGCTCGAAGTGCGGAATGCCGCCGACCACGTCCACACCCATGGCCAGCGCACGTTTGAGTTTGTCCATGCCCTGCGGGTCGCGCAGCACGCCGTCCTGCGGGAAAGCGACCAGTTGCAGATCCAGATACGGTGCCACGCGGCGTTTGACTTCCAGCAACGCTTCCACCGCCAGCAGGCGCGGGTCGCAAATGTCCACGTGGGAGCGGATCGCCAGCAGGCCCTTGCCCACGGCCCAGTCGCAATAGGTCATGGCGCGCTCAATCAGCGCCTCCCGTGTGAGCAGGGGCTTGAGCTCACCCCATAGCGCGATGCCTTCGAGCAAGGTGCCGCTCTGGTTGACGCGCGGCAGGCCGTAACTCAGCGTGGCGTCCATATGAAAGTGCGCATCGACAAACGGCGGGCTGACCAGCAGGCCCTGGGCGTCTAGGGTCTCGTGCGCGGCCAGCCGGAGCCCCGCGGTGACTTCAAGAATCTGTCCGTCACGCACGGCGAGGGACATGCCGGTGCGGCCATCTGGCAGGGTGGCGTTCTGAATCAGCAGGTCAAGCATAGGGATTGATTATGATACCGGAGTCACGCTACAAAAAGCGTAGCTGCCCACGCATGATTGCCGAGGGCTGGGCGCGAATTATTCGACCTGCCTGCCTTTTCGGGGGTGGGTCAGGTTGATCAACGGGTAAACGTGTTGCTGCACATGAAAAAAGTGGTTACCTCAAAAACAGTGAAGCACAGCGTCGCGCGTGAGCGGCTGGAGCAGGACATCCTGGCCGCCGCCAAACGCCTGTTTGCGCAACGCGGCTTTGGCGGGGTTTCGCTGGACCACATCGCGCGTGAAGTCGGTTCGTCGAAACAAAACCTGCTTTATTACTTTCCGGGCAAGGAGGCGCTGTATCGGCGTGTGCTGCACAGTGTGCTGGACGTGTGGCTGTCGTACATGGATACCTTGAGCCAGCGTCCGGATGATCCGGAGCAGGCGCTGCGCGACTACATCGCCGGCAAATTGCGGTTTTCGCGCGAGCACCCGGACGATTCACGTGTTTACGCCAACGAAGTGATTGCCGGTGCGCCCATTTTCTCGACCGAGATTGCACAGCGTGTGATTCCGGCACTGCAAGCGGATGTGGCCATTTTGAGCCGATGGGCAGAGCAGGGCCTGTGCCGACCGGTAGACGGCCGCCACCTGATGATTTTGCTGTGGGCGTCCACACAGGTGTATGCCGATTGGGCGAGTCAGATCAGTCTGGTGCTGGGAAAGCCGGCACTGGAGGCCTCGGATTTTGTGGCCGCTGAATCCCTGATTGTGGACATGGTGTTGCGCACGGTTTTGGTGGCCCCGCCGGCCGCACCTGCCACATGAGTGCGTTTGACCCGGCATCATTGGAGTGCCTCGCCGCCATTGTTGAAGAAGGTGGTTTTGAGCGTGCTGCCGTGCGCCTGTCCATCACGCAATCGGCGGTGTCCCAGCGTTTGCGTTCGCTGGAGGCGCAGGCCGGTACGGTGTTGATTGTCCGAAGCCGGCCACTCAAACCCACCGCCGCCGGACGCCTGTTGCTCAAGCACGCCATGCAGATGCGGTTACTGCGCGCAGACCTGGAGCATGATCTTCAAGAG
Source organism: Pseudomonadota bacterium (assembly GCA_041192445.1). Classification (GTDB taxonomy): domain Bacteria; phylum Pseudomonadota; class Gammaproteobacteria; order Burkholderiales; family Burkholderiaceae_C; genus Egaibacter. Next base: position 34,785 of record JBEEMW010000034.1, on the reverse strand, counting down.
CTGGCACCCAGCACGGTGAGTGGGGCCAGAGAGGACGACCGTATTTCAATTGCCATCAATGCCGACAGCATCGCCACCTGGGCACTGCCTGCGCTGGATGAGCTGGTGCGCGAAGGCTTGCCGCTGGAGATCATCACGGATGACCAGGACTTCACCCATGGCTGGTTGCGTGAAGGCCAGGTGCTGGGCTGCGTGACCACCCTCAAGCAGGCGCTGCGGGGTTGCAAGGTGGTGCCCCTGGGCGCCATGAACTACGTGGCGGTTGCCAGCGCGGCGTTTGCCCGCCAGCATTGTCCTCAGGGCCTCACGCCACACAATTTCCGCCAGATCCCCTTCATCGCGTTCAACCGCAAGGATGACCTGCAGACGGAGTTTGTGGGCCGGGCCTGCGGGCTCAAACGTGTCAGCCTGAGCCAGCGGTTTGTGCCCAGCTCGGAAGGCCAGGTTCGGGCGGTATTGGCCGGCTGGGGTGCCAGCGTGGTGCCTGAGTTGCAGGTTCGCGCCTTGCTGGACAAGCCGCGGCAACTGGTCAATCTGATGCCCGCGTTCACGCTGCCGGTGGACCTGTACTGGCATTGCTGGAATCTGGACTCGGCGGTTCTGGACGCGCTCACCGAAGCGCTCACGACGGCGGCCTCGGGCGCATTGATCCAGGTCTGAGCCGCCGCGCCGGACATGCCCGCGTCAGGCGGTCTCGGCCAGGGCTTCACCCAGCGCGTTGATCAGGCTGTCAATCTCTGATTTTTCGATGATGAACGGTGGCGCCAGCTGGATGGTGTCAGCGCCATAACGCACATAAAAACCCTTTTTCAGGCACTTCATGGCAATCTCGTAGGGTCTGCGGGCGGGCTCGCCGGGCAGGGCGTCAATGCTGAAGCCCGCCGCCAGGCCGTAGTTGCGGATGTCGGTGATGTGTTTCACGCCCTTGAGGCTGTGCACGGCCTGCTCGAAATACGGCATCAGGTTTTTCACCCGGTTGATCATGTCTTCCTTCACCAGCACGTCCAGCGCCGCAATGCCTGCCGCACATGCCACGGGGTGCGCGGAGTAGGTGTAGCCATGCGCAAATTCCAGCATGTAGTCGGGACCGCCAGCCGCCATGAAGGTGTCGTAGATGTCTTTCTTGACGACCACAGCGCCCAGTGGCTGCGTGCCATTGGTGATTTGTTTGGCGACGTTCATGATGTCGGGGGTCACACCAAAAGCCTCGGCGCCGGTGTAGGCACCACAGCGACCAAAGCCGGTGATGACCTCATCAAAAATCAGCAGGATGTTGTTGGTGGTGCAAATCTCCCGCAGGCGCTGCAGGTAGCCCACGGGGGGAATCACCACGCCGGCTGACCCGGAGAACGGCTCCACAATCACGGCCGCGATGTTGGATGCATCGTGCAGGGCAATGACTTTCAACAACTCGTCTGCCAGCGCCACGCCCTGAGTGGGCATGCCGCGCGAGAACGCGTTTTGGGCCAGTTGTGTGTGCGGCAGGTGGTCGGCCTCAATGCCCTGACCAAATGCCTTGCGGTTGGCCGCAAGGCCGCCCACCGAGATGCCACCGAAGTTGACGCCGTGGTAACCCTTTTCGCGGCCAATGAACCGCGTTTTGCTGGCCTGGCCTTTGGTGCGCCAGTAAGCGCGTGCCATTTTCAGCGAGGTGTCGGCGGATTCCGAGCCGGAGCCGGTGAAGAACACATAGTCCAGCCCGGCGGGCGTGAGTTCCCGGATCTTGTTGGCCAGCTCGAACGACAGGGCGTGGCCGTATTGAAACGCGGGGGAATAGTCCAGTGTGGCCATCTGGCGGCTCACCGCCTCGATCAGTTCCGGGCGTGCGTGACCCAGGCCGCAGCACCACAGACCCGAAAGGCCGTCCAGAATCTTGCGGCCATCCACATCGGTGTAATAACAGCCCTGCGCACTGGCCATCAAACGCGGATTGGCCTTGAAATCGCGGTTACCGGTGTAGGGCATCCAGTGCGCTTCCAGAAATGCGGCATCTTGACGCAGGGTTTTGGCGGCGGTCAGGTGCTGTGCGTCGTTCAGGTTCATGGCGGGTCTCCGGTCAAGCGGGGGTAGCTGTCAATCAGCAAAAATGCATTGTGGGCAAAACGGTTACTCTTATAAATGGTTAAATATCACTATTCAGTTGCGTATTTATGAAAGTAAACCCGTCTATTTCTGTTCAACCCAAAAGCCATGCTGTCTTGGGCCAGCTGGGCGACATGGATTTGCGCCTGTTGCGGGTGTTCAAGTCCGTGGTGGACTGTGGTGGCATGGCGGCGGCCGAGCTGGAACTGAACATCGGCACTTCCACCGTCAGCCGCCATGTGAAAGACCTGGAAACCCGGTTGGGCCTGACGCTGTGCCGCCGCGGACGGGCCGGTTTTTCCCTGACTGCGGAGGGTGAGCAAATCTATGCCCAGACCCTGCAACTGCTGGCCTCCACCGAGGCGTTCAGAAGTGGCGTGGACGAAATTCACCGGCGCATGGGCGGGCAGCTCAACGTGGCGCTGTTTGATAAAACCGCCAGCAACCCGGCGGCGCGCATCGGCGAGGCCATCGCGCTGTTTTGCGAGCGTGCGCCCGACGTGGCGCTGAACCTGCACATTGCCCCGATCAACGCCATTGAGCGCGGCGTGATTGACGGGCAATTTCAGGTGGGCGTGATCCCGGGTCATCGCAGTTCGGACAGCCTGACGTATGACGCGCTGTTTGACGAGACCATGCTGCTGTATGGCGGCGCCAAACACCCGCTGTTTGGCACGGATAACGAACGTCTGGAGTGGAATGACCTGGCCGCGCATCCGTTTGCCGGACTGGGCTACCACTCGCCCAACATGGAGATCAGCCAGCAGGTGCGCATGCCACGCAGGGCCACCGCGTTTGACCAGGAGGCGATTGCCACGCTGATCCTCTCGGGCAAATTTCTGGGTTTTCTGCCGGACCACTATGCGGACAGTTTTGTGCGCCTGGGCCAGATGCGGGCCGTCAAACCGTCGCTGTTTCGGTATGCCTGCAGCTTTCTGGGCATTCTGCGGCGCTCGCCCCAGCCCTCACGGGCAACCCGCGTTTTTCAGGCGTGTTTGCGGGAAGTGCACCCGCTGGGCTGAGCCGCCCCGGCCTATTTGGCGAACAGGCGCGACGGGTCGGCAAACGCCTTGAACTCCACCGCATTGCCGCAGGGGTCCAGAAAGAACATGGTGGCCTGTTCGCCCACTTCACCTTTAAAGCGGATGTGCGGCTCAATCACAAACCGGGTGTTGGCCCCACGCAGCTTGCTGGCCAGTTGATCCCACTCACCCATGGACAGCACCACACCAAAGTGCCGCACCGGCACGTTGTGCCCATCCACCGCGCTGGTGTTATGGTGACCTGCTTCGCCGGGGGACAGGTGCGCCACGATCTGGTGGCCGAAGAAGTTGAAGTCGATCCAGTCCTCAGATGAGCGCCCTTCAGGACAACCCAGCAAGTCGCCATAAAACGCACGGGCTTTTGACAGCGAAGTGACCGGGAATGCGAGGTGAAAGGGGTGCAGTGCGGGCATGGGAGCGTCCTCAAGTGGTGGTTTGCCAAATCGTACCGCAGGATGCCGTGGTCAGCCCGGCCGTAGGCCTCGATGCGCGCATCAGTATTAGAAGAAATCATGAACTATTACTGATAAATATCAGTTGGGCTTATGGGAAGATCCGGCCCATGAACATCCTGATCCTCGGCAGCGGCGTCATCGGCACGACCACCGCTTACTACCTTGCCAAGTCTGGCCATAACGTCACCGTCGTGGACCGCCAGAGTGGCCCCGCGCTGGAAACCAGTTTTGCCAACGCAGGCGAGGTGTCGCCGGGGTATTCAGCACCGTGGGCCGGGCCGGGTGTGCCGCTCAAGGCCATCAAGTGGATGCTGATGCAGCACAGCCCGTTGGTGATCTGGCCCATGCTGGACCTCGCCATGTGGCGCTGGGGCGCGTCAATGTTGCGCAACTGCACCCAGGCGCGATATGCCGTGAACAAGGGGCGCATGGTGCGCCTGGCCGAATACAGCCGCGACTGCCTGCGCGAGCTGCGCCTGGATACCGGCATTGCCTACGACCAGCGCACGCAGGGCACGCTGCAACTCTTTCGCACACAAAAGCAGCTGGACGGTACCGGCAAGGACGTTGACATCCTCAAACAATACGGCGTGCCGTTCGAGCTGCTGGACCGTGAGGGCTACATCAAGGTCGAGCCCGCGCTGGCGCTGGTGAAAGAGAAATTCGTCGGCGCGCTGCGCCTGCCGGGCGACGAGACCGGTGACTGCTTCAAGTTCACGCAAAACCTGGCCAAACTGGCGGAAGGCCTGGGCGTGAAGTTTCGCTACGGCGTCAACATTCAGGGCATCGCCAGCGACGGCCAGCGCATCACCGGTGTGCGCACCGACGCGGGCGAGTTGACGGCAGACCGCTACGTGGTAGCGCTGGGCAGCTACTCGCCGCTGCTGCTCAAACCCGTGGGCATTCACATCCCGGTGTACCCGGTCAAGGGTTACTCCATCACGCTGCCGATCACGGACAAGCAGTTTGCGCCCGAGTCCACCATCATGGACGAAACGCACAAGGTGGCCGTCACGCGCCTGGGCGACCGCATTCGTGTGGGCGGCACGGCCGAGCTGGCGGGCTACAACCTGAATCTGCGCGAATCCCGCCGCGAGACACTCAACCATGTGGTGACCGACCTGTTCCCGCGCGGTGGTGACGTGTCCCAGGCCAAATTCTGGACCGGCCTGCGCCCCATGACGCCGGACGGCACGCCGGTAGTGGGCGGCACGCCGTACCCGAATTTGTATCTGTCCACCGGCCACGGTACGCTGGGCTGGACCATGGCCGCCGGCACCGGCCGTGTGATGGCTGATGTGATCTCGGGCCGCACGCCAGAGATCAGCATGGAAGGGCTGACGCTGGCGCGTTACAGCAACGGTTTCAGCGGCGCCGTCCGTGTTTATTGATCTTTCCTCAAATGATGACCGTTTTGTCTTTGCTGTATCTGGCGGCGGTCGATGACGTCATTCTTTGGCGGACTCAGGTCGGCGCGGCACTCAGACGCCGCGGCTGTCCCCCGGCCTTCGGCCTCCTCCTTGACGCCGCTGCGCTGAGTGCCACGCCGACCTGAGTCGGGTAGCAGTGTTGGTGCTCAATCGTTGCACACCACAATCGGCCCGTACGTGCCAAGCCCAGCCAGAACCGTGTCATGAATTTCGGAGCGCTCAATAACCCGGAAAAGCTGTTCAAAAGACCCGCCGGTTGCAGTCAGACTCTCAAGTATAAAAACAGCCAGTTAGCCTTATTTTTGGCCGTACTGGTTAAAATATGGGCATGAATGCTACGTTACCCGTCAAAGTTTCCTTCAAACAGCAAATGCTGCTCGCCCGTGAAGACGCCATCGTCCAGACCGTGAATCGCCTGCTGGCCGAGAAAGGTTTTGAGGCCATGACGGTGGATGAAGTGGCCGCCCATGTGGGGATCGCCAAGGCCAGCCTGTACAAACACTTTGCCAGCAAAGAAGAACTGGCCGCCGCCGCCATGGTGCGGGTGATGCGTCGGGCGCAGGATTTTCTGGCTGCTTTGCCGAGCGACGCCACGCCGCTGGACAACTTGCGCGCGGTTGTGCGCTGGACCATGGAAGTCAAACTGGCGGGCGAGATGCCCTCATTGCCCAGCCAGAACTCCACATTGCGCGCCACGCTGATCGCCAACCGGGACTACATGGATGGCCTGATGGATGTGAGTGATCGCTTGGGCGCATGGATCGAGGCGGCGCAGGCTGCCGGTGCGCTGAACCCCAGGCTGCCGGCGATTGCGATTCTGTACACCTTCTACGCCCGTGCTTGCGACCCCGTGCTGGAATTCCTGAAGATGGGCGGTCAGCACAATGACGGACAGATCGTGGATCTGGTCATGAGCACTTGTTTTGAGGGTCTAAATGCCCGTTAACCCTCGTCGGATATGCGTGAGCAGCTATTAAATAAATAGCAAAAAGGCAGCCAGGTTTCCCGGGCTGCCTTTTTTTGAGCCTGACGTTTCAGCCTGGCGAGTGGGCTTATTTCGGAATGATCACGCTGTCGATCACGTGAATTACGCCGTTGTCCGCCACGATGTCGGTGGCGGTGACCTTGGCGCCATCCACCATCACGCCACCCATGGTGGAAACGGTCAGCTCCGAGCCCTGCACGGTTTTGACCTTGCCCGCCTTGACGTCAGCGGCCATCACCTTGCCTGCGACCACGTGGTAGGTCAGCACGGCGGTCAGCTTGGCCTTGTCTTTCAGCAACGCGTCCAGGTCGGCCTTGGGGATTTTGGCGAACGCGGCGTCGGTTGGCGCAAACACCGTGAACGGGCCTTTGCCTTTGAGCGTGTCCACCAGGCCCGCAGCGGTCAGCGCAGTGGCCAGGGTGTTGAAACTGCCCGCGCCAACGGCGGTGTCAACGATGTCTTTGGCTTGGGCCGAGAATGCGACGCCAATAGCCAGAACGGAAGCAATGAGGGTCTTTTTCATAAGAAGCTCCAAAAAAGTACTGATGCAGTACGTCCGCCAAAAATGTGGCGCAGACGAAATATATACCAAATAGTATCCATATGAACTATACGGTATTTATTGATACTTATCGGTCTATTTCTGAGACTCTTGCTGATACACACCCGTGGATTTCTGCTTTCCAGTCCTGCAGGTTTTACAGCTTGAACGGCACCACCACCTGGCGCTGTTCACCCAGGCCTTCAATGCCCAGTGTCATCACGTCGCCCTTTTTCAGGTAAAGCGGCGGCTTCATGCCCAGGCCCACGCCGGGCGGTGTGCCGGTGGTGATGACGTCGCCCGGCATCAACGTCATGAACTGGCTGACGTAGCTCACGATTTTTGCCACGCTGAAAATCATGGTTTTGGTGCTACCGGTCTGCATGCGTTTGCCGTTGACGTCCAGCCACATGGCGAGTTTTTGCGGGTTGGGCACTTCGTCACGGGTCGCCAGCCAGGGGCCCAGCGGGCCGAAAGTGTCGCAGCCCTTGCCCTTGTCCCAGGTGCCGCCGCGCTCGATCTGGAACTCGCGCTCACTCACATCGTTGATGGTGCAGTAGCCCGCCACAAAGTTGAGCGCGTCTTTTTGCGACACATAACGCGCCCGGGTGCCAATGACCACGCCCAGCTCGACTTCCCAGTCGGATTTGACAGAACCCTTGGGCAGCATGACGGGGTCATTCGGCCCCTGGATACAGGTGGTGGCTTTCATGAACACGATGGGCTCGGGCGGGATCGGCAGGCCGGATTCGGCCGCGTGGTCAGCGTAGTTCAGGCCGATGGCGATGAACTTGGGCACACCGTTGACGGGTGAACCCAGGCGCGGTTTGCCACGCACCAGCGGCAGTTTGTCGGTTTTGAGCTTGCGCAGTTTGACCAGTGCCGCATCGCCAAGCTGGTCCGGGCCGATGTCCTTGACGACAGCGCTGAGGTCGCGCAGCTTGCCATCCGCGTCAATGAGGCCGGGCTTTTCCTTGCCGGGGTTGCCGTAACGAACGAGTTTCATGCTTGCCTTTCTTGGGAGGGTAATTTGAAGAGATGGGAGAAGATGGGAAGAGATTGGAATAGGTGGCAATGAGGGGTGCTTAGTAAGTGGAGCGTCCACCCGAGAGGTCAAACACGGCACCGGTGGAAAAAGAGCAGTCTTCGGTGCACAGCCAGGTCACCATGCTGGCCACCTCATCGGGTGTGCCGAAGCGGCCCATGGGAATCTTGGACAACATGAACTGGATGAACTCCGGTTTCATTTGGTCGAAAATCGCCGTCTTGACGGCCGCGGGGGTAACGCAGTTCACCCGGATGCCCGTGTCGGCCAGTTCCTTGCCGAGCGACTTGGTGAGTGCGATCACACCGGCCTTGCTGGCGCTGTAGGCACTGGCGTTGGGGTTGCCTTCCTTGCCCGCCACCGAGGCGATGTTGACGATGCGCCCGTAGTTGCGCGCGCGCATCAGCGGCACCACTTCGCGGCAGCAATAAAACAGCCCATTCAGATTGACCTGCATCACCTGCGCCCAGTCGTCCACCGGGTAGTCCCACAGCCTGAGGTTGGGCCCGGTGATGCCGGCCGAGTTCACCAGTACGTCAATGGCCGGTGTCTGCGCCAGGGTCAGTCGCACGGCGGCCACCACACTGGCGTGGTTTGCCACATCCACGGTCACGCCCATGGCCTTGGCGCCCAGTTCACGGGTTGCACGCACCAACGCGTCACCGTCCCGGTCCCAGAGCGTGACCCGTGCGTTGGAAGCCAGCATGCGCTGTGCCGTGGCGTAGCCCAGACCGGTAGCGCCACCGGTAATGACGGCATGGCGACCGGCCATGTCCAGTGCGTTCATATCGTCATGCCACCATCAACCGAATACACCTGACCGGTGGTGAAGGCGGACTCGTCACTCGCCAGAAACAGCACAATCGGCGCGATTTCGTGGGCTTGGGCCAAGCGCCCCATGGGCTGGCGGGCAACAAAGTTCTTGCGGGCCTCTTGCGGGTCGGCATAACTGTTGATGCGGTCTTGCAAAGAGGGTGTGTCTACCGTGCCGGGCGCAATGGCATTGCAGCGAATGCCCTGACTGACGAAGTCTGCGGCGACCGATTTGGTCAGGCCTACCACCGCCGCTTTGCTGGCGCCGTAAACAAAACGGTTGGGCAAACCCTTGACGCTGCTGCACACGCTGGACATGTTGATGATGCTGCCACCCCCTTCGGCCAGCATCCCCGGCAATACCGCCTGAATCATCCAGAATTGCGCGCGCACGTTGAGGTTGAACGCCAGCTCCCAGTCGTCATCGGTGGCCTGCAAAATGGAGCCGTTGTGCACCATGCCGGCACAATTGAACAACACGTCAATGCGCGCCATGCCGCCCACAATCGCCTGAATGGCGGCTTTGTCCATGACGTTGAGGGTGGCGGTGGTGATGTTGGCAACCCCTGCGTAACTTGCCAGTAGCGTGGGGTTGATGTCGGTTGCCAGCACCTGTGCGCCTTCTGCGGCCATCGACAGGGCGGTGGCCCGGCCAATGCCCTGCCCAGCGGCCGTGATCAGGGCGGTTTTTCCTGCGAGTCTCATGTTGTCTCCAAAAAGGGGCTCGGGCCCTGAAATTGAGGGCTTGCCCAATGTTGATGCGCGTACCCCGGACGATTATAATTGGTCTGACCACTTGGCCAATTTGCACCATCCCATTATTTTCTTCCCCTACCCAGATACCCCCCGGCCATGCCCCTGCAAACCGTCGAACCCCAGCGCCTGTACCGGCAAATCGCGGAACAGGTGCGTGCGGCAATCGTCGCCAACGAGTTTGTGGTGGGTGCCCGTCTGCCGGCAGAGCGGGATCTGGCCAAACAACTCGGCGTCAGCCGTCCGTCGGTGCGGGAAGCCCTGATTGCGCTGGAGGTGGAGGGCTGGGTCGAGGTGCGAACCGGCTCCGGCGTCTACGTCCTGGACCGCGCCCGTCGCATCAACCTCGACATCAACCCCGACAAATCCGCAGGGCCCGCGCCCAGCGAATGGGGGCCACTGGAGCTGATCCGCGCCCGCCGTGTGGTTGAAGGCGAAATTGCGTCGATGGCCGCCACACTGGCCAAACGCAAAGACATTGACGCGATGGCCAAAGCCCTGGATAGCATGAAGGCTGATGCCGCCCAAGGCGTGCTGCCGCTTGAGGGGGACCGGGCCTTTCACACCGCGATTGTGCAAGCCAGTGGCAATGGGGTGCTGATTGAAACGGTGCAGAATTTTTGGGATTCACGCCGTGGCCCCGTGTTTGAACGCCTGGTGGGGCACTTTGAAACCGTGGCTTCCTGGCAGGCCGCCATTGCCGAGCACCAGGTCATTCTGGACGCCATTCGCCGGCACGATGCACCGGCTGCCCGAGCGGCCATGCACGCCCACATGGACAAATCCCACACCCGTTTCAGCGTGAGCTGGCGCCGCAGCAAACGAACCCCTTGACTCCCAGGACTCCCATGACACCCTTCATTCGCCTCCATGCGGCCGACGACGTCCTGATTGCCCGCGCACAACTGATCAGCGGCACCAGCGTGGAGGGCATTCCTGTCAAGGGCATGATCCCGCCGGGCCACAAGATCGCCACACGGGCTCTTGCGGCAGGTGAGCCGGTGCGCCGCTACAACCAGATCATCGGGTTTGCCTCACGTCCCATTGCGGCGGGTGAACACGTCCATACCCATAACCTGGACATGGGCCCCGACAAGGGTGACTTCAGCCGTGACTACGCGTTCGGGGCCGACGTGAAACCCGAACCCCGGTTGCGGGAAGCGACGTTCATGGGCATCAAACGAGCGGATGGCCGGGTGGCCACGCGCAACTACATCGGCATCTTGACCAGTGTGAACTGCTCGGCCACCGCAGCACGGGCCATTGCCGACCACTTCTCGCGGACGACAAATCCCCAGGCGCTGGCCCACTATCCCAACGTGGATGGCGTGGTGGCCTTAACCCACGGCACAGGTTGCGGTATGGACACCGAAGGTGTGGGCATCCAGATTTTGCAACGCACCCTCAAGGGTTACGCCACCCATGCCAACTTCTGGGGCGCGCTGGTGGTGGGTCTGGGCTGCGAAGCAATGCAGATCAATGCCTGGCTGGCACAGGGAAGCCTGACCGAGGGTGAGAACTTGCAGGTCTTCAACATTCAGGACACCGGTGGCACGACCAAAACAGTGGCCAAGGGCATCGAGTTGGTGATGGCCATGCTGCCAAAAGCCAATCAGGTTCGGCGTGAACCCTGCAGCGCGGCGCACATCACCATCGGCCTGCAGTGCGGCGGTTCGGACGGTTACTCGGGCATCAGCGCCAATCCGGCACTGGGTGCCGCGGTTGACTTGCTGGTGGCCCATGGCGGCACCGCCATCCTGAGCGAGACGCCAGAAATATACGGTGCCGAGCACCTGTTGACGCGCCGTGCGGTTAAACGCGAGGTGGGTGAAAAGCTGGTGTCCCGCATCAAGTGGTGGGAGCACTACACGCAGGTCAATGATGGCGAGATGAACAACAACCCCTCACCCGGCAACAAGGCCGGGGGCCTGACCACCATCCTTGAAAAATCACTGGGTGCCGTGGCCAAGGGTGGTACCAGCAACCTGCAGGCGGTTTATGAATACGCCGAGCCGGTGGACGCCCATGGTTTTGTGTTCATGGATACGCCGGGCTACGACCCCGTGAGTGCGACGGGCCAGGTGGCGGGTGGTGCCAACCTGATCTGCTTCACCACAGGCCGCGGTTCGGCCTACGGTTGCGCCCCGTCGCCGTCGCTCAAGCTCTCCACGAACTCGGCCTTGTGGCGCAAGCAGGAAGACGACATGGATATCAACTGCGGCGAGGTCATCGACGGCACGGCGTCAGTTGCCGAGATGGGTCAACGCATTTTTGAGTTGGTGCTGGCCACCGCATCGGGCACCCCCAGCAAAAGCGAGCTGCACGGCTATGGGCAGAATGAATTTGTACCGTGGCAGGTCGGCGCGGTCATGTAAGCCCCGCGTTCCAACTGCCCTTCAACCGCACTTCCCATTCCCTGATTTATATGCAAAAACTCATTGCAGCCCCCGAATTACATGCGCGGGTAGCTACTGTATTAATAGCGTGTGGCAGTTCGGCCGAAGAGGCCCATACCGTGGCCGCCAATCTGGTGATGGCCAATTTGAGTGGCCACGACTCGCACGGGGTGGGCATGTTGCCGCGGTATGTTGATGCGGTGCTGGAAGGGGGCCTCAAGCCCAACACCCATGTCGGTGTACAACTGGATCTGGGCACCCTGCTGACGCTGGATGGTCAAACCGGGTATGGGCAGGTGATCGGCGAAGAAGCCATGAAACTGGGCATCACCCGCGCAAAACAGCATGGCAGTTGCATCATGACGCTGGCCAACGCGCATCACCTGGGACGCATCGGCCATTGGGCGGAAATGGCCGTTGATCAAGGGTTGGTGTCCTTGCATTTTGTGAACGTGAAATCGCGACCGGTGGTGGCACCGTGGGGCGGCGCAGATGGCCGGTTTGGTACCAACCCCTGTTGTATCGGCGTGCCGCTTAAAGGGCGTGAGCCGTTCATCCTCGATTTCGCGACCAGCCGGGTAGCGCAAGGCAAGATGCGGGTGGCGCACAACGAAGGACATGCGGTTTCAGCGGGTCTTTTGATCGACGAACGGGGCAACCCCACGACCGACCCCGGCGTGGTGGTGGTGCCGCAAAGCAATGGGCTCTTTGGTGCCTTGCTCACGTTTGGGGAGCACAAGGGTTACGGTATGGCTGTGGCCTGCGAATTGCTGGGCGGCGCGCTGTCGGGGGGTGGCACCTGGCATCAAGCGGCGGACGCCCGGCGTGCCGTGCTCAACAGCATGTTGACCATATTGATCGACCCGGCCAGGCTGGGAACCGAAGCCCGCTTTGAAGAAGAGGCGCTGGCTTTTGTGGACTGGCTGGGCCAGGGCCCCGTTGCGACCGGCTACGACGCGGTTCAAATTGCCGGAGACCCCGAGCGCCGCGCCAGGGCAGAACGTGAGGTGACGGGCATCAGCATCGACGACATCACCTGGGCCGAGATTGAAAATGCTGCCCAGCGCGTGGGGCTTGCCCTAGCCCCAGGTTGAAGTCGTTGCTCAGCCCCGCACAAACAGGGTTTGCAACGGATCAGCCCCCAGTTGGCGGCTCCAGTGGCCATGGATGCCGGGGTCAAAACTGGCCCCCGTCGGCAACACATCGGCCGAGTAGAAATGCTCGCCGGGATTGAAGATGCGGGACACCCCGCCCTGCAGGCCAATCTCCATCTGACCGCTCAAAATGAACACCCACTGCGGGTTGATCGTGCAATGGAACTGGCTGCGAAAGCCGACCGGGCTGAAGCGCAACTGGTAGCCACCCGATTCGAACACGCTGGAGAGCATGGACTGCGGTGACCCCTCTGGCAGGGCTATGGTTTCTTCGCGGAATTTGGCGCGGCCATCGACGTCGGTGAAGAGAACAACTTTGGTGAAAACGGACATGTTCTGTACTCGGATAATTTAGTGAGCGGGTTCCATTGAGCCCTGGGTGAAGTCAATCTGTACCTTCATGGATTGGCGCTTGTCACCGGCCAGCTTGAAGGCTTCATTGGCACGGTCAAACGCCACGATGTCCGAGATGACGGGTTTGCCATCGATCAAGCCCTGATTCAGAAAACCTACTGCCACGGCAAACTCATGGTGAAACCGAAATGTACCCCGAAGGTCAATCTCCTTGGCCACCAGCATGTTGAGTGGCATGGTGATGTCACCGCCCAGACCGATGGTAACGATCACGCCCCGTGGCGCAACGACCTCCAGCCCGGCGCGCAAGGCTTTATCGCTCCCGGACGCCTCAAACATGACATCGAAACGGCCCTTGTTGACGGCAAACGGAGCCAGACCGTCCGGGTTGTGCATCAGGTTGACGGTTTCATCCGCACCCATTTTCAAGGCGCATGCCAGCGGCAGGTCTGCAATGTCTGCCGCCACGATTCTGGCCGCACCAGCACGGCGTAAGCCCGCAATCAGCAGCGCACCGATGGGACCACAACCGGTGACCAGCACCTGTTTGCCAAATACCGACCCGGCGCGGGTGATGGCGTGCAAACCCACAGACAGCGGCTCGGCCAGAGCAGCCTCGGAAAGGCTCAGGCTGTCCGCTATGGGATGCGCCTGGCTGGCGTCGATGATCAGCATTTCCTGAAACGCGCCCTGGACGTGCGGGAAGCGCATGGCACTGCCGTAGAAGCGCATGTCGGAACAATGATTGGGCAAACCCTGATGACAAAAACCGCATGCTCCACAGGGCCGTGAAGGAGAGATGGCAATGCGTTGCCCAACACGATAGCCCGTCACGGCACTACCCACTGCGTCAATCACGCCGGACACTTCATGACCCAGCGCCATGGGTTCCTTGAGGCGCACTGTGCCAAAGCCACCGTGCTGGAAATAATGCAGGTCAGAGCCACAAATGCCGCCGAAGGCGACGCGAACCTGTAGCTGGTGCGAGCCCATTTTGTCGAGACTGGCTGTATCCAGCCGCAAATCCTGTGGTGCATGGCAAACAAGCGCGCGCATGGTGTTCTCCAAAAAAGTGAGGTGAGCGGGTGGGGTCAAAGCGTGGCGGTGACACCGCCATCTACATAAAGAATGTGCCCGTTGACAAAGCTGGCGGCGTCACTGGCCAGAAACACGGCGGCCCCTGCAAGCTCTTCCACGTTACCCCAGCGCCGGCTGGGTGTGCGCCCCGTGAGCCAGGCGCTGAACTGCGCGTCGGCTACCAGCTTCTCGTTGAGTTCGGTCTTGAAATAGCCCGGCCCCAGGCCATTGACCTGAATGCCATGCGGACCCCAATCAATGGCCATACCCTTGGTGAGCATCTTGACTGCGCCCTTGCTGGCGGTGTAAGGCGCAATATTGGGTCGCCCCAATTCACTTTGCACCGAACAGATGTTGATGATCTTGCCCCGCTTGCGGGGAATCATCTTGCGGGCGACGGCCTGGCCGACCAGAAAGACGCTGTCCACATTGGTGCGCATCAGTTCATGCCAGTGTTCCGTCGTGAAGTCTTCCAGCGGTGCGCGGCGCTGCATGCCGGCGTTGTTGACCAGAATGTCAATGGCACCGATGTTGTCCTCAATGTCATCAACTGCCATTTGCACCGCTTGGGCATCCGATGCATCAAAGTTCCGGGTATGCACGGTGAGGCCTTCGGAGCGCAAAATGGCTGCGGCGGTGGCAAGCTTTTCGGCATGGCGGCCATTGAGAATCACGGCAGCACCCGATTGGCCCAGACCCCGCGCCAGCGCAAAGCCGATGCCACCGGAGGAGCCGGTGATCAGGGCCATTCGGTTGTCGAGCCGGAACAGTTCAGGCGTCATCATGTGGTTGTGAGGTGTGTGTCATGTGGAAGCCCATGCCATGACAGCCGCCACGATGGCGGATGCGGGCAGGGCCGTGTCGAAGTTGTGTGCATTTTCATCGGGGTCGGGCACCTCCAGTGTCGCGAGCTGGCTTTCCAGCAGGGACGCGGGCATGTAATGCCCGGGGCGGCTGGCCATGCGCGCCACCAGCAACTCGGGGCTCCCCTGCAGATGAACGAAACGCAGATCAGCCGCGCCCTGGCGCAAGGTGTCACGATAAGCTCGCTTGAGGGCGGAGCATGAAACGACCAGCCCGGTCCCGCTGGAACGGGCAATGCCAATGCGGTGCGCAAGCGTTTCCAGCCAGCCCTGCCGGTCCGCGTCAGTCAGTGCAATGCCTGCGGCCATCCGGGCGACGTTCTGGTCAGAATGCAGCTGGTCACCTTCCAGAAATTGGACGTTCAGGGCTGATGCCAGTTGTTGCCCAACGGTACTTTTGCCACAGCCGCTGACACCCATGACCACAAAAATGGGAGCCATCAGTCGAGGCGTTTACCGCTGCTTTCATCAAACAAATGCACTTTGGCCGCATCAATCTGCAGCCCGATGAGGTCATCCGGCTTGACGGTTGTCCTGCCGTGCAACACCACGGTGAATGTTGTTTCACCGATTGCCAGAACCAGCTCGGTCTCGGCGCCTGTGGGCTCCACCACAACCACCCTGGCCGCAATTCCCTGCCCAGCGGCGACGATATCCACGTCGCCTGGCCGGATGCCGTAGTGAACGGCCTGGCCATTCTGGCCTGTGCCAATGGGGCCGACAGGCCAGCGATGACCTTGCCCCTCGACCCAGGCCTGTCCGTCATTCAGGTGCAGGTTGCCGTTAAAAACATTCATGGCCGGTGAGCCGATGAATTGCGCCACAAACAGATTGCCCGGGTGGTCAAACAGTTCCAGCGGGGTGCCGATCTGCTCGATGATGCCGTCATGCATCACCACGATGCGGTCGGCCATGGTCATGGCCTCAATCTGGTCGTGGGTGACGTAGACCGTTGTGGTTTTCAGACGTTGGTGCAGGGCCTTGATCTCGGCCCGCATGGCCACACGCAGCTTGGCATCCAGGTTGGAGAGCGGCTCATCAAACAGGAACACCTTGGGGTCGCGAACAATCGCACGGCCCATTGCCACCCGCTGGCGCTGGCCACCCGACAACTCGCGCGGGAAGCGGTCCAGCAGCGGGTCAAGGTTCAGGATGCGTGCGGCATCGCCGACCCGTTTGTCGGTCAGCGCCTGATTGGCATTGCGAAGTTTCAGGCTGAAAGCCATGTTGTCCCGCACGGTCATGTGGGGATACAAGGCGTAACTCTGAAACACCATGGCAATGTCACGATCCTTGGGGTCAAGGTCGTTGACTACTTTGCCATCAACGGCAATCTCACCGCCGCTGATGTCTTCCAGGCCGGCCAGCATGCGCAGCAAGGTGGATTTGCCGCAGCCCGAAGGCCCGACCAGCACGACAAACTCGCCGTCATGGATGTCAAAGCTGATGCCGTGAATGACTTTGATCTTGCCAAAATTCTTCGCAATATTGCGGAACGAAACGTTTGCCATTATTGGGTTCCCAGAAAGTTCAATCAGCTCTTGACCGCACCAGCGGTCAAGCCCGACACCATGTAGCGTTTGAAAGCGTAATAGATAGCCGCTGGCGGCAAGGCGTAAAGAAAACCGGTTGCCATCAGCAGTTCCCAGGGCGAGTCATCGGCCGCCAGAAAATTGCCAAGCGCCACGGCCAGCGTCAGGTCGGTTTCCTTGGACAACAACAGGAAGGCGTACAGGTATTCATTCCAGGCCAGCAGCAGTGCGTAGGTGCCCACGGCGACCAGCGAAGGCACCATCAGCGGGACGTAGACCAGCCGGAATAATTGAAGCGGCGTGGCCCCATCCATGCGGGCGGCTTCGTCCAGCTCAAACGGCAGCTTGTCGGAGGCTTGTTTGAGCACCCAGATGCAGTACGGTGACGCGATGGTGACCATGGACAGAATCAGCGACCAGTGGTTGTTGAGCAAGCCATAGGTCGCCATGGTTTTGTACATGGGAACGGCGAGGAACGCCGCCGGAATGAAGTAAGTGAACAAGGCCATGTTCAGCACGGTGCGACCGCCCCGCACCTTGAGCCGGCTGATGGCAAATGCCGCCATGGTCGACACCACCAGCGTGATGGCGCCGACAGCCAGGGCAATCCAGAGTGAGTTGCCCAGCTGCTGCCAGAAATGGTTCAGGTAGAAATGCTTCTGGTTGAACACATGGTCAAAGTTTTGCCAGGTTGGGTTTTTGGGCCACAAGCGCCCGGATGTGGCTGTGTCGCGCGGTGAAATGGCGAACAGAAACATATGGTAGACCGGGATGATGGTCCAGAAAAATACGGGAATGCCAATCAGCAACAGCTTGGCTTCAGTGGTCACTTTTTTGACGGTCAATTTGCTCATTTGGAGAGCCTCTTCATCATGAAATACACCAGGGGCAATACAAACGGCAGCGCCACAACGATGGAGGCCATCGCCACGTCGAGCTGGTCCAGCCGCAAATACCGGATGCCCAGCGTTGCCAGAACGTGTGTCAGATCGGCCGGGCCGCCGCCGGTCAGCAAATAGACACTGTTGAAGTCACCCAGAGTCCAGATCATCGACAGAATGGTTGAGCTGATAAACAGCGTCCGCATCGACGGCCAGGTAATGAAACGGAATTTTTGCCAGGTGCTGGCACCATCCACGGCGGCCGCTTCGTATTGTTCGGCCGGAATACCCAGGCGACCGGCCACCAAAATCAGTGTCCAGAACGGCAATGACTTCCAGATGTGCATCAGCATCGAAAACGACAATGCCAGCGTCGGATCGTTCAACCAATTGGGTCCGTCCAGACCGGTCAATTTGAAGATGGTCTGGTTGATCACGCCCCACTCCGGGTTCAGCATGAAGCGCACCGACAAAATGGTTGGAATCGAGGGCACAGCCCATGGCAGGATGAACAGGGCGGAAAGGATTTTTATCCACCAGCGGGTCTGCACAAAAAAGCCGGAGAGAAACAGGGCAATCGCCATCTTCAGATTGATGGCCACGACCAGAAAGACAACCGTGTTGACGGCACTCCTGAAGAAGATCGGATCGGCGAAGAGTTTGGCATAACTTTCCGGGCTGCGCGCCAGCCACAGGCCATAGGTCACGGGGAAAAGCACGAGAACCACAAAAACCAAAACGTAGGGCAGCACAAACACCCGACCCCAAAACTCCCTTTGGGAAACAGTTCGGAGCACGCGACCAGACCCAGGCGGCACAGCCGGGCTGGCTGGTGTGACGGAGGTGGTATCAGCAGGGTTCATAAACAACTCAGTAAAAACAGTGGCGGCCACAGCTACACACCGCAGCCGCCATTTTTATTCCGGATAAACCGAAATCCGGAGGTCAGTTACACAGCACCTTAGTTGGCAACAACCTTGATGCGCGCAATCATTTCGTCGACGGCTTTGTCCACGGGTACTTTTTCAGACAATACCCGGTTGGCTGCCTTGGCCCAGACGTTTTCATTGTTCAATATGGTGAACTTGTAGTTCTGCGTGAATTCAAACGGATTGGTTCCGTTCATGAACTGGTTGTATACCGCGATGCGATGCACATCGCTCTGCCAGAACTTGCTTTGCTGAGCCGCTTTTGTGACCGGGAACCAGCGCCCCAGAGAGCCCTCAACATAAGGGGTCAGGTTGGCTTCATCCAGCATGAAGGCGACGAATTTCTTGGCGCTTTCCTTGTTTTTCGCGTCCTTGAAGATGACCCCGGTCTTGACGGCCGCGCGGTACACCATCTTGCTGCCATCGGGCTTGTTGGGGAAACCCGCTGTCGCAATCTTCTGCTCGTAGTTGGCCTTGGCAATGGCCCGCTGGTCAGCCGTCAGCGTCTGGTTGTTCATGTCGTCCAGCCATTTGGCCGCGATGGAAATGGTCGCGTTGTGTGTCAGGACCGTCGTCTTGTTGTGAAAGGCAACGTTGTTGTCCGGATCTTTCCAGTTGGTGCTCGAAGGCGGTGTGCAGCCCCGGCTATAGACGTTGGTGTAGTCGGTCAACGTGTTAATCAGGCCCTGGCGGACGGTCGGGTCGTCCACGTTCAATTTACCGGAAACGCTGAGCAACTTGACGTTGTAGGCGTCCATAAACGTCAGGAACGAGAAGAATGAATCGCTGGAGTCGACGCCCAGGGGCTGGCCGATTCCAAACGTCCGGTTTCCTGTCTTTTGACGGTGGGCGGGTTGAACCTTGTCGCACCAGAAGTCCCAGTAGCCTTTCCAGTCTGTGGGAATATCCGACTCCTTGAATCCTGCTTCAGCCAGCATGTCTTTCCAATACTGGATGTGCATGGTCTGCTGCTTGATCGGGAAAGCGTAATAGGCGCGCTTTTGCGCTGCGTTGTTGAACAGATAAGTTGTTGACAACGCCCGGGGTTCGAATTTGGCATTGATGGGATCAATGATGCTGCTCACGTCTTCGAGTTTGCCGTCATAGGCCCACTTGGCGGTCACCTGGAAATCATAAACGTCACCATAGGCCACGTCTGGCGGATTGCCAGCGTCCAGTGCGGCGACCGACTTGGGAATCATTTCCTGAGGCGCATAAAGTGACAGGTCAATCTTGATCTTCGGGTTCTTGGCCTCGAACTTCTTGATGGCTGAAAGCAACGCCTCGTCTTCTGCCTTGTAAAAGCCCTTGCCCCACCAGACGGTGAGTTTTTCCTGGGCGGCCGCATGACCGGACGCCAACAGGGCGGTCGTCATGAGTGCCGCAGTGGCTGCTAGCTTGAATTTCATCAGAGTGTCTCCTTTATGGTGGTTGAGGGAAATCGGAACATGATTCGTAGGAATAAGGGGTTTCATGCTGTTTTCAGCATGGGCGCCGGCCGGTTGAGTCTGGGCAACAGGCGCCGGGAATTGAGTACCAGTTCAATGTCCTGATGCGCGCCGTCAATCAGGACCAGGCTGGCTCGTTCGGCGTCTGACGGATTGCGTGCAATCACGGCATCAAGCACGGCACGGTGCAAGGGCAGGGACATGCGCGGGCCGTCTTTTTTGATGGTGGATATCTCAAAACTGGTGCGCAACAAGGCAGAGAGCGCTTTGCTCATCTGGACCAGCATGCGATTGTGAGAGGCCTGTAGCAGGCCCTGGTGAAACCGCAAATCGAATTTCACGTAGTCTCCGCCCTTTTCCACGGCCTGTTTCATGCCGGCAAAGGCCTCTTCAATGCCGGCAACGTCGGCTGGTGTTGCCCGAACCGCCGCAAGCCTCACGGCGGCGGGTTCCACAACACGGCGCAACTCCTGCAGGTCACGAATAAAGCCCGGCGTCAAACCAGATTTGGACTGCCAGGCAATCACATCCGGATCAAACCAGTTCCATTGATCACTGGGCAGCACACGCGTTCCTACCTTGGGCCCGGTTTGAATCAAACCCTTTGCCACCAGAGACTTGATGGATTCCCGAACAACCGTCCGACTGACGCCGAGTTCCGCGCACAGCAGTGGCTCGGGCGGGAGCGAGCCGGCAACCTCATAACGACCGGCAACAATGGCCTCGCCAAGGTAGTCAACCGTATTCCCGTGGACGTTTTTGATCACGACCGTACAGGCGTCAGCAAAGGCTGGCCGGAAAAATGGGCCTGAAGGTTGCCAAAGGCCAAATCTGCCATGGCGCGCCGCGTCTGCCAGGTTCCACTGGCCATGTGCGGTGTGAGCACAACATTCTCGTGCGCCCGCAATTGCGCCGGAACGTTGGGCTCATCTTCAAACACGTCAAGCGCAGCGCCGGCGATCAGGTTGTTCTGGATGGCATGAACCAGTGCCGCCTGATCCACCACCGATCCCCGCGCCACGTTGATCAAATAGCCCTCGGGCCCCAAGGCAGTCAATACCCCGGCATTGATCAATCCGCGTGTGCCTGCACCGCCTGGTGTGATGACCAGCAGAAAGTCAACTTCTGCCGCCAGGGCCTGGGCGCTGGGGTAGTAGGGGTAAGACGACTCGGGCTTGCGGTTGCGGGTGGTGTACGCGATGGACATGCCAAAGCCCTCAGCCCGTCGCGCGATGGCCTGTCCGATTCGTCCCAGCCCGACAAGACCCAGGCGGGTGCCGCTGACCTTGCGGGTTAATGGCAACGGTCCATTGACCCACTGGTTGGCCCGCACAAATTTGTCCGCCTGAGGAATTCGGCGGGCGATGGACAACAACAAGGCCATACCCAGATCAGCGACGTCGTCGGTCAGCACATCCGGTGTGTTGGTAACCGGTATGCCCCGGGCCTGGGCCGCCCGCACGTCCACCCCGTCATAACCCACACCGAACACCGAAATGACCTCCAGCGCGGGCAGCCGGCCGATCAGTTCCGCCGGGACTTTGGACTCACCATTGGCTGCGATGCCGCGAATCCGGGAAGCGAGTGTGGCAAAAAGGGCAGGGTCACCCAAATGGACACAGTCGTGAACGACAAATGCCTCTTGAAGGGCCGCCATATAAGGGGGCCACAGTTTGGCGACAACAAGAATCTCGGGTTTGGACAAGTACGCTGCTCCACATGAATCGCTATTGATGTTTATCATATGACGATTGGGCGCACTGGCTTTTGGGGTAAACCCTGAAATGTCTTATGACGTGTCCACCACCAATTCAGGAATGAACGCGGCCTGTTCATTTTTTCGGGCGTACCCCAGTGGGTTGGCCACCACCCGGCAGCCGTTCTTCGTGTAATCACTGGGGGCATGCAAATGTCCATGCAACCAAAGTTGCGCGTGTGAGAGCAAATCGTCCAGACGGTTGCAGAACCCTGCCGTGCCAGGGGTCAGGCCGTAGCGCGGATCGGCACTTTGCAGGCTGGGGGCAAAGTGGGTGATGACGACGGTGATGCCGTCAAATGGTGTTGCCAATGCCCTTCTTAACCAGTCCTGGCAAATAAGGGATTGTTCCCTCACCTGTTCTGCCAGCAAAGGCTCACCCTTGCGGGTGGCACCCGTTTTTTTGAGGTAGAAGTTGGCCGCGCGATAGGCCTTGTCCCGTGCCTGGAACAGGGCGGTGACGGAGTTGCTGTCTGCGGTTTTGACAGGGACCAGCGCCTCAAAATCAGTCCATAACGTGGTGCCTATAAAGCGGATGGCGGCCACGGGCGCACTATTGGGCCCGAGGTTTGGCATCTGACTGCTGGCTTGCAATTCGGCCAGGGTGATGACCTCGCGTTCAAGCCAGGTGATGCCCAGGCGCTGACAGGTTTCTCTCAGGCGCGTGTGCGCCACGTCGAAGTCCAGTGTGTCGTATTCGTGGTTGCCCGGAACAAACAAAACCGGTGTGGGCCAACCATTGAGCGGCGAAAACCGGCCCAGGCCGAAATCTGCGTCGGTTAACAATGAACCGGGTTGATACGAGCCAATATCGCCTGCCAGCACCAGAACGTCGGCTCCCGGCGCGGGTTGGGGGATCCAGTTCGGGTGTATTTCGAGGTGCAGATCCGACAGCAGCTGGAGTTTCATGCCCCGATTGTGCAGGCCCACGCGCTGCCGGGTTCAGCCGGGAAATGTCCGGCTGGCCTCGTCGCTGACGATTTGTCGCAGCCACATGTGCGCGCTATTGTGCTGTTCGCGCAAGTGCCACACCGCGTTCACCTGGATCGGTGGCACTGCAAACGGCAACTCGCGCACCACCAGGTTGTTTGCCAGGTCGCTGATACCCACAAAGTGGTGGGGCATGACGGAGAGCAAGTCGGACTTGGCGACCACACGGCCCGCCGTGAAAAACTGGTTGACCGTGAGCACGACACGTCGCTCACGGCCCAGTGTTGCCAGTGCTTCGTCGATAAAACCAAAGGGGCGACCGGAAAAACTCACCAGCAAGTGCCGGGCAGCACAAAAGCGGTCGAGCGTGAAGGGCCCCTTGGTCAGCGGGTGATCGCGGCGCATGACACAAACGTATTGCCCCTCATACATGCGCTGATGGGCAAACGCAACGGCCTTGCCAACCTGTGCACGGGCCGTCAGGTCGGCCAGCGCCGCCGGGAAATAACCCACGGCCAGATCAACCGTCTCGTCATCGAGCAGGCGACGCGGGTCGCGGGTGGCCAGCGGAACCAGTCGCAGTGACACACCCGGTGCCACGGCTTCGAGCGTTGCGACCAGGCCCGGCATGAGTTCTGCCGCTGTCGCATCGGCCATGGCCAGAGCAAAGGCCGTCGTGGCTTCTTGCGGCACAAACGTACTCGGCACGAGTGACTCCTGCAGCTGGCGCAGTGCCTCCCTGACCGCAGGCCACAGCGCCACGGCACGCGGTGTCGGCTCCATACCCTGACCACCCCGGCGCAGCAGCTCGTCCCCCAGGGTCTCACGCAGCCGACGCAGCGCGTTACTGACCGCGGGTTGCGTGAGGGAGAGGTTTTGCGCTGCCCGAGTCAGACTTCGCTCTGCCATGACTTCGTCAAAGACGCGGAGCAAGTTCAGGTCAAGCGTACGGAAATTGGGTGGCAGGTGTGGTGTTTGACGAGACATGGTTATCACTATGGTGAATGTCAAGTATCACAATAATAAAGTGGACCATCATAAGTAGAAACCCTAGTATCTGGGTGTGCGGGCAATTTACAGTCCGCTCCATTGAAAGGAAAGCCCATCATGACCAGCTTTGTTCAACCAGAATTTTCCGTAAACCATGGCGGCATCGCCCGTGCCCAGGCCGCGTACCAGTACGTGACGGGACTGGGTCCACGGTTAAATAGCGCCAGAGGATTGGCAAGTTTGCTGCTGGCGGGTGGATTTGCCGCGTTCGTCACCGTGGCAGACCAGATGATCGACACCTGGGCAGATGGCCATCTGCTGGTGGCCTGGGTCGTGTTGTGGACCGTCTTGTTCACCTCAATGGCCTTGTTTGCCAATAGTGCCGGCAGCCTGACCAAACGACTGGCAAAAGCGCTGCAAATTTGGTCCAACCGCCTGGCGCAAGACCGTGCAGATGCCCACCTGCTGCTGACGGCACAAAGTGATCCACGTGTCATGGCGGATCTCAGGGCGGCGATCAGCCGGGCTGAAAACATGGAAATGCCACTTTCTGCGCACGAAAAACGGCGCATCGCAGCGCTGTCTGCAAAGCGTGAACGTGCTGTGGAAAAGGCGCGTGCCGATTCGGATCGTTTGATGTGGGCTGCTGCACAGCATGATCCACGACTGATGGCAGAGCTGCAGGAAGCCATGCGCCGTGCCGAAGCTGTCTAGATCCAGCCAGACGCACTCAAAGTAAAAGAGCCACCTTCGGGTGGCTCTTTTACTTGCTGCAGCAGCCTCTCGGCGCACGTCAGGCCGACAGACGCTTCTCAAACAATGCTTTGGTTTGCACGAGTTCTTCAGGCAGGTGATAGGCCAGCTGGTTGAACAGCTCGTCATGCAGCTTGAGTTCTGCCATCCAGGCGGGCTTGTCGACGCTGGTCACGGTCTGGAATTGTTCGGCTGTGAAGTTCAGGCCTGTCCAGTTGAGTTCCTCAAAGGCGGGACTCACGCCAAAAACGTGCTCCTGGCCCTTGGCGGTTCCTTCAATGCGGTCAATCATCCACTTCAGAACACGCATGTTTTCGCCATAACCCGGCCAGACGAATTTGCCGTCAGCACCTTTGCGGAACCAGTTGACGCAATAAATGCGGGGTAGCTGGGCACCGGTCCTGGCCAGCGTGGTTTTTAGTTTGGCGCCCATGTCCAGCCAGTGCCGGAAGTAGTCACTCATGTGGTAGCCCATGAACGGCAGCATGGCAAACGGGTCACGGCGCACCACACCGGCCTGCCCGGTCGCTGCGGCCGTCGTCTCGGAACCCATGGTGGCCGCCATGTAGACGCCCTCCACCCAGTTTCGGGCCTCGGTGACCAGTGGCACCGTGGTGGAGCGTCGTCCGCCGAAGATGAAGGCGTCGATCGGTACACCGGCAGGGTCATCCCATGCACTGTCCAGTGCCGGGTTGTTGGTGGCCGCTACCGTGAAACGCGCATTGGGGTGGGCTGCCGCTTTCAGCTTGCCGTCCACGCCAGTCGCTTTGGCGATCTCTGGTGTCCAATCCTTGCCCTGCCAGTCAATCAGGTGCGCGGGCAGGCTGCCGGAGTCTTTTTCCATGCCTTCCCACCACACGTCGCCATCGTCGGTGAGGGCCACGTTGGTGAAAATCACATTTTTGTCCAAACTGGCCATGCAGTTGGGGTTGGTGACGTTGTTGGTGCCCGGTGCCACACCAAAGTAGCCCGCTTCCGGGTTGATGGCGCGCAACGAGCCGTCGGCTTGTGGCTTGATCCAGGCAATATCGTCACCGATGGTGGTGACTGTCCAGCCCTCAAAACCTTCGGGCGGGACCAGCATGGAGAAATTGGTTTTGCCGCAGGCGCTGGGGAAAGCCGCTGCCACGTGGTATTTTTTTCCTTGTGGGTTGGTGACGCCCAAAATCAGCATGTGTTCGGCCAGCCAGCCCGGGTTGCCATCCGACCCTTGCGCAGCGGCCTTGCCCATATTGGAGGCAATACGCAGCGCAAAGCATTTTTTACCCAGCAGCGCGTTGCCGCCATAACCGGAGCCATAACTCCAGATCTCGCGGGTTTCGGGGTAATGCACGATGTATTTGGTCTGGTTGCAAGGCCATTTGACGTCGGCCTGGCCGGGTTGCAAGGGCGCGCCCACGCTGTGTACGCAGGGCACAAACTCGCCGTTTACCCCCAACACGTCATACACGGCACGGCCCATGCGGGTCATGATCTTCATGTTCACGGCCACATAGGGGCTGTCACTCAGTTCGACCCCGATGTGGGCGATCGGGCTGCCCAGCGGGCCCATGGAAAACGGCACCACATACAAGGTGCGGCCCTTCATGCAACCCTCAAAAAGAGGCTGCAATTTGACGCGCATGTCGTGCGGGGCCATCCAGTTATTGGTGGGGCCGGCGTTTTCTTCTTTCTCGCTGCAGATGTAGGTGCGGTCTTCTACGCGCGCCACATCGCTGGGGTCGGAGCACGCCAGAAAGCTGTTGGGGCGTCTGGTTTCATTGAGCTTTTTGAAGGTGCCTGCTGCCACCAGTTGCTGGCACAGGCGGTTGTATTCGGCTTCGCTGCCGTCACACCAGTGGATGCTGGCCGGTTTGAGCAGGGCCGCCATGTCGGCGACCCATGCGATGAGTCGCGCATTTTTGACGTAGCTGGGGGCATTGAGGTTCAGGCCCTGCATCACTGGTGAATTCATCGAAACGCTCCGGAAGTAAAAAATCGTCTTTTCAAAATGGACGGTGGCGTTGGGCCAAGTCGCGAATCCGTGGTCCCATTCACTTTGAAAACGGCATCTTTTCCTGAATTTTATGAGCGCGCTTGCCAGTTACCAGTCGGTTACCGGCAAATGATATGCTGAAATTGCATGGGTTTATGCGCAAACCGGAGTGTGACCGACAGCAGTTGCCAGCGCCAAGTGAATCGTGGCGCTATGAAAAGCCTAGCAAGCTACGCACAATGGACGAGGGCTAGTGGCTGAAACAAGGTAATAAATGAGGAAAGCGGGCGTCAGCGGGCGTGGGTGCCGAGCCGGGAGATGTGCCGCTGGCCCCCCGGCAGGGGCTCAGGCGCTAAAGACAGTGGCCAATCAGGCCATGAATACCGCGATAAACGCGAGCAAAAACATCAAAATCGCGCCTGCAACCGGCAGGACGATGGGCATCAAGGGAACAATCTTCTCGACGGCGTCAGGCTCGTGGGCGTCTGGATGGGGCGTTGGGGCTGACATGGTGTTCCTTGGATGTAAGTGCTTGGATGTAAGCGGTTGAATAAACCCGATTTTACCCAACTGGTGCCATACCCGCGCTCAATCTTTGTCCTGCTCCGCCGATAAAACTGGGGAGTTCACTCACAGGATACATCCCTATGTGCCGCTTTATCGCCTACCACGGTGACCCCATTTTTCTGGAGCAACTGGTTTGCCAGCCCCGGCATTCGCTGGTGTGCCAGGCCTTGCGCGCAGAAGAAGCCAAAACCGTGACCAATGGCGACGGTTTTGGCATCGGTTGGTACGGCGAGCGTCCCGAGCCGGCCGTCTACCGGGAGGTCATGCCCGCCTGGTCGGACGAGAACCTGCTGGC
Organism: Pseudomonadota bacterium; assembly: GCA_041192445.1. Lineage (GTDB taxonomy): Bacteria > Pseudomonadota > Gammaproteobacteria > Burkholderiales > Burkholderiaceae_C > Egaibacter. The sequence continues at coordinate 7,738 of JBEEMW010000034.1, read as the reverse complement.
GCTGTGTGCCACGGTGCGCTCGGGATTGTTCTTTGCCCATGTGCGTGCGGCCACTGGCACAGCCATCACGCGCCACAACTGCCACCCATTTCGCCATGGCAAACATCTGTTCATGCACAACGGCCAGATTGGTGGTTATGGGCAGGTGCGCCGTCTCCTCGAGTCACTGTTGCCTGATTCACTGTATGCCGCGCGCAAGGGCGCGACCGATTCCGAGTTGTTGTTCCTGCTGGCGCTGGCCGGTATGGAGCAGGGTGAAAGCGCGGCTCAGGCGGTAGTGCGCGTATTTGACGAAACGGTGGAGCGCCTGCAGGTCGCCGGGATCGGGCAACCCCTTCGTTTTGCCGCGGCGCTGGCCGACGGCAAAACACTGTATGCGTTTCGCCTGGCGAGTGACGGCCAGCCTCCGACGCTGTATTTGCGTCACGACTCACGTGGCACCGTGATCGCGTCAGAACCGCTGGATGAGGGCGACGACCCCTGGCAACAGCTGCCGATTGGTGCCGTGGTGACGGCCACCCAAGGGCACTACTGTATCGAGCAGGCGCATGAACTGGCTCAGGACTACAGCCCCGCATGAGGGGCCGTACTTCGCGTACTGCGATTGGCCAGGTGCCTCAATCAGTGGATTCGCGCCTCAAAGCCGGCGGCATTCAGCGCCGACAAAACGTCGGCAATGTGTTGCGGCCCCCGGGTCTGAATGACCAGTTCAACCTCGACATTTTGGGCCGACAAGGTGGTGAAAGCGCGTTGGTGATGGACTTCATCAATATTCGCCCCGGCGTCGGCCACCATGGCGGTGATTTTGGCCAGCGAGCCCGGTACGTCGCGCGCGCTCACCTGAATACGGGCCATGCGCCCGGCGCGCACCATGCCCCGCGCGATGATGGACGCCAGCAACAGCGGGTCAATGTTGCCGCCGCACAGCACCAGGCCCACCTTCTTGCCCTTGAAGCGCTGCGGGTATTTCAGCAGCGCCGCCAGACCCGCAGCGCCTGCGCCTTCCACCAGCGTCTTCTCCACTTCCAGCAGCATCACGATGGCCTGTTCAATATCGCCTTCGTCCACCAGTACCAGATCGTCCACCAGCCGTGCAATCACGCTCTGGGGAAGCCTGCCCGGCGACCCGACGGCAATGCCTTCGGCAATGGTGCTGGTGCCTTGGGGGTGATGTGTGCCCTTGATGGCGTTCACCATGGCCGGAAAGCGGGTGGTCTGGACACCAATGACCTCGATTCCCGGTTTGATCGCCTTGGCCGCTGTTGCCATGCCGGCAATCAGGCCGCCACCCCCCACCGCAACAATCAAAGTGTCGAGCCCGGGCACGTCTTGCAGCATTTCCAGCCCCACCGTTCCCTGCCCGGCCATGATCTGGGCATCGTCATAAGGGTGGACAAACGTCAGACCCTCCTGTTCGGCCAGCATCAGTGCGTGGGTCCGGGCCTCATCCAGGGTGTCGCCGTGCAACACCACCTCGGCCCCAAAACCGCGGGTGCGCTCGACCTTGACGCCGGGTGTGAAGCGCGGCATCACAATCACCGCGCGCAAACCCAGCCGCTGGGCGTGATAGGCCACCCCCTGGGCGTGGTTGCCGGCGCTCATGGCGACCACGCCGCTCGTCTGGGGCGGTAGCTGGGCCAGCTTGTTGCAGGCCCCACGCTCCTTGAAAGACGCCGTGAACTGCAGGTTCTCAAACTTGAGGAAGACCTCGGCGCCCGATATGCCGGACAGGGTTTTGGATGCCACGCAAGGTGTACGCAGAACGTGGGCCTGCAGCCGGGCGGCGGCCTGCTCGATGTCATTGAGTTCAATCATGGTCATCATTATTGAACTTTTGACCGTCAAAAAGGGGCCGCGTCGTTCGCCGCCAAAAAATGACACTTATGCCCACAGCCGGAAATTATTTTCCGGCAAGGTCTTCCCTCCCGGCATAGTCTGCGTTATGGTGAAACTATTGCACATCAGTGCTGGAGGCGTTTGATGGTCAAGCGTTTGGTTGCCGAGTTGTCGGGTGGGCTCATGCTCACGTCGCCGGGGCTTAAAGACGCCCCGGTTCTGGACCTGATGTGTTCGCACTTTGTGCTGACGCTGGCAGCCCGTCAGGGCGCCAGTTTTAACGCGCGGCGTGACCTCAATAGCGTCATCGCCCTGGCTGGCCGCCATCTGGTGTGGCCTGCGCAAGTGTTGGTGCGTGTGCGTGAGTTTCTGGAACGCCGCTGTGTCGCCAATGAAAACTGGCGCGGCCACGAGGCCCTGAATGGCCCTGATTTCCTGACCCGCCATGGCATGTGGCGTGGCCCTTATGAAGAGGGCACGCTGTTTTTCTACCTCGACGAATACGCCAAGGATCAACCCAAAGACCTGATTGCCCTGCTGTCGGCCACCGGGGACTGGTTGACGCACGCGCTCAAGAAACAATCCACACTGGTCGAGAAAAACATCGATGCCCTGGCCGGTTTGTTGCAGCTCAACAAAGCCGAGCGGGCGCTGCTGCTGTACGGCACGCTGGCGCGGTATCAGCGTGACTTGCGCAGCATTCTGGTGGAGTTCAAAGTCAACAACGCGCCCGAGGCTTACGCGGCCATCGCGCAGGTCGCAGGGGTCAACGCCAGTGACGTCGGCGAGGCCTTGCGGGCCGGCTCACGTCTGGAGCGCATCGGGCTGGTTGAAAACCTGATCTCCGAGCACAACATCACCGATCTGGCCGACCTGATGAAAGTCAGCGAAAAGCTGCCCCCGGTGTTGATGCGCGAGTATCGGGACCAGGCCGAACTGATGGCGGTATTTACCCGGCCCTCAGCCAAAAGCCAACTCACCATGGCCGACTTTTCCTTTGTGGAAGACGACACCCAGGTACTGTGTCGATTGCTCGGCAACGCAGTGGCCCGCAAAGAGGCGGGCGTCAATATCCTGTTGTATGGCCCGCCCGGCACGGGCAAGACCGAGCTGGCCAAAGTGGTGGCGCAAGCCGCCGGTCTGGAGTTGTTTGAGGTCGAGTATGCCGACCGTGACGGCAACTCTTTAAGCGGGCGGGACCGTTACCGTTCTCTGCAAATTGCGCAGGTTTTCTTGAAAGGCAGCGCGCAGTCGGCCTTGCTGTTTGACGAAGTGGAAGACGTATTCCCGCCCATCTCCAGCGAGGCCGCCCAGATGCTGGCGCGGGCCGAGCAGGTGGCAGCACCCAGCACCGGCAGTGTCAATGGCAAAGCCTGGGTGAACCAGATACTCGAATCCAACACCGTGCCCACCATCTGGGTCACCAACCGCATTGAGCAGATTGACCCCGCGTTTCGTCGCCGTTTTGCCTATCACCTGGAACTGAAATCGCCGCCCCCCGGCGCACGCGAAGGTGTGGTGCGCAAGACCCTTGAGGGCGTGGAAGTGTCGGACTCTTTTGTGGCCAAACTCACGGCCCGCAAGGGTTTGACCCCGGCGCAAATCCGCACCGCCGTCAGATTTGCCGGGCTGGTCGGGCCTGAAGAGCAAGTCTTGCCACCCAACCCGCTTGCGGTGTCCCCCGTGGAAAAGCTGATCGAGCGACAACTCAAAAACGCTGACCTCGCTCTGGGTACCCGCACCGACACCTTGCCGGCGCGGCGCATGGTCACCCAATATGACCTGTCCATGCTCAATACCGAGAGCCGTTTTGATGTGCCGCGCATCGTTGAGGCCCTCAAGGCGCGCGGCCATGGCACCCTGTGTTTTTACGGTGCACCGGGCACCGGCAAAACGGCGTTGGGCGAGCACATTGCGCAAGCGCTTGAGCGGCCCCTCATCATCAAGCAGGCCAGCGACCTGATGAGCAAATACGTCGGTGAGACCGAGCAGCAGATGGCCGCCATGTTTCGCGAGGCCGAAAGCGAAAAAGCGGTGTTGCTGCTGGATGAAGCCGACAGCTTTTTGCAAGACCGTCGCGGCGCGCAACGCACCTACGAAGTGACCGAGGTCAATGAGATGCTGCAGGGAATGGAGCGCTACAACGGCATCTTTGTCTGCACCACCAATCTGCTGGACCGCATTGACCAGGCAGCGCTGCGGCGTTTCACGTTCAAGATCAAATTCAAACCGCTGAATGCGGCGCAGCGCCAGAACATGTTTGAGGTGGAGGCCCTGGCCGGTGATGCCTCGCTTTTGACGGTCGAGATCAGGGCACGTCTGGCTCTGCTGGATCAGTTGTGCCCCGGCGACTTTGCTGCCGTCAAGCGCCAGTCAGGCATTCTGGACTCGGAACTCAGTGCGATGGAATTTCTGGAGCAACTGGAAGCCGAACACCGCATCAAGCCCGAGGTTCGCGAGGGCCGCTCGATGGGTTTTTTGCAGTAGCCGAAGTTTGCCTTAAAGGGACACCACCCGCAGTACTTCATTGCCATAAGCTTCCAGCTTTTTGGCGCCAATCCCGCTGATGCCCTGCAAGTCGTCCAGTGACTGGGGTGCGCGCTCGGCAATCGCGGCCAGTGTGGCGTCGTGAAAGATCACGTAGGCGGGCAGGTTGTGTTCGCGGGCGACCTCACCGCGCCAGGCTTTCAGGTCTGCAAAACGGGCTTGTGCGGCTTCGTCCAGCGTTGCGGAAATTTTGGTTGCAGTTTTTGCGGCAGTGGCACGTCTGGTTTTGCTGCTGCCCGATGCCGAGACCGACTCGCGCAGTTGCACAGACACCTCGCCCTTGAGCACGGCGCGTGAGGCATCGGTGAGTTGCAGGGTGTTGAAGGCCTGAGAGTCCACTGCCACGGCACCGATGGCAATCAGCTGGCGCAACACGCCACGCAACTGCACTTCGCTGAAGGCCGCGCCAATGCCAAAGGTGCTCACACTCTGGTGGCCATGCTGCGTTACTTTTTCGGTGGCCTTGCCCCGCAAAATATCCATGATGTGACCGGACCCGAAGCTGATGCCACTCAGGTGCTGCACGCGGTAGATGGTGCTGAGCAGCTTGCGGGCGGCGTCGGTGCCATCCCATACGGCAGGCGGATTCAGGCAGTTGTCGCAGTTGCCACAAGGTTGGCTGGATTCGTCGAAGTAGTGCAGCAGGCGCACGCGCCGGCAATCGGTGGCCTCGGCCAGGCCCAGCAGGGCGTCGAGCTTGCCGCGCAGGCCCTGTTTGAACTCTTCCCCGGCCGGGCTCTCGTCAATCATGCGGCGCTGGTTCACCACGTCTTGCAGGCCATAACTCATCCAGGCGTTGGCGGGCTCGCCGTCGCGCCCGGCGCGGCCGGTTTCCTGGTAGTAGCCTTCGATGTTTTTGGGCATGTCCAGGTGCGCCACAAAACGCACGTCGGGTTTGTCAATGCCCATGCCGAAAGCAATGGTGGCCACCATCACAATGCCTTCCGCCCTCAAAAACCGGTCCTGGTTGGCTTGGCGGACCTTAAAGTCCAGCCCCGCGTGGTACGGCAACGCATCAATACCTTCGTCGCACAGGGTTTGCGCGATTTCTTCCACGCGTTTGCGCGACTGGCAATACACAATGCCGGCGTCACCCAGGTGTTCGCGCGAGATGAAGCGCAGCAATTGTTGCGTGGCGTCCTTTTTCTCGACGATGGTGTAGCGGATGTTGGGCCGGTCGAAACTGCTGACAAAGGCGCGGGCGTCCTGCAATTGCAGGCGTTCCAGAATGTCCTCACGCGTCAGCGCGTCGGCCGTGGCGGTGAGCGCCATGCGTGGCACGCTGGCAAACCGCTCGTGCAAGACCGTGAGCGCCCGGTATTCGGGGCGGAAATCGTGGCCCCACTGGCTCACACAATGCGCCTCGTCAATGGCAAACAGGCTCAAATGGCCGCGTTCGTACAGCGAATCCAGTTGTGCGAGAAAGCGCGGTGTCGTCACCCGTTCCGGCGCGGCATACAGCAGGGTGATGTCACCACGCAGCAGGCGTTTTTCCACCGCCGAGGCTTCTTCGCCAGACAGGGTGGAATTGAGAAAAGCGGCGCTCACGCCCGCCTCGTGCAGTGCGCCCACCTGGTCATGCATCAGCGCAATCAGCGGTGAGATGACGATGGTGATGCCGTGGCCCAGGCGCTGGCGGGCAATGGCCGGAATCTGGTAACACAGCGACTTGCCGCCGCCCGTGGGCATGAGCACCAGCGCGTCACCGCCACCCATCACGTGCTCCACGATGGCGTGTTGGGGTCCGCGAAACTGGTCGTAGCCAAAAACCTCGCGCAGGATGTCGTGTGAGGCGGTGGCCTGTTGAGCCGGGGGAAATTCTGTTGCTATCAAAAGAGGAGCTGCTTGTGCAATGTAGACGGGGGCTGAGGGGCTATTTTGCCAATAATTGGCGGTTTACAACTGCTCCCACGGCAGGCCGTCGAAGCGCCACCCATTCAGGGTGGAGCGGTGAAAAGTGTCGTTCAGCTCACCTTCAAAGCCGTGCGCCACGTTGACAACGTCGGTAAACCCGGCGGCTTCCAGCGCGCGGCCCGCATCCAGCGTGCGTTTGCCGCTGCGGCAAATCAGGATCACGGTGCGCGCCTTGTCCCCGGCTTCCCGTGCCACCGCCTGCACAAATTGCGGTGGATCGGGTGTCAGATCGGGGTATTCGTACCAGGCAATCGTGTGCACGCCAGGCGGACGGCCCACATACATCGACTCGATTTCCATGCGCACGTCGACAAACAGGGCGTCGGGTTGCTGCTGGATCAGGGCCCAAGCCTCTTTGGGCAAAAGGTTTTTCATGCCCCTATTGTCCGGGGATTTCGGGCTGGTCGCGAATCAGTCCGGCATTAGTCCAGCGTCTGGCGATAACGTTTGAGCGCAATGGCGCCGACAACCCCCAAAAACAAAGCCATGGGCCAGAGGCTGGATGTGATCTCGCCTAAACCAGCGCCTTTGAGCATGATGGCGCGCACCGCCCGCAAGAGGTGGGTGAGCGGCAGCCCTTCGCCCAGCCACTGCGCCCATTGCGGCATGCCGCGAAACGGGAACATGAAGCCGGACAGCAGCATGGAGGGCAAAAAGAAGAAAAACGTCATCTGCATCGCCTGCAACTGGTTGCTGGCCAGGGTCGAGAAGGTAAAACCCACGCCCAGATTGGCCAGCATGAACAGCCCGATGACAAACATCAGCAGGGTGACACTGCCCAGAATGGGTACTTCAAACAACAGAACGGCGGCCAGAATGATGACCGTGAGTTGCACATAGCCAATGATGATGTAGGGCGTGATTTTGCCCACCATCACCTCAAACGGGCGCACCGGCGTGGCCAGCAGGTTTTCCATGGTGCCGCGTTCGCGCTCGCGCGTCATCGCCAGCGAGGTCAGCATCACCATGGTCATGGTGAGAATGGTGCCGATCAGGCCGGGCACGATGTTGTAGCGGGTCAGACCTTCGGGGTTGTAGCGGCGGTGAATGCGCAGCTCGAACGGCGGCTCGCGCGGCTGCAGCCCGGCCAGTGCACCGGTGAGGTCATGCGCCAGCGCCAGTGGGGTGATGTGCCCCAGGGCCGCGATGGCGTTGCTGGCGGCGGACGGGTCGGTCGCGTCCACGGCCACCAGCACGGCGGGTTTTTCGCCGCGCACCACGCGCTTTGAGAAATCAGGCGGAATCGCCAGCATGAACTGGACCTCACCGGTTTCCAGCAGGCGCTCCGCCAGCGCCTCGGTGGCGGGCTGGGCCACGATGTGGAAGTAGCCGGTGTTCTGGATGGCTGCCACCAGGCTGCGCGCCAACGGCCCGTTGTCATAGGCCACCAGCGCCGTCGGCAAGCCCTTGGGGTCGTTGTTGATGGCGTAGCCAAACAGGA
>JBEEMW010000033.1:0-14005 GCA_041192445.1 Pseudomonadota bacterium | reverse complement strand
GAACTTGGCTGCCAGCACCGTGGTGATGGCCGCCGTCAGCGTGGTCTTGCCATGGTCAACGTGGCCGATCGTGCCCACGTTCACGTGGGGCTTGGTTCGTGCGAATTTTTCTTTTCCCATTACAGACTCCGAAAAGTAACTAATCTACAAACTAAAAACTGGTGCCCATTCCGGGAATCGGACCCGGGACCTCTCCCTTACCAAGGGAGTGCTCTGCCACTGAGCCAAATGGGCCTGAGTTTTATGGACTGCAATCAGCCCATAAAACCTGTAACTATCAATCTGTCCTGCACACAACTCACCACATGGAGCGGGAGACGGGAATCGAACCCGCGTCATTAGCTTGGAAGGCTAGGGTTCTACCATTGAACTACTCCCGCACTGAAGTTAATTGCCCAACTTCAAAACGCGCCAAACTGCACTCCTCACGCGCGTCATCCGCAACCTGCACCATACGTGCGCTACCTGATATCAACCGACAAAATCACTTGATGCATTCAATACATCGCTGGTGGAGAGGGCTGGATTCGAACCAGCGTACTCGTAAGAGGGCAGATTTACAGTCTGCTGCCATTAACCACTCGGCCACCTCTCCCTCAGACAGCCTTGGATTATGCCACGGAACCGCATCAACACGCAATGATCGCGTGGCACCAAGCCCTACCAATTGATCGGGGACCGGCCGTGTTGGCGCAAAAAGTCATTAGCCTGGCGAAAATGGCCACACCCGATGAAGGGTCGCGGGGGGCGCAAAGCAGCCAGTGGCGACGGGTGATTGGCGCGCAGGACCAAATGACCGGCCAAAGGCCCGACCTGTTCAGCCAATTCCGTCAGCAAAGCATTTTTGGCTTGGGCATGGTTTCCCCACAACATGAAAACCGTTGGCTGCGAACTCATAGCCACAGCCTGAATTACCGCGTCAGTAAGCGCTTCCCAACCTTTTTTGGCATGACTGGCTGGCTGGTCTTTTTCCACCGTCAGACAGGTATTCAGCAACAAAACACCCTGATGCGCCCAATGCACCAGTGAACCATCCAGAGACAAGGGCCGCCCCAGATCGCGCTGCAGCTCTTTGTAGATATTGCGCAGTGACGGCGGCACTTTGACGCCCGGAGCGACCGAAAACGACAAACCTTCCGCCTGGCCAGGTCCGTGGTACGGATCCTGTCCCAAAATGACAACGGACACTTTCTCCAGGGGCGTCAAATCCAGTGCCCGAAATGGCCAGGCAGGATAAATCTCCGCACCCGTCGCCAGCCGCGCACGGATGAATGCGCCCAAGGATTGCCCAACCGGACTTCTCAAAAAAACGTCCTTGACGCCATCCCAGCCCTGCGCCACCGGCCACTCATCGGGACGCCATTGCGTCAGGCCAGATTGAAACAGGCTTGGCGCAACAGCATCAGGATTTAATGCCAAATTGGCATCCAGCCCTCTATTCATATGCGTCAATAGCTATTGAATTAATAGCAAAAAGACCATCAAGCCGATCTGACCGGGTCATTGGCCAAACAAGGCATCGAGGGCTTCTCCGGGATCGGCCGCGCGCATGAAGGCTTCGCCCACAAGGAACGCATTGACGCCTGCCGCCCCCATGCGCAACACGTCTTCGCGGTTCAAAATGCCGCTCTCGGTCACCAGAATTCGATCTTGTGGCACGTCCTTGACCATACCCAAGGTGGTGTCAATCGACACCTCAAAGGTACTCAAATTGCGGTTATTGATGCCCATTAGTGGCGTTTTGAGCTTGAGTGCACGTTGCAGTTCGGTTACGTCATGCACTTCAACCAGCACGGCCATGTCCAGGCTACGCGCAATCGCCTCAAATTCGGCCATTTGAGAATCAGCCAGGCAGGCGGCAATCAGCAGGATGCAGTCCGCACCCATCGCGCGTGACTCGTATATCTGATAGGCATCGACCATAAAATCTTTGCGCAACACCGGCAACTGGCATGACGCCCTCGCCTGTTTGAGGTAGTCCACGGAGCCCTGAAAGAACTGCACGTCCGTCAGGACCGACAGGCAGGCTGCGCCAAACTCCGCATAACTTTGTGCGATATCCGCGGGGATGAAATCCTCACGCAAAACACCTTTGGAGGGGCTGGCTTTTTTGATCTCGGCGATCACGGCAGGTCGGCCGTTGGCGATCCGGGCCCGAATGGCGCCCACAAAGTCGCGGGTCAAAACCCGTGATTCGGCGTCGGCCCGCATCACCGCCAGCGACTTGCGCGCGATGGCAGCAGCCACCTCTTCCTGCTTCACGGCGACGATTCGCTCCAAAACACCTGACATGGTCATCGCTTCCTGCTTTCTGAAAAATGGCTCGGGTACCCTGCTCCCACAATCGCACCGAGTGAATCTCCGATTTTCGCAGAAAGCATTCCGGGTGAATTTGCGGGGGCGCAGTCCGGGTGATAACCTCTGGCACGCACCGGAGCCACTGGGCAGACAGTCGACCCGCCCCCGCTCGCCGTCATCCACCCACTACCTGCGCCCACACACTGTCCGGACCCTGCCATGAGCCCAAACCAACTTGCTTCCCCCCTGCACACACGCCTGGTCCTTGCCGAACGGCTGGCCCGCGAATGCGGTGAATTGGCTGTGCGCGAATCCGCCCGGCTAGCCGTCAGCGCCAAGGGTCCGCACGATGTGCTGACTCAGGCTGATCTGGCCGTGGAGCGTTACATCCGTGATGCGGTTGCCCTGGCCTTTCCCGGCGACCGCGTCGTGGGCGAAGAAATGGGCGGGCAAGCTGATGTGTCAGCCGATCAGGATTTCTGGCTGGTTGACCCCATCGATGGCACGGCCAACTACGCGACCGATATTCCGCGCTGGTGTGTATCCATAGGCTACCTGGTCGCGGGCAAACCCACATTGGGTGTGTTGTTCGATCCGGTGATCAACCGCATGTACACCGCTGCTGCAGGCTGTGGGGCCTGCCTCAACGGTCGCCCCATTCACGCGCGCAAAACAGCGTCCCTGGACGGCGCCACCATCGAACTGGGCTGGTCGGCCCGACGCAGCCACAGCGACTACCTGGGCCGGGCCGCCGCGCTGATGCAGGCCGGCAGCGCGTTTGTGCGCCGGGGCTCGGGCGCCTTGGGCCTGGCCGATGTCGCCGCCGGACGAGTTGATGGTTACGCTGAATTGCACATCAACGCCTGGGACTGCGCGGCAGGTATTTTGCTGGTCACGGAAGCCGGGGGCCGGGCCAACGACTTCTTCACGCCCGAGGGTATTCACTCAGGGGGACTTCTTGTAGCCAGCACCGCTGACATTTATGATGGTTTGCTGGACATCATGGCGCCGTAGCGGGATTTGGAAGATTCACATTTGGGAGAAGAAATTGAAGCTGTCTTATCGGCCTTATCGGTCTTGCCTGACTTATTTGTCGTTGCCCCATGCCAGAACTGCCATCGCTTTAACGCTGGGTACGGTATTGCTCAGCCTGGCTGGCACGGCCGCCGCGCAAGGTCAACTCACCGTTTATTGCGGCGTGCAGGAAGAATGGTGCCGCCCGATGGTGGCCGTATTTGAAAAAACGACGGGCATCAAGGTCTCGATGACACGCAAGAGCAGCGGCGAGATCTATGCACAAATCAAGGCAGAGGCAGCCAACCCCAAGGGCGACATCTGGTGGGGCGGCACAGGTGACCCCCAGTTGCAGGCAGCCGAAGAGGGTTTGACCGAAGCCTACAAGTCACCCAAATTGCCTGAGCTGCACGATTGGGCACAACGCCAGGCCGAACAATCCGGCTACCGGACCGTCGGCATTTATTCCGGCGCACTGGGCTTCAGCTACAACAAACCCGCGCTGGAAAAAAAGGGCATCCCCGCACCCAAATGCTGGGCCGACCTGATCAAGCCCGCCTTCAAGGGCGAGATTCAGGTGGCTGACCCCAATTCGTCCGGTACCTCCTACACCATGCTGGCCACCATGGTGCAACTGATGGGCGAAGACAAGGCTTTTGAGTACATGAAGGCCCTGCACAAAAACGTGAACCAGTACACCAAGTCCGGCGCAGCACCGGCGCGCGCCGCCGCAACGGGGGAAACCATTGTGGGCATCACCTTCATGCACGATGGTGTGACCCACGCTGTGAACGGTGCGCCGCTCGTGGTCGTGGCCCCCTGCGAAGGCACGGGTTATGAGATCGGTTCCATGAGCATCCTCAAAGGTGCCCGCAATCTGGAGAACGCCAAAAAATGGTACGACTTTGCCCTTGGCGCTCAAATTCAGGTGCTGGCCGCCAATGCCAAGTCATTTCAGGTGCCCTCCAACAAGGCCGCCTTCGCACCACCCGAAGCCCCCAAGCTCAAGGACATCAAACTCATTAATTACGACTTCAAAAAGTACGGTTCAACCGCTGAGCGCACCCGCCTGCTCGCCAAGTGGGACAAAGAAGTGAAGGTGCTTCCAAAGTAACCAGCCCCAAGGCCGAAGTCTCCGGACCCGTCTGATTTGACCGCCAACAGTCTGCCCCCCTTGCCGCCGGCAGCAGCTTTGGCCTTGCGCGCCAACTACACCTTGCCCGCGCTGCTGGCGCTCGGTCTGTCGGCGCTGGCCCTGCTGCCCTGGTATGGCGAGCGGATTGGCGGCTCGGCCCTGTCGCTGGGCTTCGGGGCTGACCGCTGGTGGCTGCTGCCCCCGGTAGTGGGCTGGCTGGCGGCGCTGGTGGGCTGGCGACTGCAGCACACGTCTGTCTGGCGTGGTCGGGTGCTGGTGGTGGGGGCCCTGTCCGGATTGATCTGGATTTTCCTGCAAGGCTTCGCTGTGGGCATGCGTGGCCTGGATTGGGCCTGGTTTTCAGTCTTCGGCTCGGTCACGCAAGGCCAGCCCGGCTTCGGCTGGGGGGCGTTTCTGGCGCTCGCCGTTTTCACGCTGCTGCTGTCCCAGGGTGTGGCTGCCACAGGCCGGTTTCGGGGTGACGGCTTTGTGTCCGGGGCCGTCTGGGGCATTGGCCTGCTGGTGACCTTGTTTGTCTTTTTCCCGGTGACCCGGGTGCTGTTGTCAGCATTCACCGGACCCACCGGGGCACCGGACCTGGCGCTGACCTGGGAGAGGCTGTCTGCGGCTGACATTTGGGGGTTCAGTTGCCTGCTCGGCGGCACATCCTGCGGTGTTGCGTGGAATTCCCTGCTGCTGGCGGTGCTGGCTGGTGTGCTCAGCACCCTGCTGGGCCTGGCCTTTGCACTGCTGGCCTTGCGCTCGGACTTTCGCTGGCGCAAAAGCCTGCAGGTCATGTCCATCCTGCCCATCATCACGCCACCGTTCGTGATTGCGCTGTCGCTGGTGGTGCTGTTCGGACGCACCGGCATGGTCACCGTCTGGATGGAGACCCTTTTTGGCATTGAGCCCTCGCGCTGGATTTACGGCCTGCCCGGTGTGCTGATTTCACAGCTGCTGTCGCAAACCCCGCTGGCCTTCATGATCCTGCTGGGTGTGATCCAGGGGGTCAGCCCCACACTGGAAGAAGCCTCGCAAACCTTGCGCGCCACCCATTGGTACACCTTCAAGACCGTCACCTGGCCCCTGCTTCGGCCCGGCGTGGCCAACACCTGTTTGCTGGGTTTTGTGGAGAGTCTGGCCGACTTTGGCAACCCGCTGGTACTGGGTGGCAATTTTGAGGTGCTGTCGACCAAGATTTTCTTTGCTGTGGCAGGCGCACAAAACGACCCGGGGCGGGCGGCCATCCTTGCGCTGATTTTGCTGACGTTCACGCTCGGGGCCTTCTGGCTGCAGCACCGCTGGCTGGGCAAAGCGTCCTATGTCACGGTAACGGGCAAGGGCGACGCGGGCCTGCCCACGCCATTGCCCAGGCGGGTGTCGGCGCTGTGTTACGCCACCGCCTTGCCCTGGGCATTTCTGACAGCCGTGTTGTATGTCCTGATTCTGATTGGCGGCTTTGTGCTGGACATCGGCCGTGGCAATTTCGAACCCACACTGGCGCATTTTCGTACCGGCTTTCTGGTTGAGTGGGGACAGCAGGGGGTGCAGTGGACCGGCTCGGCATGGGACAGTTTTTTCACCACCGTGATGGTGTCGGGCATTGCGGCACCGCTGACCACCGTCATCGGACTGCTGACCGCCTATGTGATTGCGCGCCAGCAGTTTGTGGGCCGACGTGCCTTTGAATTCATGACCATGCTCAGTTTTGCCATCCCCGGTACCGTCATCGGCATCGCCTACATCGTGGCCTTCAATGTGCCGCCGCTGGAACTCACGGGCACCGGCCTGATTCTGGTGATCTGTTTTGTCTTTCGCAACATGCCGGTGGGGGTGCGCGCCGGGCTGGCAGCGCTCAGCCAGCTGGACAAGAGCCTGGACGAAGCCTCGCTCACCCTGCGCGCCGGCAGTTTTTACACATTGCGCCGCATCATCCTGCCACTGCTGCGTCCAGCGATTGTGGCCACGCTGGTGTTCAGCTTCGTGCACGCCATGACTGCCGTGAGCGCCGTCATTTTTCTGGTTACGGCGCAATACAACATGGCCACCGCCTATATCGTGGGCCGGGTCGAGGCGGGCGAATATGCCCTGGCCATCGCTTATTCCACCCTGCTCATCGTCTTCATGCTGGGGGTGATCGGTGTTATCAAGGTGGTGGTGGGTGAACGCAAACTGGGCCGCCGCGCGGCCAGCACGCCCGATTTAATCCAGGGAGTACATGAATGGCCGTGACCGCAGTGAATGCCGCCAACGTGGTGTTTGAGAACGTCAGCAAGGTGTTTGGCAACTTCACCGCCGTCGATTCCGTCAGTTTTACCGTTGAGGCCGGCAGCCTGGTGACCTTGCTGGGGCCATCGGGCTGCGGCAAAACCACCACCTTGCGCATGATTGCCGGGCTGGATGGCGCCACCAGCGGCCGTGTGTTGATTGGCGGCAAGGACGTGACACGTCTGGCCGCGTCCGAGCGCGATGTCAGCATGGTGTTTCAGTCTTACGCGCTGTTTCCACATTTGAGCGTGATTGACAACGTGGCCTATGGCTTGCAAGCCGGGGGTGTGCGCCGTGCCCAGGCACACGATCAGGCACGCGACAAGCTGGCGCTGGTGGGGCTGGCCGGGCTGGAACTGCGTTTGCCGTCCGAGCTGTCCGGTGGCCAGCAACAGCGTGTAGCCGTGGCCCGGGCACTGGTCCTGGAGCCTCAGGTGCTGCTGTTTGACGAGCCGCTGTCCAACCTGGACGCCAAGCTGCGCCGCAAGGTGCGTGATGACATTCGCGGCCTGCAACAATCACTGGGGTTGACCGTGGTGTACGTGACGCATGACCAGTCGGAGGCGCTGGCGGTGTCAGATCGCGTGATTGTGATGTCCAATGCCCGCATCGCCCAGATCGGCTCGCCACGCGAACTGTACGAGCGCCCGGCCGACCGTTTTCTGGCCGACTTCATTGGTGACGCCAACCTGATCACCGGCGAGGTGGTGCAAAACGGCGACAGTCAGGTCTTTGTTGCGGGCAGCTTGCGCCTGCCTTTGCAAGCCAGCAACGTGAGCGGGCCTGCGGTGTTCGCCGTGCGCCCGCAGCGGCTGAGCCTGCACCGCGCCCCGCCGTCAAGCCCCAGCATCCAGGGCACACTTCTCAAGACCGCCTATCTGGGAACGCACCTGGAACACAACGTGCATACCGAGTTGGGTGACATGCTGGTCATCGACACCCATGTTGACAGTGACCTCATGCCCCATGAGGTCGTGCACATCGGCCTGGATGCCCGGGCCGGTGCCGTGGTGCGGGCCTGAGCCATTGACACAAGCTTGGCACGACGCCAGTCGGCTCAAGTTGCCGTCGATGGGGGCGATTGGGGCGCTGTCGTCGCCGCCACCAGTTGTGCCAGCTTGCGTTTAGCCGCTCCTGATTCGATAGCTGTTCGCGCAAGCTCCACGCCGGCTCGCATCGTATCCGTCACATTAGCGGCATAAAGTGCGACACCGGCATTGAGAATCACAATGTCTTTGGCTGCACCCGGCGTGTTGTCCAGCACACCCAGCAGCATGGCTTTGGATTGCTCCGGTGTTTCCACCTTCAGGGCACGATTGCTGGCCATGACCATGCCAAAGTCTTCGGGATGGATCTCGTATTCGGTGATCTCCCCGTTTTTCAGCTCCCCCACCACGGTCGCCGCGCCCAGGCTGACCTCGTCCATACCGTCCTTGCCGTACACCACCATGGCGTGTTCGGCACCCAGGCGCTGCAGCGCGCGCACCTGAATGCCCACCAGATCGGGGTGAAACACCCCCATCAGGATATTGGGCGCACTGGCCGGATTGGTCAGTGGTCCCAGCAAATTGAAAATCGTCTTGATGCCCAGCTCTTTACGCACCGGTGCCACGTTTTTCATGGCCGGGTGGTGATTGGGGGCGAACATGAAACCCACACCCACCGCCTCAATACACCGGGCAATCTGGTCGGGTGACAGGTTGATGTTGATGCCCAGCGACTCCATCACGTCGGCACTGCCGCTTTTGCTGCTGACGCTGCGGCCCCCGTGTTTGCTGACTTTGGCACCCGCTGCGGCCGCCACAAACATGGCACAGGTGGAAATATTGAAGGTGTGTGAGCCGTCGCCACCGGTGCCGACAATGTCCACCAAATGGGTTTTGTCGGCCACATGAACCTTGGTCGAAAACTCGCGCATCACCTGCGCGGCCGCCGTGATTTCACCAATGGTTTCCTTCTTGACGCGCAGGCCGGTGATGAGGGCAGCCATCATCACCGGTGACAATTCGCCACTCATGATCTGGCGCACGATGTGCAGCATCTCGTCGTGAAAGATCTCGCGGTGCTCAATGGTGCGAAGCAGGGCTTCCTGCGGACTGATCTTGCTGGTATGGGGCATGTTGCAAAGTCTCCTGGATAGGTTGCTTGAAGGGTAACTTAACGGCCGGGCTGGCTCCGGTTTGCGGTCAGGTGGAGAAAAATTCACGGATAACCGCCGCCGCCCGGTCCACACCCGACGCATCGACGTCCAGATGGGTCACCAACCGCAGCCGGTACAGGCCAGTTGCCAACACCCCATGGGCCTGCAGATACGGCATCAATCCGGCTGATCGCGCCTTGGCCGCACCGACCAAATCCACAAACACAATATTGGTGTGGGGCGGCTCCACCTGCAGGCCTTCAATACCCTGCAAGCCGCTTGCCAGCCGCTGCGCCAGCGCATGGTCATCGGCCAGCCGCGACACGTGATGGTCCAGCGCGTAGGTTCCGGCGGCGGCCAGCACACCGGCCTGGCGCATCCCGCCGCCCGCCATCTTGCGAACGCGGTGTGCGCGGGCGATGAACGCCTGGCTGCCGCACAACACCGAGCCCACGGGCGCGCCCAGGCCCTTGCTCAGACACACGGACACGCTGTCAAAACATTGGGCGATGCGACGGGCCTCGGCAATCGCGGCTTGCGCAGTCGGTGCCACCTTCTGGCCTGACACCTGCGAAGCCTGCGCCACCGCCGCATTGAACAGCCGCGCCCCGTCCAGATGCCGCACCAGCCCCCTGCTTTTGGCAAGGCTCGTCGCCTGCTGCACAGAGTCAAACGGCAGCAGCTTGCCGCCCAGCGTGTTTTCCAGCGCCAGCAACCGGGTCCGGGCGAAATGCGCGTCATCCGGCTTGATGGCGGCCTCAATGTCTGCCAAGGCCAGCGTGCCGTCCGGCTGGTGAGCCAGTGGCTGCGGCTGCACACTGCCAAACACCGCCGCGCCACCGCCCTCCCAGCGGTAGCAGTGCGCAAACTGGCCCACGATGTATTCGTCGCCACGCTGGCAGTGACTCAAAATCGCACACAGGTTGCTCTGGGTTCCGGTGGGCACAAACAGCGCAGCCTCAAAGCCCAGCATCGCGGCCAGCTTGTCCTGCAGGGCGTTGACGCTGGGGTCGCCGCCAAACACGTCATCACCCAGCGGGGCCGCCATCATCGCGTCCCGCATGGCGGGAGTGGGCTGGGTCACCGTGTCACTGCGCAGGTCAACAATAGTGGTCATTTTGGCCTCCGGCCCCCGCCAAATATGCGCGAGTAGCTATTAAATATATAGCAATTGAGTTGAGCAAACGGACTGGCCATTCACAGCAAAAAGTTCTTCAGCATGGCGTGGCCATGTTCGGTGAGGATCGATTCGGGATGAAACTGCACACCTTCCAGGCGCACGGCTTGCGGCAATGTCTTGTGGCGCACACCCATGATTTCACCGTCGTCGGTCCAGGCGGTGATGGCCAGATCCGCCGGGCAACTGGCCCGCTCAATCGCCAGCGAGTGGTAGCGGTTGACCGTGAATTGTTCCGGCAGGCCGGAAAACACCCCTTCCCGCGTGGTCGTGATGACGCTGGTCTTGCCATGCATCAGCTCTTTTGCCCGGATGATCTTGCCGCCCAGCGCCGCCCCGATGGCCTGGTGCCCCAGGCACACACCCAGAATCGGCAGCTTGCCCATAAAGTGCTGGATCGCCGCCACGGAAATGCCCGCCTCGGCGGGTGAACACGGGCCGGGCGACACCACCAGCCGGTCGGGCTGGCGCGCCGCAATGCCTTCAACCGTGATTTCGTCGTTGCGAAAGACTTCAACCTCGGCCCCCAGCTCGCCAAAATACTGGACGATGTTGTAGGTGAAGCTGTCGTAGTTGTCGATCATCAACAACCTGATTTTTGAGTTGGATGGATGGGTCATGGTGTTCACTCCAGCCCTTCTTCTACCAGTTCTGACGCCCGCAACAAGGCCCGCGCCTTGGCCTCCGTCTCTTTCCATTCCAGTTCCGGCACCGAATCCGCCACCACACCGGCTGCCGCCTGCACGTACAGGGTCTGGTCCTTGATGATGCCGGTCCGGATGGCAATGGCAACATCCATGTCACCCGCAAAACTGAGGTACCCACAGGCGCCGCCGTAGAGGCCGCGTTTGGTCGGCTCCAGCTGGTCAATCAGCTCCATGGCGTGCACTTTGGGCGCGCCGGTGAGCGTGCCCGCCGGAAAAGTGGCTTTGAGCACATCCATGCTGCCCAGGGGACGCCCGTCCAGGCCGTCAACCAGCGTGCCCTCAACATTGCTCACGATGTGCATCACGTGGCTGTAGCGCTCCACACTGAAGGCTTCGGTCACCTTCACGCTGCCTGTTTTGGCGATGCGGCCAATGTCGTTGCGCGCCAGGTCAATCAGCATCACGTGCTCGGCGCGCTCTTTGGGGTCAGTGATGAGTTCGTGCTCGGCCGCCTTGTCCAGCTCCGGGTTGCTCCCCCGTGGCCGGGTGCCCGCCAATGGGCGAATGGTGATTTTTTGCCCGGTCTGCCCGTCCGTGGTCACCAGTTCCTGGCGCACCAGAATCTCGGGTGAGGCCCCCACCACGTGAAAGTCACCGAAGTGGTAGTAATACATATAGGGGCTGGGGTTGAGCGAGCGCAGGGCCCGGTACAAACTCAGCGGCGACTCGGTGTAACGCTTCTTGATGCGCTGACCCACCTGCACCTGCATGAAATCGCCCCCGGCAATCAACTCCTTGGCGCGCTCCACGGCGGCGATGTAGTCGGCCTTGGCAAAATCACGCTCGGCCGGGTAACTCTGGGTCGGTTTGACGATAGGCGCGCTCACCGAGTACTTGAGCTGCTCCTTCAGGTCGCGCAGGCGTTTTTTGGCGTTCGCATAGGCCTCTGGCCGGCTCGGGTCGGCATACACAATGAGGTAAAGCTTGCCCGACAGGTTGTCAATCACCGCCAGTTCTTCGCACTGCAGCAACAGGATGTCCGGGCAGCCCAGGGTGTCGGGCGGGCAGGTTTTTTCCAGTTTTTTCTCGATGTAACGCACCGTGTCATAGCCAAAATACCCGGCCAGACCGCCGCAAAACCGTGGCAGGCCCGGTCGCAGCGCCACCTTGAATCGCTTTTGGTAGTCGGTGATGAAGTCCAGCGGGTTTTGGCCCGAGGTCTCAACCACCTTGCCGTCCGTCACCACCTCGGTCACGGCATCCGCACCAAAGCCGCTCGCACGCACCAGGGTTCGGGCAGGTAAGCCAATGAAGCTGTAACGCCCGAAACGCTCACCGCCGACCACGGACTCCAGCAAAAAGCTGTATTTGCCGCCATGGCTGGAAAAAGCCAGCTTCAGGTAGAGGGACAAAGGGGTTTCCATGTCGGCAAAGGCTTCCAGCATCAGGGGAATGCGGTTGTAGCCCTGCGCGCTCAGGCTTTTGAATTCAAGTTCGGTAATCAAGGTAAGAGCCTCCACTCGCTCGCCCCACTGCGGTGGGGTGTTCATTCAATGTGATGCCCCAGGTTTGAGGCGCGAAGCACGCGGTGACTCAAGTCAGCGGGTGCCGGTCAGCAGCAATCAGCCGGTCAGATCGGATGGCTGACGCCAGGGCCAGGCTCCCCGGTCGCGAAACCCCGTGATGATGCTGCGGTGAATGAACATGGCAACAGTGTAGCAAAGACAAAAAGCCACTGATTCCCGGCCTTATCCGGCACAAGCCTGCGCCCCGAATGCCGAGAATCCCTGCATGGCAATCCTCGACTTGAAAATTTCAACCCGACTCATTCTCGGATTTGGGACACTGGCGCTGCTGACGGCCGTCATGGGTGGCCTGTTTCTCCTGAAAAACAAAATCGTCACCGAGTCCATAGCCGAGACGATCAACGTCCGTTATCCGAAAATTGTGTCCCTCTTCGAGATCCGGGGCAAGGTCCAATTGATTGAACGCTCGATGCGCGACATGCTCATCATGGTGAGTGTGCCGGCCATCAAAATTGAAGAGGAATTCATTCTCGGGACCCGCAAGGAGATTGGTACGCTACTTGAAGCCCTTCAGGCCCAGACCCCACCCGGACCGGGGCAACCCAGCTTCGCCAAACTCGTGGCAACGCGCAACAATTACATCCTGTCTCAAAACAAATTCATGGCGTTGATCGACGACAGCAGGATGGATGATGCCAGGGGGGTGTTGCTGACCGACCTGCCCACGGCTCAAAAGGCCTATTTTGCCGAGCTGGATGACATGATCAAGCTTCAGGAAATCCTGATGCAACAATCCAGGAACGACGCCATGACCGCCGTCAACAGCGCCAGCGCTGCCATCTGGTCATCCACCGTCATTGCCCTCGCGATGGCCGTGCTGATGGGAAGCTGGACTACCCGTTCAATTACCCAACCGATCAACCAGGCGGTTGATGTTGCCCGCTCCGTCGCCGCCGGCAACCTGAACTCCACACTCGATGTTCAAGGCAACAATGAAACAGCGCAGCTGCTGCTGGCGCTCAAGGCGATGCAGGACAGCCTGGCCGGGGTGGTGAGCAAAGTGCGCCAGGGGGCCCAGGGCGTGGCCAGCGCCAGCGTGGAGATCGCCCAGGGCAACCAGGACCTGAGTTTTCGCACCGAACAACAAGCCAGCGCCCTGCAAGAAACCGCCGCCTCCATGGAGCAACTCAACGCCACCGTGCGCCAAAACGCCGACAGCGCCCACCAGGCCAACCAGCTCGCCCTCAACGCCTGCAGCGTCGCCGTCAAGGGCGGCGACGTCGTGGCCCAGGTGGTGCACACCATGAAGGGCATCAACGACGCGTCTGGCAAGATTGCCGACATCATCAGCGTGATTGACAGCATCGCCTTTCAAACCAACATCCTGGCCCTGAACGCGGCCGTGGAGGCCGCCCGAGCCGGGGACCAGGGGCGGGGCTTTGCCGTGGTGGCCTCCGAGGTGCGCTCGCTGGCGGGGCGATCAGCGGACGCGGCCAAAGAGATCAAGGCCCTGATTGGGGCCAGTGTGACGCGGGTGGCCCAGGGCACGGCGCTGGTGGACCAGGCCGGGGTCACGATGGGCGAGGTGGTGGACGTGATCAAGCGGGTGAGTGATCTGGTGGGGGAGATCAGCGCGGCCAGCAGCGAGCAGAGTCAGGGTGTGGCGCAGGTGGGGCAGGCGGTCACGCAGATGGATCAGTCGACGCAGCAAAATGCAACGCTGGTGGAGGAGATGGCGGCCACGGCTTCGGGCCTGAAGTCCCAGGCTCAGGCCCTGGTGCAGGTCGTCTCCGTGTTCAA
>JBEEMW010000032.1:0-4141 GCA_041192445.1 Pseudomonadota bacterium | reverse complement strand
TGGCCCCGTTGGCAGCCTTGAGCTGGATGCTCATGTCCATGGCAATGCCCAAAGCAGGATGAATCGGCCCCTGCACGGCATTGGCTTTGACAATGGGGCTTCCACACTGGTAGGCAAACAGGTCCACCGTATGCGCGGCGTGGTGCCACAGCAGGTGGTCGGTCCAGCTGCGTGCCTGACCCAGCGCGTTCATGTTGGTGCGGCGAAAGAAATAGGTTTGCACATCCATTTGCTGGACGTTGAACCGGCCCGCCGCGATTTCCTTGTGAACGTATTGGTGGCTGGGGTTGAAGCGGCGGGTGTGACCACACATGGCGACCAGGCCGCTGGTTTTGGCAAGCGCGGCGACGTCTTGCGCCCCTTGTAGCGTGTCAGCCAGGGGAATTTCAACCTGCACATGCTTGCCCGCCCGCAGACAGGCCATGCTTTGCGCGGCGTGCATTTGTGTGGGCGTACACAAAATGACGGCGTCCACTTCCGGCAACGCCAGGCTGTCTTCCAGAGTCGTGGTGACGTGGCCGATGCCGTATTGGGCCGCCACTTCCCGGGTCTTTTCCAGATCACGGCTGATCAGCGAGACCACTTCAACACCGTCAATGTTTTTGATGCCGTCGAGGTGTTTGATGCCGAAGGCCCCCGCGCCTGCAAGGGCCACTTTGATGGTTTTCATATCAGTTGTTCTCCAGAATCAGGTGTCCCACGGCCGTGTTGGAAGCGGGCACATGGTAGAAGCGATGTTTGACGGTAGGGGCCGGGCCACCATTGAGGTCGGACATGGCGCCGCGGGCAATGAGCCACATCACCAGCTCAATGCCTTCACTACCGGCTTCACGCACGTAGTCGATATGCGGCACGGCAGCCTGGCCTTGCGGATCGGCAATCATGCGGTCGAGAAAAGCGTTGTCAAATTCCTTGTTGATGAGGCCGGCGCGCGGGCCCTGCAGCTGGTGACTCATGCCACCCGTGCCCCAGATCTGCACGTTGAGGTCTTCATCGTACGACTCGATCGCCCGGCGAATGGCCTTGCCCAGATTCAGGCAGCGCTGACCCGACGGCACGGGGTACTGCACCACGTTGACCGCAAACGGAATCACCGGACAAGGCCAGTTGTAGGCAGATGCTGGCGGCTGCCCGCACATGAGCGACAACGGCACGGTCAGGCCGTGGTCCACGTCCATCTTGTTGACGATGGTGAGGTCAAAGTCCTGCTGAATGACCGACTGCGCAATGTGTGCGGCCAGGTCTGCGTGGCCCTGAACCACGGGCACGGGGCGTTGGCCCCAGCCTTCATCGGCGGGCTGGTAAGACGACGCCGTGCCAATGGCAAAGGTGGGAATCATGTCCAGACTGAAGGCCGTGGCGTGGTCGTTAAAGACCAGAAAGATCACGTCGGGCTTGTTGTCCTTCATCCATTGTTTGGAATAGTCGTAGCCTTTGAACAATGGCTGCCAATACGGTTCGGTGGTCTTGCCCAGATCGATGGCCGCACCGATGGCGGGCACATGAGAGGTGTAGACGGAGGCGGAGATTCGTGCCATGACTTGTTTGACTTTCTGTTTGTGTGGCCTACATCAGGCCGGTGCCTGAGCCCTGCGGCTGGCGATTGGCCTGCGCGTCGCCGTCTTCGCCAACCACGCGGTTGCCATTGGCCGAACGGCCACCGCCCATCATCATGTCGCGGTACTCCATTTCGGTCATGCCGGTCATGCTGCCGGCCATTTGCTGAAAACTCTTGCCATGCGTGGCACCCAGCTTGGCCAGAAAATAGATATTGCCACCCGCGGCGATGGCGCGGTTCAGGTCCACTGTCAGTACGGCCTGTTTTTGCTCTTCGGTCATGGGCCATTCGTCTAGGTAGGCGCGCTGATCGGCCTTGAAACGTGCACGGTTTTCGGCTTTCATGAGCGACATGCAGAACTGGTTGAGGTGGTAACCCTTGCGGCTTTGCCCGGCATCAAAAATCGTGGTGCCGGGTACGTCGAGGTAGGGTTTATCGAGTGACATGATCAGCCTTTCGCTTCTTCGGGCCAGTAAAGGCGCATTGGATTGTCCACCAGCAGTTTGCGCTGACGCTCGGGCGTTGTGGCAATGTGGGGGATGAAATCCACCAGCAAACCGTCATCCGGCATGTGGTCTTTCAGGTTGGGGTGCGGCCAGTCAGTGCCCCAAAGCACGCGGTCGGGGAAGGTCTCGACAATCAGCCTGGCAAACGGGATCACATCCTGATAGGGATTGCGTTCACCGTTCAGTGCTTTTGGCCCGGTCACCGAGAGGCGTTCCGGACAACTGACTTTGCTCCACACATTGGGATGCTGGCGCATGAATTTCACGAACAACTCAAACTCGGGACCATCCACCGGCTTGCCCAGATCAGGGCGACCCATGTGATCCACCACCACAGTGGTGGGCAGTGCCGTGAAGAAATCCCACAGTTCGGGCAAATCCACTGCCTCAAAGTAGATCACCACATGCCAGCCCAGTGGCTTGATGCGGTTGGCAATTTCAATCAACTCATCTTTGGGTGTGAAATCCACCAGGCGTTTGACAAAGTTGAAACGCACGCCCCGCACCCCGGCTGCATGCATGTCCAGCAACTCCTGGTCGGTCACCGAGCGCTTGACGGTGGCGACGCCGCGCGCCTTGCCACCGGAGTGAACCAGGGCGTCAACCATGGCGCTGTTGTCTGCGCCGTGGCAGGTCGCCTGGACCACAACGTTTCGCTCAAAACCCAAATGGTCGCGCAACGCATAAAGCTGCTGTCTGGACGCATCACAGGGCGTGTATTTGCGCTCAGGAGCGTAGGGAAACTGATCGCCGGGGCCGAACACGTGGCAGTGCGCGTCCACCGCGCCTGCTGGCAGCTTGAAACTGGGCCTGGCCGGACCGGTGTACCAGTCAAGCCAGCCAGGGGTTTTAATGAAGCCTTCGGTTTTGCTGAATGTCATGGGATTCCTGCATTTTTTTGCTATTAATTGAATAGCTACTGACGCAATATCAGTGAGGGCCAGAGGCCGATTTGATACCTGAAGCTAGTCGATATAGCGCAAACCGGCTTTCTCAAGCGGTTCACGCATCTTGTACATATCCAGACCCAGCACACCAGCGGCCAGCTTGGCACGCTTTTCGCCTTCAAAGCTCTCGCGGTGTTCAGCGGCATCGGCCACCTGGGCGGCCAGGGCCGCAGGCACCACCACCACGCCGTCCACATCGGCAATCACCACGTCACCGGGGTTCACAATAGCCCCTGCGCACACCACCTGAATGTTGACCGAACCCAGTGTGGCCTTGATCGTGCCCTTGGAATTGATGGCCTTGCTGAAGACCGGGAAACCCATCTTCTCAAGGTCGGCCACGTCGCGCACACCACCGTCGATGATGAGGCCCACCGCGCCGCGCGCCTGAAAACTGGTGGCCAACAGGTCACCAAAGAAACCGTCTTCGTTGTCCGTGGTGCATGCAGCCACCGCCACGTCCCCGGGCTGCAACTGCTCGGCTGCGACATGCATCATCCAGTTGTCACCGGGTTGCAGCAAAACAGTCACGGCTGTGCCGCAAATTCTGGCGCCGTTGTAGATGGGCCGCATATAGGGTTTCATCAGGCCAACGCGGCCCATGGCTTCGTGAATGGTGGCCACGCCGAGTTTGGACAGGCGCGCGACCGCCGCCTTGTCGGCACGTGCGATGTTGCGTTTGACGATACCGAGCTGGTTCATGGGTTGTGTCATGGGGTTCTCCTTGAATTACCTGTTTTTGGCTTTAAGGGCTGCGTCCAGACGTGGGAACACGCGGCGTGCGTTGCCTTCGTAAATCTGGAAGCGATCCTCTTCACCCAGAATTTTGGACGCTTCGATGTAGCGCTTGGTGTCATCGTAGTAATGGCCGGTTTCGGGGTCGATGCCGCGCACCGCACCGATCATCTCGCTGGCAAACAACACGTTCTTCACGGGAATCACGGTGTTGAGCAAGTCGATGCCGGGCTGATGGTAGACGCAGGTGTCGAAGAAAATGTTGTTCAGCAAGTGGTCCTGCAACAGTGGTTTTTTCAGCTCTTGCGCCAGGCCACGGAATCGGCCCCAGTGGTAAGGCACAGCCCCACCGCCATGGGGAATCAGGAACCTGAGTGTTGGAAATTCCTTGAACA
>JBEEMW010000031.1:0-2995 GCA_041192445.1 Pseudomonadota bacterium | reverse complement strand
GCAAACGGAGAGCAACTTCGCTGGCTACTCGTCCGAGGACCTTGTCGGTCGCGTCAATCACAAACCACTCGTGCACCACGTCAGCGGGTTTGGCGCTGAAAGTTTTGGTCATGAGTTTCTCGATTAAAAGAGGGTTTGCCTAACCTAAGGGGTTAGATTCCTTGCGGCTCTTTTCCACGGTCGGCGTTCCTCTAACGGGAATCTCTTAGGTGGGGGTTGCCACAGCGACAAGCGCTGCAGACGACTTCGCCGCGGAGCCACAAAAGCGCTGCGAAGCCTTCCATTATACGATTACTTCCCCTGTTCGGGGTACCATCTGTCTATGTTCAGTTACAGACACGCCTTTCATGCGGGCAACCATGCCGATGTGCTCAAACACACGGTTCTGCTTGCCATTTTGCGGCACATGACCGAAAAAGACACCGCCCTGACGGTGTTTGACACCCACGCCGGTGCGGGCCTGTACCGGCTGGATGGCGACTATGCCCAGACCAGCGGTGAGGCCACAGAAGGCTTTTTGCGCCTCATTGCCAAACGAAAAGAGGCTCCAGCCCCCGCCAAACCTGCGAAGTCAGCTACCAAAACAGTAGCAACGGCCACACCCGCAACACCGGCTACACCGCCAGCCCTGCAAGATTATCTGGACATGGTGGCCAGCTTCAACACCGGTGGCAACCTCAAGGTGTACCCCGGTTCGCCCTTCATCATCCAGCGGCTGCTGCGGGACCGGGACAAGCTCAAATTGTTCGAGTTGCACCCCACAGACTCCAAAACCCTGTCCGCCAATATCGCCCAGCTTGAGGCCGGGCGCCAGGTCGCCGTGTTGCGCGAAGACGGGTTTGAAGGGCTCAAGAAATTCCTGCCGCCGCCCTCGCGCCGGGCGCTGGTGCTGTGTGACCCCAGCTACGAGATCAAGACCGACTACCCCCGTGTGGTGGCCCTGATGGCCGACGCCATGCAGCGGTTTGCAACCGGCACTTATGTGGTCTGGTACCCCATCATCCCGCGGCCTGAAGCCCATGATGTGCCCCGAAAACTGAAGACACTGGCCGTCAAAATGGGTAAAAGCTGGCTGAACGCCACTTTAACCGTCAAATCCAGCAAGATAACGACAGATAGCGTAGGCGAAACCCACAGGCCCGGCCTGCCGGCCAGCGGCATGTTCGTCATCAACCCGCCCCACACCCTCAAGGCTGCGCTGCAGGCCACCCTGCCACACCTAGTGAGCGCGCTGGCACAAGACCAGCACGCCACCCACTCGGTGGATGCGGGCGGCTGATTAATTAACCGACCACGTGGTCGGTTAATTGCTATACTGCCAGAATCACAACAGCAAGGCGTCTGACACACGCATCGCAGGAGACTGGCATGAACACCCGCTTTGACGCCGTCATGGCCGCCGACGGCAAGATCGAGCCGCAAGACTGGATGCCCGAGGCCTACCGCAAGACGCTGGTGCGGCAAATCAGCCAGCACGCGCATTCCGAGATCATCGGCATGCAGCCCGAGGGCAACTGGATCTCACGCGCGCCCAGCCTCAAACGCAAGACCATCCTGATCGCCAAGGTGCAAGACGAAGGCGGCCACGGCCTGTACCTGTACAGCGCGGCCGAAACCCTGGGCACCTCACGCGGCCAGATGCTGGACGCCCTGCACACGGCCAAAGCCAAATACAGCTCCATCTTCAACTACCCAACCCTCTCTTGGTCCGACGTGGGCGTGATCGGCTGGCTGGTGGACGGCGCGGCAATCATGAACCAGATCCCGTTGTGCCGCTGTAGCTACGGGCCGTATGCGCGGGCCATGATCCGCATCTGCAAGGAAGAAAGTTTTCACATGCGCCAGGGCTTTGAGAGCCTGATGGTGCAGATGCAAGGCACACCCGCCCAGCGCGACATGGTGCAAGACGCCGTGAACCGCTGGTGGTGGCCGGTGCTGGCCATGTTTGGCCCGCCGGATGCCGACAGCCCCAACAGCGCGCAAACCACACGCTGGGGCATCAAGCGCATCAGCAACGACGAGCTGCGCCAGCGCTTTGTCGACGCCTCTGTGCCGCAGGCCAAAGTGCTGGGTGTCAGCCTGCCCGACCCTGATTTGAAGTGGAATGAAGAGAAAAAATGCCACGACTACGGCGCCATTGACTGGGACGAATTCCGGGCTGTGGTGAACGGCAACGGCCCCTGCAACCAGGAGCGCCTGGCCACACGCGTCAAGGCCCACACCGACGGGCAATGGGTGCGTGATGCCGCGCAGGCCCATGCGGCCAAACAGCGGGCGCGCAGCCTGAAGGAGGCTGCATGAGTCAATCCACCAGCCTGGAATGGCCACTCTGGGAAGTATTCGTTCGCTCCAAGCAGGGCCTGGAGCACAAACATTGCGGCAGCCTGCACGCGGTGGATGCCACGCAGGCGCTGCACATGGCGCGTGATGTGTACACCCGCCGTCAGGAGGGCGTGAGCATCTGGGTCGTGCCGTCCAGCGCCATCACCGCCAGCGCGCCCGATGACAAGGCCGAGTTCTTTGACCCCGCGGGTGACAAGATTTACCGCCACCCCACCTTCTACGTCATCCCCGACGACGTGGGCCACATGTGATGGCGGCCACGCCCTCTTCGCTCTCTTCACACGCTGACTACTTCCTGCATCTGGCCGACAACGCCCTGATACTGGGCCAGCGCAACGCCGAGTGGCTTGGCCACGGGCCGGTGCTGGAAGAAGACATCGCCATGGCCAACATCAGCCTGGACCTGATCGGCCAGGCACGGCTGCTGTACCAGCATATTGCCCCCACGCTTGCCACTGCGTGTGCTGCGCTGCCCCCCGAGGGGGCTAATTTTTCTAGGGGCGGCCCGTCGAAAAATTGCCTTTCCTCCGTTACCGAAGACACACTCGCCTACTTTCGGGATGCCCCCGAATTTCGCAACTACACCTTGCTGGAGCTGCCCCACGGGCTGGCAGAGGGCGAGCGGGATTACGCCTTCACGATCACCCGCAAC
>JBEEMW010000030.1:0-18423 GCA_041192445.1 Pseudomonadota bacterium | reverse complement strand
GAGTGCAGACCCAGGCCGCCAATCGGCCGACCAACGGCGCGGCCAAGGCGGCCCCTGCGCAGAAAGCGCCCAAGATCGTCGGTGGCTCCACTATCACGCAGCAGCTTGCCAAAAACCTGTTCCTGTCGGGTGAACGCACCTTGTTGCGCAAGGGGCAGGAGTTTGCGTTGACCTTCATGCTGGAAGCCCTGCTGAGCAAGGAGCGCATTCTGGAGATTTACCTCAACAGCGTGGAATGGGGCGAAGGCGTGTTTGGTGCCGAGGCCGCCGCCCAGCATTACTTTCGCAAGCCCGCAGCCAAACTCAGTGCTTACGAGGCGGCCCGGCTCGCGGTGATGTTGCCACGCCCCAAATACTTCGAAAAATTGCCCAACTCAAGCTATGTGGCAGACCGTGCCGCCACCATCGTTGCCCGCATGGGTGATGCCGAGCTGCCCTGACACCATGAGAATCCTTGGTATTGACCCCGGTTTGCGCACCACCGGCTTTGGCGTGATCGAGGTTGAAGGCCAGACGCTGCGCTACCTGGCCAGCGGCACCATCAGTACCACCCACGTTCCCGTGGGCCAATTGCCGGCACGGCTCAAGGTGTTGTTTGATGGTGTGCGTGAAGTGGTGGCGCGTTATCAGCCCGATGTGGCCTCGGTGGAAATCGTGTTTGTCAACGTTAATCCGCAGTCCACCCTGTTGCTGGGCCAGGCGCGTGGGGCCTGTGTCACGGCGCTGGTATCCAACGACTTGCCGGTATTTGAGTACACCGCGCTGCAAATGAAGCAGGCGGTCGTGGGCTATGGCCGGGCTGACAAAACCCAGGTTCAGGAAATGGTGCGCCGTCTGCTCACATTGCCCGGCCTGCCCGGGCCGGATGCTGCCGACGCCCTGGGCCTGGCCATCACCCATGCCCATGCCGGCACGGCGTTGGCGCGCATGGCCAAGGCAGATGGTGTGGGCGGCACGGGAAGCGGGAAATACAAGGCGGGGCGGAGCCGGTAGCCAATACTCAGGCAGGGCAGAAGGGGCAGGCAGGGCGTAACCGCTAGGCCACTCTTTCCAGAATCAACACCGCAAAAAAACCAAACCCGGCAATCAGCGTCCACTTGAGCACAAGCAGCCCGTAGCGTTTGAACCGGGGTTGCCCGGTGCCCGCGTAAAAAGCAAACGACACCACTGCGCCCAAAAGCAGCAAAAGAATGAGCCAGCGAAAGAGCAGCATGGCCTACTGGGTATTACCAGGCTCTGGCCAGTTGTGCGAAGCCATTGGGCGCGAGTTTGTCGTCTTCAAAGGTCACCAGCTCCCAGGCGTCGGTGCGCGACAACAACGCACGCGCCAGCTTGTTGTTGAGCGCGTGCCCCGAGCGAAAGGCGCTGTAGCTGGCCAGCAGCGGCTTGCCCAGCATGTACATGTCGCCCATGGCATCGAGGATTTTGTGTTTGACGAACTCGTCGTCGTAACGCAGGCCGCCCGCGTTGAGCACCTTGTAGTCATCCATGACGATGGCGTTGTCCAGCCCACCACCCAAACCCAGGCCATTGACACGCATCATCTCCACGTCTTTGGTGAAGCCAAACGTGCGTGCCCGGGCAATGTCGCGGGAATACGAGTGCACACTCATGTCAAATTCGACCCGCTGGCCGGTTGAGTCCACCGCCGGGTGGTCAAAATCAATCTCGAAGCTCAACTTGTAGCCATGAAAAGGCTCCAGCCGTGCCCACCGCTCGGAAGCGCCCTGCCCCTCCCGCACCTCAACCGGTTTGATCACGCGGATAAAGCGGCGCGGCGCGTTTTGCAACTCAATACCGGCGCTTTGCAGCAGGAACACAAACGACGCCGCCGAGCCGTCCAGAATCGGCACCTCTTCGGCGGTAATGTCCACATAGAGATTGTCGATCCCCAGACCCGAACAGGCAGACATCAAATGCTCCACCGTGGCCACTTTTGCACCGCCGTTGGACACGGTTGTGGCCATGCGGGTGTCGGACACCGCGCTGGCCGACATGGGTATGTCCACCGGGGTGGGCAAATCAACCCGCCGAAACACGACCCCGGTATCCGGCTGGGCCGGCCGCAGCGTCAACTCCACACGCTGCCCGCTGTGCACCCCCACGCCAACGGCGCGGGTGAGGGATTTGAGGGTTCGTTGTTTCAGCACAGCGCTATTTTACTAATCTGCCTGTTTTCTAAGAAAAGCAGGGATTTCGTAGTCGTCCATGCCGCCGCTGGACAGGGCATCTACCTTGGCTGCCGCCTGCGTGCGGTCACGGGTGCGCCACACACTGGGGGTGGCCATGGCGTGGTAGTCCGGCTGCACAACCCCGGCGGGTGCCGATGCGATGTTCATGGGCTGGCCCGCCATGTTGTTCATGACCGGTACGTGGAAGGGCACGTTGTCGGTACCGGTCCGCAGCACCTGCAGGGGGGGTGCGGTGCGACGCATACCCAGACGGCTCAGGCCAGTAGCCACAACCGTTACCCGGATTTCGTCCATCAGGGTGTCGTCATAAGCCGTGCCGTAGATCACATGGGCATCAGGCGACGCGTAGGCGCGAATGGTGTTCATCGCCAGCTTGGATTCGCTCAGCTTGAGCGAGCCCTTTGCAGCGGTGATCAGCACCAGCACACCTTTGGCGCCCGACAGGTCAATGCCTTCGAGCAGCGGGCAAGCCACGGCCTGCTCGGCCGCGATGCGGGCCCGGTCAGGGCCGGCGGCCACAGCCGTGCCCATCATGGCTTTACCGGGTTCACCCATGACAGTGCGCACGTCTTCAAAGTCGACATTCACATGGCCGGGCACGTTGATGATCTCCGCGATGCCCCCCACGGCGTTTTTCAGTACGTCGTTGGCGTGGGCAAAGGCCTCGTCCTGCGTGACGTCATCGCCCAGCACTTCCAGCAGTTTTTCGTTGAGCACCACGATGAGCGAGTCCACATTGGCTTCGAGCTCGGCCAGACCGTTGTCGGCATTGGTCATGCGCCGGCCGCCTTCCCAGTCGAACGGCTTGGTCACCACGCCCACGGTCAAAATCCCCATCTCTTTGGCGATGCGTGCAATCACGGGAGCGGCGCCGGTGCCGGTGCCGCCACCCATGCCGGCCGTGATGAAGAGCATGTGTGCCCCCGCAATCGAGGCGCGGATGTCGTCAACCGCCAGCTCGGCTGCGTCACGACCCTTGTCGGGTTTGCTGCCGGCACCCAGGCCACTGCTGCCCAATTGAATGGTCTTGTGCGCCACGCTGCGGCTCAGGGCCTGTGCGTCGGTGTTGGCACAAATGAACTCCACACCCTGCACGGCACAGCCGACCATATGTTCCACGGCGTTGCCGCCGCCGCCACCGACTCCGATGACCTTGATCTGGGTGCCCAGGTTGAAACCTTCTTCTTCAATCATTTCTATGCTCATTTTTTCTCTCCTGAATTGCAGTTGCCTAAATTGATGACCCGTTTTTCTCTTATCGTGTTGACCCTCATCTTGATGCGGGGCGGATCGGTGCATCGCCATCGCCAATGGGTTCTGGACAGGTCATCCATGACACAGGGTGATCCGACGCACAGCAGTGTAATGTTTTGCATGGCTAAAAGTTCCCTACAAACCAGTCTTTGACCTGACCCAATGCGGTTTTCATGGAGCCATTTTTCTGGGCCACCTTGAAGCCCCGCAAACGCGCGAGACGGGCCTCTTCCAGCAGACCCATCACCGTGGCGGCACGGGCCTGGGCCACCATGTCGGACAAGGCACCGGTGTATTTGGGGATGCCCCGACGAACCGGCTTCAAAAAGATGTCTTCGCCCAGCTCCACCATGCCCGGCATGATGCAGCTTCCTCCCGTGAGCACGATGCCGCTGGAGAGCACTTCCTCAAAGCCCGAATCCCGCATGACCTGGTGAACCAGCGAGAAGATCTCTTCGATGCGCGGCTCGATCACACCGGCCAGGGCCTGGCGACTGAGCATGCGCGGGCCGCGGTCACCCAGGCCGGGCACCTCAACCTGCGTATCCGGGTCGGCCAGCAATTGTTTGGCGTAACCGTTTTCAACCTTGATGTCTTCGGCGTCCTTGGTCGGCGTGCGCAAGGCCATGGCAATGTCGCTGGTGATCAGATCCCCCGCAATCGGGATGACCGCTGTGTGGCGAATGGCGCCGTTGGTGAAGATGGCCACATCCGTGGTGCCCGCGCCAATGTCCACCAGGGCCACGCCCAGTTCACGCTCGTCTTCGGTCAGCACGGACAGGCTGCTGGCCAGGGGGTTGAGCATGAGCTGCTCAACTTCCAGGCCACAACGGCGCACACACTTGATGATGTTCTCGGCTGCGCTTTGGGCACCGGTCACGATGTGCACCTTGGCTTCCAGCCGGATGCCACTCATGCCGATGGGCTCTTTCACATCCTGCCCGTCAATGATGAATTCTTGCGGCTCCACCAGCAGCAGGCGCTGGTCGGTCGAGATATTGATGGCCTTGGCGGTTTCCACCACGCGGGCCACATCGGCCTGCGTGACTTCGCGGTCTTTCACCGCCACCATGCCGCTGGAGTTGATGCCGCGGATGTGGCTGCCCGTGATGCCGGTGTAGACGCGGGTGATCTTGCAGTCCGCCATCAACTCGGCCTCTTTCAAAGCCTGCTGGATGCTGTGCACTGTGGCGTCAATGTTGACCACCACGCCGCGCTTCAAACCATTGCTGGGGGCAATGCCCAAACCCGCCAGCTTCAACTCGCCACCCGGCAGGACTTCGGCGACCACCACCATCACCTTGGCGGTACCGATGTCCAACCCGACGACCAGGTCTTTGTATTCTTTTGCCATATGTTTACCTGTTGCCTCTGTTGCTTCCGTTGCTGCTTTAGTTAGCGTTCGTTTTTACGGGGTCCGCAATGACCGTGGTCACACCTCTAAGCCGTATCGCATAACCCTCTTCGTATCGCAAATCGGCGGTCTCCAGCGCATCCGGCTTGCGCCCATACTGGGCCGTTACCTGCGTCAGTGTTTTGAGAAACCGCTGCGCACGGGCCATCACCTCCGGCACCGATCCGTGGCCCAACTGAAGCTCGGCACCAGATTCCACCTTGACGCGCCAGCCCCCGCGACCGGTCAACTCCAGCTGGTCCAGTGCCATGTCTGCAGAGGCAAACACCGGTTGCAGGCTTTTGTACATCTCCCAGACGCCTGCGGCTTGCCCATCGGGTCCTGACAGGCGGGGTAAATCGTCCTGCTCCACTTCGCCGGTGTTGGCTTCAAACACTTCACCAAAACTGTTCAACAGCCGGGCGTCGCCGTCACCGCCCCAATAGGCCACCGCCTGATGCTCTTCCAGAGAGACCTTGAGGCGATTGGGGAAATCGCGCTTCACAATCGCCCGGCGTACCCAGGGCACGGCTTCAAACGATTGACGCGCCTGCGCCAAATCAATCGTGAAAAACGTGCCCCCCAGACGGGATGCCACGTTGGCGCGCAAGGTGGCCACGTTGGTGTGGGTCACGTCACCCGTCACCGCAATCCCGC
Source organism: Pseudomonadota bacterium (assembly GCA_041192445.1). GTDB lineage: Bacteria > Pseudomonadota > Gammaproteobacteria > Burkholderiales > Burkholderiaceae_C > Egaibacter. Next base: position 12,927 of record JBEEMW010000030.1, on the reverse strand, counting down.
CAATCGCAAAGGCCGGGTGACGAAAAACCCAGCCTGACACCATACCCACCACCAGAAGCGCAAACCCCGCAAACAGGGCGGATGCAGTCAAGTTCATCAGCTTGACATCCAGGGGGGCGGTCAGGGTCTGGCTCACGCGGGTTCCGTCCCGTTGTCGGTGGTGGCCAATGCCAGCAACTGCACACACAGCTCCGGGTAACTGATGCCGGCGGCTTTCGCCGACATCGGCACCAGCGAATGACCCGTCATGCCAGGCGAGGTATTGATTTCCAGCAGATAGGGTTGGCGCGTCTGGGCGTCAATCATCACGTCGAGCCGACCCCAGCCCCGGCAACCCAACACGCGGTAAGCCTGAAGCACCAGTTGCTGAATCGCTTCTTCTTCACCGGCTGGCAGACCGCAGGGCACAAGGTACTGCGTGTCATTGGTGAAGTACTTGTTGTTGTAGTCGTAGTTGCCTTCTGGCGCGACGATTCGGATCACGGGCAGGGCGCGGGCGTTGTGGCCCGTGCCGATGACCGGGCAGGTGACTTCATCACCACGGATGAACTGCTCACACAGAACGTCGGCGTCAAGCTTGACGGCCTGGTCCACCGCATCCGCCATGCCGGCGGGTGAGAGCACTTTGAAAACACCAATGGAAGACCCCTCACGCGACGGTTTGACAATCAGCGGGAAGCCCAGCTCGATGGCAACGGCCGCGACGCGTGCACTGTCAAATTGCCCGCGTTGCAGGAGCAGGTATTTTGGCGTCGGCAAGCCCTCGGCGATCCAGACCCGTTTGGTCATGACCTTGTCAATCGCGATGCTGGAGGCCATGACGCCAGAGCCGGTATAGGGAATGCCCATCAGCTCCAGCGCACCCTGTACCGTGCCGTCTTCACCAAAACGGCCATGCAGGGCGATGAAGCAGCGGGCAAAACCTTCGGTCTTGAGCGCACTCAGGTCACGCTGGGCCGGATCGAAGGCGTGTGCATCAACACCGCTGGACTGCAGCGCCTGCAGGACACCCTGGCCCGACATCAGCGAAATTTCGCGCTCGGCGGAACTGCCGCCCATCAACACGGCAACACGCCCAAATTTAGTATCAAATTGGCTCATAGCCCTCGTCCTGTCTGCGTGAGTAGCTCTGAATTTTGTAGCAAGTCAACCACCTTGCCAGGTACGGAACCAATCGATCCGGCACCCATACAGAGCACCACATCGCCCTCGCGGACGTTTTCGGCAATGGCTTGTGGCATGTTGGCAATGTCGTCCACAAAAATGGGCTCCAGCTTGCCGGCCACGCGCAACGCACGCGCCAGGGCACGACCATCCGCCGCCACGATCGGGGCTTCACCGGCGGCATACACCTCGGACAGCAGCACGGTATCGGCTGCACCAATCACCTTGACGAAATCCTCAAAACAGTCCCGGGTGCGGGAAAAACGATGCGGCTGGAAAGCCAGCACCAGGCGGCGTCCCGGAAAAGCGCCGCGTGCGGCGGCCAGCGTGGCCGCCATCTCGACCGGATGGTGGCCATAGTCGTCAACCAGGCGAAACACGCCACCACCCGGCACGGGCACATCGCCATAACTCTGGAAACGACGGCCCACACCGGCAAAACCGGCCAATGCTTTTTGCACCGCAGCGTCCGGCACATTGAGTTCGACCGCCACCGCAATTGCCGACAGGGCATTGAGCACGTTGTGACGCCCTGGCAGGTTCAGCACAATCGGCAGATCAGACAGCGTCACGCCGTTGCGGCGCTGCACCGTGAAGTGCATCTGCCCATCCACGGCCTGGACATCCACCGCCCGCACCTGGGCACCCTCATCGAAGCCGTAACTCGTGATGGGGCAGGTCACCCGGGGCAGGATGTCGCGAATGGCGGCATCGTCCGTGCACAAAATGGCCGTGCCATAAAACGGCATGCGGTGCAGGAAATCGACAAAAGCACCCTTGAGCCGTTCGAAATCGTGACCATAGGTTTCCATGTGATCGGCGTCGATGTTGGTCACCACCGCCATCACGGGCAGAAGGTGCAAAAACGAGGCATCCGACTCATCAGCTTCCACCACGATGTAATCACCACTGCCCAGCCGCGCATTGGCCCCCGCGCTGGTGAGCCGGCCCCCGATCACAAATGTGGGGTCCAGCCCGGCCTCAACCAGCACGCTGGCCACCAGGCTGGTGGTGGTTGTTTTGCCGTGTGTGCCCGCTATGGCGATGCCGCGCTTGAGGCGCATCAGCTCGGCCAGCATCAAGGCCCGCGGCACAATTGAAATATGCTGCTCGCGGGCGGCAATCACTTCGGGGTTGTCGGCTTTCACGGCGGTAGAGGTCACCACCGCATCCGCACCCGCCACGTTGGCCGGCCCATGGCCGATGAACGTCTTGATGCCCAGGCTGGCCAGGCGTTTGAGCGTGGCGCTGTCGGTCTGATCCGAGCCGGAAATGGTGTAGTCCAGGGTGTGCAGCACCTCGGCAATGGCCGACATGCCAGAGCCACCGATGCCAACAAAGTGAATGTGTTTGACGGCGTGTTTCATTGAATGATTTCCTCGCAAGCTTGAACCACCCGCTCTGTTGCCTGCAATTTGGCCAGCGTGCGCGCTTGTATGGCGGTGGCCACCAGGGTGGGTCGGCCGGTATCCTGCAGCAGTCTGGCCAGGCGCTCAGGTGTTAGCTCTGACTGCGGCACAAGCCAGCCTGCGCCCTGGTCAACCAGAAACCGGGCGTTGGTGGTCTGATGGTCGTCCACGGCCGACGGGAAGGGCACAAACACCGCTGCTGCGCCAATGGCGGCAATCTCGGTCACGGTGCTGGCACCGGCGCGGCAGATCACCAGATCTGCGTCGGCCATGGCCTGTGCCGTGTCGTCAATAAACGGGGTCAATTCGGCCAAAACACCTGCTGCACTGTAGTTGGCACGCAGGGCTTCAATTTGCAGGGCACCACTTTGGTGGATGACCACCGGGCGCACGGCACCCGGGATGCGGGCCAGCGCCAGTGGCACCAGATCATTCAGGGCCCTGGCACCCAAACTGCCACCCAGCACCAACAGCCGCAACGGCCCGCTGCGGCCCGCAAAACGGGTGGCCGGATCAGTCTTGGTCAGGAATTCAGCGCGAAGCGGATTACCCACCCACTCAGCCTTCTTGAACACGTTGGGAAACGCGGTAAACACGCGGTCTGCAACCCCGGCCAACACCTTGTTGGCCATGCCAGCCACCGAGTTTTGCTCATGCAGCACCAGGGGTTTGCCCAGCAGCACACTCATCATGCCGGCGGGGAAACTGATGTAGCCGCCCAGGCCCACCACCACATCAGGCTTCACCCGGCGAACCAGGGCAATGCTTTGCCAGAACGCACGCAACAGCTTCAAGGGGAGCAGTACCAGAGGGACCAGCCCCTTGCCCCGCACACCGGAAAAATCAAGCACTTCAAATGCATAACCACGGGGCGGCACCAGTTTGCTCTCCATGCTGGGGCGCTCGGGTGTACCCGCGCCGCCGAGCCAGTGCACCCGCCAGCCGCGTTCACGCAGGGCAGCGGCCACGGCCAGACCGGGGAAGATGTGGCCGCCCGTGCCGCCCGCCATGACCAAGGCGCAAGGTGATGGAGATGCCGTGCTCATGCCCGCCCCCCCTGCATGAGCTGGCGGTTTTCATAATCAATGCGCAACACGACGGTCAGGGCCACCAGGCAAATCAGGATGGCTGAGCCACCGTAACTCATGAGCGGCAGAGTGAGGCCCTTGGTCGGCAAGGCACCCAGATTCACGCCCATGTTAATGAAGGCCTGAAAACCCATCCAGATGCCCACGCCCTGCGCCACGAGCCCGGCAAACACCCGGTCCAGCGCAATGGCTTGACGGCCGATGTGCATGATGCGCCGGGTCATCCACAAAAACATGCCGATCACGGCCATCACGCCAACCAGACCAAACTCTTCGCCAATCACCGCCAACAAGAAATCGGTATGCGCCTCAGGCAGCCAGTTGAGTTTTTCAACACTGCCGCCCAGACCCACCCCAAAGATCTCGCCGCGCCCGATGGCAATCAGCGAGTGGGTGAGCTGATAACCTTTGCCCAGCGCATTTTTCTCGGTCCACGGGTCGAGGTAGGCAAAAATGCGTTCACGCCGCCAGTCACTCAGGGCGATCATCAAGCCAAATGCCACAACCAGGATGGCGGCAATCAAAAAGAACATGCGGGCATTGACGCCCCCCAGAAACAAAATACCCATTGCAATCACGGCGATCACCATGAACGCACCCATATCGGGTTCGGCCAGAAGCAACAGGCCAACCACGGCAATCGCGGCGGCCATGGGGGCCACGGCACGGAAAAAGTCTTCCTTCACCTCCATCTTGCGCACCATGTAATCGGACGCATACAAGAGCACGGCAAACTTGGCCAGCTCGGACGGCTGGAAGCTCAAAGGGCCCAGGGCAATCCAGCGGCGCGCGCCATACACAACTTTGCCGACGTGCGGTATCAACACCGCAATCAGCAGGACCAGTGACGCCACGAACAGCCAGGGAGCAGCCTTTTCCCAGGTTGCCACCGGAATCTGGAATGCCAGCAGCGCCGCGATGAAGGCAATCACCAGCCACATCACATGGCGCAGCAGGAAATGGGTGTGGGTGTACTTGGCGAAACGGGGGTTATCGGGCAACGCAATGGATGCGGAATACACCATCACCAGACCCCAGGCAAGCAGCGTCACGGTGACCCAGATCAACGCCTGATCGACGCCGGACACACCCGCCACAACCGGGCCGGAACCTGATTTTCGGGTGGACCCCAGGCGCACCGGCAGCACGTCGGCATGGGGACGCGACAAACCGGCAAACCAGCCCGAGAATTTCTGGGCCAAGGCGGTCATGCGGCAACACCCCCCAACACCACACCGCAGTTGTCCGCCAGCTCACGAACAGCGTCGCAAAATACCCGCGCCCGATGTTCGTAGTTGTCAAACATGTCAAAACTGGCGCAGGCCGGTGACATCAGCACAGCGTCACCTTCGTGTGCCAGCTCATAAGCCTTGTTGACCGCGGCCGCCATCGATGGCACATCCTGCACCGATACCTGACTGCTCCCCAGGGCCGCCCTGATCAGCGTGGCGTCACGCCCCATCAAAACGACCGCCCGCGCGAATTGCGCGACGGGTTTGGCCAGCGGCGCAAAGTCTTGCCCCTTGCCTTCACCACCCATGATGACGACGACTTTGCGATCGGCACCCAGGCCGCCAAGCGCGGCAACCGTTGCCCCCACATTGGTGCCCTTGCTGTCGTCAAAAAACTCGATGTTGTTGATCACACCGACCGGCTCAACCCGGTGCGGCTCACCCCGATACTCACGCAGGCCGTAGAGCAATGGCCCCAGGGCACATCCCGCTGCACAGGCAAGTCCCAAAGCGGCCAGGGCGTTCAAGGCGTTGTGTCGTCCCCTGATCCGCAACGCCTCGGCAGGCATAAGCCGCTGGATGTGAATTTCTTCCTCCACACCTTTGCGTTTTTTCAGGGTTTCATCTGCCTCGAGTGCGCGCACCAGCCACACCATGCCGTTAACCTCTTCAATACCGAAATCACCCGGGCGCCGGGGCAGGTCTGCCCCGAAGCTGACCCATTGACGTGGCGCACGGCCTTTAACCGGTGAAGGCAACAAGGCCACTACCTGGGGATCATCCCGATTCAGCAACATCTGGGCAGATTCCCCAAAGATGCGGGCCTTGGCGCCGATGTAGTCGGGCATGGTGCCGTGCCAGTCCAGATGATCCTGGGTGATGTTCAGCACGGTGGCTGCCGTGGGCTCAAACCCGCCAACCCCGTCAAGTTGAAAGCTGGAGAGCTCCAGCACCCAGACCTCAGGCAAACTGTCTTCGTCCAGGTGTTGCGACAAGGTGTCGAGCAGCGTGGGGCCAATGTTGCCCGCTACGGCCACCGTTTTACCGGCGCGGTTGATCAATTGGCCGGTGAGCGAGGTCACCGTGGTTTTGCCGTTGGTACCGGTCACCGCCAGCACTTTGGGGTCGTAGCCACGCGACACCTTCAAATCGGCCAATGCCTGTGAAAACAGGCCCAACTCACCTGTAGCCCAGATACCCATTGCGTCAGCAGCTATTAAAACAGGAGCAGCCTGGGCTGGGGTCAGGCCCGGGCTCCTGAATACGGCGCGAACCGCCGTGCCTTCGATCAGCGCGGCATCCAGCGCGGCGCACCGAAAACTGGCCTGCGGCACATCACGCATCAAGGCATCACGCTGTGGCGGTGCTTGCCGGGTATCCACCACCGTGACCTGCGCACCACTGCGGGCGCACCAGCGCGCCATCGCAAGCCCGGACGCGCCTAGCCCCAGGATGAGTACGCTTTGGTCTTTCAGTTGAAGCATGGGGTTTGTGGCCTTATCTCAGCTTCAAGGTTGAAAGGCCCACCAGGCACAGCAGCATGGTGATGATCCAGAACCGCACAACGACCTGGGTTTCTTTCCAGCCACTTTTTTCAAAATGATGGTGCAAGGGAGCCATTTTCAGGATGCGCCGGCCTTCACCATATTTTTTGCGGGTGTATTTGAAATACGTCACCTGCAGCATCACGGACAGCGCCTCAACCACAAAGATGCCGCCCATGATGGCCAGCACAATTTCCTGTCGCACGATGACGGCAATCGTACCCAGCGCCGCACCCAGGGCGAGGGCGCCCACGTCACCCATGAACACCTGGGCCGGATGGGTGTTGAACCACAGAAACGCGAGTCCGGCGCCAGCCATGGCTGAACAGAAAATCAGCAACTCACCGGCCCCGGGGATATGGGGGAAGAAAAGGTATTTGGAAAATACCGCGCTGCCCGTGACATAAGCAAAGATACCCAATGCCGAGCCCACCATGACCACCGGCATGATGGCCAGGCCATCCAGCCCGTCGGTGAGGTTCACCGCATTGCTGGACCCCACGATAACCAGATACGTCAGGATGACAAAACCCAGCACGCCCAGCGGATAACTGATCTCCTTGAAGAACGGCAGCATCAGGCCCGCTTTCGGTGGCAGATTCAAATCGAAACCCGACTGAACCCATTTGAAAAACAACTCCAGTACGCGCAAATTGGAGTTTTCAGAGATGCTGAAAACCAGGTACAGCGCGGCCAGCAGGCCAATCACCGATTGCCAGAAATACTTTTCCCGCGAGCGCATGCCCTCCGGGTCTTTGTGAACCACCTTGCGCCAGTCGTCCACCCACCCAATGGCACCAAAACCCAGGGTGACCAGCAAGACAATCCAGACAAACCGGTTGCTGAGATCGGCCCACAGCAGGGTCGAGATCGCAATACACAGCAACACCAGCACACCGCCCATGGTGGGTGTGCCGCTTTTGCTCATGTGTGATTGCATGCCATAACCCCGTATGGGCTGGCCGATCTTGAGGGCGGCAAGGCGACGAATCACAAACGGGCCGGCGATCAAACCGAGTAACAACGCCGTCATGGCAGCCATCACGGCCCGAAATGTCAGGTACTGGAAAACGCGCAAAAACCCGAAATCATGCGACCCCGACTGAAGCCACTGGGCAAGGCTTAACAGCATGGCTGCCCTCCAAGGTAAAAACTAAACAACATGCAATGCGTCCTTGCCTGGTTGAGCAGACGCCACCATCGCCTCGATGACGCGCTCCATCTTCATGAATCGTGAACCTTTGACCAACACGCTGCCACTGCGGGGCCATTCGGCCAGCACCGCCGCGTTGAGTTCTTCCACACGCTCAAAGTGTTGCCCACTGCCAAATTGCCGGCTGGCTGAAACGGACAGGTTGCCCAGCGTGAACAGGGCCTCGATCCCCAGCAGACGCGCGTACTCACCGGCTTCAGCATGAAATTCCGGCCCCTGGTCACCCACCTCGCCCATATCCCCGAGCACCAGCAAATGCGGGCCGGGCAAGCCGGCCAGCACGTCGATGGCGGCACGCACCGAATCCGGATTGGCGTTGTAGGTGTCATCCACCACGGTGCAGGTATGCGCACCCGTGCGCAGTGACAAGGCACGCGAGCGGCCTTTGACCGGCCTGAAGGCTTCAAGCCCGCGACCAATAGCCTCCAGCGGCACACCGGCAGCAAGGGCGCAGGCCACGGCTGCCAGGGAGTTTTTGACGTTATGCAGGCCAGCCACCTGCAAGCTGTAGTCCAGGGTGCCTGCAGGGGTCAGGGCGGTCACCTGCCAGGCCCCGGACGACCAGACGGGTTGTTGGCACGACACCTCGGCACCGGTGGTTAAACCCGTCAGGGGCTGCACGGCAAAGGTCCACTGGGTCCTTTGATTGGCCAATGTGCGCCAGAAGCTGGTAAACACGTCATCGGCCGGAAATACCGCCACCCCCGTGCTGGCCAGCGACTGAATCACCACGCCGTTTTCCCGTGCCACGGCCTCAATCGTGGACATGAATTCCAGATGCTCCCGCTGCGCGTTGTTCACCAGCGCCACCGTCGGCCGGGTCATGGTGGCCAGGTAGGCGATCTCGCCGGGATGGTTCATGCCCATTTCCACCACCGCCACGTCGTGACTGGCGCGCAAGCGCAGCAGCGTGAGCGGAACACCGATGTCGTTGTTCAGATTGCCCTGTGTCGCCAGCATGGCCTGGGGCTTGAAGGCGCTCAGGATGGACGCCAGCATTTGGGTCACCGTGGTCTTGCCGTTGCTGCCGGCCACTGCAATCAGTGGCAAGTCAAACCGGGCACGCCAGGCGGCAGCCAGCAAACCCAGGGCCACCTTGGTGTCCCTGACCACAATGCGTGGCAGATCTTCAACCGACAAATCAGGACTTGCACCAACATGGCAAATCGCGGCCACCGCGCCTTTGGCCCTGGCGTCAGCCAGCAGGTCGTTCGCATCAAACCGTTCACCCTTGAGGGCAACAAAGAGGTCGCCCGGTGCCAGTGCACGGGTATCGGTCACAACACGCATAAACCGCACGGCACCATCACCGCCCAGTGCTGCGCCGGGAATCCACGTCATCGCTTCAAACAAATTGCTCATGTCACTCATGCAATCCCCCCGACAAGGTGGATGGCCCGTTCAACAACGCGCGTTTCACATGGTCAATATCAGAGAACGGCAACTTCACACCCGCCACGTCCTGATAGTCCTCGTGCCCTTTGCCTGCGATCAGCACCACGTCGTTCGCGGCGGCTCCCGAAATAGTTTGGGCCACTGCCAACGCCCTGTCTACCTGAATCGTCACCCTGGGGTGGTTGCGTAGCCCAGGCAGAATCTGGCTGATGATGGCGCCGGGGTTTTCGCCGCGCGGGTTGTCGCTGGTCACAATGACGGCGTCGGCATGTTTGGCCGCAACTGCCCCCATCAACACCCGCTTGGCAGGATCACGGTCACCGCCACAGCCGAATACACACCAGAGCTGCCCCTGGCGCTGCACTGCCAGCGAACGCAAGGCGCCCAGTGCTTTCTCCAGCGCATCAGGGGTGTGTGCGTAGTCCACCGCCACCAGAGGCTGTCCGGACTCGCCAAAACACTCCATGCGCCCAGGTACTGGTGTCAGGTCGTGGCAGATGCGCACGGCCGAGGCCAGCGAAACGCCCAGCGAGCGCATGGCAGCCAGCACACCCAGCAAGTTGGACACGTTGTACAACCCAATCAAACGGGTTTGCAGCCCATGCGACTGCGCGCCTTCGGTCACCGTGAAACTCAGGCCCTGTGCGGCGTAGGTCACGTCGCTGGCCATCAACCGCGCATTGGAGGTGCAGGATACCGTCCAGATATCTGGCACCAAACCCTGCAACGAAGCCGCCAGAGGCCCGCCTTCAGGGTCATCCAGGTTGATCACCGCCGAGACCAGGCCGGGCCAGCGAAATAACGCGGCCTTGGCTTGCCAGTACGACGCCATTGTTCCGTGGTAGTCCAGGTGGTCTTGCGTGAAATTGGTAAAAATGGCGGTACGGATGACGGTGCCGTCAAGGCGCTTTTCCTCAATGCCGATCGACGAGGCTTCAATCGCGCAGGCAACCAACCCCTCGTCTGCAAAGGCACGCAATTTCTGCTGCAACAAGACGGGATCAGGTGTCGTGAGGCCGGTCGGGGTGATGCCCGCCTGTTGTGTTGGTGTGCCGGATGCCTGGCCGATGGCCGGTGGCCTGCCAACACCCAATGTACCCACCATCGCGCAGGGCCGCTGCTCATGGCCGGACAAGCCCGACAGGGCCTGCGCAAGCCACCACACCGTAGAGGTTTTCCCATTGGTCCCGGTGACGGCCAATAGATCAAGCCGACGGGAAGGCTCTTCAAAATAGGCAGCCGCAAGGGGGCCGCTTGCCGCCTTCAACTGGGCGTACGCACCAATCCGGGGGTCGTCAAACCCGAAGGCCTCCGCCCCGTGCTGCTCGACCAGACAGGCCTGGGCGCCATTTGCGAGCGCCTGTGCGACGTGGTTGCGGCCGTCCGTGGCAGCACCTGGCCAGGCAATAAACCCGTCGCCCGCACCAACCCGGCGACTGTCTGTGTGCAACGTACCCGTCACGCGTTCATGCAACCAATGGGCAGCGGCAAGGGGCGAGGTGAGCGTCATCATCAGAAGCTCTCCTCAACCGCCTGAACCACGATTTGCGGCTTGACGGTCATGTCGGGCTGAACACCCAACACGCGCAAAGTTTGCTGCACGGTTTCGGCAAATACGGGTGCCGCAACGTCACCACCGAAGTATTTGCCGTTGCTGGGCTCGTCAATCATCACCGCCACAATGATGCGCGGGTTCTCGATCGGGGCCATGCCGACAAACCAGCCCCGGTATTTGCGATTCTTGTCGGTGCCGTATCCTTTGCCGACCTGCTTGTAGGCCGTACCCGATTTGCCCCCGACGGAATAACCAATGGTTTGTGCCTTTTGCCCGGTGCCACCGGGGCCCGCCGCCATTTGCAGCATCTTGCGGACCTGTCCGGCAGTGCGCGCCGACAACACACGTGTGCCCACTGCAGGCTCACTGTTCTTGAGCATCGTCACCGGAATGATCTCGCCATCGTGGGAAAACACCGTGTAGGAGCGGGCCATCTGAAACAGCGAGGCCGAGAGACCGTAGCCATACGACATGGTGGCCTGCTCGATGGGCCGCCATGTCTTGTAGGGACGCAACCGCCCGGATACCGCGCCGGGGAAACTGATTTGCGGCTTCTGCCCAAACCCCGCCTGTGAAAACAATTCCCACATTTCGCGGGGCTGCATCTGCATGGCAATCTTGGTGGTGCCGATGTTGCTTGATTTCTGAATCACGCCCTCTACAGTCAAGACACCATTGGGGTGCGAATCAGAAATTGTGGAGCCGGTGATGGTGAGCTTGCCCGCACCCGTATCAATCAGGGTTTGTGGTGTGACACGACCGGTCTCAAGGCCCAGGGCGATGGTGAACGGCTTCATCACGGAGCCGGGCTCAAAGGTGTCGGTCAGCGCCCGGTTACGCAACTGCTCACCGGTCAGATTGCGCCGCTTGTCAGGTGTGTAACTTGGGTAATTGGCCAGCGCCAGGACTTCACCGGTAACCGCGTCGAGCACCACCACGCTGCCAGCCCGCGCCTTGTTGACCGTCACGGCGTCACGCAGTTTCTGATACGCAAAAAACTGCACCTTGCTGTCAATGCTGAGCTGCAGGTCACGGCCGTCCGCTGGGGGTGTGGTTTCACCCACCGCTTCGACCACGCGACCCATGCGGTCCTTGATGACCCGACGGGAGCCTCCGCGTCCGGCGAGTTCCTTGTTGAAGGTCAGCTCGATCCCTTCCTGCCCGTTGTCTTCCACATTGGTAAAGCCAACCACATGCGCCGTCGCCTCCCCTTCGGGGTATTGGCGCTTGTACTCCTTGCGCTGATAAATGCCTTTCAGGCCCAGCGTGGCGATCTCTTTGGCCACACCATCGTCCACCTGACGCTTGAGCCATACAAAAGTCTTGTCGTCATCGGCCAGTTTCCGGCTCAACTCGCTCACCGGCATGTCCAGCAGCCTGGCAAGCCGCTGCAATTGCCCCTTGTCCAGATCAACGTCTTCCGGAATGGCCCAAATACTGGGCGCCGGAATGCTGGACGCAAGTATCAAACCATTGCGGTCCAGAATGCGTCCGCGGTTCGCCGGCAAATCAAGCGTGCGGGCAAAGCGAACCTCCCCCTGCTTCTGGTAAAAATCGTTGGCAACCACCTGGATGTAGGCCGCACGTGCCGCCAGGCCCATAAAGGCCAGCGCAACGGCCGCCACAATGAGCTTGCTGCGCCAGACAGGCGTGCGGCTGGCCAGCAAAGGGCTGGACGTGTATTGAATGCTGCGGCTCATTGAACCCGCCCCACAGACTCTGGGTTGACCCGCGCAGACGATGCGTCCGATGCGCGCACCGCACCGGCGGTGTAGGTGACGTAATGTGTGATGGCCGGTGTAGAGGCCCGCATCTGCAATTGTTCTTTGGCCAGCTTTTCAACCCGTGAAGGGGTGGCTTGTGCACGTTTTTCCACTTCCAGCCGCTCATACTCAGCCGTCAACTTGCGGGTCTCGGCGCTGGCTTTGTCAATCTCGGAAAACAGGTGACGCGACTCGTATTGCACGCTCACCAGATACAACGCACTGGCAATGACGGCCAGCAACAGCACCAGGTTCAACCGCGTCATGCCGACGTCCTCTGCGCCACGCGCATGATGGCGCTGCGCGAGCGCGGGTTGCCCTTCACTTCGGCCTCAGTGGGCTTGATCCGGTCCAGTGGCTTCAACTTCATGACTTTGGGCGCGGCGAAAGGGGCCCGGCGGTCATAGACGTCGCGCGAATGCTTCGCCACGAACTGCTTGACGATGCGATCCTCCAGCGAATGGAAACTGATCACAACCAATCGTCCACCGGGTTGCAGCACATCCAGACTGGCTTCTAGCGCCTGTTGCAGTTCTTCAAGCTCGGCGTTGATGAAAATCCGAA
>JBEEMW010000029.1:0-26085 GCA_041192445.1 Pseudomonadota bacterium | reverse complement strand
TTCTGGACGAGTATGAGGTGAGCCGGTATGTGGACAGCCGCAACGCGGCCGTTCGCCGGTTCAGGCAAGGTCTGGCGCGTGGTCTGCGTACGCCTGACGCCGTGTGCACCTTGCATCTGCTGGACGGGCGCTTTGACCGTGCGGAGTTCATCAAGGCCCTGCCGACCCGGTTTGCCAGGGCCTACCAGGCGCGGTTTGGCACAGTAGAGCTTCGCACGCGCCAGGCCGCGTTCAGGAAACGCATTTTTGAGAAATACAACGGGCGTTGCCCCATCAGCGGCTGCGACGAGCCCGCCGCGCTGGAGGCGGCACATTTGGGGAGCAAGGGCGGCTGGCGTACCAACCACTCCGAGGGTATTTTGTTGCGCCGCGACCTGCACGCGCTACTGGACGCCGGCAAGCTGCAGATCATTGACGGCGTGGTGTCGGTGTCTCATGAGCACTACCAGCAGTTCAACGGGGTTCGGGTGTGGTGATAATGCTATTAATTAAATAGCTTCTCACGCATATCCGACGAGGGCTAGAGGCGTATTTCTTGTGAAATACCGAGATTATAGCCCGCGCACATGGCGCTGGGTCTTGCGGGCGTTGGGCAGCCAGCCGTGCCAGTGCCAGCGGGCCATCATCAGCAGGCCACGCACCCATTCGTCAGCGGCGTAGGCGATGAAAATGCCGGGCAGGCCAAAGGCCCGACCCATCACGTAAGACCCCAGCCCCAGTACCAGCACGAATGAGCCCACACTGGCCACCACCGGGTAAATGACGTCGCCGGTGGCGCGCAGCGCGCCGGTGACGATCAGGTTGAACACGCGCCCGGTTTCCAGCGCAATGGCAATCCACAGCAGGGTTTGGGCCGCATGAATCACCTGCGGGTCTTTGGTGAACATGCGCAGCAGCCAGGGCGCCGCCAGTGCGGCACCCAGAGCCATGGCCCCCGAGGCGCCCAACCCGTTGCGCACCGCCTTGCGAACCAGCGCATGGGCCTGCTGAAACTGGCCGCTGCCGATCAGGCGACCCACCATGATCTCGCAGGCCCAGCCAATGGCCAGGCTGATCAACAGCACATATTTGAGCAGTTGCAGGGTGTAGGAATGGGTCGCCAGCGCCACCACGCCCAGGCGTGCCGTGGTGGCCAGTGACACCAGAAAAGCGGCCCGATAACCCAGCTCGGCGCTTGCCCCGGGCACACCAATGCGCAACACGGGTGCCAGCGCCCGTGGCTGCAACACCCACCAGTGTCGCGCGGTGGGGATCAGCCCCATGCGTTTGCGCCACATCATCAGATGCAGCCACAGGCCGATGGCGCGGCTGATCAGCAGCGCCACGGCAAAGCCATACAGGCCCAGACCTTCCCAGTGGCTCACACCCAGCATCAGGGGAATGGCCAGCAGCAGGTGGCTGCCGTGCATGGCGATCATCACCCGCAGCGAGTCTTTCACATGCAGATGGGCCCGCAAAATGGAGGCCATGGTCAGGTTGTAGCCCTCCAGCAGGGCGGCCGGTGCCAGCAACTGCAGATAGGGGCCTGCCAGCGGCCAGATTTGCTCGGGGGCGTTCAGCACATCCAGAATCAGCTCATTGCCGAGCAGCAGAAAAGTCACCACCCCCAGACCGGCCCAGGTGCAGGCCCCCAAGCCCGACAGGGCGGTGTGCCGCGCCGCATCGGTCTGGTTGCCGCCCAGCATCTGGGTGATGACCACGCCCATGCCGATGGCCAGCACGCGAAACACCACAAACAGGGTTTCCAGCACCTGGTTGGCCAGGCCAAAGCTGCCGGCAGCCCCGTCGGAGGTGTGTGACGCCAGCCACAAGCCGGCCAGCGCCACGCTGTAGCCGAGCAGAAATTCGCCAAAAATCGGGCCCGCGATGGCGTTGAGCCGGGGGCGTTCAAAGGAAGTCATGCAAGTCGGGGAATAAGGGTTGCTATGAATGATATAGCTATTCACGCATATTCCACGAGGGCCAGGGGCCAATCTGGCTTACTAAATGATCAATTCCGGCTCGCCGCAGCCTTGATCATGTCGGCGGCTTTCTCGGCAATCATGATGACCGGCGCATTGGTGTTGCCGCCCACGATGTCGGGCATGATGGACGCATCCACCACACGCAAACCCGCCAGGCCGTGCACCCTGAGCTGGGCATCCACCACGTCCATGGGGCCGTTGCCCATGCGGCAGGACCCGACCGGGTGGTAAATGGTGTCGGCGTTGTCCCGGATGAACAGCTCGATCTGCAGGTCGGTCTGCGCGCCGGCCGACCGGGGAGACTCCTTGCCACCCCAGCCCGCCAGCGCCGGCTGCGCCAGAATGTGGCGCATGTGTTTGAAGCCCCGCATCAGGCGGTCCATGTCGTCGCGGTCACCCAGAAAATTGGGGTCAATCAGTGGAGGGGCGAGGGGGTCTTTGCTGGCGAGTTTGACGCTGCCCCGGCTGGCCGGGCGCAGCAGGCACACATGGCAGGAATAGCCATGGCCCAGTACGGTCTTGCGGCCATGGTCCACCAGCTTGCCAATGACAAAATGCAGTTGCAGGTCAGGAATCGCCTCTTCCGGCGCGCTTTTGATGAACCCCCCGGCCTCGGCAAAATTGGTGGTCAGCATGCCGGTGCGGTGCTTGCGCCATTCAAAAATGCCTTTGGCCGCGCGTACCAGGCCGGCCGGCGAGATGCCAAACAGTTCTTTCAGTTGCGGCGCACGAACCACCTGGACGATGTCCACATGGTCATGCAGGTTCTGGCCAACGCCCGGCAGGTGGTGCACGGTGGCGATGCCATTGGCCAGCAAATCAACATGAGCCCCCACGCCGGACAGCATCAGGATCTGGGGCGACTGCAGCGCCCCCGCGCACAGCAACACCTCGCGGGATGCCCTGAGTTGTTTGACTTGCCCGCCGTGCTGGTACTCCACGCCGACGGCGCGTTTTTGCTCGAACAGGATGCGGGTGGTGTGGGCCCCGGTGATGAGGTGCAGGTTGGGCCGTGACAGATTGGGCGTGAGGTAGGCCTTGGCCGCACTGAAACGCTCGCCCTGGCGATGCGTCACCTGGTACAGGCCCACGCCTTCCTGGTCGGCCCCATTGAAGTCGGGGTTGGCGCTGTATCCGGCCTGCACGGCCGCTTTCACAAAGACCGGGCCGAAGCGGTTGGGCGAGGTCAGGTCCCGGACGTTGAGCGGGCCACCGGTGGCATGAAAGCCGTCGGCACCGCGCTCGTTGTGTTCAGCCCGCTTGAAGTAGGGCAGCACATCGTCATAAGCCCAGCCGGCATTGCCCTGGGCCGCCCAGCCGTCATAGTCTGCACTGTGGCCACGGGTATAAATCATGGCGTTGATCGAGCTGGACCCCCCCAGCACCTTGCCGCGTGGCTGGTAGCCCTGGCGTCCGTTCAGGCCCGGTTGCGCCGTGGTCTCAAATTGCCAGTTGGCCTGCCCGGTTAACGCCATCAGCGCCAGACCCGCCGGGCAATGGATCAGCACATTGCTGTCAGCCCCGCCCGCTTCGAGCAGTGCCACGTGGATGGCCGGGTCTTCAGACAGCCGCGCAGCCAGCACGCAGCCGGCCGAGCCGCCGCCAATGATGATGTAGTCGAACATGAACAAATTTCCGGTTGGCTTCAGGGTAATTTTTGCCCCACCACGATAGACCACAAAGGGGGTGCCTTTTTAAGGCGACGACTTTAATGAGCGCCCTTACTTACCCTGACGGATGCCACCGATGGTCTGCCGGGCCCATTTGGTTTGTCGGTGATTTGCCAGCAGTATGAATTGCACACAATTTAATTGTGAGATATAATAAAAGCATGGCTTCAAACCAAAACCCACTCACTGCTGACCCCGCCCTGCTGCTGGACAACCAGTTGTGCTTTGCGCTGTACTCCACGTCGCTGGCCATGACCAAGATTTACAAGCCGCTGCTCGAAGCACTGGGGCTGACGTACCCGCAGTACCTGGTGATGCTGGTGTTATGGGAGCAAGACCACCTGGCCGTCTCCGATCTGGGCAAAAAACTCTACCTGGACTCCGGCACCCTGACGCCCCTGCTCAAACGCATGGAGGCCTCCGGTCTGCTGGCCCGCAGCCGTTCCACAGAAGATGAACGCCGGGTCAACATCGTGCTCACCGATGCGGGCCGCCAGCTTCGGGCCAGGGCGTCAACCATTCCGGCTTGTGTGCTGAGCGCTTCGCAGTGCCCCCTGCCCGAGCTGGTGTTTCTCACGCAGCAGGTTCAGGCCTTGCGGGCCCGGCTCACCACGGCGGGGTCGTGATCCGGCCGGTGGCTGATCCATTCCCAATTCGTCCCATTTTTTCAACCCGCTTCATTTTTCAGAGGCATTTTTCCAGGAAACACCATGGTTACCAAGATCAGTAAAGTTGTGTACAAAGCCAACGCCACCTCCACCGGCGGGCGCGACGGTTCCAGCAAAACATCAGACGGCTCGCTGGACGTCAAACTGTCCGTGCCAAAGGAAATGGGCGGCGCAGGCGGTGCCGTGAACCCCGAGCAATTGTTTGCCGCAGGCTACAGCGCCTGCTTCCTGGGTGCCATGAAGTATGTTGCCGGGACTGAAAAGATTGCCGTACCGGCTGATGCGTCGGTTAACGCCACGGTCGGCATTGGCCAGATTCCTGCGGGCTTTGGCGTTGAAGTGCAACTCGTGGTCAGCGTGCCGGGCATGGACCGTGCGGTTGCACAGTCGCTGGTGGACAAGGCGCACCAGGTTTGCCCCTATTCCAACGCGACTCGCGGTAATATCGAGGTCAGCATCAGCCTCGCTTAACGAGGCTGATTGATGACGGCGGGCTCAGGCCCGCTGTCACCTGAACGGCCAGCCCCGGTCAACGAGGCTGGCCGTTTCAATTAAGGGTGAGTCATGAATAATAAATACACAGGTGGCGCGGCATGAAGCTGGCGTTGTTGTCAGACATTCACGCCAACATCCAGGCGCTGGAGGCTTGTCTGGCCCATGCGCGTGCGCGTGGTGCCAACCGGATCGCCTTGCTCGGTGACCTGGTGGGTTATGGGGCCGATCCCTGCGCGGTGATGCAGCACATCATGGTGCTGGTTGAAGACGGCGCACTGGTGATCAAGGGCAATCACGACGATATGGCGGTGAATCCGCCAGACCGGGCCGTCACCGTGGGCGAAAGTACGGCGGCCTGGACCCACGCCCAGCTCGACACCACCCAGCGGGCATTTTTGGCCGCCTTGCCCCTTTTGAAGCAGGAAGACAGCGTCTTGCTGGTTCACGCCAGCGTAGATTCCCCGGAGCTTTGGCGTTACGTTTACGACCAGCGGGCCGCTTCACTGAGCCTGAAGGCGGCGGAAAGCATGCCCGATGTGCGTTATGTGTTTGGTGGCCACGTGCACATGCAAACCCTGTATTACCGGGACGATGGGCCCACATTGACCCGCATCACCCCGATTCCCGGCATGCCGATTCCCTTGCCGGCCCGCGGTCAATTGCTCGCCACCATTGGCTCGGTCGGGCAACCGCGTGATGGGGACTCACGGGCCATGTATGCGCTGCTGGACACGGATGCGGGTGAGCTGACGTTTCACCGCGTGCCCTACGACTACGAGGCCGCCGCCGACGCCATTCGACGCGCCGGGCTGCCGGGCTATTTTGCCGACCGGCTGGCCCTGGGGCGCTGAACCAGGCGCATCCGGCATGCACGCTTTTGAATCCCTTACCCCCGATGTTGTTCTGGACGCGTTGGCCAGCGTGGGCCTGTTTGGCGACGGACGGCTGCTGGCCCTGAGTTCGTACGAAAACCGTGTTTACCAGTTGCATCTGGAAGACGCCTCGGTGGTGGTGGCCAAGTTTTACCGGCCCGAGCGCTGGAGCGAGGCCCAGATCCTGGAGGAGCATGCGTTTTCAGCCGAACTGATGACGGCGGAAATCCCGGTGATTGGACCGCTGGCATTGAATGGCACCACGCTGAATCACTTTGGCGGCTTTGCGTTCAGTGTCAGCCCCAGCCGGGGTGGACGCCCCCCCGAGCTGGATGATCTGGACGTGCTGGAGTGGATTGGGCGGTTTCTGGCGCGTATCCACACCGTTGGTGCAGCCCGGCCTTTTGCAGTCCGGCCCGCATTGAACATGCAGACCTTTGGGGCGGACTCCCGCGAGTGGTTGCTCAGCCACGACAAGGTGCCGCTTGACGTGCAGTCGACCTGGGAGAAAATTTCTCAGACCGCTATTGATTTGATAGCTACTCACGCATGTTTGACGGGGGCTGGTGATCAAAAAGAGGTCCAAGAAGAGGGCGAAAATGAGGGTGAGGACACCCAGGAAGTTGAACCCATCAGGATGCTGCGCCTGCATGGTGACTGCCACCCCGGCAACATCCTGTGGACACCCGCCGATGTGCCTGTCAGCAAAGGCCCCGGACCGCATTTTGTGGATCTGGACGACGCCCGCACCGGCCCGGCGGTGCAAGACCTGTGGATGCTGCTCAGTGGGGACCGCCCGCAACGCACCCGCCAACTGGGTGCCCTGGTGGACGGTTACGAGCAGTTCCGCACGTTTGACCGCCGCGAATTGGCCCTGATCGAACCGCTGCGCACACTGCGCCTGATTCACTACAGTGCATGGCTGGCGCGGCGCTGGAGCGACCCCACATTCCCCATCAATTTCCCCTGGTTTGGCAGCAGCGATTACTGGCAAGGCCAGGTACAAATGCTGGAAGAACAGGTCGAAGCAATGCAGGACGAGCCGCTCGTGGCATGATTGGGGGGTCGCCTTCACTTGAATTTTGGTGGAAATACGCCATATTCACGCTGTGAACCCGCTCTTGAAAACCTGCCCCATGACTGCCATCCAATTTCTCACCCCCACACCCAATCCGGCCGCTGCATCTGCGCTGGCCAAGCATTTCGGAGGATACACCCGTGGCTAAAGCTGAAGCAAAAACCGCCGTTCTGGCGGGTGGGCTGCGTTACAAATCAAAAGCCTCGGGGTCGCCGTTTGCCGCGGCAACCGCTTTTGGCGGCGCAACCATGTCGTGTTTCATGTGCGGCAAGCACCGCGTGCGCTCCATGATGGGCACCCGCAAGGTGCTGGGAAAATCGCAGGCGGT
The DNA here is from genome assembly GCA_041192445.1 of Pseudomonadota bacterium. Taxonomy (GTDB): domain Bacteria; phylum Pseudomonadota; class Gammaproteobacteria; order Burkholderiales; family Burkholderiaceae_C; genus Egaibacter. Next base: position 19,010 of record JBEEMW010000029.1, on the reverse strand, counting down.
GTGTTCACCGTCCTGCAAGGCGCTGGATGAAGCGCTTGAAAAAGCGCTCACCCCCACCACGACTTGATCGTCGTATTAGTCGTCGCTCAGAAGGGCGTTGTAAATCAACGCGCCCAGCGCTGCACCCACGATCGGCGCAACCCAGAATAACCACAAGTCACCCAGCGCACCCGTCTGGGCAAACAGGGCTGGCCCGGTGCTGCGGGCCGGGTTCACGGAGGTGTTGGACACGGGGATGGACACCAGGTGGATCAGGGTCAGGCACAGGCCAATGGTCAGGCCACCAAAGCCCTCCGCAGCGTGGCGGGCGGTAGCGCCCAAAATGACAATCAGGAAGATGGCTGTCATGACCACTTCACACACCAGCACCGACATCATGCTGAATTTGCCGGGCGAGTTTTCACCAAAACCGTTGCTGGCAAAACCACCCACCCCGGTGAACCCTGCCTTGCCCGAGACGATTAAATACAAAATGCCGGCCGCCGCAATGGCACCCAGTACCTGCGCGATGATGTAGCCAGGCAACTCTGCAGCGGGGAAGCGTTTGCCCACCACCAGGCCAATGGACACCGCCGGGTTAAAGTGCCCGCCCGAGATCGGGCCCAGCGCATAGGCACCGGTGACCACGGTCAGGCCGAAGGCCAGTGACACGCCGAGCAAGCCAATGCCCACCCCCGGAAAAGCGGCCGCCAGCACCGCGCTGCCGCAGCCGCCCAGTGTGAGCCAGAACGTGCCGAGAAATTCGGCCGACCATTTTTGTGTGTTGCTGAACATGTGTGGAATCCCCTGTTTAAAGTTGCTTGAAACAAGGCATTCTAGAACTGGGGCCGCCGGAAAACTGTAAAAAACCACGCACGGCAGTCACCTATTACGCTACATTTTTAATAGCTGCTCACGCAATATCCACGGGGGCCTCAGTTCATTCAGGCTGCCAATTCCTTAAACCAGCAACGCATTCACCCGTTTGACGTAGGCAGCCGGGTCCGCGGGCAGGCCGCCCTCGGCCAGCAAGGCCTGGTCAAACAGGATGTGGGCCAGATCGTGGAAGTGCACCGAGCCGTCCAGCTTTTTCACCAGTGCATGTTCGGCATTCACCTCCAGCACCGGTTTCACCTCGGGCGCGCTTTGCCCGGCCTGCTTGAGCATGCGGGCCAGTTGCGTGCTCATGCCATGGTCCTGCACCACCAGGCAGGCGGGGCTGTCCACCAGGCGGGTGGTGACACGCACGTCTTCGGCCTTGTCTTTCAGGGCTTCCTTGAGACGGGCCAACAGCGGCTTGAAGGTCTCGGCGGCTTCCTCGGCGGCCTTTTTCTCGGCTTCGTCTTGCAGCGTACCCAGATCGACCGCACCCTTGGCCACGCTTTGCAGCGGTGTGCCATCAAAGTCGTGCAGGTAGTTCAGCGCCCACTCGTCCACGCGGTCGGTCATCAGGATCACCTCGATGCCCTTTTTCTTGAACACTTCCAGATGCGGGCTGTTTTTGGCAGCGGCCAGGGTGTCGGCGGTGATGTAGTAGATGGCCTCCTGGCCTTCTTTCATGCGGGCCTTGTAGTCGGTCAGCGACACCAAACCACCCGTTCGGGCTGAGCCTGTCGAAGCCTCTTGCCCTTCGACGGGCTCAGGGCGAACGGAGGTATGGGTGCTTGCAAAACGCAGCAGCTTGGCCAGACGGTCCTTGTTGGCGAAGTCTTCGCCCAGGCCTTCCTTGAGCACCGCGCCAAACTCGGCGTAAAACTGGCTGTATTTGCCCAATTGGGCGGCCGCATCGGCCTTGTCCGCCTCACTCAGGACATCGGTAACCCCTGCGGTGGTGTCGGTCACGCCTTCAGCCAATGTGACGGGGTCTGCCGCCTTGTCATGTTTGGCCAGGTCTTCCAGCATGCCCAGCACGCGTTTGGTGCAGCCTTCGCGGATGGCTTTCACGTCGCGGCTTTCCTGCAGCAGCTCGCGGCTCACGTTCAGGGGCAAATCGGCGGAATCGACCACGCCCTTGACGAAGCGCAGGTAGGTGGGGAGCAGCGCCTCGGCGTCGTCCATGATGAACACCCGCTTCACATACAGCTTCAGGCCGCCCTTTTTGTCGCGGTTCCACAAATCCATGGGCGCTTTGCCCGGAATGAAAAGCAATTGTGTGTACTCGGTGCTGCCTTCCACCCGGTTGTGGGTGTGGGCCAGCGGCGCTTCAAAGTCGTGGCTGATCTGCTTGTAAAACTCGTCGTACTGCTCCGGGCTGATGTCTTTTTTGGGCCGTGCCCAGATGGCGCTGGCCTTGTTCACGGTTTCCCACTCGCCGGTCTTGACCATGGCGCCGGGCTGGCGGCCACCTTTTTCGTCACCCGGGTTGATCAGCTCGCCGTCTTTCCACTCTTCCTTTTCCATGAGGATGGGCAGGCTGATGTGGTCAGAGTATTTGTTGATGATGCCCTTGACCTTCCAGGCGCTGGCATAGTCCATTGCGTCTTCGCGCAGGTGCAGGGTGACACTGGTGCCGCGTTGGTCACGGCTGATGTTTTCCACTTCAAATGCGCCACCGCCACTGGCACCGCCGTCACTGACCCAGCGCACGCCTTCAGCGGCGGGTGTGCCCGCACGGCGCGATTCCACCGTGATTTTGTCGGCCACGATGAAGCCGGAGTAAAAGCCCACGCCAAACTGGCCGATGAGTTGGGAGTCGGCTTTCTGGTCGCCGCTGAGCTTGCTCACAAAGTCCTTGGTGCCGCTCTTGGCGATGGTGCCCAGGTTGTCGATGGCTTCCTGTTGTGAGAGGCCAATGCCGTTGTCGGTGATGGTCAGTGTTTTCGCCTCCTTGTCGAAGGAAACCCTGACTTCCAGATTGGGGGCGTCTTCATACAGGCCGGGGGTGTTGATCGCCTCATAACGCAGCTTGTCACAGGCGTCGGACGCATTGGAGATCAGCTCGCGCAGGAAAATTTCCTTGTTGGAGTACAGCGAGTGGGTGACAAGGTGCAGCAACTGCGCAACTTCGGCCTGAAAGGAAAGGGTTTGCTTGGTCATATGGAGATGAGGGAATGGCGTTGTATCAAAAAACGGATCGCGCACAAGGCACCGGGCCGCGCGCAGTGAACCTGCAATTATGGGCGATGGGTGGGGAGTTTATCCTCAAAAATTACCCAAAATTGGGCGCAATGGCCGTCAATCCGGCCCAAGACACGCTACATTCATGAAAAAGGGAATGAAATAGATGAAACCGGTCACGCCAAAACCCGCTGCACCGCCAGCCGCTGGCAGCAGAACCTTTGACCCATTGCTGGATGCACTGCCCCAGCCCGAGGTGGTTGAGAGCGACTCTGACACCGCCTGGGGCCTGTGGGAGGACAGCGTCCTGGTCCAGGACGGCAAGCCCGACAGCCGGTTTCGGGAGTCCACCTACAAGGACACCGAGCTGCAGGGGTTGCCGGAAGATCCGCCGGCCAAAAAACCACCGGGTTCCGCGCCTTAAATCCACCCGGCCCCCTGAGCCAACTAAGCCAGCCACTTCACCAGTTGTGCGCTGACCTCCGGGCTGCCGAGCAGCGCCATGTGGCTTGTGCGGCAGGCAATCCACTGCGACGATTTCGCAAAAATCAGGGTGCGCAGCGGGTTGTCATGCTGGCCCAGTGCGCTGCGCAGGGGCACCAGGCCGTCACCAATCAGGCGGTCTGCCAGGGTGCTGCGTTTCGCGGCGGTGGTGGCCGCGATGGTGAAGCAGGCAACACCTTCGGGTAAGGGCACTGGCTGGCGGGCGTCGGGTTGACGGCGAAACCGGTCCTGGCCTTGCCAGTCGGCATCTACAACGTGGCCGTAACGCAAATCAGTGATGCCGGCGCTGCGCAATTGGGCCAGTCTGGCAAAAGGCTTGCTGTAGGGCGTGGCCCCCAGCAGAACGTCCACCCAGTTGCCAGCCCGCTCCAGCGGCGCGCCATGGTGTGGTGTGCCCAGAAATACGATGTTTTTCAGGTAGGTGGGCCAGAGTGGGGCGGTCTTGCCTGAAGGGTACCGAGCCGAATGCACCGCGCTGCGCGTGACCAGCCCGCCCATGCTGTGGGCCACGATGGTGAGGTCTTCAATAGGCACGGGCCAGTGGTTGACCAGCAGCTCCAGCAGGCGGGAGAGTTCGTGCCCGTTTTGCGAGGTGTGCAGGCCCGTGTTGTAGCGCAGATAGAGCGGGGTGTAGCCCAGTTCCCGGGCCAGTGCGGCGCCGTGGTCATGGGGCGCGCCCGCCGGTGCCTCTGCTTCCGTTTGAGGCTGGGTTTGGGTGGGCGTTTGCCATTGCAGGTCATTCATGCACAGGCCGTGAATCAGCAGCAGCACTTTGCCGGTGGTTTTCAGATCAGGTGGCAGGGGTTGCCACTTCAGCCCCTTGTTCAGGGGCGCGCCACGGTGGCGCAGGCTCATGGTGGTGGCCAGCGGGTTGCTGCTGTCGGCCAGGCGGTCGCCCATCACGCCATTGAGCGCGGCCAGCACGGCTTCGCGCTCGGGCGTGCCGGGCTTGGCGTTGTTCGCCGCGTCAAACAGGGGTTCCAGCTTGCCCAGCACCGCGTCCAGGCTGTTTCCCACGAGTTGCGTGATGCCTCGCACACTTTTGTAAACCAGTCCGGTGATACCCCGGGTTTGCGTGGGCGTTTTGCCGCCCGGCGCGCCCAGTGTTTTCCAGATTGACTGGTGCACCCCTTCAGTGATGCGGGCGACGCCCAGCGTGGCCTGTGTGGCCAGTTGGGCGACGCTCCGGATGTCCGTGGCGTGCAGGTGTTTGATCGGGCTTTTGCGGGGCGTTGTCATGGGCTGTGCCATTGTGGGTAACAAACCGCGCCCCGGGTAGGTGGCGTCGCCTAGAACCGCTCGTGCGGTGCCAGATAACGCCACTGGCCCAAAGGCAGATTGCCCAGCATCACGTTGCCCACGCGCACGCGCTTCAAGCCCACCACCTTCAGGCCCACCTGCTCACACATGCGGCGAATCTGGCGTTTTTTGCCTTCGGTCAGGACAAAGCGCAACTGCTCGGGGTTTTGCCATTCCACCTTGGCGTGTTTCAGGGCCTGGCCGTCCAGGCTCAGGCCGTGGCGCAGCAGCTTGAGTTTGTCCAGGGGGAAGACCGATTGCACGTCGGTGCTCACCGGGTCGTCATCGTCAATGCGGCTGAGCTGGGTGGGCGGGGCCGGGCGCACTGCAGGGCGGGCCGCGTAAGTGGCTGCCGCCGAGGTCGCCGCTGCCGCGTTGAGCACGCCGGTGTAAATCACCCGCACCAGATACTCTTTCTCCATACCTGAGTCTTCACCAATCAGCTGGCGCGCCACGCGGCCATCCTGCGTCAGCACCAGGAGGCCGGTGGAATCAATGTCCAGCCGCCCGGCGGGCACCAGGCTCTTGAGCTGGCTTGCGTGAAAGAAAAAGCGGGCGTTGTCCTCAGTCCAGCGGTTTTGCGGCTGCACCAGCGTGATGGCGGGCTCGTGGCCGTCTTCGGCCTGGCCGCTCACCAGGCCCAGGGGTTTGTTGATCAACACGGTGACCTGGTTGGCCTGCTGGCCTTTGGCCAGTTTGTCGATCTCGATGCGCACATCGGACGCCACCTGCATGCCCATCTCGGCCACTTTGCCATTCACCCTGACCCAGCCCTTGCCAATCCACTCATCGGCCTCGCGGCGCGAAGCCAGCCCCAGCTCGGCCATGCGTTTGTTCAGGCGCATGGTGCCGTTGGCACCAAAGGCGGCAGTGTTGGTTTGCCCCTTGGGAATGGGCGCGCCGCTGGCGGGTTTGGCCGCAGGCGGTGGCGCTGCGCGGCGGAAGACGGGGGGTTTGGAGTCGGTCATTTGCTATTGATTTGGTAGCTGCTTGCGCCTATTTTACAAGGCTGGCTAGCGCGCCGGGTGTCCGCGTCGTGTCCACCCGACACGCCTGCCGACAATGCAGTCAAACCACCAGAGCACTACAAAAACAATAGCTGCTCACGCACATCCCACGAGGGCTAACGGCCTATTTCCCTTCAAATACACGGGAACGCAGCGCCGCCAGGCTCAGCACGCGCAATCCGCCATATTCCACCCGGATCACGCCCTGGGCTTCCAGCGCCGCCAGCGCTTCGTTCACGCGCTGGCGCGACAGGCCCACCAGATACGCCAGCTCCTGCTGGGTGATGCGCAGCAGCTCACCCACGCCGGGATACAGCACCGGGTTGAACAGGGACGACAGGCTGCGTGCCACGCGAACTTCCGGGTTGGTCATGCGGTCAATTTCACGCGCGGCAATAAACTGGCCCAGACGTTCATTGAGCTGGTTCATGACAAAGCGGTTGAACCCGATCGAGTGATCCAGCAGCCAGTGAAAGGTTTCAACCGGCAGCCCGGCCACCACACTCTTGCGCAGGGCCTGGATGTTGTAACGGTAAGGTTCGCGTTTGAGGGCCGTGCCTTCGCCAAACCAACCACCGGGCGGCACACCGGTGAAGGTCATGCTGTGGCCGTCTTCGCTGTCGGTGCTCATTTTCAGCAAGCCGTCCACCACACCAAACCAATACGTCACGGGGCGCCCCACGCGGCACACAAAATCTCCGGGCAGGGCATCACCGACCTTCAGCTCCTGGCAGGCCAGGTTGCGCTCGGCATCGCCCAGCAGCGCCAGCCACGGAATGGCGGCCAGCTCGGCAGCTGATGGCGCACGGCGTCGGTGGTGCAGGGACAGGTCGTTTGACATGGCTTGTGGTGCAGAACTTCTCGATGTGACCTAGGGAAACCCCTAGGCTCTGAAACCCTCAATTGTCGTCGAACCGACATCCTAGCGTCAAATTAGTTTCTACAGTTCAGGTCAAGAGAAATGCCCCGAGAGACGAACTGGAAGGATGCCTGCCGTGCAAACGACGTTCCCGAGACTGCTGCTGAAACATGCCGCCGAGCGTGCCCCGGCCGCTGCCATGCGCGAAAAAGAATATGGCATCTGGCAGGCCTTGAGCTGGGGCGGTTTGGCCACGCTGGTCGAGCACATTGCCTGCGGCCTGCATCAGGCCGGGTTGCGACGCCATGACCACATGATTGTGGTGGGGGCCAACCGGCCGCGGTTGTACGCCACCATGCTGGCGGTGCAATCCCTGGGGGCGATTCCCATTCCGCTGTACCAGGATGCCGCGGCGCTGGAGTGTGTGTTCCCGATCAACAACGCCGACGTGTGTTTTGCGTTTGCCGAAGACCAGGAGCAGGTGGACAAACTGCTGGAAATTCGCGAGAAATGCCCGCAACTCAGCCACATTTACTTTGATGATCCGCGCGGCCTGCGCAATTACGATGAGCCCGGCCTGACCTCACTGGAGACGCTGCTGCAGGCGGGTACGGCCTTTGCTGCGGCGAACCCGGATTTTTTCAAAACCGGGGTCAATCAGGTGCAGGCGGGTGATGTGGCCGCCATGTTTTTCACATCCGGCACCACCGGCAATCCCAAAGGTGTGGTGCACACCCACAACAGCCTGCTCAACCGCGCCAAAGCCGGGGCGGATTTCGACAAACTCACCAACGCCGAGGAGGTGCTGGCCTACCTGCCGCCCGCCTGGATTGGCCAGAACATTTTCAGCTACGCGCAGTGGCTGGCCTGTGGCTACGTGGTGAATTGCCCCGAGTCGGCCGCCACGGTTACCATCGACCTCAAGGAGATTGGCCCCACCTATTACTTTGCGCCGCCGCGTGTGTTTGAAGGCCTGCTCACCAGCGTGATGATCCGCATGGAAGATGCCGGGCTGATCAAGCGCCGCCTGTTTCACTACTTCATGGCTGTGGCGCAACGGGTGGGCCCGGCCAAAATGGATGGCAAATCAGCCTCTTTTCTGGACGGCCTGATGTATGCGCTGGGCAATGTGCTGATGTACGGCCCCCTGCGCAACAACCTTGGCATGAGCCGGGTGCGCGTCGCCTATACCGCGGGTGAGGCGATTGGCCCAGACCTGTTCACCTTTTACCGCAGCATTGGCATCAACCTCAAGCAGCTTTATGGCTCAACCGAGACCGCCGTGTTTGTATGCCTGCAGCCAGACACGCAAGCCCGCGCCGACACCGTGGGTGTGCCCTGTGCCGGGGTGGAGATCAAGGTGGCCGACAACGGCGAGATTTTGGTCAAGTCACCCGGCCTGCTCAAGGAGTATTTCAAGAACCCGGCCGCGACCGCCGAGGTGCTCACGGCCGACGGCTGGTACCACACCAGTGACGCCGGGTTCATTGACGCCCACGGCCACCTCAAGATCATTGATCGCGTCAAGGACGTGGGCCGCATCCAGGGCGGTGCCAATGACGGGGCCATGTTCGCGCCCAAATACGTCGAGAACAAGCTCAAGTTCTTCCCGCACATCAAGGAAGTGGTGGCCTACGGCGACGGCCGCGAAAAAGTCTGCGTCATGATCAACATTGATTTTGATGCCGTGGGCAACTGGGCCGAGCGCCGCAACCTGCCTTATGCGGGCTACACCGATCTGGCGCAAAAACCCGAGGTCTACCAGCTCATCAGGGAATGCGTCGAAAAAGTCAATGCCGACCTGAGTGTGGACACCTTGCTGGCGGGCTCGCAGGTCAGCCGTTTTCTGGTGCTGCACAAGGAGCTGGATGCGGACGACGGCGAGTTGACCCGAACCAACAAGGTGCGCCGCGGTTTTATCGCTGACAAATACCAGCCTCTGGTGGATGCCCTGTACGGAGGCAAGACCACGCAATTTATCGAGACCGTGGTGAAGTTCGAAGACGGCCGCTCGGGCAGTGTCAGCGCCACGTTAAAAATTGACGACGCAAAAACATTCGCGCCGGTCAAGGCGGCAGCCTGAATCCAACGAAAAAAGTCATGGCAACCAAAAAAATCGGTGACGTCATTCTTGACGTCAAAAATATTTCCCTGTCCTTCGGTGGCGTCAAGGCGCTGACCGACATTTCATTTGACGTGCGTGAACACGAGGTGCGCGCCATCATCGGCCCCAACGGTGCGGGCAAGAGCTCCATGCTCAACTGCATCAACGGGGTGTACACGCCCCAGCATGGCTCCATTGCCTTCCGGGGGCAAACCTTCAGCCACATGGACAGCCACCAGGTGGCCACCATGGGCATTGCGCGTACTTTCCAGAATCTGGCGCTGTTCAAAGGCATGAGTGTGATTGACAACATCATGACCGGGCGCAACCTCAAGATCAAAAGCAACCTGCTACTGCAGGCGCTGCGAATCGGCCCTGCCGAGCGCGAAGAAATCAGGCACCGCGAAGCGGTTGAGCACATCATCGACTTTCTGGAAATCCAGGCGTTTCGCAAAACGCCCGTGGGCCAGTTGCCCTACGGCCTGCAAAAGCGCGTCGACCTGGGCCGCGCCCTGGCCATGGAGCCGCAGGTGCTGCTGCTGGATGAGCCCATGGCAGGCATGAACGTGGAAGAGAAGCAGGACATGTGCCGCTTCGTGCTGGACGTGAATGAAGAGTTCGGCACCACCGTGGTCCTGATCGAACACGACATGGGTGTGGTGATGGATATTTCAGACCGCGTGGTGGTGCTGGATTACGGCAAAAAAATCGGCGACGGCACGCCCGATGAAGTACGCAACAACGAAGAAGTGATCAGCGCCTATCTGGGCACCGGTCACTAAGGAAACAAAATGGCATTTTTTCTTGAAACACTGCTTGGCGGCCTGATGGCCGGCATGTTGTATTCACTGGTGGCGCTGGGCTTTGTGTTGATCTACAAGGCCTCGGGTGTGTTTAACTTTGCGCAGGGCGCCATGGTACTGTTCGCCGCGCTGGCCATGGCGCGTTTTGCCGAGTGGATTCCGGGGTTGACCGGCATCACCAGCCCCATCGCGGCCAACGTGCTGGCCTTCCTGGCCGCGGGTGTGGTCATGTTTGTGGTGGCCTGGATCATCGAGCGCCTGGTGTTGCGTCATCTGGTCAACCAGGAAGGCACCACGTTGTTGATGGCCACTTTGGGCATCAGCTACTTTCTGGATGGCATGGGGCAGACCATCTTCGGCAGCAATATTTACAAGATTGACATTGGCATGCCCAAAGAGCCGATTCTGGCCTTTGAGAGTCTCTTTGAGGGCGGCATCCTGATCAACAAAGAGGATTTGTATGCGGCCCTGATTGCTGCCGTGCTGGTCACATTGCTCAGCATCTTTTTTCAGAAAACGGCCACTGGCCGTGCCCTGCGCGCAGTTGCGGATGATCACCAGGCGGCGCAAAGTATCGGCATACCGCTGAACCGCATCTGGGTCATTGTGTGGTGTGTTGCGGGTGTGGTGGCGCTGGTTGCCGGCATGATCTGGGGCAGCAAACTCGGGGTGCAGTTTTCGCTCACCACGGTTGCCCTGCGGGCCTTGCCGGTGGTGATTCTGGGCGGGCTGACATCCGTGCCCGGGGCCATTCTTGGCGGACTCATCATCGGTGTGGGCGAGAAGTTGTCCGAGGTGTTTTTGGGCCCCTATGTCGGGGGTGGCATCGAGATCTGGTTTGCCTACGTGCTGGCCCTCCTGTTTTTGTTGTTCCGGCCACAAGGCTTGTTCGGCGAAAAAATCATTGATCGCGTCTGATCCCTCGACAAGCGAAGGACTATCGGAATACTTATGTTCTACAGAGAAAACGGCCAATTCAAAACCACCTACCGCGAAGACCAGCAGATCTTCCCGATTGCACAAGATCGTTGGGTGGTGCTGATGCTCATCGCCGCCGCCTTTGTTGTGGTGCCGATGCTGGGCAGCGACTACCTGTTCAGGGCGATTTTCATTCCCTTTCTGATCATGTCACTGGCGGCGTTGGGGGTGAACATTCTGGTGGGTTATTGCGGGCAAATTTCACTCGGGTCCGGGGCCTTCATGGCCGTGGGCGCTTATGCGGCGTTCAACTTTTTTGTGCGTGTGCCGGGTATGCCACTCATTCCGGCACTCATCCTCGGGGGGTTGTGCTCTTCGGCTTTTGGCATCTTGTTTGGCCTGCCCAGTTTGCGCGTCAAGGGCCTGTACCTGGCGGTCGCCACGTTGGCAGCCCAGTTTTTCAGCGACTGGATGTTTCTGCGCATCAAGTGGTTTACCAATGACTCGGCTTCGGGGTCGGTCTCGGTCTCCGGTTTGCAGGTGTTCGGTCTGGAAATAGAGAGCCCAACCTCGAAATACCTGCTGTGCCTGTCCATTCTGGTCGTGCTGGGCGTGTTGTCCAAGAATCTGGTGCGGGGCGCCATTGGGCGTGAATGGATGGCCATACGCGACATGGACGTGGCCGCCGCGGTCATTGGCATCCGACCCATGTACGCGAAGCTCAGCGCTTTTGCGGTGAGCTCGTTTATTGTGGGTGTGGCCGGTGCCTTGTGGGGCTTTGTCTATCTGGGGGCCTGGGAGCCGGCGGCATTCTCGGTCGATCTGTCGTTCAAGCTGCTGTTCATGGTCATCATCGGTGGCATGGGTTCCATCATGGGCTGCTTTTTTGGTGCCGGATTCATTGTGATCCTGCCCATTGCCCTGAATCAGTTTCTGCCGGTTCTGGGCGGCCTGTTCGGTGTTGACATTTCTACCGCCGGTATTTCCCACGCCGAGCTGATCATTTTTGGCGCCTTGATCGTGTGGTTCCTGATTGTGGAACCCCATGGCCTGGCCCGGTTGTGGGCCATTGCCAAGCAAAAACTGCGTTTGTGGCCGTTCCCGCATTGACCGGACCCTGTTCTTTTTTCGTTCGTTAACCAATGGCATGCGAGTGCCGATCCTTTAGGAGACTTCCATGAAAATCCGCAACATCGTCCTGGCCAGCCTGCTCGCCGCAGCCGGCGTCGGGGCCTACGCCGCCGAGACAAAAGCACAGTTCTTCCCCGGCCTGCCTTACCGCACCGGTCCCTACGCACCAAACGGCGTGCCATGGGCCAACGGTTACTCCGACTACCTCAAGTTGATCAATGCCAAGGGTGGGATCAACGGTGTGAAGATCATTTATGAAGAGTGCGAAACCGGTTACGACACCGCACGTGGTGTGGAGTGTTATGAGCGCCTGAAAGGCAAGCACGATGGTGCTACGGTGTTCCAGCCGTTGTCAACCGGCATCACTTTTGCACTCACTGAAAAAGCCCCTGGCGACAAAATTCCGTTGATCACGGCTGGTTACGGCCGTAGCGAAAGCCAGGATGGCACCGTATTCAAGTGGAACTTTCCTCTCGCTGGAACCTACTGGCTGGCCGCTGATGCGCTGATTCAGACTATTGGCAAAAAAGAAGGCGGCCTGGATAAGCTCAAGGGCAAAAAAATCACACTGGTTTACCATGACTCACCGTATGGCAAAGAACCAATTCCGCTGTTGCAAGAGCGTGCGGCCATGCATGGTTTCTCCTTGCAGTTGTTGCCCGTGACGGCACCCGGTGTTGATCAAAAAGCAACCTGGCTGCAAGTTCGTCAGGCCAAACCGGATTACGTGTTGTTGTGGGGTTGGGGCGTGATGAATTCCACCGCACTCAAGGAGGCGCAAGCCACCGGTTACCCGCGTGAAAAGATGTACGGCGTGTGGTGGTCGGGTGCTGAGCCCGATGTGAAAGACGTGGGTGAAGGCGCAAAAGGGTACAACGCTGTGACCATGCAGCACGGTGCCGAGCCCAATTCCAAAGTAGTCAAAGACATTCTGGCCCTGGTTCACGCCAAGGGCCAGGGTACTGGGCCGAAGGAAGAAGTCGGCCAGGTGTTGTACATGCGCGGCGCCATGAGTGCCATGCTGGCAGTTGAAGGTGTACGTCAGGCCCAGGAACGTTTCGGCAAGGGCAAATGGGTTACCGGTGAGCAGGCACGTTGGGGCTATGAGAATCTGACTCTTGACCAGAAGAAGCTTGACGCGGCTGGTTTTGCAGGTGTGATGCGTCCGGTCAGCACCTCCTGTGTTGATCACATGGGTTCGAACTGGGCACGCGTCCACACCTGGGACGGCAAAGACTGGAAATTCACGTCCGACTGGCTGCAGGCGGATGAGCAAATCCTGAAGCCCTTGGTCAAGGCAACCGCCGCCAAATACGCGGCAGACAAGAAGCTGACCCCCCGCACACCCGCGGATTGCCAGTCCTGACCGGACACCGGCTGCGCACCCCTGCACGCGCAGGGGAGACGCTGGAGGTTCGCAAGAACCTCCAGCCCAAAGGACAGCTGCGCTGCCCTTTGGGCTGCTAACCACACAACATCATGAGCACTCCAAACATCGTTTTAAACGTCAATGGCATCGAGGTCATTTACAACCACGTCATTCTGGTTCTGAAGGGGGTTTCCCTCAACGTTCCGGAAGGCAGGATTGTGGCCATTCTGGGGGGGAATGGTGCGGGCAAGACCACTACCCTGAGGGCCATTTCCAACCTGCTCAAAGGCGAGCGCGGCAATGTGACCAAAGGCAGCATCGAGCTGCGCGGCGAGCGCATCGAGAACCTCTCGCCCGCCGATCTGGTGCAGCGTGGCGTGGTGCAGGTGATGGAGGGGCGGCACTGCTTTGCCCACCTCACCATTGAGGAAAACCTGCTCACCGGCGGCTACACGCGCAAGAGCAAGGCCGAGGTGGCGGCCAATCTGGAGAAGGTTTACAACTACTTTCCGCGCCTCAAAATCAGGGCGTCCAGCCAGGCCGCCTATACCTCGGGGGGTGAGCAGCAAATGTGCGCCATTGGTCGCGCATTGATGGCCAACCCCAGCATGGTGCTGCTGGATGAGCCCTCCATGGGCCTGGCGCCGCAGATTGTGGAGGAGGTCTTCGAGATCGTGAAAGACCTCAACCAGAAAGAGAAAGTCACTTTTTTGCTGGCGGAGCAAAACACCAACATGGCCCTGAAATACGCTGACTACGGCTACATCATGGAATCTGGCCGGGTGGTGATGGACGGTGCCGCCAGCGACCTCGCGAACAACGAGGACGTCAAGGAGTTCTACCTCGGCATGGGTGGCGGCGAACGCAAGAGCTTCAAGGGTGCGAAGAGTTACAAGCGGCGCAAGCGCTGGCTGGCTTAAGGATTGTCAACATGAACACCCATTTTGATGCACTGGAAACGCGCGACAGCGCCGAGCGCGAAGCGGCCCTGATGGCGGCATTGCCGGGGCAGGTTGCCCACGCCAAAGATTCGTCAGCCGCCCTGAATCAGATTTTGAAAGACGTGAGCCCGGCCGGGGTAACCAGTCGCCAGTCACTGGCCAGCCTGCCTGTCACGCGCAAGCATGAGCTGCTGGCGCACCAGCAAGCCGCACGTGCAGCCCAGCCGGGCAATGTGTTTGGCGGGTTCAGTGCGGTGGGTTTTGGCACACACATGCCACGCGTTTTCTCCAGCCCCGGTCCCATTTACGAGCCCGAAGGCACAGCCAAAGATTACTGGCGCATGGCGCGCGCGATCTATGCCGCCGGTTTCCGGCCGTCCGAGCTGATTCACAACTGTTTCAGTTATCACTTTGTGCCGGCTGGCTCCATGATGGAGACGGGGGCCCACGCCATGGGGTGTACCGTGTTTCCCGGGGGCACCGGCCAAACCGAGCAGCAGGTGCAGGCCATGGCCGAGTTGCAGCCGGCAGGCTACATCGGTACGCCCAGTTTTCTGAAAATCATTGTGGACAAGGCGCAAGAGATGGGTGTGGCGCTGCCCAGCGTGAAGAAAGCCATGTTTGGTGGCGAAGCCTTCCCGCCCTCCCTGCGGGACTGGTTTACCGCCCGCGGCATTGATGCCTACCAGTGTTATGCCACTGCCGATCTGGGGCTGATTGCCTACGAAACCCGTGCCCGCGAAGGCCTGGTGCTGGATGAGGGCGTGATTGTTGAAATCGTGCGCCCCGGCACGGGGGACCCGGTGCCCGAGGGGGAGGTGGGCGAGCTGGTCGTGACCTCGCTCAACCCCAGTTACCCACTGATTCGTTTTGGGACCGGGGACTTGTCTGCGGTTCTCAGCGGCACTTGCCCTACCGGCCGTACCAATACCCGCATCAAGGGCTGGATGGGGCGAGCCGACCAAACCACCAAGATCCGGGGCATGTTTGTGCATCCCGGCCAGGTGGACACCATCGCCAAACGTTTTCCCGAAGTGGTGAAGGCGCGCCTGGTGGTCACCGGTGAAATGGCCAATGACGCGATGACGCTCAAGGTTGAAACAGCATGCAGTGGCCCCGATGCCCTGGCTGCCAAAATCAGCGAGGCAATCCGCGATGTCACCAAACTACGTGGCCTGGTCGAGCTGGTTGAGCCCGGAAGCCTGCCCAACGATGGCAAGGTCATTGAAGACGCCCGCAGCTACAAATAGTTTCCGTACATTCCCGTAAGTGATTTCCCGCTAAGTAGTTTCCGCGATGGATATTGCCGCTGGGTGTTTTAGACTCTCTCTTCATGTTTATTGTGGAGAGATTTAAATGAAACGTTTACTGGTTGTTGCAGCAGCAGCCCTGTCGCTGTTTGCCCAGGCGCAGGAATTCCCCGGCGCAAAGCCCATCACCATTGTGGTTCCTTTCGCGGCGGGCGGTCCTACTGACCTCGTCGCGCGCCAACTGGCCGAAGGCATGCGCAAAACCCTGGGTGGCGGTGCCAATTTTGTGGTCGAAAACACCGCAGGCGCTGGCGGCACGATTGGTGCCACCAAGGTTGCCCGTGCGGCACCCGATGGCCACACCCTGCTGTTGTTTCATATCGGCATGGCGGCCACCCCGGCCCTTTACAAGAAGATCCAGTACAAACCGCTGGAAGACTTTGAGTACCTGGGCCTGATTAACGAAGTGCCCATGACCCTGATCGGCAAGCCCCAGCTGGTTGCCAACACCTACCGTGATTTTGAGAACTACATTCGCGCCAATGCCGGCAAGCTGAACATTGCCCATGCCGGTCTGGGATCAGCGTCGCACCTGTGCGGTTTGATGTGGCAGGCGGCCATCAAGGCCAACGAAGCCATGACCACCATTCCTTACAGCGGCACCTCCCCGGCCATGAATGCACTGCTGGGCGGCCAGGTCGATGTGATGTGTGACCAGTCCACCAACACCACCCAACAAATCGCGGCCGGCCGGGTCAAGGCATTTGCTGTGACCACGGCCAAACCCCTGTCCAAAAGCAAGGTGCTCAAGGACTACCCCACGCTACAGGAAATGGGCCTGAAAGGGTTTGATCTGACGGTTTGGCACGGCCTGTATGCGCCAAAAGGCACACCACCGGCTATTCAGAAGCAGCTCAATGACGCCCTCAAGGCGGTCCTCAAAGACCCTGATTTCCTGAAGAAACAAGAGGAACTGGGCGCTGTGGTGGTCACTGACAACCGGGTGGAACCTGCAGCACACAAGGCTTTTGTGGCGGCAGAAATTACCAAGCTCAAGCCCATCATTGAAGCTGCCAAGCAATTCGCTGACTGACCCAGCCGGTAGCGTTTAATCGCTCAAACGCCCCACACGATCTCGTGATCGGCCTTGTGGCAGCGTTTGAGCATCTCAATGAACGGAACAGCGCGCTGACGCAGCGACACCGCCTCAAATTTCGGGGCTGAACGGCCTTCAGTCAGCGCCAGCCGGACCGCCGCTTGCTGGTCGGCTTCCTCTTGCGCAACGGCCGCCTCCAGTGCAGCAACAGCCGCAGGCATGTCCTGCGGCAACACAATGCCCTTGGGGCCAGCCTCTTTGCCAATAATCTCCAGCATGCGCCGCCCGTTGGGCTCCAGCATGATCAGGTCACCGGTGGCCTTGGATTTGAATTTGTAGAGCATGGCGGGGTGTCAATCGTTGGGGTACATGTATCCGCGGTTGAACGGATAGCCCGATTGTGCCCCCTTGACGGCCAGCATCTGGTGCAGGGACAGCCAGGCCTGCTCAAAACACATGGCGCTCCCGGCCAGATACAGGCGATAAGCCCGCAGCACCCGTTCGGCGCGATCTGCGCGCATCCCGCCCGCGGTCAGCGCCAAAGCCCGGCGCGCCTCATCGAGTTGGGCTTCCAGCGCATCCGACCAGGCCCACAGCGTACGGGCATAGTGGGGGCGCAGGTTCTCGGTGTCCACCATCTCCAGGCCTGCGGTGGCGGTGTGTTTCAGGATTTCACTCACGTGCAACAACTCCCCGCCGGGGAAAATGTATTTTTCGATGAAATCACCCATGCCACTGCCCAGTTGCCCCGCGCTGGGTGCCCCGGCCGTGATGCCGTGGTTCAGCACCATGCCACCCGGTGCCAACAGTTGGTGGATGCGCTTGAAATAAGCGCCCAGATTGGCCTGGCCCACGTGCTCAAACATGCCGACCGACGCAATCTTGTCAAACTGCTGTGACGCATCCATCTCGCGGTAGTCGCGCAGGTGAATGTGCACCCGGTCCTGCAGACCCCGCTCGTTGATCAGGCGCTGCACATGGGCATGTTGATTTTTGGACAGGGTGATGCCGGTGGCCTCCACACCGTAATGCTCTGCCGCCCACAACAGCAAACCACCCCAGCCGGCGCCAATGTCCAGAAACCGGTCCTGGGGTTTGAGCTGGAGCTTGCGACAAATGTGGTCCAGCTTGGCCTCCTGGGCCTGGGCCAGTGTCATGTCGGAATCGCGATAGTAGGCGCAGGAATAGACCCGCCTGGGATCAAGCCACAAGTTATAGAAGTCGTCACTCACATCGTAGTGAAACTGCACCTGCCGGGCATCGCGCTCCACCGAGTGCACCTTCAGTGAGCGCGCGCGTTGCAACTGTGTTGCCCACCAGCTGGGCGGCCCCGACACCGGGCTGCCTGGCAAAAGCTTTGCCGCCACGGCCATCACCTCCCGCATGCTGCCTTCAATTTGCACGCGGCCTTCAACAAAACCCTCTGCCAGGGTGCCAATTTTGCCGGCTGTGAAAGCCGTCACACCCGACCACCTGGAGAAGCCCAACGTCACACCGGACGGCGTGGCACCAATGACCCGCCCGTCCGGAAGACGCAGGGCAATGGGCATTGGCAGATGGGCTAATTGAAATTCGATGGCGCGAACAAGAATCTGCATGACGCCATTTTTAATGGCTCAGGGCCCAAACGTCAACTGTTCAGCCCACCGCCTGCATGCGCAGGCGCCGCGCGGCCTCGTCGGCGGCCACATCGCCAATCTCCCGCATCACGCTGCCCACGTCCACCGCCCCGTGTTTGTGGGCAAAGTGGCCGGTCAGCACTACGTCCATGTCCAGCATGCCACGCTGGTACAGGTCCCACATCTCGGGGCCATAGTGGGTCAGCAGCAGCTCTGGCGCAAACTGGCCAAAGAAGCCGCGCAGGTTGGCCACGTCGCGCAGCAGCATGCGCTGCGCGTGGTTGTTGCCGGCAGCGTCCACCGCCTGCGGCAGGTCAATGATTACCGGGGTGTCCACACCGTCCACGTGACCGAGCAGGATGTTGAATTCAGACAAATCGCCGTGCACCACGCCCGCGCACAACATGCGCACCACCTCCGCCAGCAGCGTGGCGTGGTGGGTGCGGGCCGCTTCAGGGGTGAACTGCACGTCGTTCAGGCGCGGGGCGGCATCACCATGCGCGTCGCAGACCAGCTCCATCAGCAGCACACCCTCATGAAAGTTGTACGGCTTGGGTACACGCACACCGGCGTCAGCCAGGCGGTAAAGGGCATCCACCTCGGCGCTCTGCCACGCCGCTTCTTGCGCCTGGCGGCCAAACTTGGTGCCCTTGGCCATGGCGCGGGCCTGGCGCGTGTTTTTCACCTTGCGGTTTTCGGTGTAGTCCACCGCCTGACGAAAGCTGCGGTGGGTGGCCTCTTTGTAAACCTTGGCGCAGCGCGTCTCTTCGCCACAGCGCACCACAAACACCATGGCCTCCTTGCCGCTCATGAGCTGGCGCACAACGGTGTCGATCAGGCCTTCTTCGATCAGGGATTGCAGTCTTGCGGGTGGTTTCATGGACCGTATTTTGCGTCATGACTGGAGTGGGTCGGAAGACCTCAGGACTTTGTTGTCTTCGAAGGCATGGCCTTGCCAGCACGGTTGAGGGCGATCGCCTGTTGAACGAGCGCCTGGAAGGCGGACGCGTCAACTTCTTCTCCCTCAAAGATGTCAATCGCGCGGCGGGCGTTTCCGTCCAGACTCGCGTTGAA
>JBEEMW010000028.1:0-144109 GCA_041192445.1 Pseudomonadota bacterium | reverse complement strand
TTTATCAAAACCAGTAGTTAAAAGCTACTACTATTGGTGCCCAGGAAGGGACTCGAACCCCCACGAAGTTACTCGCTAGTACCTGAAACTAGTGCGTCTACCAATTCCGCCACCTGGGCATTTCAGGAAAGAGAGTTATTGTATCAAAAATATTAGCCAAACCAGTAGTTTGCTGGACGAAGTAGAGGGAGTTATTCAAGGCCATCGTGATGGCCATGGATTTGTGTCCCGTGATGACGGTGGGCCGGACATCTATTTGCCCCCCAACGAAATGCGCGCGGTGTTGCACAAGGACCGTGTCAAAGCACGCATTGTGCGCAGTGATCGCAAGGGACGGCCCGAAGGGCGGGTCGTCGAAATTGTGGAGAGATCACCTCAGCCCATCATTGGTCGACTGCTACTGGAGAGCGGCATCTGGCTGGTCGCACCGGAGGACAAACGTTATGGACAGGATGTTCTGATACCCAAAAGTGGCACCGGTACGGCGAAACCGGGTCAGGTTGTGGTGGTCGAACTTGTAGAGCCGCCTGCGCTGTTTGGTCAGCCGGTAGGTCGGGTGAAAGAGGTGCTGGGCGAAATTGATGATCCCGGGATGGAAATCGAAATTGCCGTTCGCAAATACAGCGTGCCATACGAGTTCTCGCAAGCCTGTATCGCTCTGGCGCGTACCTTGCCAGACAAGGTCCAGCCGAAAGACAAGTTACACCGTGTCGATTTGACGGATGTGTCGCTGGTGACGATTGATGGTGAAGATGCGCGTGATTTTGACGATGCGGTTTATTGCGAGCCTGCGACCCAGGGACGCGGCAAGTCCGCCGTCAAAGGCTGGCGCCTGTTGGTTGCCATTGCTGATGTCAGCCATTATGTGGACACCGGGTCTGCCATCGATGTTGATGCCTACGAGCGTGCCACCAGTGTGTATTTCCCCCGCCGCGTCATTCCGATGCTGCCGGAAAAATTGTCAAATGGCCTGTGCTCTCTCAATCCCGAAGTTGAGCGCCTGTGCATGGTGTGCGACATGTTCGTGGCCGCAGACGGTGAAGTCACTGCTTATCAGTTTTACCCTGCGGTGATGTGGAGCCATGCCCGGTTCACCTACACCGAAGTGGCCGCCATTTTGGCCAACACGAAAGGCCCCGAGGCCGCGCGCCGAAAAGAGCGTGTGCCGGATTTGCTTAACCTGCACGACGTTTATCGGGCCCTGCTGACATCACGTAACCGTCGTGGCGCGGTGGACTTTGAAACCACCGAGACCCAAATCATCTGTGATGAGAGTGGGCGCATTGAAAAAATCGTGCCCAGAACGCGTAACGATGCCCATAAGCTGATTGAAGAGGCGATGCTGGCGGCCAACGTATGCAGTGCTGATTTTATTTTGCAGAGTAAACACCCCGGTTTGTACCGTGTACACGAAGGGCCAACGCCTGAGAAGCGCGAGACACTTCAAAATTACCTCAAGGTGACAGGTGTGGGGCTGACCATCAGTGATGACCCCTCTCCGGGGGAGTTTCAGGCGATTGCTGCGGCAACCAAAGACCGCCCGGATGCGCAGCAAATTCACTCGATGTTGCTGCGTTCCATGCAGCAGGCCATTTATACGCCCATAAACGCCGGGCATTTTGGTCTCGCGTTTGATGCCTATACCCATTTCACCAGCCCGATCCGGCGCTACCCCGATCTGCTGGTTCACCGGGTGATCAAGGCGATTCTGGCGAAAACGCGGTACCAGTTGCCGACCTTGCCCACACCGGGGGAAGCGCATGCCAAGTTGTCTCGCCGACTTGAAAAGGGACTCGCCTCCCGGGTGAGCGAGCCGGGGCACAAGCCGAAGAAAATCAGTGCAGACAGCGTTGCCTGGCAGGCGGCCGGCTTGCATTGCAGCGCCAACGAACGTCGCGCGGACGAAGCCAGCCGTGATGTAGAGGCCTGGCTCAAGTGCAAGTACATGCGCGAACATTTGGGCGAGGAATACGGTGGTGTTGTTACGTCGGCTACCAACTTCGGAATCTTCGTCACCCTCGATGCCATGTATGTGGAAGGGCTGGTGCACATTACCGAACTGGGGGGTGAATACTTCCGTTTCGATGAGGCCCGCCAGGAGTTGCGTGGCGAGCGTACCGGTACCCGGTACTCGATTGGCTCGAGGGTGCGTGTGCAGGTGAGTCGGGTTGACCTGGATGGGCGGAAAATCGACTTTCGGCTGGTGCGGGACGGCGAAGATCTGTTGCCACGCACCACGAGAGACAAGAGTTTCCAACGGGAAGACCATGGCTCGACGACAGGGAAAACCGGCCCTGACAACTCGCAACGAGAAAAACGCAAGCCGTCTGCACCGGCGGATCGTGGGTCAAAACCGGCAACTCGCAGGCAGGCGGTGAAACCTGCCGCAACCAAAAGTAAAGCGCGAAAGCCCCGGCGTTAGTTAGTTAACCGCGCATCGACGAACAATATCAATCAAAAAAGCAAACCCACATGTCCACACACTCGAAGATTGCCATCGTTACCGGAGCGGGAACCGGTATCGGCAAAGCTGCTGCCCTGGCATTGATACGAGACGGTTACCAGGTTGTCCTGGCGGGGCGGCGAATTGATCCGCTGATGGCCGTCATCGCCGAGAGTGGTTTTTCCGAGCGTGCGCTTGCCGTTTCGACCGATGTGTCTGACCCCGCCTCGGTGCAGGCGCTGTTCGCTTCTGCCGTCAGGGCGTTTGGCCGTGTGGATGTGTTGTTCAACAACGCCGGTGTCAATGCGCCGGGCATTCCGCTGGAGGATCTCACGATTGAACAATGGAAAAACGTGGTTGACATCAACCTGACCGGCATGTTTTTGTGCATTCAGCAGGCGTTTCGGGTTATGAAAGCCCAGACTCCGCGCGGTGGGCGCATTATCAATAACGGTTCGATTTCTGCCACCACGCCACGTCCGAATTCGATTGCCTATACGTCGACCAAACACGCGGTCAAAGGCCTGACCAAGACGGCTTCACTCGATGGCCGCAAGTACGACATCGCAGTTGGCCAAATTGACATTGGCAATGCTGCCACTGAAATGGCACAACGCATGGCGACTGGGGTTATTCAAGCCAATGGTGAGATTGCCGTTGAGCCACTGATGGATGTCAACATCGTTGGTCAGTCGGTGTTGTACATGGCCAATTTGCCGCTGGAGGCCAATGTCATGTTTCATACCGTGATGGCGACCAAGATGCCGTTTGCTGGTCGGGGGTAATTCGCGAACAGGCGATTTCCGAGGCAACCAGGGGTCTTCCGGCAGGCCACTGGTCAGCGATCTGGCCATGCTGATAAACGGCTTGGCATGCCGCTTCGAAAGCTGCCAGTCCACCAGCCAGATTGGCGCCCACCATGCCTGCCAGCACATCGCCAGTACCGGCAGTGGCCAGTCGGGCGTTGCCGGTGGGATTGATGACGGGCGCGTGCCCTGGCGCTGCGATCACTGTCCCTGAGCCTTTTAACACCACGGTACAAGCAAAGCGCTGAGCCAGTTGCCGGGTGCTGGCCAGTCGGTCATGTTGCACTTGGGTGACGGTTGTGCCCAGCAGGCGCGCGGCTTCCAGAGGATGAGGTGTCAGGACGGTACCGGCATGGCGCCTGCCCCGAGCCGCCAGAAAAGTTTGAAGCTGGGCGTCAATTGCTATTGAATTAATAGCATCTGCATCAATAACGACGGGGGCTGATGTCGATAATATCTTGGGAATGTGGTGGCGGACGGCCTTACCGCCACCACAACCACACACCACAGTCATGTCTTTGAAATCGAGCGCATCAACCTGCCTGAACATCAGTTCGGGATGGTTGGTATCAATAGTCGTGGTGCTGCCATCCAGCAACCCTACAAAAACTCGCCCCGCGCCTGCATGGAGTGCTGCCGACGCCGCCAGCAATGCTGCACCGGTCATACCTGGCGCGCCGCCGACCACAACCACATCGCCATAACTGCCCTTGTGCGAAGCGTGGGGACGTATCGCGACCTTGGGCGCACCGGCCAGCCAGGCCACAGGCGTGATGTTCTCCGTTGTCACCAATTTGGCGTGATCGGCTTCCAGGTTGGCCAGCCACACCCTACCCGCGACGTCGCGCCCATGGGCCGTGAATAAGCCGGGTTTGAGTGTGAGCAGGCTCAAGGTGTAGTGGGCCGCGACGTGGTGCTGTGCCACAACGCCGGTGTCTGCATTCAACCCCGTCGGCAAGTCAACCGCCAGTACAAGGGGCGCACCTGCGTTCATCCGGTCGATCCAGCTTGCCATCTGGCCTTCTGGCGCACGTGTACCACCTCCGATGCCCAGCAAGGCATCAATGCACAAGTCGTGGTCGGAGGGCGGTATCTCGGCGAAAGTAACGCCCGATTCGACTGCCTGCCGATAGGCACTGACTGCGTCTGTTGGTGCGGTGTCCGGGTGGCCCAGCCAGGTCACTACGCATCGTTTTCCCCAGCGCTGGAGGTGCATGGCCGCTTCCAATCCATCTCCCCCATTGTTTCCGGGACCACAGGCAACCCATACGCATCGGGCGTGGGGCGCAACCGCCAGGGCGAGCTTCGCGACGGCCAGCCCGGCGCGCTGCATCAGGGTGCCCGATGGCAGTTCCGTCTGGACGAGGTGTTCAATACGGCGCGTGGCGGCGACACTGTGGAGTGCCCATGTGGAATGGCACTCAACTTTGCGCACGAGCTCGGCTGGCATCAGCACCCCGGACTAGAACTCATACATTTGTCCCTCACAAGCCAGCCGGATGTCGGGGTCACCGGCCCGACGCGGGTTTGCCGCCATGGCAAACCTGAACGCTTCGTCAAGTGCGTCGTCACTGCGGGTCGGCTCATGGTGTGTGCAAAACAACACGCGGGCATTGGCGTCGCGGGCGTACTGGATGCTGGAGTTGAAGGTGCCGTGACCCCAGCCCTTTTTTGCGGGGTATTCCTGCTCGGTGTAGGAGCAATCGGCAATCAACACATCCACATCACGCATGCCCATCAGAATGCCTTCAGCCCGATCATCAACAAAGCGCTGGTATTCTGCAAACTCTTCGTCGCCCGGGCCATAGATGTTGTAGGGGGGCTCATGATCACCTGTGAAAAATACCGATTTACCTGCACTTTCGATGCGGTAGCCGAAATTGATGACAGGGTGATTCAGCAGGTAGGGGGTAACCGTGGCGCTGCCGATCTGAATGGGCTGCCCAGGCGTCAATGTGACATATTCAATGCGGGCTTTCATCTCGGCTTCACGGACCGGAAAATAGCTGTACTGCAGCTGCACGGACATGACTTGCTCGACTCCTTTGCCCGATACCGGGTCAAACGCGCCATGCAAGCGCAAAAGGTTACCCGGAATGAAGTTGGGAATGAAAAATGGCAAACCCTGAATATGGTCCCAATGCGAATGGGTAATCAGCACATTCGCGGTCACGGGCAGCTCCGCCAGCAAAGTTTGAGAAAGGGGGAAGATGCCCGTCCCCGCGTCAATAATGATCAGTTCGTTGTTGTCGGTCCGAATCTCGATGCAGGTCGTGTTACCACCGTAGCGAACCGTTTTGGGTCCTGGCGAAGCGATGGATCCTCGTACGCCCCAGAATCTGATTTTCATGCGGTAACCCTACAACTTTGCAAAGATTTTGGCCTCTTCGAACAAAGGCGTCAAATCGCCCAGCGTCGCTATGACTTCCTCCAGTGAGCCGCCCAATCGCTGAGCGATGTCGGGGGGTAGTTCCTCAACCAAAGGATTGCCACCAAAACCAAATTTCAGTTTTTTGCTGATCTGGTTGGCCCCAAACACACACGCAATCATGTCGGTGTCGGGCCTGTCTGCACCGTATTGATGACGTATCGTCTCGATGAGTTGCGGTGCAAAGTGCCATTTTTCAACCAGCATGGCACCCACAACGGCGTGATCCACCCCAATCACCTCACGCAGCGCCAAATGCAGGGAACTTTGGTTCTGCTGGCTGAGTTGGAGGGCCTTTCGGAATTCTGTCGGCATGTACTGCGCGAACACCACCTTGCCGAAATCGTGCAGCAGGCCGGTAATAAAGCAGTCCATCGGATCGGCGTCATTGACGCGCAGCGCCAGTTGCTTGGCCAGGGCGGCAGTGGTCAGAGAATGCAGCAAGTATTCCTGAGCGTCAAAACCTGCTGCATTGCTTTTGGGCAGCATGCCAATCGCGGCAATGCTCAACGCCAGATTCTTGATGGTGTTAAAGCCCAGGTAAACCACCGCGTGATTTATGGAGGTGATCTGCTTGGGCAAGCTGTAGTAAGCCGAGTTGACAACTTTGAGAATTTTGACTGTGACGACGGGATCCTTGTCAATCACCTGGACGATGTCTTTGGGAGAACAATTCACGTCGCGCGTCAGTTCCAGAATCCGCTGCACACTTTTGGGAAACGCGGGCATGCTGTCCACCGCCGCGGCAAGTTTTTGCGAGAGTTCCGGGTTCATGGACGGGCTATTCACCATGCTCCCATTCTGGCAGGAGATCCTGTGTTTTGAACCCCTGAGTTGGACTGAAATTGCCGCGTTATCTTGTGCGATCCAGAGATTTACGCCGTGAGTCGCCCAACGTCAAAACCTTCGAAATTCAGGTCTGGCTGGTGGCCGCGCACCAAATCCGCCAGGGCACGTGCCGATCCACAACTCAGTGCCCAGCCGCTGGAGCCATGCCCCAAGTTCAGCCACAAGCCCTGAATGCCACTGGCCCCAACAATGGGTGGACCGTCTGGCAGCATGGGGCGTGCGCCCTTCCATTCCTGCACGCCGTTGACTTTGCTGGCCGCTCCGGGGAACCAGTCATGCAGTACTTTGTACAGGGTCTGGATCGAGCCGGCACGTTTTTTATCCAGTCGACCACCTATTTCAGCGCTACCCGCTACCCGGACCCGGCTACCCAAGCGTGAAATGGCGACTTTGTAGCGCTCGTCTATCACCGCACTGCGGGGGGCATTGAGTGGTTCACGAATGGAGGCGCTCAAGGAGTAGCCATACACGGCTGTCATGGGGATTTTCAAGCCCAGAGGCGCCAACAGCCGGGCTGACGCCAGACCTGCACACATCACCACAGCGTCAAATTCACTTGGCACAGTTTCACCACGGACCGATACAGCCATGGATGGAGATATTCGCACCTGAGTAACCGTGATGTTGAACAGAAAAGTAACGCCCATCCGCTGCGCCTCGTTTTTCAACAGCAGGGCGAATTGCCGACAATTCCCTACCTCGTCGTTGGGCAGGTGGATAGCGCCAAAAAAAGCCGTGTCAGGGTTGAGGGCGGGTTCAAACTTGCGAACTTCATCCGGGCTGAGTTCCCGAAATGGGACGTCCGCTTCGCGCATGACCTGCAGGCCTGGCTGCGCCATTTTGCTGTCGTGTTCAGACCGTAGCAACACGGTCAAACCGTCGCTGCGGTCATACGCGAGTTTCAGGTCATCGGTGATCTGATGCAGCCTTTCCCGGCTATAAAAAGCCAGGCGCTGCAACCGGGCACGGTTGGCTACAAAGCTGTCTAGGTGGCAGGCTTTGTACCACTTCCATATCCATGCCATATCTGCCCCAGACAGTGGCAGACTGATCTTGACCGGCGCGTGTCGGCTAAAGAGGTGCGTCAAGACCTTTGTGGGCATGCCGGGTGCGGCCCAGGGCGTGACATAGCCCGGAGCGACGATTCCTGCATTGGCAAAGCTGGTTTCCTCCGCCACTGCCCCGCGCTGCTCAAATACGGTGACATCATGCCCGTCACAAGCCAGCTCATAAGCCGTGGTGACACCAATGATGCCAGCGCCAATAACTGCAATTTTCATGAATATTTTTAATTAAAACCATTTGTATCCCCCGTGGAATATGCATAGATAGCTATGTATTTTGTAGCAAGTGCTCTATCTGCAAGGCAATATTGAGTACCGCGTCATCACGCAGAGCCCCATGCCAGATCATCAGCCCCACGGGGAGTTCATCGGCTTGCTGGCAAGGTATTGAGATGGCGCATCCGTCAAGCATATTAACCACGCTGGGGTTGCGCAGCAGCATCGCGTTGACTGTAAAAAATGCTGCATCATGGGCGACGCCGGGCGCCACGAGGTCAATGGGAGGCGCAACGATGGGCACCGTCGGTGACAACACAGCGTCGAAACCCTGCAAACGGGCCGTCATTCTGGCGATCCAGCCTTCTCTTGCCCGAATCAGGTCGATGTAGTCATGGGCTGTCATGGTCGCACCACGCTGAATACGTGTGGCGACTCTGGGGTCGTAGGCGTCAGCGCGCGTGCCTAGCAGGGAACGGTGCCAGGTGTAACTCTCGGCAGCCGAAAAGCCACCACTGGCCTGGATGGCAGGCAGCTCGGCCAATTCGGATACATCAATTTCTTCAATGTGGGCCCCTGCCGTGCTCAGTTGCCGGAGGGTGCGTTGATAGACATTGGACACGGTGGGGTCCAGCCCGTCGTGCATGAGGGTTTTGACGACAGCCAACCGATAGGCGGACACGGGTGCACCACTTCGGGTAACCACTCTGGCGGCCAGAACCTGGTGAGCAATGATTGCATCTGTTACAGATCGGGTCAGTGCACACACCGTGTCAAGGGTGGGTGACAGAGGAAGTGTGCCAGCCGTTGGAACCAGTCGGGCCGTGTTTTTGAAGCCCACAATACCGTTCAAAGCGGCGGGAATACGAATGGAGCCCCCTGTATCCGAACCCAGGCCGATGAAAGCCGCGCCAGTAGCCACTGATACGGCCGCACCGGATGAGGATCCGCCGGGGATACGGGGAACATCGATTGCCCGGGCATTGGCAGGGGTACCAAAATGCGGGTTGATGCCGACCCCCGAGAAGGCGAATTCCGACATATTGGTTCGACCCATGACGATGCCCCCAGCCGCTTTCAGGCGTGCGACGGCAGGGCAGTCCCGCAGGGCGGGTGGTTCACCCGACAAGACGGTGGAACCGGCCGTTGTGACCTGGTCACTGACGTCAAAAAGGTCCTTGACCGAGACCGCCAGGCCTGCCAGTGGCTTTGTCAGGGTGTCCGGCCGTTTGGCCCCCTGGCTGGCAGCGTCAAAGTACGTTTTGAGGAAAACCTTGTCGCATGAGGGGCTATTTGCAATCGCGATGGACCGATCCATTTCGGTGGGGGCGCTGGTCTGGCGTGTTTGTAGCGCACATCGGGTGGCGAAGAGGTCAGGATGCATATATTTTTGGCTTGGCATGCTATACTTGTATGGCTTTGCTGCTGGGGATTTCCTCTATGCGGCAAACAAATCGCAAACCAGTCTCATCAAGGTGTTGCGGCTTCTGCAGGCAATTCAAATTGTGTCAGAAGTCATCAATAGCGGGCTGGATTTTAGACACAACCTTTGGAGTTAACCATGTCAGTTACCATGCGCGAAATGCTGGAAGCCGGCGTCCATTTTGGACACCAAACCCGCTTCTGGAATCCCAAGATGGCCCCGTATATTTTCGGCCATCGCAACAAAATTCACATCATCAACCTGGAAAAATCGCTCCCGATGTTCCAGGAGGCTGCCAAGTTTGTGCGTCAGCTGACGGCTCGCCGCGGCACCGTTTTGATGGTGGGTACGAAGCGTCAGGCGCGCGAGACCGTTGCGGCTGAGGCTCAGCGTGCAGGCGTGCCTTTCGTTGACCAGCGCTGGCTCGGTGGCATGTTGACCAACTTCAAGACTGTCAAAACTTCGATCAAGCGCCTGAAAGAGATGAAAATCCAGCAGGAAGCCGGCCTCGACAGCATGAGCAAGAAAGAGCAGCTGATGTTCGCTCGCGAACTGGCCAAGCTCGAAAAAGACATTGGCGGAATCCAGGACATGGCGGCTTTGCCCGATGCCATTTTCGTGATTGACGTTGGTTTCCACAAAATTGCTGTGGCAGAAGCCCGAAAACTGGGTATTCCGTTGATCGGTGTGGTTGACTCAAATCACTCGCCAGAAGGTATTGACTACGTCATCCCTGGCAACGATGACTCATCCAAGGCGGTCATCCTGTACGCCCGCGGAATTGCCGATGCAATCCTTGAAGGCCGTGCCAATGCCATGGACGATGTGGTCAAGGCGGTGAGCGTTGAGACCAATGATGAATTTGTTGAGGTGAACGAGGCTGCTGCCTGAGTTCCTCACCCACCGGAAAAAGGGGCTCATGTGCCCCTTTTTTTTAGTCCTTTGTTAAACTGATTTGAATAGAGTTTGGAGATAAAAATGGCTGCAATTACCGCAAGCATGGTGGCTGAACTGCGTGGAAAAACCGATGCGCCGATGATGGAGTGCAAACGTGCCCTGACCGAAGCCGAAGGCGATATGTCCAAGGCCGAGGAATTGCTTCGTGTGAAGCTTGGAAGCAAGGCTGGCAAGGCTGCCGGTCGGGTAACCGCTGAAGGTGTCGTGACCTGTCATATTGATGGCACTGTCGGTGCGATGCTCGAGGTGAATTGCGAGACTGATTTCGTGACAAAAAACGACAGCTTTCTGGCGTTGGCCCAAGCAGCTGTGGGCTTGATCGCTACCCAGAATCCAGCCGACGTGGCAGCACTCGGGTCACTGGCTTATGCGCAAGACGGATTCGGCCCTACGCTGGAAGATGTGCGCAAAGGCCTGATTGGGAAAATTGGTGAGAACATGAGTTTTCGTCGATTCAAGCGTTTTGCATCCGGCGCCAAGTTGGTGTCCTATTTGCATGGCACGCGTATCGGCGTTGTCGTTGAATTTGAGGGTGATGATGTCGCCGCGAAAGACGTGGCCATGCATGCCGCAGCAATGAAGCCGGTGGCCTTGTCGAGTGCGGACGTGCCTGCGCATTTAATTGCAACTGAGCGCTCGGTTGCTGCTGCAAAGGCCGCCGAAGATGCCGCCGTTGCAACGGCCGCTGGCAAACCGGTTCAATCCGCAGAGATTGTCACCAAGCGCATCGAAGGTGGTGTGCAGAAATACCTGAAGGAAGTCTCACTTTTTAACCAGTCGTTTGTCAAGAACGACAAGTTGACGGTCGAGCAGATGCTCAAGGCTGCCAACACGACCCTGAGTGCTTTTACCCTCTACGTCGTTGGTGAAGGCATTGAGAAGAAGGTGGATGATTTTGTTGCTGAAGTGGCGGCACAAGTGGCGGCGGCCAAGCAATCTGTTTAAACGGACTCTCTTCGTTAAATACGTACCGGGCTTCAGCTCCCATTGAAAATTGAAAGAATTTGCCATGACCAACGCCAATCCTGCTTACAAGCGTATTTTGCTGAAGTTGTCAGGCGAGGCTTTGATGGGTGATGACCAATTTGGAATCAATCGCAACACCATCGTCAGGATGGTTGACGAGATTGCGGAAGTCACCCGGCTTGGGGTTGAGCTTGCAGTCGTGATTGGCGGAGGTAATATTTTTCGGGGTGTGGCTGGTGGTTCGGTGGGCATGGACCGCGCGACGGCCGACTACATGGGGATGCTCGCAACGGTGATGAACGCGCTGGCACTGGGTGACACCATGAACAAGGCCGGATTGACTGCTCGGGTGATGTCAGCAATTGCCATCGAACAGGTTGTTGAACCTTATGTGAGGCCAAAAGCCTTGCAGTATCTCGAAGAAGGCAAGGTCGTCATATTCGCGGCGGGTACGGGTAATCCGTTTTTCACCACGGACACGGCAGCTGCTTTGCGAGGCGCCGAAATCGGTGCCGAGATTGTGCTGAAGGCCACCAAGGTAGATGGTGTTTACAGTGCCGATCCAAAAAAAGATCCAGCCGCAACGCGGTACAACAAGATATCTTTCGATCAAGCCATGTCGCAAAATCTCGGCATCATGGACGCGGCCGCTTTTGCCTTGTGTCGGGATCAGAAATTGCCAATCAAGGTGTTTTCAATCTTGAAGCCTGGCGCTTTGAAGCGCGTGGTGATGGGTGAGGACGAGGGCACTTTGGTTTACGCTTGAGCCCTCGTCAAGAGCGAGTTGCACCCAACCTTCCGGCAGTTCTTTCGAGGAAAAGACAATGACGATCGCTGAAATCAAAAATACAGTCGAAGGCAAGATGGATCAGTCCATCAACGCCTTTAAAACCAATCTCACGAAGATCCGAACCGGACGCGCGAATCCGGCATTGCTTGACTCCGTGCAGGTGGACTATTACGGTGCGATGCTGCCCATCAGCCAGGTGGCCAATGTTTCACTCATTGATTCTCGAACGATCAGCATCCAGCCTTGGGAAAAAGGTATGGGCGCGAAAATCGAAAAGGCAATACGCGAGAGTGACCTTGGTTTGAACCCGGTGTCAATGGGCGACCTGATTCGTGTCCCTATGCCCGCCATGTCTGAGGAGCGTCGGAAAGAGTTGACCAAGGTGGTCCGGGGCGAGGGGGAGGGGGCAAAAATAGCCGTGCGTAATCTGCGTCGGGATGCGAACGAATCTGTCAAAAAGCTGGTCAAGGACAAGCTTGCATCGGAAGATGACCAAAAACGCTGTGAAGCTGATATTCAAAAGGTTACAGACCGCCACATCGTCGCAATTGACCAGTTGGTTGCAGCCAAAGAAATTGATTTGATGGCGGTCTAAAGGTCGCCACAATTTTTCGCCACGGAATTCATGACCAAACCTGAGGTGATGCCAAGCCACATTGCCATCGTGATGGATGGCAATGGCCGATGGGCGACAAAGAGATTTCTCCCCAGGTTGGCGGGTCACAAACAGGGTGTTGATGCGCTCAAACGGTGTGTCAAGGCCTGCGCCACCCGTGGTGTTTCCGTGCTGACCGTTTTTGCTTTTTCCTCCGAAAACTGGCGACGCCCTGCCGATGAGGTGTCAGGGCTCATGGACTTGATGGTGCTGGCAATTTCCCGCGAGGTGTCACAACTCAAGCAAGACGGTGTGCGATTGTGTTTTGTCGGTGATCGTACCGGATTGTCTGAAAAATTGAGCGCTGGTTTGGCCCGGGCTGAGGCTGAAACTTTGGTGAACACCCGCTTGATTTTGAATGTCTGTTTCAACTACGGTGGGCGTTGGGACATTGCACAAGCTGCCGAAAACCTTCGGGCTAACGCCATACCCATGACGGAGTCCAATCTGAATGCGGCGATGGCGCTTGCGCATGTGCCTGACCCGGACTTGATCATCCGTACAGGGGGGGAGCAGCGCATCAGCAACTTTATGCTGTGGCAAGCGGCCTACTCTGAGCTGTATTTCTGTGACACTCTTTGGCCGGAGTTTGATGAGTTGGCGCTTGATCGTGCGATTGACGCTTTCTGCCAAAGGGAGCGGCGTTTCGGAAAAACATCGGGCCAGTTAAGCTTGGTCGAAAACGCTGCACTACCAAACTGAGAGCGCCGAATGTTGAAACAACGCGTCGTGACGGCTGTAATTTTGCTGCTTATTCTGCTGCCGGCATTGTTTTATCCGTCACATGTTCCGTTCTGCATAGTCTCGCTCCTTTTGATCACGGCAGCTTCTTGGGAATGGGCGCGATTGAACGGATGCGGCCCCCTTGTCTCCTATTGCATGGGTGCAACCTGCCTCAGCTTGTGCATCCTTGCCTGGTTTTTTGACCTCCTGACGCAATCAATCCCGATTCTTTGGTGTGTATTTGGCCTGGGCTGGGTTTTGGGTGGTGCATGGTTGCTCCGCGGTGGTGTCGCCGGATGGTCCCATATTCCGAGAATGCTTCGTTTGGTCGGGGGGGGGCTGGCTATTTGCGCAGCCTGGTTGGCACTCGCCCAGGCACGTGTCATTGGAGTCAACTTTCTTTTATCCGTTTTAGTCCTGGTCTGGGTGGCCGATATTTTTGCCTATTTTGCAGGGCGAAAGTTCGGCGGACGATTTAGTGCGTCCCGGTTGGCGCCTGCGATCAGCCCCGGCAAGAGTTGGGAGGGCGTTTGGGGTGGAATGTTTGGCGTCATCACCCTGGCGCTGGCATGGTGCTGGAGTGACACGCACTGGCGTGCCGCCGTACCCAGCCTTTACAGCGTTATCCTTGGCAAGGGTGGGTGGTGGTTGATCGTGACGTGCGTGTTGATGGCGGGCATGAGCGTAGTTGGTGACCTGGTGGAGTCGCTTATCAAAAGAAGTGCCGGCGTAAAAGACAGCAGTGGACTTCTGCCGGGACATGGTGGGGTGCTCGATCGGGTCGATGCATTGCTGCCTACTTTGCCGCTGGCGATGATGTTGTATTCGCTGGCTATATGACAAAGCAACGCGTTGCAATTTTGGGTTCAACAGGGTCGGTCGGTACCAGTACGCTGGACGTAATTTCCCGTCACCCTGACAAGTTTGATGTCTTTGCGTTGACCGCTTCAACGCAAACTGACTTGATGCTTCGGCAATGCGTGGAGTTCAAACCTGCTTTTGCGGTGATGGCGAGTCCCTCGCATGGCCGATTGCTTGAACAGAAGTGTAAGGAATTGGGGTTACGAACACGGGTGTTATATGGTGCGGCCGCGATTGCGGAAGTCGCTGAGCACGAACTCGTCGATTCAGTGATGGCTGCAATCGTCGGGGCGGCTGGATTGGCGCCATGTCTGGCGGCTGCACGCGCGGGGAAGCGACTCCTTCTTGCCAATAAAGAAGCGCTTGTCGTCGGCGGTGAGGTATTTCTGCAAGCAGTCCAGCTGGGCGGCGCCACACTATTGCCCATTGACAGCGAGCACTCCGCCATTTTTCAGTCCTTGCCCGCAGATCCCGCGGTGTGGGCCACGCAGATTGACAAAATCATCTTGACGGCGTCGGGAGGTCCTTTTCGGACACGCGCTGTCGCCACACTCAAAGACGTTACACCGGAGCAAGCCTGTGCTCACCCCAACTGGGTCATGGGCCGGAAAATCTCCGTGGACTCGGCGACGATGATGAATAAAGCACTTGAGGTGATTGAGGCGCATTTTCTTTTTGGTGTGTTGCCCGAACAACTTCAGGTCGTTATTCATCCGCAAAGTGTGATCCACTCAATGGTGCAGTACATTGATCACTCCGTGATTGCCCAGTTGGGCACGCCTGATATGAAGGGCCCAATCGCGTACGGACTGTCTTGGCCCGAACGGATGGTGTCTGGCGCTGCGGCCCTGGACTTTTCGGCCTTGCAGGATATGACCTTCGAGTCCATTGATCCCACAAATGAACATGGCGAGCGTTTTCCCGGGTTGGCGCTGGCCTGGGCCACGCTGCGGGCACCAAGTGGAACGACGGCTGTTTTGAATGCTGCCAATGAAATAGCGGTTGCAGCGTTCCTGGCGCGACAAATACGATTTGATCAAATCCATGCGATCAATATTGAAGCGCTTGAAGCGGTTACATCGAGTCCCCCTCAATCTTTAGATGACTTGTTGGCCCTGGATGACCTCGCTCGCCAGACCGCCAATCAGGTTGTCCGGCGTCTTGCTGTTTAACTCGAATTGGAAGTTCTTATGCTGACGATTGTTGCTTTCATTGGAGCGCTTGGTCTGTTGATTGCAGTCCACGAGTACGGCCATTAC
Source organism: Pseudomonadota bacterium (assembly GCA_041192445.1). GTDB lineage: Bacteria > Pseudomonadota > Gammaproteobacteria > Burkholderiales > Burkholderiaceae_C > Egaibacter. The sequence goes on along the minus strand of JBEEMW010000028.1, from coordinate 128,669 downwards.
CGGGTGGCTGTGTGGTGTGGCGTCAAAGTTTTGCGCTTTTCCGTCGGGTTCGGGAAAGTGATATTTCGGTGGCAACCCAAAGGTTCTCCAACTGAATTTGTACTTGGCGCATTTCCGTTGGGTGGCTATGTGAAGATGCTGGATGAACGGGAGGCCACCGTATTACCACACGAGAAGCACCTTGCATTCAATAACCAGCGCTTGCGTTCTCGTGTGGCCATCGTCGCTGCAGGCCCGCTCGCCAATCTGTTGTTGGCTGTGCTGCTGTATGCCATCGTGAATTGGGGTGGTGTTGAGCAACCGAAAGCTGTTCTTGCCAGTCCGACAGTGGGCTCCGTCGCCGACCGCGCCGGAATTTTTGGTGGAGAGCAGGTAATCAAGGCAAATTTTGATGGATCTGACGCGCGTGATATTGAGTCTTTTGAAGGCTTGCGTTGGTTATTGACGCGGGGTGCCCTTGAAGGGCGTGACGTGCGGCTGACGGTAGCGGCTGGTGCTGGAGGCAAACCGCGTGAGGTCGTGCTGAGGTTGAGTGAGATTGAATCGAAAAACGCTGACGCCCAGATGTTTCAAAAAATCGGCATCACCGGACCATTAACCCGGCCCGTGGTGGGTGAAGTGATGAAGGACGGTGCAGCTTTCCGGTCCGGGCTTCGGCAAGGCGACCTGGTTCTGGAATTGGGGGGCAACGCCATTGTTGATGGTCTGCAGTTGCGTGAATTGATCCGGGCCACGGGCAAAGCGGGAGACCCAGCCGCTGCGACATGGGTCATCGACCGCAACGGATCGAGGCTTGAACTGACGGTCACACCTGACAAAAAACGGGACGGGGACGGCTGGATTGGCAAAATCGGGGCCTATATCGGTGCACCGCCGGAGTTTGTTACCGTGCGATATGGCTTCGTGTCTGGTTTGTGGCGTGGTGTCACCCGAACGTGGGAGGTGTCTGCGCTGACCCTGCGAATGATGGGGAAAATGCTCATTGGGGAATCCTCACTCAAGAACCTGAGTGGTCCGCTGACAATTGCTGACTACGCCGGGAAATCTGCCAGCTTGGGATTGACTCAATATCTCGTTTTCCTTGCCTTGATCAGTGTGAGTCTGGGTGTCCTCAACCTGTTGCCACTGCCGGTGCTGGATGGGGGACACCTGATGTATTATCTTTGGGAGGGCGTGACCGGCAGTGCAGTGTCTGACATCTGGATGGAGCGCTTGCAGCGCGGAGGTGTTGTCGCATTGATGTCGATGATGTTGATCGCCGTATTCAACGACGTCACCCGAATTCTGGGCTAATTCTCTTGCTGTTGGCGATGGTCGACGTTCACTTTATTTTTAAAAATGCAATTTAACCGTTTTAACCTGAACGCCGTTGCCGCTGTCAGCATGATGTTCCTGATGCACCAGGCGGCTTGGGCGATTGATCCATTTACAGTTAAAGATATCCGGGTAGAAGGTTTGCAGCGGGTCGAGGCAGGAACCATTTTTGCGTCGTTGCCCGTGCGGGTCGGAGATACCTACAACGACGAAAAAGGCTCATCTGCAATTCAAGCCCTTTTTGGACTTGGGGTTTTCAAGGATGTCCGGATAGAGGTTAGTGGGGACGTGCTGGTCGTTATTGTTGAAGAGCGCCCCACAGTTGCCGATATCGAATTTTCCGGTACCAAAGAGTTTGAGAAGGATGTTCTCAAGAAAGCGCTGCGTGACGTGGGCCTCGCAGATGGTCGACCGTTTGACAAGGCCCTCGTTGACCGCGCCGAGCAGGAGTTGAAGCGCCAATACATCAACCGCAGCTTGTACTCTGCAGAGGTTGTCACAACGATAACGCCGATTGAAAGAAATCGGGTGAATTTGACCTTTACCGTGGTTGAAGGTGAAACGGCGAAGATCAATGAAATTCGTGTCGTTGGCAATAAGGCCTTCAGTGAGTCGACCTTGCGGGGCCTCTTTGATCAGGACACCGGTGGATGGTTGAGTTGGTACACTAAATCAGACCGCTATTCGCGTGCCAAGTTGAATGCGGATATTGAAACCCTGAAGTCTTATTACCTGACGCGTGGATACATGGAGTTCAGGATCGACTCCACTCAGGTCGCCATTTCCCCCAATAAAAAAGACATTTCAATCACGATCAATGTGACTGAGGGCGATCGTTTCGTTGTGTCTGCTGTCAAGCTGGAAGGTAATTATCTTGGCAAAGATGATGAGTTCAAGTCGTTGGTCACGATTCGTCCGGGCCAGACATATAACGCAGATCAAGTTGCCGAAACAACCAAGGCCTTCACAGATTACTTCGGCAATTTTGGGTACGCCTTTGCGCGGGTCGAAGCCGTTCCTGAAATTGACCGTGTCAACATGCGTGTGGCCTTGGTACTTCAGTCGGATGCTTCACGCCGAGCCTATGTCAGGCGCATGAACGTTGCCGGAAATAACCGGACCCGGGACGAAGTTGTTCGGCGTGAATTCCGACAATTCGAAAGCGCATGGTATGACGCCGACAAAATCAAGTTGTCGCGAGATCGTGTTGACCGTCTTGGTTTTTTTACCGAGGTTGGTGTGGAAACCCAAGAGGTTGCAGGCTCGCCTGATCAAGTTGACCTGACCATTAACGTCACGGAAAAGCCGACTGGCAGCATTAGCCTGGGCGCAGGCGTCTCAAGCGGCGAGGGTTTGGTGTTGACGCTTGGCCTGAAGCAGGACAATGCGTTTGGGTCTGGCAACTCTTTAGGTTTTGATATCAATACGAGCAAGTCAAACCGCACAATTGTGTTCAACACCACGGATCCTTATTTCACAGCAGATGGTGTCTCTCGCACGCTCGACGTTTACACGCGAAGAACAAGTCCGGTTGCGGATGTTGCCAGTTATCAATTGGTGACCTCTGGCGGCAGCTTCCGTTTTGGTGTGCCTTTTACAGAAATTGATACCGTGTATTTTGGTGCCGGTATCGAAAAGACCACGATTGTTCCCGGCACCAGTCTTCCCAATTCGTACTTGACTTACGCCACTCAATTTGGTTATTCCAGCGCGACCATCCCCTTGACGGTTGGGTGGTCACGCGATGGTCGTGACAGCGCGCTCGTACCGACCCATGGCACCTATCAGCGAGCCAATGCGGAATGGGGCGTTATGGGTGACGCGAAATACCTGCGTGGAAGTTACCAGTACCAGCAATACTTGCCTATCAACAAACAGTTCACAGCAGCCTTCAACACTGAAATAGGTCTTGGAAAAGCACTTGGTGGTCGTCCATTCCCCCTGTTCAAGAACTTTTATGGTGGTGGTTTGGGGTCTGTGCGGGGTTTTGAGCAGGGAAGCTTGGGCCCCCGCGACACCGTGACGGGTGCGGCGCTTGGGGGGAATAAGAAGTTGGTTATCAATGCGGAGATGAATGCCCCATTTCCAGGCGCAGGCAATGACAGAACGTTGCGTTGGTATGGTTTTTTCGATATGGGCAATATCTTTGGTGAGAACGAAAACATTCGTATCAACGAGCTCAGATCGTCTGCTGGCGTCGGAATCAGCTGGATCTCACCTGTTGGGCCATTGCGACTGTCATATGCCAAGCCGATTCGGCAATTCAATGGCGATAAAATCCAGTCACTTCAATTTCAAATCGGGACATCTTTCTAATGAATACCTTTATGCATCGATGTCGCCTGGCGATGGTGGTAGGCGCCCTGACTTTGGTTTCTCATGCGTGGGCGCAAGAACTCCGCATCGGGTTCGTCAACACAGATCGCGTTCTCAAGGAAGCCAATACTGCCAAGGCAGCGCAAGTCAAGCTTGAGCAAGAGTTCCTGAAGCGCGAAAAAGAAATCACCGATCTTGGCACTTCAGTGAAGTCCATGACGGATAAGCTTGAGCGTGAAACCCCAACGCTGTCTGACAGTCAACGGGCCGCCCGTCAAAAGCAGCTGGTCGAGCAAGACCGGGACTTTCAGCGCAAACGGCGTGAGTTCCAGGAGGATTTAAGCGCTCGCCGCAATGAAGAGTTGCAACAGGTCCTTGAGCGGGCAAACAAGGTGATTCGCCAATTGGCGGAATCCGAAAAACTGGACTTGGTCATGCAGCCAGACCAGGTTGTCTACATCAATCCCAAGCATGACATCACTGACAAGGTGATCAAGGCCCTCAACGCGGTCGGCGCCAAATAACGCATATCTCTCCAACAGGTTGCGTGTTGTGTTGCGTCTAGGGGCAATTGTCGAGGCTCTGGGGGGCGAGTTGCACGGTAACTCTGAGGCTCAGGTTCATGCTTTGGCGTCGCTTGAATCCGCTTCTGGCGATGACCTCAGTTTTCTGAGTCACCCCAAGTATCAAAGTCAGTTGGCAACCTCCAGGGCCGGGTGTGTCATTTTGAGTCCCCAGGTTTTTTCATTGGCGGTATGGCAGGGCGCCTGCATCGTGGTGGAACAGCCGTACCTCTACTTTGCACGGGTGACCCAGCTTTGGCGTGCGAGTCATGCCTTGCCGGTTGGTCCACGCATTCATGGCAGCGCGGTCGTCAGTTCTGAAGCAATGGTTCATGCTGATGCCCGTATCGGACCATTATGTGTCGTTGAGCGGGGGGCAAAAATAGGGGCGGGAACGGTCCTGCGTTCCCGTGTCAGCGTAGGCGAGGATTGCGTTATCGGTGACCGATGCCTGTTGCATCCGGGTGTCGTTATCGGGGCCGATGGGTTTGGTTTTGCACCGAATGGCGATTCGTGGGAAAAGATTGAACAGTTGGGGGCTGTGCGCATTGGCAATGATGTCGAGATTGGAGCCAACACCTGTATTGACCGGGGCGCCCTGCAGGACACGGTCATTGAGGATGGCGTCAAGCTGGACAATCTGATTCAAATTGGCCACAACGTGCGCATCGGAAAGCACACGGCCATGGCCGGTTGCGTGGGTGTTGCCGGGAGTGCGACCATTGGGGCACATTGCACGATTGGAGGGGGTGCGATTGTGCTGGGGCATCTCGAGTTGGGCGACAACGTCAACATATCTGCGGCAACTGTGGTTACCCGCTCGATTCGCAGGCCAGGACATTACACCGGCATGTTCCCGATTGACGACAATGCCGCTTGGGAAAAAAATGCGGCTTCACTCAAACAGCTTTATGGTTTGCGTGAACGTATCAGATCGCTGGAAGACAAACTAAAAACATTGGAAAAACCATGATGGACATTCATAAAATTCTCAAGCAACTGCCGCATCGCTACCCATTCCTGCTGGTAGATCGGGTTCTGTCAATCGACAAAGCGAAGAGCATCCGGGCTTTGAAAAATGTGACCATCAACGAGCCTTTTTTTGAAGGGCACTTTCCGCATCGGCCAGTGATGCCGGGTGTGCTGATGCTTGAAGCCCTGGCGCAGGCGGCGGCCCTGTTGGCATTTGACGCGCTGGACACGTCACCGAACGACCAGATGGTTTACTATTTTGCGGGTATTGACGGTGCCCGCTTCAAGCGGCCCGTGGAGCCCGGAGACCAGCTCTTTCTGGATGTCGAACTGCTCCGCATGAAAGCCGGCATTTTCAAGTTCAAGGCGCGGGCACTGGTGGGCGAAGAGCTTGCGGTGGAAGCAGAGCTGACCTGCGCCATGCGTACCATCGTTTGATGACCCAGCCCGCAGCAGGAGTTTGAAGTGACCCATATTCACGCCACTGCCCTGGTTGATGTAAAAGCCGAGTTGGACAGTTCGGTGACGGTTGGGCCCTACACCGTCGTCGGGCCAAATGTCAAAGTGGGCGCGGGTACATCGATTGGACCGCACTGTGTGATTGAAGGGCACACCACGATTGGGTCGGATAACCGCATTTTCCAGTTCAATTCCCTTGGCGCAATTCCACAAGACAAAAAATATGCGGGTGAGCCTTGTCAGTTGGTGATTGGCGACAGAAACACGATTCGTGAGTTCTGCACCTTCAACATCGGCTCCCCGGGTGACACCGGTGTCACCCAAATTGGCAATGACAACTGGATCATGGCCTATGTGCACCTGGCGCACGACTGCCGGGTAGGAAACAACACCATATTTGCCAATAACTCGCAACTGGCAGGGCATGTGCATGTGGATGACTGGGTCATCCTGGGAGGGTTCACCGTGGTCCACCAGTTCGTGAGGCTTGGTGCGCACAGCATGACCGCCATGTGCTCCCTGCTGTTTGCCGACCTGCCCCCGTTTGTGATGTGCCAGGGGCAACCTGCCGCCGCGCGTTCAATGAATTTTGAAGGCATTCGACGTCGCGGTTTCTCGGCTGATCGTATCGCTGCGGTCAAGGCCATGCACAAGGCCTTGTACCGGGAGGACTTGACGCTCGATGATGCCCAGAAACGGATCGCTGCGCTGACCCAGACGCATGCTGAGTCGGCCGCTGATGTGGACATGATGCTGTCATTCCTCACGCAATGCTTGCCGCAACGCGGCATCGTCCGGTAACGTCCACCATGGAGGATGGCATGCCGCTCCCTTCTGCGGCCATGGAGCATGACGCCTGGCCCCTGGTTGCAATGGTTGCGGGTGAGGCATCGGGTGATGTGCTTGCCGGGCTGTTGCTGGAGGGCATGAAAGCCCGTTGGCCAGCGCTGCACACGGGTGGAATTGGTGGTCCACAGATGGTCGGGCGCGGGTTTCACGCGGTGTGGCCCAGCGAGAAACTGGCGGTTCACGGCTACAGTCTGGAGGTATTGAGGCGGTACCGTGAAATTGTGGGTATTCGCCGGCAGCTCAAAGCCCGGCTTCTGAAATCACCGCCTCACCTGTTCATTGGTGTTGATGCACCCGATTTCAACCTTGATCTGGAGCGTGATCTGAAGGCCAGTGGTATCAAGACCGCCCACTTTGTCTGCCCTTCCATTTGGGCCTGGCGGCCCGAACGGGTTGAGAAAATTCGTCAAAGTGTGGATCATGTGTTGTGCATTTTCCCGTTTGAAGTGGCGTTGCTGGCCCAAAATGGCATCGAAGCCACCTATGTCGGTCACCCGCTGGCCAAGGTCATTCCCATGCGACCTGATCAAGCGGCCGCACGGTTGACCCTGGGGCTGGACCTGGATGCACAGGTTGTTGCGGTGCTCCCCGGTAGCCGTCAATCTGAAATCAAATACCTCGCCGCAAGGTTTTTTGCGGCTGTAGCCCTCATCAGGTATGCGCGACCAGCTATCAAATTCATAGTGCCCGCCGTGCCGCAGTGGCGAGAGACCATCATGCAAGCCGCCAGGGATGCCGGTGTTTTTGCTGACGTGCAAATTCTCAACGGCCAGTCCCACCTGGCACTTGCTGCCTGCGACGTCACGCTGATCGCCAGTGGAACGGCAACACTGGAGGCTGCGTTGTTCAAGCGTCCTATGGTGATTGCCTACAACATGAGCTGGGTGTCGTGGCAAATCATGCAACGCAAAAAGATTCAACCCTGGGTAGGGCTGCCCAATATTCTCTGTCGTGGTTTTGTGGTGCCCGAGTTGTTGCAGGAGGCGGCAACACCCGCCGCTTTGGCCGCCGCAGTTACGGCCTGGTTTGACGAACCAGAGAAAATAGCGGCCTTACAAAAAACCTTCAGCGCGTTGCACCTTGACTTGCAACGTGATACTTCCAAATTGGCGACCGATGCAATCCAGAAAATCCTTCAAAGTTGAACAGGCCACCCTGGCGTGGGATACAACCGGGTTGATGGCCGGTGTAGACGAGGCCGGGAGAGGGCCTCTGGCAGGCCCTGTTGTTGCCGCAGCGGTAATTCTGGATGAAAAAAATCCGATCGCTGGCCTGGCCGACTCCAAAAAACTCAGTCCATCCCGTCGGGAAAAACTTTTTGACGAAATTCGGGCCAAGGCGCTGTGTTGCTCGGTCGCGCAGGCCAGTGTTGAGGAAATTGACCAGCTCAATATTTTGCAGGCTACCATGCTGGCCATGCGCCGTGCCGTTGAAGGTTTGCGGCTCAGACCCGGCAAAGTGCTGGTTGACGGCAACCGTATTCCGGTGATGGAGGTGCTGGCAGAAGCCATTGTGAGGGGTGACGCATTGATTCCCGCCATCTCCGCGGCATCGATCTTGGCCAAGGTCTCGCGGGACCGATGGTGTTTGCAGCTGGACCTTGAATACCCCCAATATGGTTTTATCCGGCACAAGGGTTACGGGACTGCCGAACATCTGGCCGCACTGCGTCAACATGGCGCGTGCGCACAGCATCGAAAAACCTTTGCACCGGTCGCTCAGGTATTGACATGACCGCATCCGCCCATCCTGCTGTTACCCATGTCACCTCCCGTGACAACCCGCTTCTGAAGGAGCTGCGCAGGTTGTCAGTCGATACAACGGCCTATCGCAAGCAGGCGCGTTTCTGGGTCGAGGGAGACCACCTGTGCCGTGCAGCGCTGGACCGTGGCCTGGTGCCATCCTTGGCGGTATTTTCAGAGTCATATTGGCCCTTAGCCCCCGTAGAATGGGCGCAGGCAGCTATCAAAATAGTAGTGATTGCCGATGCCCTGTTTCGGGAAATCAGTGGCCTGGAATCACCCGCTCAGATGGGATTTGTTCTGGCCTTGCCCCCAACGACGGGTTTGCTGCCAGGCGTTGCCACTGTGATTCTGGATCGCGTACAGGATGCCGGGAATGTTGGCTCCATCTTGCGCAGCGCGGGTGCGTTTGGTTTTCGTCAGGTCATTGCCATCAAAGGCTCGGCGGCCCTCTGGTCACCCAAAGTGCTGCGAGCCGGTATGGGTGCCCACTTTGGACTGCATCTGATCGAAGGCGTCGATCTGGCCGCTCTTGACGACCTCGGTGTGCCGCTGGTGGTGACCAGCTCCCATCTCGGTGCGTTGTTGCAAGACCAGCCTTTGCCCAAACCCTGTGCCTGGGTGATGGGGCATGAGGGGCGGGGGATTTGCCCCGAATTGCTGGCAAAAGCCAGTGTTTGTGTGCGAATTGGCCAGCCCGGGGGCGAAGAATCGCTCAATGTGGCCGCCGCCGCCGCCATTTGTCTGCACGCCAGTGCATCCACCTGATCCGGGCCGGATCGGATCGGGCCCTCGGCTATAATGAGAGGCTGTTCTGAAACAGCCGCCCACAGCGAAGTTCAAGCTAAATCCCCTTCGAAAAGCTGCCGTGAGAAGTCGCTTCTCACGCTACTCTGGGCGTACCCGTAACCAAACCGGAGAACCCAGTGCTTTTGTCTCTCAAGGCGGTCAACCCCCCTGCCATCCTGGCGCTCGCAGACGGCACGGTCTATATCGGCAATTCGATTGGCGCGACAGGGTCCACCGTTGGTGAAGTCGTGTTCAACACTTCCATGACGGGTTATCAGGAAATCCTCACTGACCCCAGCTATTGCCAGCAGATCGTTACCCTTACCTATCCTCACATCGGCAACTACGGCATCAACGAGCAAGACGTTGAGTCCGACAAGGTTCACGCTGCGGGCCTCATCATCAAGGACCTGCCCCTGGTCGCGTCCAATTTTCGCGAATCGATGACGCTGCAGGCTTACCTGATACGTGAAGGCACCGTTGCCATTGCCAATATTGACACCCGCCAATTGACACGCCAGTTGCGAACACAAGGCGCCCAAAATGGATGTATTGTCGGTTTGGCGGCCGGTGAGGCCGTGACCCAGGCCGTCATTGACAGGGCCGTAGCGGCTGCAAAGACTGCGCCAAGCATGTCGGGGCTGGATTTGGCCCAGGTGGTGACGGTCAGGACGTCCTATGAATGGACACAAACCGAATGGCGTTTGTCCCAACCCGTGCTGGCTGGAAAGCCCGGGTTTGGTGTGCAAACCGAACCCCGTTTTCACGTGGTGGCCTACGACTTTGGGGTCAAGAAAAATATTTTGCGCATGTTGGCCCAGCGTGGGTGCAAGGTCACCGTGGTACCGGCGCAAACGTCAGCGGCCGACGTGCTGAAGCTTCAACCCGATGGCATTTTCCTGTCCAACGGACCCGGCGACCCGGAGCCCTGCGACTACGCCATTGCGTCGGCGCGCGATCTGATTGAGACCGGCACACCTGTGTTTGGTATTTGTCTTGGGCACCAGATCATGGCGCTGGCCAGTGGCGCAAAAACGTTCAAGATGAAATTTGGACACCACGGCGCGAATCACCCGGTGAAAGACCTGGACAGTGGTCGCGTCAGCATCACCAGCCAGAATCACGGTTTTGCAGTGGACGAGAAGTCTCTGCCGGCTAACCTGCGTCCTACGCACATCAGCCTCTTTGACAATACCTTGCAAGGGTTGGAGCGCACCGACAAGCCTGCATTCTGCTTTCAGGGGCATCCGGAGGCGTCTCCCGGGCCACACGACATCAGCTACCTGTTTGATCGCTTCATCAAGGAGATGGAGCAGCGCGCATGAGCTTTTATGGCGTTACTGACCTGTGGACCTATGTCATTGGGGCGCTGGGTATTATTTTGCTGCCCGGTCCCAATTCACTGTTCGTCTTGTCGGTGGCCACCGTGCGTGGTGTCAAGGCGGGTTACCAGGGTGCCTTGGGCGTGTTCCTGGGTGACACCGTTCTGCTCATGTTCGTCGCTTTGGGTGCGGCCGGCCTGCTGCGCAGCCATCCTGCGGTCTTTCAGGTGGTGAAGTACACGGGGGCGGCTTATCTTGCCTGGCTGGGTGTCAATCTGATTTGGGCGGCCCTTCAAAAATGGGGTCAACGGGATCTGGTGGTGCCAGCTGAGCGGCTGGCGACGCCTGCCCATCAGGCACATCCGTTCAAGCGGGCGCTGGTCATCAGCGTGCTCAACCCCAAGGCGATTTTGTTTCTGCTGTCGTTCTTCGTGCAGTTCATTGATCCATCGTATGAGACCCCCGCAATACCGTTCCTGATTTTGAGCGCCATTGTCATGGTCTTCAGTGCCCTTTATTTGTCCGTCCTGATTTTTGCGGGCGCCCATCTGGCGCAGGTCTTTGGCCGCCGCAAGCGTTTGTCGGCCAGCCTGTCCAGCGCCGTAGGCGGATTGTTTGTGTGGTTTGGGGCCAAATTGGCTACCGCAAGCCTGAATTGATTAAGAGTAGAGAGCAGTAAAAAATGCCAAAACGCACTGATATCCAAAGCATCCTCATCATTGGCGCAGGCCCCATCATCATTGGCCAGGCGTGTGAGTTTGATTACTCCGGTGTGCAAGCCTGCAAGGCCTTGCGTGAGGAGGGTTACAAAGTCATCCTGATCAACAGCAACCCCGCCACGATCATGACCGACCCGGCCACGGCCGATGTCACCTACATTGAGCCCATCACCTGGCAAACGGTTGAAAAAATCATCGCCAAAGAGAAGCCGGATGCCATCTTGCCCACCATGGGCGGGCAGACCGCGCTGAACTGTGCGCTGGACCTCTGGCACAACGGTGTGCTGGATAAATACAAGGTTGAACTCATTGGTGCTTCGCCTGAGGCCATTGACAAAGCCGAGGACCGCCTCAAGTTCAAGGACGCGATGACCAAGATTGGTCTGGGTTCAGCGCGTTCGGGCATCGCCCACAGCATGGAAGAAGCCTGGGTCGTGCAAAAAACTCTGGGCTTTCCTACCGTGATTCGCCCCAGTTTTACCCTGGGGGGCACGGGTGGCGGCATTGCCTACAACTCCGAAGAGTTCGAGGTCATTTGCAAGCGTGGTCTGGAAGCTTCGCCGACCAATGAGCTGCTCATCGAAGAGTCGCTGCTGGGCTGGAAAGAGTTCGAGATGGAGGTTGTGCGCGACCGGTCAGACAACTGCATCATCGTGTGCTCGATTGAAAATCTGGACCCCATGGGTGTGCACACCGGTGACTCCATCACCGTGGCACCTGCCCAGACCCTGACAGACAAGGAATACCAGATTCTGCGCAACGCCTCGCTGGCGGTTCTGCGGGAGATTGGCGTTGATACGGGTGGCTCCAACGTGCAGTTCGCCATCAATCCGGTTGATGGCCGCATGGTGGTGATCGAGATGAATCCGCGCGTTTCGCGCTCCAGTGCATTGGCCTCCAAAGCCACCGGTTTTCCGATTGCCAAGGTCGCAGCCAAACTGGCTGTCGGCTACACGCTGGACGAGCTGCGCAACGACATCACCGGTGGTGCAACGCCTGCCAGCTTTGAGCCCAGCATTGACTATGTGGTGACGAAAATCCCGCGTTTTGCATTTGAGAAGTTCCCGACAGCAGACTCTCGCCTGACGACACAAATGAAGTCGGTCGGCGAAGTCATGGCCATGGGTCGCACCTTTCAGGAATCCTTCCAGAAGGCTTTGCGGGGTCTTGAGGTGGGCGTTGACGGCATGAACGAGATGACGCAAGACCGTGAAGTGCTTGAAAAAGAGCTGGGCGCGCCTGGCCCGGAGCGCATCTGGTACGTTGGCGATGCGTTCGCCCAGGGCATGAGTGTGAATGAGGTCCATGCGTTGACCAAAATCGACCCCTGGTTTTTGGTGCAGATCGAGCAGATCGTGAAGATAGAGCTGGAGATCGAGCGCTTGCCCGTACCCGATGGCGGTACAGCGCTGGACCGAATTGATGCCGCTACGCTGCGGGCGCTCAAGCAAAAAGGTTTTTCTGACCGCCGTCTGGCCCGCCAGTTCAAGACCACCGATACAGCTGTGCGCAACAAGCGCCGCGAGTTGGGTGTGCGGCCGGTGTACAAGCGGGTTGATACCTGCGCGGCAGAATTCTCGACCAACACGGCTTACCTGTATTCCACTTATGAGGCAGAAGGTGCCGAGTGCGAGGCAGCGCCCACGGACAAGAAAAAGATCATGGTGCTGGGCGGTGGCCCGAACCGGATCGGCCAGGGTATCGAGTTTGACTACTGCTGCGTACATGCAGCCCTGGCGCTGAGTGAAGACGGGTACGAGACCATCATGGTCAACTGCAACCCGGAGACCGTGTCCACCGATTACGACACCAGCGACCGCCTGTACTTCGAGCCCCTGACGCTTGAAGACGTGCTTGAAATCGTGGACAAGGAAAAGCCGGTCGGCGTGATCGTGCAGTACGGTGGCCAGACGCCCTTGAAGCTGGCGTTGGACCTGGAGGCCAATGGTGTTCCCATCATTGGCACCAGCCCGGACATGATCGACGCGGCGGAAGACCGTGAGCGTTTTCAGAAATTGCTGCACGAGCTGGGCCTGCGTCAGCCTCAAAATGCCACGGCCCGAACGGAGCCGGAAGCCCTTGAAAAAGCTGCGGCACTGGGATACCCGCTGGTGGTGCGTCCCAGTTATGTGTTGGGTGGGCGTGCCATGGAGATCGTGCACGAGCAGCGTGACCTGGAGCGCTACATGCGTGAAGCGGTCAAGGTCAGCCACGATTCACCGGTGCTGCTGGACCGCTTCCTGAACGATGCCATCGAGTGCGATGTGGACTGCCTGCGGGACGGGGGAACAGCTTCCGGGGAGGGCCGTACCTTCATTGGCGGTGTCATGGAGCATATTGAGCAAGCCGGTGTGCACAGCGGGGACTCTGCGTGCTCCCTGCCGCCTTACAGCCTGCGTGCCGAGACGGTGAATGAGATCAAACGCCAAACTGCGGCCATGGCCAAGGCCCTGAACGTGGTGGGCTTGATGAATGTCCAGTTTGCGATCCAGAACGTGGATGGCAAGGACATCATTTACGTGCTGGAAGTCAATCCACGCGCCTCGCGTACGGTACCGTTTGTGAGCAAAGCCACCGGGATCCAGCTGGCGAAGGTGGCTGCGCGTTGCATGGTGGGGCAGTCGCTGGCCTCGCAAGGCATCACACAGGAGGTGACGCCACCGTATTTCAGCGTTAAAGAGGCGGTGTTCCCGTTCGTCAAGTTCCCCGGTGTGGACACCATTCTGGGCCCGGAGATGAAATCAACCGGCGAAGTGATGGGCGTGGGCAAGACTTTTGGCGAGGCCTTTGTCAAATCGCAGGTTGGTGCGGGCACCAAGCTGCCCCGATCCGGCAAGGTGTTCATTTCCGTCAAGCAGGCCGACAAGCCACGAGCCGTCAAAATGGCTGCAGCGCTGTCCGCCATGAAGTTTGATTTGATCGCCACCAAGGGTACGGCGGCCGCCATTTCGGCCGCAGGTGTTGCCTGCGAAGTGGTCAACAAGGTCACGGAAGGGCGCCCACACATTGTGGACATGATCAAGAACAACGAAATTGCGCTGGTTATCAACACCGTGGAAGAGCGTCGTAACGCCATTGCCGATTCGCGCCAGATTCGCACATCAGCCCTGTTGGCGCGGGTGACAACGTTCACAACGATTGCCGGTGCCGAGGCGGCAGCGGAAGGCATGAAATATGTGGACAAGCTGGATGTTTACTCGCTGCAGGAGCTGCATCGCCAACTCTTGGCATAATTTCGCTTATTCGTTGGGGACAGATCTGTGCGCTGGCACGGCTCTGTCCTTTCCATTTTTTTACCGTTGAAATCCATGGCAACCATTCCCATCACCAAACGCGGCGCAGAAAAACTCAAGACCGAGCTGCACAAACTCAAAACTGTGGAGCGTCCATGGGTCATTGGTGCGATTGCCGAGGCACGTGCCCAGGGTGACCTGAGTGAAAACGCCGAATACGATGCCGCCAAGGATCGTCAGGGGTTTATCGAAGGCCGTATCCAGGAGGTTGAGGGCAAGTTGTCAGCAGCCCAGGTCATTGATCCATCCGAACTCGACGCGGGTGGAAGAATTGTTTTTGGCACCACGGTTGAACTGGAAGACGAAACTTCAGGCGATATCGTGAAGTACCAGATCGTGGGCGAAGACGAAGCCGATCTGAAATTGGGCCTGATCAACATCGGCTCACCCATTGCGCGTGCCCTCATTGGCAAGGAAGTCGGTGACACGGCAGAAGTGCAGGCGCCCGGTGGCATCAAACACTTTGAAGTGATCGCTGTTCACTACATTTGAACCGTTTTTGAATCGTTCCCGCGAATGAGCCTGACGCCAGCCCTGTCATCGCGCCTGATGGTGATGGTGGCCTGCGTCTGGTGGGGCAGCCTGACCACCATCGGATTTTTGGTCGTTCCCCTGTTGTTTGCCCATTTGTCCACACCGGCCATGGCTGGTTTGATGGCCGCAAAACTGTTTTCTGCGCAAACCTGGGTGGGCTGTGCCTGTGCCCTGTTGCTGCTACTCGGTTATAAGCGAAAACAGCATCCAGCCCCCGTCACATATGCGTCACCAGCTATCATCTTTATAGCGACCGGTTTACTCCTGGCGCTGCTGCTGGAGTTTGGCGTTGCGCCCAAAATCGTTGCACGGGAAAATATGCGCTTGTGGCACACGGCCGGCAGCCTGATGTATTTTCTGCAGTGGTTGTGTGCCGGAGCCGTTCTCTGGAAGGCGACGGCGCCCGAACACAGCGCTCAGGTTTGACTGCGTTTTTTGATGCTGGTTTGCTTGGGTTTGGCGCGTTTGACCGTACCCCCGGGTGTGAGTCGCTGGTTGCCAAGCACCCGAAGCGTTTTGACTTCCGGGCGTTGACCACCACGCTTGCTGTATTTAAGAACTTTGAAATCACGCGGGCCGGGTTTGCGGTCTTCGTCTTCGGTTTTGACCTTGGCCGGCATGGCACGCCAGAGCACCAGAAGTTTGCCAATGTGCTGAATGGGCGCGGCGTCAAGTTCATCGGCCAGCGTCTGGAGCATGGCTTCGCGGGCGGCGCGGTCGTCAGCAAAGACGCGAACTTTGATCAGTCCATGCGCCTTGAGCGCCAGATCGATCTCTTTTTTGACCGCCTCGGTGAGGCCATCGCCGCCGATCATCACGACGGGGTCGAGATGGTGAGCGTCTGAGCGGTGTTCTTTGCGTTGGGCGGGAGTCAGTTGAATTAGGGGCATACCCGTATTATCGGTTGAACGGGCGGCCTGTTTTAGAAAGCCAAAATGAAAGAAAAAACCAAGGGTAGCAAGGTCAATCGGGCGTGGATCAATGACCACGTCAACGACCCCTACGTGAAGCTGGCCAAGCGTGAGGGGTACCGCGCACGGGCTGCCTTCAAGCTCAAGGAGATTGACGAGGCGTTCGGCCTGATCAAACCCGGTGACCTGGTGGTCGATCTGGGTTCGACGCCCGGGGCCTGGAGTCAATACGCGCGCCGGAAAATGTCCCCCAAGACGGCGACGGGTGGCGGCGCTGCTGTGGGCGGGCTTAATGGCGTCATCATCGCGCTGGACTTGTTGCATATGGAACCGGTGGAAGGGGTGATTTTTCTGCAAGGCGATTTCCGTGAAGCCGACGTTCTGCAGCGCCTCACCGACGAAATGGGTGGCAGGCTGGCCGACGTCGTGATATCGGACATGGCGCCCAACCTGTCGGGAATTGATTCTGCCGACACTGCCCGCATCGCCAATCTGGTGGAACTGGCCATTGATTTCAGCCAGACCCACATGAAACCTCGGGGTGCCCTGGTGGCCAAAGTGTTTCACGGCAGTGGTTATAACGATCTGGTTAAGCTCTTCAAAGCGAGTTTTCTGGTCGTTAAACCCATCAAGCCCAAAGCGTCGCGGGACAAGTCGTCTGAAACGTTTTTAGTTGGTATGGGACTGAAAAGCGTGCAAAACGACCCTAAATCCCCTGTTTGCGCTGTGGCTGAAACCGTGAAAATCGCATCCGGGGCGACTTGAAACGCCTAAAATAGGTACAACTTACCAAGAGTCCCTTTTAATGCGCCCTTATTGGAGCCTCGCTTGAACAATCAGTGGTTTTCTAAAATTGCCGTCTGGCTTGTGATCGCCCTTGTGCTGTTCACGGTTTTTAAACAGTTTGACGCACGCGGCACCACCAGCGCGGGCTACCTGGGTTACTCTGATTTCCTGGAAGAAGTGCGGGGCAACCGCATCAAGAGCGCGATCATCCAGGAAGGGCAGGGCGGAACCGAAATTCTCGCTGTCACCAACGATGACCGCAAGGTCAGAACCACAGCCACCTACCTTGACCGCGGCCTGGTCGGCGATTTGATTGCCAATGGTGTCAAATTTGATGTGAAAGCCCGCGAAGAAGGCTCGTTGCTGATGACCCTGCTGGTCAGCTGGGGCCCGATGTTGTTGCTGATTGGCGTGTGGGTCTACTTCATGCGCCAGATGCAGGGCGGTGGCAAGGGCGGGGCATTCAGCTTTGGCAAGAGCAAGGCCAGAATGCTCGATGAAAGCACCAATCAGGTCACCTTTGCCGATGTTGCAGGCTGTGACGAGGCAAAAGAAGAAGTCAAGGAGGTCGTTGACTTTCTGAAAGACCCTCAGAAATTCCAGAAACTGGGTGGGCGCATACCCCGTGGCCTGTTGTTGGTCGGCCCCCCCGGTACCGGCAAAACCCTGCTGGCCAAAGGCATTGCCGGTGAAGCCAAGGTTCCATTTTTCAGCATCAGCGGTTCTGATTTTGTCGAGATGTTTGTCGGCGTGGGCGCAGCGCGCGTTCGCGACATGTTTGACAACGCCAAGAAAAATGCGCCCTGCATCATTTTCATTGACGAAATCGACGCCGTGGGCCGTCAGCGGGGTGCTGGTCTGGGTGGCGGCAATGACGAGCGCGAGCAAACCCTGAACCAGATGCTGGTGGAGATGGACGGTTTTGAGACCAACGTGGGCGTGATCGTGGTTGCGGCCACCAATCGCCCTGACATTCTGGACTCGGCTTTGCTGCGTCCAGGCCGGTTTGACCGTCAGGTCTACGTAACCCTGCCGGATATTCGGGGACGTGAACAAATACTCAACGTGCACATGCGAAAAGTGCCAGTGGGCCAGGATGTCAATCCCGGCGTGATTGCCCGTGGCACACCCGGCATGTCGGGCGCTGACCTGGCCAATTTGTGTAACGAGGCGGCCCTGATGGCGGCACGCCGCAATGCCCGTACCGTGGAGATGCAGGATTTTGAGAAAGCCAAAGACAAAATCCTGATGGGCCCTGAGCGCAAAAGCATGGTCATGCCTGAGAGTGAGCGTAAAAACACGGCTTATCACGAGTCAGGCCACGCCCTGATTGGCAAGCTGAGCCCCAAATGCGATCCGGTCCACAAAGTGACGATTATTCCGCGGGGGCGTGCGTTGGGCGTGACCATGAGCCTGCCAGCGCAAGACCGGTATAGCTACGACAGCGAGTACATGCTGAGCCAGATCAGCATGCTGTTTGGTGGCCGTATCGCTGAAGAGGTCTTCATGAACCAGCGGACCACCGGTGCCAGCAACGACTTTGAGCGTGCGACACAGCTGGCCCGTGACATGGTGACGCGTTATGGCATGACGGATGCACTGGGCCCGATGGTGTACGCCGAAAATGAAGGTGAAGTGTTTCTGGGTCGCTCTGTTACGAAGACCACAAACATGAGCGAAGAGACCATGCAAAAGGTTGACGCCGAGGTTCGCCGCATCATCGATCAGCAATATGCCCTGGCGCGCAGGATGATCGAAGACAACACCGACAAGATGCACACGATGGCCAAGGCCCTGTTGGAGTGGGAGACCATTGACAGTGATCAGCTGGACGACATCATGGCGGGCAAAGAGCCCCGTCCACCCAAAGACTGGACCCCCCGCGCACCGTCCTCGGGTGGTGGCAGTGGCGGCGCACCCGCGGTAGCTGCAGAACCCGCGGCCACGGCGGCCTGACCTGAAACCACTTCAAAAAAACGGGGCTTTGCGCCCCGTTTTGTTTGATGCCTTGGTGCACTTTTGACATGAATTGGCAAACCTCACGATTCTCAATCGATTTGACGAACCCCAAGGTGATGGGTATTGTCAATGTGACGCCCGATTCGTTCTCTGACGGGGGTCACCATGCCTCAACCAGGGCGGCATTGGCGCATTGCGAAAAACTGTTGAAGGATGGTGCTGACATTCTGGACATTGGCGGGGAGTCGACCCGACCGGGTGCTGCGCCGCTGCCCCTGGCAGATGAGCTGGCCCGGGTGCTGCCTGTGGTTCAAACGGCCGTCACGCTGGGTGTGCCGGTCTCGGTGGATACCTACAAGCCCCAGGTCATGCAGGCGGTGCTGGACCTGGGTGCTGACATCATCAACGACATCTGGGCGCTCAGACAACCCGGTCAGCCAGGACTGCCAGGTTTGCCGGGACTACCGGGTGCGGCCCAGGTGGTTGCTGCCCACGCCCGCTGTGGCGTGTGCCTGATGCACATGCATGGTGAACCGATGACCATGCAGATTGCGCCGATGGATGGTGACGTGATTCCCCAGGTGCTATCGTTTTTGGAGCGTGTCACGCAGTATTTACGGGGGCTAGAGGTCGATATGGCTCGTATTGTGGTTGATCCGGGCATTGGATTCGGTAAAACGGTGAAGCAGAACTTCTCTCTGCTGGCCCGGCAATCCGAGTTGCTGGCCGGTGGTTATCCCCTCCTGGCGGGGTGGTCCAGAAAATCCTCTTTGGCCGCCGTGGCGGGTGAATCACTCACCCCTGCAGCGGGACAGGGCTTTCACGAGCGCATGGTGCCCAGTGTGGTTGCTGCCATGCTGGCCGTGGAGCGTGGCGCCTCGATTGTGCGGGTGCACGATGTGCGTGAGACGGTGCAGGCTTTAAGGGTGCTGCGGGCCCTTGAAGCGGCACCCTAAAATGGCAATCCATTCAAAAAAAGCAAAGGTCAGGGCGACGTCATGAGCAGAAAATACTTTGGAACAGATGGCATTCGCGGTACGGTAGGACAGGCGCCCATCACCCCCGATTTTGTGCTGCGGTTGGCACATGCCGTGGGCCGCGTACTCAAGAAAACCGAGGCCCGCCCGACCGTCCTGATCGGCAAGGACACGCGTATTTCCGGCTACATGCTGGAGAGTGCGCTGGAGAGCGGCTTCAATTCTGCCGGTGTGGATGTCGTGCTGCTGGGCCCGTTGCCAACGCCCGGCGTGGCGTATTTGACCCGCGCCCAGCGTGCTTCGCTGGGCGTGGTCATCAGTGCCAGCCACAACGCTTTTGCAGATAACGGCATCAAATTCTTCAATGCCCAGGGTGCCAAACTGCCCGATGCGTGGGAGCTGGCTGTAGAAGCCGCGCTGGATGAGGCCCCGGTCTGGGCCGATTCGGCCGGTCTGGGCAAAGCGCGTCGCCTCGATGATGCGGCTGGCCGTTATATCGAGTTTTGCAAAAGTACCTTTGCCAACGATTTGACGCTGCGCGGCATGAAGATTGTGGTCGATGCCGCGCATGGGGCTGCCTATCACATAGCGCCCAAGGTGTTCCACGAACTGGGGGCCGAAGTGATTGCGATCGGCTGCTCGCCCGACGGGTTGAATATCAACCACCAGGTTGGGGCCACCCACCCGCAGGCACTCATTGAGACTGTCAAATTACACAACGCAGACTATGGCATTGCACTGGATGGCGACGCCGATCGGTTGCAACTGGTTGACGCCACGGGGCGGCTGTACAACGGTGACGAGTTGCTCTATCTGATGGCCGACGACCGATTGGGCCGTGACGAACATGTGCCCGGCGTGGTGGGCACGCTCATGACGAACATGGCCGTCGAAGTGGCGCTGAAGGCTCGTGGCGTTCAGTTCGTCCGTGCCAAAGTCGGTGACCGCTATGTACTGGAAGAACTGGAAAAACACAAATGGATTTTGGGCGGCGAAGGTTCCGGCCACTTGCTGGCACTGGACAAACACACAACAGGTGACGGCCTGATTTCTGCACTGCTGGTGCTGCAAGCCTGTGTGCGAAGTGGCAAAAGCATGGCGGAATTGCTGGTGGATGTGACCCTGTTCCCGCAAACACTGATCAATGTGCGCCTGAAACCCGGGCAAGACTGGCAATCCAATACCCGGCTGGCCATTGAGACCAGGGCGGTGGAAGCTGAATTGGGCCAGACTGGCCGGGTACTGATTCGTGCCAGCGGTACCGAGCCGCTGGTGCGCGTGATGGTAGAGGCCCGTGATGCAGTCCAGGCGCAGGCCTGTGCCCAGCGAATTGCCGACACGCTCGCCAGTTGAGCGACTGTCTCCAGCCCGTGGTCATGACCCAGACGACGTCAACCGATAGTGCGCGTGTTTGCCGTGCCGACTATGCCAACCCCGTTCACGCCAATGCCATCGTGAGCCTGCTGGACGCTTATGCGCAAGATCCCATGGGGGGAGGTGAGGCCTTGAGCGAGTTTGCCAGGACGAATCTGGTGGCGGCGCTGGCCGCCCGCCCGCAAGCTTTTAGCGTGCTGGCCTTTGGCGGGGTGGATGGCTCGCTGGCGATCGGTTTGGTGAACTGCATGGAAGGTTTCTCCACCTTTGCCTGCCGCCCGCTGGTGAATGTGCACGATGTGGCGGTTCTGGCAGGCCATCGCGGTCAGCGTGTGGCCGAAAAGATGCTCGTTTTGGCGGAAACCATCGCGAGGGAGCGGGGTGCCTGCAAACTCACCCTGGAAGTGCTGCAAGGCAATGCAGGGGCGATCAAACTTTACAAGCGCATCGGTTTTGCCAACTACCAGCTTGACCCGGCGATGGGGCAGGCGCAGTTTCTGCAAAAGTGGCTGAACTAAAGCCTGTAGACGGACGTCAACTGGTGCGCGTCACCATTTATTGCGCAACTCGCGCAACTTCATGAACACGGTCTTGGCGTCGGGTTGTTCCGGCAAATCCGGGAAACTCTCGCGCAGCCTGGCGATCACGCCAGGGCTGGTCAGGCGAAAGAAGGTGTTGTGCTGTTTTTCATCTTTGAGGGTCGTGACGATCGAGGTCGCCGGATCGTGATCGGTCACGGTTGACAAAAGTGCCTGGGCTGCTGTGTTGTCGGGCTCGCGTGCCAGCGTGAACTTGAGATTGGTTGCTATGTAGTCGTGTCCGGGATAGACCCGTGTGTTGTCCGGCAGTCTGGCCAGCTGGTCCGCAAATGTCGCATACAACTCATCGATGCCGCCGCCGTTGTGCACGTTGCCCGCCCCCGCATTGAACAAGGTGTCGCCCGAGAACAGCGCCGGTTCATCCGTGTGTGAGCGCAGGCAGATGTGGCACATGGTGTGTCCCGGCGTGTCCAGGCATTCCAGTTCAACGGTTTTGCCAACCTTGATCACGTCCCCGGCCTTGACACCACGGTCCATGCCTGCAATTTTCCCGCCCGCCTTGTGATGGGCAATGACCTTGGCACCGGTGGCGGCGACCACGGCTTCATTGCCGCCAGTGTGGTCATGGTGCTCGTGGGTGTTCAGGATCTGTGTGATTTGCCAGCCCCGCAGCCTGGCGGTAGCGAGCGTCTTTTCGTGATCCAGCGGGTCGATGGCGAGTGCCTCACCCGTTTGCGGGCAGGCGATCAGGTAGTTGAAATTGCGGTAGGCATTGCCAGTCCAGATTCGCTCGACGATCATGGTGCACTCCAGTGGTTACTTCGGGGCTGGCTGGCCAAGCGCGGCGGTGGCGTCGCGCTTATCCAGTCCGTACATGTCAATAAATTCATCCAGCGTCTTGCCGCTGCTCTCAAAGGCCCGGCGCAATGCCTCTTGTTTGGCCAGTTTCTGATCAAGTTCAGCCAGAGCTTCCTCCAGCAGGGTATTGGCGTCAATATTGTTGGTCTGGACTCTTGCCAGGTACTCCTGGCGCGTCAGGCCCGACGCCTCAAATGCGGCGATCAGCTGCCTGCGCAGCTTCGGCCGCAGGTCTTCGCTGGAGCGGCTTTGGCGGCGGCGGAACAACTCCACCATGGCCAGGTAGATATGCTCCGGCGCCACGTCGTCACCAGCGACGCCCTGAAGGTCGTGGCGCTTGCTGCCAGCCGCCACACTCTGTAAGTAACGCGTCGAGCGCGTGTGCTGGCCCAGAGCCAGTTTGAGCGTGTCACGTTTGAAATGCTCAGGGTGGTTTGCCAACAATTCCTGATAAATCCCGAGCTTGAGTGGCCGGAATTCAGCACCAAACAACTGCGGATAAAGCTCAAACAGCTTTTCAAGAACGGCTTGAACGGATGGTGGACGACCCGGTTTGCCGGTGGTTGCTACGGGTGGTGTGGCGTCGAGTGGCGCGGGAACTGCCAGGGGGGCGAGGGCTTCTGAAAGGGTATCGGTCATGGGATTTAACGTTTGGGCAACCCGTGATTGTCAACGACGCGGCCATTCACGTGTTTTGCTGCGGCCGCAGCCAATGTGCGGCGCTGGTACCTGCCAACGCACCAACGGCCTGCGCCAGCACAAAGCCTGGCGCACTGGCGGGCGCAATGCCAGCAAAGCTGTCACTCAACATGCGCCCCAGCACCGCTGCCGGATTGGCAAACGAGGTACTGGCCGTGAACCAGTAAGCCGCGCCGATGTAACAGGCTACCAGCGCACTGGTTTTGCCGGGGGGTGAACGCAGGATGACAAAGAGCAATCCGGCCGTGGCCACCGCTTCAGCCACCCATTGGCCCCAGACAGTGAACGCTCCCGCCGCCACATCGACCGCGTTAAAACCGCCACGCAGTTTGGTGCTGAATTGGAGGATGGGCAAGTCAAACATCAGGTGTGCAAGCCAGGCACCCACCACAGCGCCCAGCAATTGAAACGCTATGAATAATATAGCTACTCGTGCAGGCTTGACGAGGGCTAATGTGCCTTTTGACCACATAACCAGCGTGACGGCGGGGTTGAAGTGCGCGCCGCTGATCGGCCCCAATGTCTCGATCAGCACGTACAGCGCAAATACCGTGGCCAGGGTGTTGGCCAGCAGCGCCACGCCATTGTTGCCCCCGCTGAGGCGCTCGGCCATGATGCCGGAGCCGATCACGGCGCAGAGCAGGGCCGCAGTACCCAGGAATTCGGCCAGCAGCTTTTGGCCCAGGGCGTAACCGGCTACGGATCGGTCGGCCATGGGGTGAGGGTTTGATGTCATGAATTTGCCAATTCACGCACGCGCGTCTGCAACAGGAGTTTGTCCAGACCGTCGACGGGCAGATTCACCAACAGCTCAATCCGACGGTGGATGGCGTGCAAGGTCAGGCGAAAGGCCTCCAGTTTTTCCGGGTCGCTGCCTTCCCCGGCGGAGGGGTCGGCATAACGCCAATGAGCCGTGGCGGGGTGGCCCGGCCAGTAGGGGCAGACCTCGCCGGCGGCGTTGTCGCAAACCGTAATAACCAGGTCCATGTGCGGCGCATCGGGCTGGCCAAACTCATCCCAGCTTTTGCTGCGCAGGGTATTTGTGGCGATGCCCGCTGTGCGCAGCACTTGCAGGCCCAGCGGATTGGGTTGTTGATTGGCGCGCGGACTGCTTCCTGCGGAATACCCTGTGAAACGGCCCTGACCGATGTGGTTGAGAACTGCCTCCGCCAGAATGCTGCGGGCTGAGTTGTGGGTGCATAAAAAGAGGACGTTCATAGGTTTGTCAGACGGGGAGGGTGGAATGAGTGGTCGTATTAACTAACAGCAACCGGGCTGGTCACCGACTGCTGCCAGCTCGCACTCGGCGCCCTGGCAGCAATGCTCGGTCAGGTAGCCCAGCAAGGCGTTCATCTGCTCGAAACTGGCACGGTAAATCAGGTTGCGGCCCCTTGGCTCGGCGCTCACCAGACCGGCGTTGGCCAACTCCTTGAGGTGAAACGACAACGCACTGGGTGCAATGCTCAATTGCTCTGCTATGGCGCCTGGCGTCAGGCCATCCGGGCCCGCGACAACCAGGGCGCGAAATGCCCGCAGGCGTTGCGCTTGCGCCAAAGCGGCGAGGGCCCTGACAACGATGGTTTCACCAACGGGTTTTGTAATTAATTCCATGATTCCATGATTCAATGATAGTTGAATTATGGAGCGTTTCAACACATTCCTTAAACCTTCGACCGAATCAGACCAGCTGCAGCGACATACTGCGGACGTAGGCCGCGAACTCGTCTGCCGGCAAGGGGCGGCTGAAGTAATAGCCTTGCACCTCGGTGCAGCCCTTTGCACGCAAAAATTCGAGTTGGCCTTCGGTTTCGACCCCTTCCGCGATGGTCTGCATACCCAGGCTGTTGGCCATGCTGATGATGGCCCCGACGATGGCCCTGTCGTCCGCGTCTTCAGTGATATCACGCACAAATGACTGGTCGATTTTGAGTTTGTAGACCTGGAACCGCTTGAGGTAGCTCAAGGACGAGTAGCCGGTCCCAAAGTCATCAATGGACATGCGCACGCCCCGTTTGCGCAGGTCATCCATCACCGCAATCGCGCTTTGCGGGTTGGTCATGGCGACGCCTTCGGTCAGTTCCAGCTCCAGCAATTGCGCGGGCAAGCCGGCATCTTCCAGAATGCTGGTCACCAGCTGGGGCAAGTCGGCATGTCTGAACTGGACGGATGACAGGTTGACCGCCATCGTGATGGGTGCCATGCCCTGCCGTATCCAGCAGGCCAGTTGCGTGACCGCCGTGCGAATGACCCACTCCCCAATGGGGATGATCAGGCCGCTGCCCTCGGCAATCGGGATGAATTCAGCCGGTGACACGCCGCCCAGCTCAGGGTGTGTCCAGCGCAGCAGGGCCTCGGCACCCACGGTCTGACCGGTTTCCATCGAAATTTGGGGCTGGTAATGCAGGGCGAGCTGGTGCCGTTCCAGGGCGCGGCGCAAGGCATTGCCCAGCAGCAGGGTCCGATCGGAATGGGCCTGTATTTCGGTTGTGAAAAACCGGTAACTGTTGCGCCCGTCTTCTTTGGCGCGGTACATGGCCGCGTCGGCACATTTGGACAGGGCATCGAGATCCGCACCATCTTTTGGGTACAGCGCAATGCCGATGGATGGTGTCACGGTCAGTTCGTGCTGTTCAATCTGGAAAGGCACCAGCGTAGCCTGCAGCAACTTGTTGGCCACATGGGCTGCGCCGGCCGCATCGGTATCGGGCAGCAGCAGGATGAATTCGTCACCGCCCAGGCGCGAGACTGTGTCTTGCTCCCTGACGGCAGCCTTCAGGCGTGCGGCCAGCTCAACCAGCACCTCGTCGCCGACGCGGTGGCCCAGGGAGTCATTGACGTTTTTGAAGTGGTCCAGATCAAGAAACATCAGTGCCACGGACTGATCACTGCGCTGGGCAACACTCAGTGCGTGCTGGCAACGGTCATTCAACAGCAGGCGGTTTGGCAACCCGGTGAGTGCATCAAAATGGGCCAGGCGCTGGATATGGGCCTCGGCCTCCTGTTGTTCGATGGCCTTTTTTTCCAGCTTCATGACGGTATGGCTGAGCTCCAGCGTTCTGAGCTCCACCAGTTTTTCCAGGCCGACACGCGCTTGCAAAATCTCGTTTTCTGCCCGTTTCCGTGCCGTGATGTCCATGGTGATCCAGATTGAGCCGCGGCTCAAGTCAGCGGGATCAATGGCTTTGGCGCGAACCTCGCAGCGGATGGCCGAGCCATCCTTTTTGCGCAACAACATCTCGCCCACAAACGCCTGGCCCGCAGCAAACGGCGCGTAGCATTGGCGTCCGGCCTCTATCCAGTCGGCCTCACTCAGATACCACTGGCGTGAGGAGCTGCCATCCAGTTCGCCAGGCCCGTAACCGAAAAGGCTCTCGAAACTCTGGTTGCATCGTGTGACCTTGCGGTCGTGCATGAAAACAATGCCCACCATGGTGTTGTCCAGAATCAGGTTTTGCTCGGTCAAAACGCACTGCAGTTGTGATTGAGCCTCTTTTTGGTCACTGATGTCATCGACGATCCAGATCGAGCCTGCATCTGTGTCGGACGGGTTGACGAGTTTTCCGGTCAGATGGGTCCAGAACAACTGCCCATCCAGGCGACGCATCATGATTTCCGCCTTGTACGGCAAGCCCTTGCTCATGTGGGGGTAGGCGGCCTCGCCCAAGGCGCGAAAGGAAGCCTCGTCCGGGTACAGCGACTGGCTGGATTTGCCCAGGACATCAGCCGTTGCAGCGTGGCCATAGATTTCTGCAAAGCGCTGATTGCAACGAATGATGCGGCGTTGCTTGATGAATGCGATGCCGACACCGGCACTGTCCAGAACAACCTGCTGCTCACGCAGGGCAAGGCGTAATTGCGCCAACGCGTCGTGTCGCTTTGCTCGGGGTGTTGGTGCGCCGATTTTTGCAGGCATATCTTTGATGTTCGCATGAAAAACCATTGTGTTGTCACGCAACTGCCCCGGAAACGCCACGCTACTGTAACGATTGACAGTCATCATTTACCCGGTCAAACAAGTGCAACGTCCCCAATCCGGAAGGAAAATGACATGAAAGAACTGCCAACGCCCACGTTTCCACTGTCCCCTGCTTTTCTGTTGAAAAGCGCGCATTTTTTTGGTATCGCCCAAAGTCATGGGAAGGGACTGGAACCGGCGAGTCCGGTGGTGGTGACTGCAACGAATCAAGCTGAACCGGGCGGTATCACGGCGGTTTGGGCCAAACACCTGGACGAAGTTCGCGAGGCTCAAAGGCTGCGGTACAGCATCTTTGCGTGCGAAATGGGCGCTCGCTTAAAACCATCAACGGGCTCGGACTATCCTGAACATGACATTGACGGGTTTGATGATTTTTGCGAGCACCTGTTGGTGCGCGACAAGGTGTCAAACGAAGTCGTAGGGACATATCGTGTCCTGACCCCGGCACAGGCCAAACGGATCGGGACGACTTACACCGACACCGAGTTTGACCTCACCCGATTGCACGGCATGCGTGAACGCATGGTGGAGCTGGGTCGCAGTTGTGTTCACAAAGACTACCGACACGGTGGTGTGATCATGGCGCTGGGTGGCGCGTTATTCGAGTTCATGGTGCGCAACCAGTTCGAAACCATGATCGGCTGCGCCAGCATTCCGATGGTATACAACGGTGAAGCGGGTGGCAATGCGGCAGCCAGCATCTGGAATCGCCTGCGCCAGACACACCTTGCACCGATCGAGTCCCAGGTTTCCCCACGTTGCCCTTTGCCTGTTGAACAGTTTGACGGAACGCTGCTGGTGGAGCCACCGGCGCTGATCAAGGGCTATCTGCGCCTGGGAGCCAAGGTGTTGGGCCCACCCGCCTGGGATCCGGTGTTCAACTCGGCCGATTTGCCCATCATGACGCGTCTGGAAGATTTGCCAGCGCGGTATCGCAAACACTTTCTGGGCACGTGATGCGGACGCTGTTTGGTGCGCAAGATGCCCATGCAGGAGATGATGACTTCGTCGCGAAGCGTTATCGGGCAATCTTCATCTCTGACGTGCATCTGGGCACGCCGGGTTGCCAGGCTACAGCGTTGCTTGACTTCATGCGGGCGCATCCAAGTGACTACTTGTATCTGGTCGGCGATATTGTGGACGGCTGGCAATTGCGCCGCCGGTGGTACTGGCCTCAGTCACATAACGATGTCGTTCAAAAGCTCCTGCGGTGTGCCCGCAAAGGTTGCCGGGTTATCTTCATTCCCGGCAACCACGACGAATTCGCACGTGGTTTCATTGGTCACCAGTTTGGTGGCATTGACGTCGTGGAGGACGCCGTGCACATCACGGCCGATGGGCGCACCCTGTGGGTCACACACGGGGACTATTTTGACGGTGTGATTCAGTGCGCCAAATGGCTGGCCTATGTGGGTGACAACCTGTATGAGTTCACACTCAAGTTGAATCGGCATCTCAATACCATGCGGGCCCGTCTGGGCCTTCCCTATTGGTCTTTGTCCGCTTACTTGAAACACAGGGTCAAGACAGCGTTGAATTACGTAACTGACTTTGAAAAGGCAGTGGCAGGTGAAGCCCACCGTCGAGGTCATTGGGGTGTCGTGTGTGGGCACATTCACCGTGCCGAGATGCGCGATATTGACGGTACGCTTTATTGCAATGATGGGGATTGGGTTGAAAGCCGTACTGCGTTGGTTGAGCACCACGACGGACAACTCGAATTGATTCAGTGGGCACCGGCGAACGAGGTCTTGACCCACAGTCCTTCCCCTCGGGTAGCAACGGTATGACGGGGGACGTATGAAAATTGCGTTGATTACCGATGCCTGGCAACCACAGGTCAATGGTGTGGTGACGACCCTGGTCGAATTGGTGCGAGAGATGACTCTGGCGGGTCATCAAGTTGAAGTCATTCACCCCGGGCAGTTCAAAACGCGACCCTGCCCAGGCTATGCCGGGATCGATCTCGCGGTACGCCCGAAAAAGCTGCTGTGGCAACAGCTGGATGCCTGTTCACCACAGGCAATCCATATCGCCACGGAGGGCCCGTTGGGTTGGGCAGCGCGAGCGTATTGCTTGAAGCGTGGCCAGTCATTCACGACGGCTTTTCATACCAAGTTCCCGGAAATTCTGAACGCAGCGCTCAAAGTTCCACTGTCCTGGGGTTATGCCCTGTTCAGGCATTTCCACAAGCCATCGTCGGGCGTTCTTGTGCCTACCAACGGCGTGCTGGGCATGCTGGCCCAGCGGGGTTTCAAGAATCTGCGAAGCTGGACCCATGGTGTGGACACCAATCTGTTTTCGTTTGCACCCGTGCCTTTGCCGTATCCACCCTTGGGCCAGCTGGTTAAACCGGTCTCCTTGTTTGTGGGCAGGGTGTCGTATGAGAAAAATATTGAAACCTTCCTGAAACTGGGTATTCCTGGCACCAAAGTCGTCTGCGGTGTGGGCCCGCTTGAGGCCGGCCTCAAAGTGCGTTTCCCTGACGTGCGATGGTTGGGTCTGCTGCCAAGAGACAGGCTGGCACAAGTGTATGCAAGCGCCGACGTCTTTGTGCTCCCCAGCAAGTCTGAAACATTTGGTCTGGTAATGCTTGAGGCCATGGCTTGCGGTACCCCGGTGGCAGCCTACCCCGTTGATGGGCCGCTGGAGGTCCTTGGTTTTAACCTCGGGCCGGCTCGGGGTGGCGTGCTGCATGATGATCTTCAAGAGGCCTGGCATGGTGCAGTGGCTGTACCCAGAAGCGACTCGCGGGCGAGGGCGCTGGATTTCGGCTGGCATCAGGCAACCCAGTTGTTCCTTGGACATCTGGTTCCTGCCCGCAAAGGCGACATATGGCCCCTCGTTGATCAGATGTTAAAGACTGTCACACCCCTGTCATCAAGCCTGTAAACAATCGTCATCGGTTCGTAACCTATCAATTGAGGCCCGATGTCTCCTGCTGCAATTTCGCTTGATGCCGCCGGCATAACCCCAGCCACGTCTCTGCTGGACCGGGATCACAGCATTCTGGCTTTCAATGAACGGGTTCTGGATTGGGCTTGTCGTGCGGAGGTTCCCTTGCTGGAGCGGCTACGCTACCTGTGCATCGTATCGTCCAATCTGGATGAGTTTTTCGAGGTTCGTGCAGAGCCGCATTTGGCCGCCGTGCGTGGAGGGGATCAACAGGGAGACTACACCGCAAAGTCGTTCCAGGCGCTGGCTTCGGCTGCCAACACCCTGGTATCGCGCCAGTATGCGATTTACAACGACCAGTTGATGCCAACGTTTGAGAAAAACGGGATCAAAATCATCTCACACGGGGAGCGTGATACGGCTCAACGCCACTGGGTCAAGCAATACTTTGAGCGCGAGGTTCGTCCGCTTCTGTTGCCTGTCGGTTTGGACCCGGCCCATCCTTTTCCGCAAGTGGCGAACAAATCGTTGAACTTTATAGTTCGACTCGGCGGGGTAGATGCTTTCGGTCGTGCCAACGAGATTGCGATTGTGAAGGTGCCACGTGTGCTGCCACGTCTGATTCGTATGCCAGCACGGGCATCACATGATCGAACTCTTTTCGTTTCTCTCTCCAGCGTGATTCGAGCGCATCTTGACGAGATGTTTCCCGGTCGGGAGGTGGGGCAATTTTCCCAGTTTCGGTTGACCCGGCATTCAGACCTCGCCGTGGACGAGGACGACGTCAAAAACCTTCGAACCGCCTTGCGTCAGGGCCTTCAACATCGGCACTATGGGCAGGCGGTGCGGTTGGAAGTCTCCGCGGGCTGCTCAGAATATTTGGCCAATTTTTTGCTCCAGCAGTTTGATTTGCCCGAGGCTGCGTTGTACCGGGTACATGGGCCAGTCAATCTGGCGCGATTGACCCAGCTGATTGATCTGGTTGACGCGCCTCAACTGTGTTTTCCACTGCATAAGCCTTGTTACCCGACGCAAATCGTGCCTGGTGTGTCCATTTTCGAGCAGCTCAAACGCAGCGACATTGTGATTCACCAGCCCTTTGAGAGTTTTGACGGTGTGCTGGATTTTTTGCGTGAGGCCGTTCATGACCCGCAAGTTTTGGCCATCAGGCAAACCATCTACCGTGCGGGGTCCGACTCGGCATTGATGGATCTGCTTCGCGAAGCGGTGCGACGCGGCAAAGAGGTCATGGTCGTGGTGGAACTCAAGGCCCGTTTCGATGAAGAGGCCAACATCAATTGGGCGGAGATGCTGGAGTCAATCGGCGCGCAGGTGGTATACGGCGTGGTGGGTCTGAAGACCCATGCCAAGATGCTTCTCATCACACGCCGGGAGGGCAAGCAGCTCAAACGTTATGGTCATCTGTCCACGGGCAACTACAACCTTCGAACCACTCGCCTGTACACCGATCTGAGTCACCTTACCGCAGATGCAGCCCTTACCGCCGATATGGCCAATGTTTTTGTGCATCTGGCCAGCCAGAGTCGATTGCCTCGCCTGAACAGTTTATGGATGGCACCATTTCATTTGCATCGCAAGTTCATTCAGAAAATTGATGCTGTCGGCGATGCTGCCCAAAGTGGTCAGCCAGGTCGAATTGTGGCCAAAATGAATGCCCTGACGGACGACGCCCTGATTGCAGCCCTGATCCGGGCCGGGCAAAAAGGCGTGCGCATTGATTTGATCGTTCGTGGCGCGTGCGTTCTCCCCGCGCAGGTTCCTGGACACACGGACAACATCCGCGTGCGATCGGTGATTGGTCGATTTCTCGAACATACCCGGGTGTTTTACTTTCGCACGGGTGAGGTGGAAGACCTTTATTTGTCCAGTGCAGACTGGATGAACCGCAACATGATGCGCCGGGTTGAGTTGGCTTGGCCGGTGACCGATCCCGTACTACG
The DNA here is from genome assembly GCA_041192445.1 of Pseudomonadota bacterium. GTDB lineage: Bacteria > Pseudomonadota > Gammaproteobacteria > Burkholderiales > Burkholderiaceae_C > Egaibacter. The sequence continues at coordinate 96,862 of JBEEMW010000028.1, read as the reverse complement.
TCAGCGGATTGTGGACGAGTGTCTGGTTGCCTATCTTCACGACGGTGTGGACGCCTGGGACATGATGCCTGACGGCAACTATGTGCGGGTTCAACCGGGAAGCGATCAAGCTGCTTATGGTGCCCAGGCCGCGCTGGTCAAACGGTATACCCAGCAGCATGACAAACGCAAAGGTCATCCATGAATCTCATTTTGTGGCGTCATGCCGAGGCGCAGGAGTGGGTAGAAGGGTGTAACGACATGGAACGCGCCTTGACCAGCCGGGGTGAAAAACAGGCCGCCCGCGTGGCGCAATGGCTTGATCGCCAACTACCTTCCGCTGCACGCATTTTGGTCAGCCCGTCGCGCCGAACTGAACAGACGGCCATGGCATTGGGCCGGAAATTCAAGACGCTGCCGGAGTTGGGGCCAGATTGCAGCGCTGCACAGCTTATGGAGCTGGTGCAATGGCCACGGGCAACCAACACCGTGCTGGTGGTAGGGCATCAGCCAACTCTGGGGCAAACCATCGCACAACTCATGGGTTTGAGTGAGCGCGATTGTGCGGTCAAAAAAGGTGCCGTCTGGTGGCTGCGAAACCGGGAGCGAGACGCCGCCTCGCAAACCGTGGTGGTGGCTGTGCAGTCACCCGAGGTGTTGTAGTGGGCTCAGACAGAAACAACTCAGGCTTTGGCAGGACGGCCAGTCTTGATGGCCGGAACCGCCTTGAGCGCATCCGCAAAAGCACCGTCTGACATGGCGGCCAGAGCCTTGATGCCGGCTCGAAGCAGCTCACTCTTTTTGGCAGAGTTGCCCAGCCGTATGGTGCGTTGTTTGAGCTCCTCCAGCACGGCGTACTCAGGCTTTGGGATGGTGAAGCTATCACGGACCAGTTTTGGCTTTTTGACCTTAATCAGCCTTTCTGCTTTAAGTTTGACCGCCGCTTTAGCGGGCACCTTGGTCGCTGGCTTCGTTACGACTTTGGTTCGCACAGTAGCCGTAGTCTTGACTGGCGGGTTGACGAGGGGTTTTTTCTTGATCGTGCTCACGAGAGTCCTTTTAAATGATTTATATAGTTTATATCGTTTTCTAAAATTATCAAATGAATTATCAGATTCCGTATAAACAGGCCGGCACACGGCATAAATGGAATGCCTTCATCTAGGTGACACATTGGCGCAATACCATTTCCAGCTTCGTTGAAAACATGAGCCGGATCGGGAGAGGGTCTGACGGCATCAAAGGAGCGTTGAATGTCCGATTTCCGTGAGTTGGAATCTGCAACCGAAACCCGGGGCCGCGCTGGGTCTTTGACTCAGCTCTCGAACAAACTGCTGCAAGGTAAAGGCCCGCTTGCGACGCTGTTGCGCGCCGATGGCCTGCATCCGGTTTATCAACCGATCGCGTCTCTGAAAAACAGCAGCATATTCGCTCATGAGGCCTTGATTCGGGGGCCGCAAGGCACCCCCCTTCAGTCGCCGACCGCACTCCTGAAGGCTGCAGCCAGAGAGGGATTGAGTTTTGAGTTTGAGAATGCCTGTGTCATTTCGCAACTGGGTCGGTGGGGGACTATGCAGAATCCCGGAAGGCTGTTTGTCAACGTCAGTGCGGAAGTTCTGGTGCGGGTCTTGCGGGTTTGTGGCCGTGACGCTTTAGTGGAGCTGGTCTGCAGTCTGGGCGTATTGCCCAGAATGTTGGTGCTGGAAATCACAGAGCATGAACGCGTGAGCGATATGGATCGCTTGGCCCGAATGGTTGAGGTGGTTCGGCAAGCGGGGGCAGCACTGGCACTGGATGATTTTGGCGATGGCCGATCCAGCCTTCGGTTGTGGTCACAACTTAAACCCGAGTTTGTGAAGATCGACAAGTATTTCACCAAGGACATCAGCCAACACGCTGACAAGCTGAAAACTATTCAAGCGCTGCAGCAAATTGCGGTGGTTTTCGACACCGCTTTGATTGCCGAAGGCATTGAGACCTCCCAAGATCTGCGCGTTTTACGCGATTTGGGTATTCCCTATGGTCAAGGTTACTTGCTGGGTCACCCTGAAGCCAATTCCAGAGTCCAGATTAGCGTGGAGGCTTCTGACGTTTTGCAGGATTGCCGGGTATCCGTCTTTCCAGAACACAACAAGATTTCCCAGGCGGGTCACCTTCGCCCGCTCGCAGTAATTCATGCGCCGACGGCGAGTGCAACGACCAGCAACGACGATTTGGCGGCGTTGTTCGTGGCTGATGAACAGCTTCACGCCCTTGCCGTGGTTGAGGCTGGCCGCCCCATTGCGATTGTTAACCGGACGAGATTCATGAATGAGTACGGCAAGTTGTATTACCGTGAGATATGGGGGAAAAAATCCTGCATGATTCACGCGAATACGGACCCACGGCTGATTGAGCGTGACCACAACATCGATGAGTTGATCGGTATTCTGACCTCTGACGATCAGCGTTATCTGGCTGACGGGTTCATCGTGACCGACAACGGTCGTTATGCTGGATTGGGCACCGGTGACCAACTGGTGCGATCTGTCACGGAGACACGCATTGAAGCGGCACGCCACGCCAATCCGCTTACTTTTCTACCCGGTAATGTGCCCATCAGCCAGCATATTGAGCGCTTGCTGAACAGTGGTGCCGAGTTCGTCGCTTGTTACGCCGATCTGAATAATTTCAAACCATTCAATGATCAGTATGGTTACTGGCGGGGGGACGGAATGATCCGTTTGCTGGCTCAGGTTGTGTTGGCAAACTGCAATCCAAGAACAGACTTCGTGGGACACGTCGGGGGTGACGATTTCATCGTTTTGTTTCAGAGTGCAGACTGGCATGACCGATGTGAGCGCATCATCAGTGAGCTTGAAACTGGTGCACTCGGACTATTTGATAGCCAGGCGCGGGAGGTGGGGGGTATTCATGCGGAAGACCGTCATGGCGTATCAAGATTTTTCCCGTGCACCACGGTGTCTATTGGGGCTGTGAAGGTTCGCCCGGGTCGCTTTGTCCGGGCGGAAGAAGTGGCAAGTGAGGCTGCACTGGCCAAGCACCATGCCAAAACCAGGTTGAGTGGCAAGGAGGGTGGCACGGGAAAGGGTCTTTTCGTACTGGAACAGGCAGTCGCTCCTGAGACCGCAAGCCGCTAAAAAACTTACTGCGATGCGATGGTCAGAGACCATGAGGTTTTTTGCCAGGACAAGACCTCTTCGCCTAGCAGGTGAACAGACAGAGGGTAAGTTTCGACCCAACCAGGACGGCAAGTCAGTACAAACCGCCGTTCCTGGAGAGGGTCGTGTCTCAGCTGTAAGCCGGCGACATCCGGGTCTCGTCTTGCATGACAAAAAATCATGGATAAACGCAATGCCAGCAGTTGTTTGACGAACACTTCGTCCTCATAGTCCACTTCGAGCTTGCGCAGTTTGCCCCTGTGGCCCAGCACCAGCAGGCTGAGTTTATGCAACTCGGTCGAAGCAAATCCCATGGCATCTGCGTGGTCGAGAATATAAGCACCGTGCTTGTGATAGTCGCTGTGCGAGATCTGGGCGCCAATCTCGTGCAACTGTGCGGCCCACATCAATTTGCGCCTGTTGCGTTCATGCTCAGCCTGAGATGAACCCTGAGAACCCGTTTGCAACTGGTCAAACAATTCGGTGGCCACCTGGCTAACCCTTGTGCCCTGGTCGATGTCGGCGTCAAACTTGGTGACGAGCCGCTGCACAGACAGGGTGCGCACATCGGAATGCGGACCTGGGCCACCCATCAAATCGTATAGCAGGCCGTGTCGCAGACCACCATTGGCAGCCTGCATCTCATCGATACCCAACAGGTCAAAGATGGCTCGCAAAATACTCAGACCGCCCGCGATGACTGGCCGCCGGTCTTCCTTCATTCCCACCAGCCGTAGCCGATCAGCACGTTGCGCTTGAATCAGCTTGTCCACCAACCAGTCCAGACCGGCCCGGGTGACCGAGCCTGTCGGCCATCCAGCTGCTGCCAATACATCACCGACGGCGCCAATCGTCCCGGCCGAACCATACGCAATATCCCATGCCCCGCGGTGGTAGACGTTGAGGGCTTCGTCCAGAACGGCCTTGGCCGCAATTTCGGCCATCTGAAACGCCTGGGCAGAAAACTGGCCGTCCGGAAAATACCGGGCTGACCAGGCGATGCTGCCAACGCGGTACGATTCCACTACGTTGGAGTCGAATCCTTGCCCCAAAATCAGCTCGGTCGAACGCCCTCCGATATCGGCTACCAGTCGCCGCTCATCGGTCTGCGGCAGGAGTTTTGCCACACCCAGATAGATCAACCGGGCTTCTTCACGGCCGGAAATGATGTCTATGGGAAAGCCCAGAATCTCATTGCCACGAAGCAGGAAGGCATCGCGATTTCGGGCTTCGCGCAAGGTCTGAGTTGCGACCGCCCGCACCTGGTTCTTTTTGAATCCGGCCAGGCGCTCGCCAAAGCGGGCCAGACAATCCCAGCCCCTTTGCATGGCGTCGGGCGTCAGGTTGCGGTCCTGGTCCAGTCCACTGCCCTGACGAATGGTTTCTTTCAGGTATTCGGTTCGGGAGAACTGTCCGTGGTCAAACCGGCTGATTTCCAGGCGAAAGCTGTTGGATCCCAAATCCACAGCGGCCAGTCGAGTTCCGTTTTGCATGGGCTATTGTTGTTTTTCGTTAGGTTGGGCAACAGCATAGCATTGGACTGTGACCCACCAGATGTTGCTGCATAACCGGTTGGTCATTGTTCATGATGCTATAAAAGTAATAGCTGCTAACGCATATTTGACGGTGGCTAAGTGCCAATTTCATGTGGAAATTTGGTTCAATGACGGGATTGTCACAGTGTTGTCACACAAACTTCTTAAAGTTGGCAGCAGATAGCCATCAACAGTCACTCAACACAGAAGGAATTTCGATGAAAACCAGTTTCAAAATAGCGCTGATCAACGCTGCCGCTGTAGCGTCATTGTCTTATGCGTCGCTCGTTGGTGCGCAGGAGATCACCGGTGCCGGTGCCACTTTCCCGGCCCCCGTGTATTCAAAGTGGGCCGCCGAATACAACAAGGCGACGGGCGTCAAGGTGAATTACCAATCGGTAGGTTCCGGTGCGGGCATCAAGCAGATTGACTCCAAAACGGTTGATTTTGGTGCGTCCGACATGCCGCAAACCGACGAGGTTCTGAAGGAAAAGGGGCAGTTTCAGTTCCCCACCGTGATTGGTGGCACGGTGCCGGTGATCAACATCAAGGGCATTGCACCCGGCCAGATGAAACTCGATGGCCAGGTTCTGGGTGATATTTTCCTTGGCAAAATTGTCAAATGGGATGACCCGGCCATCAAGGCATTGAACCCTGGCCTGACCTTGCCCGACGTTGCAATTGCAGCGGTTCACCGTGCCGACGGGTCTGGCACAACGTTCAATTTCACCAATTACCTGAGCCGCGTTCACCCGGAGTGGAAGGCCAAAGTTGGCGAGGGCACATCGGTAAACTGGCCAGTCGGGGCCGGTGGCAAGGGTAACGAGGGTGTGGCGGCGTTTGTGAGTCGTCTGCCCAACTCGATCGGTTATGTCGAGTATTCGTACGTCAAGCAAAACAAGATGACCTACACGCTGATGAAAAACAGGGATGGCATGTTTGTGGCCCCCGACGAGGAGGCGTTTAAAGCCGCTGCCACGGGCGCTGACTGGAACAAAACCTTCTATCAAATCATCACTGACCAGCCGGGTAAAAAGGCATGGCCCATTTCCACGGCCACCTTCATCCTGATGCACGTGAAACAGGACAAGCCGGCAAATGCCACCGAAACCTTCAAATTCTTCACTTGGGCGCTCAAGAACGGCGACAAAATTGCCTCCGATCTGGACTACGTCCCTATGCCGGACAACATGATTGGCGCAATCGAGAAGGCCTGGAGCAAGGTTACGGATGCAGCAGGCAAGCCTGTAGCACTGAAATAAGCTGCTGAAAGCCTGGTCAAAATCTGGCAAGACCCATTCAAAGGAGTCAAGGCGTGTCAACTACACTTCTGGAGAACCCGCAATCGACGCTATCCAGCATGGCGTCCCACCAGTTAGCCGGACGAGTGATGACTATGCCCCCTCCCATGAAAACGGCCCGCTCCGGGCCAATGGCTGACCGGGTCTTTGGCTGGTTGGCCAAAGGCGCGGCCTTGCTGACCCTGGCTATTTTGGCCGCCATCCTGGTTTCACTGACGTTCAGCGCGTGGCCAGCCATTTCCCGGTATGGCCTTGGTTTTTTGACCAGTACCGTCTGGGATCCGGTCAAAGACGAGTATGGCGGGCTGGTGATGATTTACGGCACGCTGATGACATCGGCCATCGCCTTGCTGATAGCCGTTCCGGTGAGTTTTGGTATTGCCGTATTTTTGACCGAGCTGTCCCCAGCCTGGCTCAAGCGCCCACTGGGAACCGCCATTGAGTTATTGGCGGCCGTGCCATCCATCGTTTATGGCATGTGGGGTTTACTGGTGTTCAGCCCGGTTTTATCGACCTATGTTCAGCAGCCGCTGCAGGCGATGTTCGGTGGTGTCCCTTATCTGGGCACCCTGTTTTCGGGACCACCGGTCGGGATCGGCATTTTGTCGGCAGGCATCATATTGGCCATCATGATCATTCCCTACATCGCGGCGGTGATGCGCGATGTTTTTGAGGTCACACCAACCCTGCTCAAGGAATCGGCTTACGGCTTGGGTGCAACGACCTGGGAGGTTGTCACCAACGTTGTGTTGCCCTACACCAAAGCGGGTGTTGTTGGCGGCATCATGCTGGGTTTGGGCCGGGCCATTGGCGAGACGATGGCGGTGACCTTTGTGATCGGCAACTTCAACCAGCTTGATTCCTTAAGCCTGTTTCAGGCCGCCAACAGCATTACCTCTGCGCTTGCCAACGAATTTGCGGAAGCTGGTGAAGGGCTGCATCAGGCGGCACTGATGTACCTTGGCCTCGTGCTCTTCTTCATCACTTTTGTGGTCCTGACCCTGTCGAAACTTTTGTTGGCGCAGCTCAAAAAGAACGAAGGAGCAAAAACATGACCACCGGTGAACGCCTGTTGCGCTCGGCCGCAGTTGAGTCATCCCGTCAAGCCAGATACGCGCAGCGCAAATTCGTGAATCAGGTGGCGCTGACCTTGTCTTTAATGGCCATGGCTTTTGGCCTGTTCTGGCTTTTCTGGATCTTGTTTGAAACGGTTCGCCTGGGGCTGAGCGGGCTCACGTTCGCGACCTTGACGCAGATGACCCCACCTCCCAACGACGAAGGTGGTCTGGCCAATGCCATGTACGGTTCGTTCCTGATGGTGCTGTTGGCCACGTTTGTCGGTACGCCCATTGGTGTCATGGCCGGTATTTACCTGGCTGAGTTTGATACCAGGGGCTGGCTGGCGAACACGACGCGGTTTGTGAATGACATCTTGCTGTCTGCACCGTCCATCGTGATTGGCCTGTTTGTTTATGCGGTGATCGTGTCACGCTTCAAGACATTTTCCGGCTGGGCTGGGGTCATTGCTTTGGCGTTGATTGTTATCCCGGTGGTGATCCGGACCACGGAAAACATGCTTCAACTGGTGCCGTCCGGCCTGCGCGAGGCAGCGTATGCCCTGGGAGCACCGAAGTGGAAGGTGATCCTGGGCATTACCCTCAAGTCTGCGCGTGCGGGTGTGGTCACCGGTGTCATGCTGGCTGTCGCCCGTATTGCTGGGGAGACCGCACCGTTGTTGTTCACGGCCTTGAATAACCAGTTCTGGACATCCAGCCTGAATTCGCCCATGGCCAGCCTGCCTGTCACCATCTTTAAATTTGCCATGAGTCCCTATGAAAACTGGCAAAAACTGGCCTGGGCGGGTGTGTTTTTAATCACCGTTGCCGTCCTGGGCTTGAACATCATTGCCCGCGTTGTGACCCGATCCCGGTAACGCGAAGCAGATTCAGATCCATGTGTTTGCAGCCACAAAATCAGGTTAAAAAATAAGATGACTACCGCCACCACGATGCAGCCGGCCTCGAAAATATCCGTCCAGGATCTCAATTTTTACTATGGCAAGTTTCATGCCCTCAAAGGTATCAATCTTGAAATTCCAGAGAAAAAGGTAACCGCTTTTATTGGGCCGTCGGGTTGTGGCAAATCCACTTTGCTGCGAATCTTTAACCGCATGTTCGAGTTGTATCCGGAGCAACGTGCGCAGGGTCATGTTTTTCTGGATGGCGAGAATTTGCTGACCAGCAAAAAGGACGTTGCATTGCTGCGGGCCAAGGTGGGCATGGTCTTTCAAAAGCCGACACCCTTTCCGATGTCAATCTTTGACAACATTGCCTTTGGTGTGAAACTGTTCGAAAGCCTGAACACCTCGGATATGGAAGAGCGTGTTGAGTGGGCACTGCGCAAGGCGGCACTGTGGAACGAGGTCCGGGACAAATTAAACCAGAGTGGTGCCAGCCTGTCAGGTGGTCAGCAACAACGCCTGTGCATTGCGCGTGGTATTGCGATCAAACCGGAAGTCCTGTTGCTGGACGAGCCCTGTTCGGCGCTGGACCCGATATCGACCGCCAAAGTGGAAGAGTTGATCACCGAATTGAAAAACGATTACACGGTGGTCATCGTGACACACAACATGCAGCAGGCAGCCCGGTGCAGCGACTACACCGCGTACATGTATCTGGGCGACCTGATGGAGTTCGGCTCGACCGAGCAGATGTTCTTCAAACCTTCGCGCAAAGAAACCGAAGACTACATTACCGGCCGTTTTGGCTAAGGAAGCAGACATGCCTGACAAACATCTTTCCACGCAGTTCGACTCTGAATTGAGTGCCATTTCAACCCGGGTTATGGAGCTTGGCGGGCTGGTTGAGTCGCAAATCCGCAACGCGATTTATGCCTTGTCGCAGTTCAGTCTGGATGTGGCCAACCAAGTGACCGAAGCCGAGGCGCGGGTGAATGCCATGGAAGTCGAGATCGACCGCGAGTTGTCATCCATCATTGGCCGGCGCCAACCCACAGCCCGTGACCTGCGCCTGCTGATCGCCATTTCCAAAACAACGGCCAATCTGGAGCGGGTCGGCGATGAAGCCGAAAAAATTGCCCGCATGGTTCGCTCCATCATCAATAGCGGTGCGCCCCGTTCCCTGCCGTCGCTGGAACTGCGGGTGGCGGCAGATCTGGCGTCCGGGTTGCTGCGCAAGGCGCTCGACGCATTTGCACGCCTTGATACGGCGGCAGCGCTTGCAATTTTGAAAGAAGACGACCTGATCGACCAGGAGTTTGACGGTTTTGTGCGCAAGCTGGTGACCTACATGATGGAAGATCCCCGCATGATTTCTCCCAGTCTGGACCTGCTGTTTCTGGCCAAAGCCATTGAGCGTATCGGAGACCACGCCAAAAACATCGCCGAGTTCATTATTTATGTCGTCAAGGGCGAAGATGTCCGCCACACACCCATGGCACAAATTGAGTCGGTTGTGAAATGAAGAGTCACCCCGGCGTTCTGATTGTGGAAGATGAGCCCGCCATTGCCGAGCTGATCGCAGTCAACCTGCGGCACAACGGTTTTCGCCCCCTGTGGGCCATGGACAGCGCTTCGGCACAACGGGAGCTGGACGCGGTATTGCCAGACGTGATTTTGCTGGACTGGATGTTGCCCGGTGAGAGCGGGCTGTCACTCGCCAGACGATGGCGGGCTGACGTGCGAACCAAAAGTGTGCCGATCATCATGTTGACGGCGCGTGGTGATGAGATGGACCGTGTCGCTGGATTGGACGCTGGTGCCGACGATTACATAGCCAAGCCTTTTTCAACGAAAGAGTTGCTGGCCAGGATTCGTGCGGTGCTCAGAAGGCGCACGCCCGAGCATTCAGGCGGCGTGGTGTCGATCGGCGCTTTGTCCCTTGACGCTGCGACGCACAGGGTGAATTTCAATGATCAGATGCTGAAATTGGGGCCCACGGAATTCAAGCTTCTCCATTACCTGATGAACCACGCCGAGCGGGTTCACAGCCGGTCACAATTGCTCGACAAAGTGTGGGGCGATCATGTCTTCATTGAAGAGCGCACCGTGGATGTGCATGTCAAACGTTTGCGTGAAGCACTCGGTAGCGCCGGACAGATGATTGAGACCGTGCGGGGAGCCGGGTACATGCTGACGGCCCAGCCCGTGCTGCAGGCCAACCCTTCCGCCTGACTGTCTATGGTCTGGCGATTTGTTTCTTTTCTGCTGAGTCAACTTGTCGGCGGTGGGCTGGGCGGGTACACCACCCCCGATGCTTATCAGGGCCTGGGTGTGCTGGTGGGCGCGGTGGCCGGTGGCCTGGTCTGGGTTCTGTTCGATCTGCGACAAGGGGCGAAGTTGTTGGGTTGGCTGCGTGTTGCCGATATGTCCGATGTGGCGATAGGCCATGGTTTCTGGGGCGAGGTGTGTGATCGAACCCGTCGCCTGGCCAAAGCCAGGGAACGCCAAACGCTGGAAAACAAAAATCGGCTGGATGATTTTCTGGCTGCGTTGCAGGCATCACCAAACGGTGTTGTTTTGCTGGATTTGCAGGGCCGCATCGAATGGTTCAATCAGACGGCTTCAACACACTTTGGATTTGAGCCGCAGCGTGATCTGCTGCAACATTTCGGGAATTTGGTGCGGGACCCCGCCTTCGCCGCATACGCTGCCGGCAAGGAGTTTCAACACGACGTCGTCATGCCCGGGCGATACAACACGCCTTCCAGACCCGTCAGCCTGTCCGTGCACCTGCATCCCTATGGCGAAGGCCGCTCTTTGCTGCTGTCGCGTGATATCACGGCATTGGAGCAGGCAGAAGCGATGCGGCGTGATTTTGTGGCCAACGTGTCTCACGAAGTCAGAACACCGCTGACGGTGCTGAGCGGTTTTGTGGAAACACTTCAGACCCTTCAACTTGATGACCCGGACCGACAACGTTATCTGGCGCTAATGGCCCAGCAGGCTGACCGGATGCAAACGCTGGTGAAAGACCTGCTGACCTTGTCACGCATTGAAGGCAGTCCTTTGCCCGGGCTCGATGAGCAGGTGTCGGTGCCAACACTCATGCGACAGGTCGAGGCTGAGGGGCGTCTCCTGTCGGGCATGCTCAGCCGCGCATCAGGTGTTGCGCAGACGCTGGAGTTTTTTGCAGTGCCGGACTGCGAACTTGTCGGTGTCTCTGCCGAGCTCCTGAGTGCCATGACCAATCTCGTCGGCAACGCCATTCGTTACACACCGGCGAGTGGGTTCATACGGGTCAGGTGCGAGCCAGATGTCAATGGCCAGTTGGTTTTTTCGGTTCAGGACACTGGCCCTGGAATTGCCCCGGAGCATCTCCCGCGTTTGACCGAGCGCTTTTACCGGGTTGATCTCAGCCGCTCACGTGAGACGGGCGGGACCGGTTTGGGGTTGGCCATTGTCAAACATGTTGTGCAACGTCACGGCGCCGAATTGAAGATTGACAGCACACCCGGACTGGGATCCACGTTCACGATGGTGTTTCCGGCCAACCGGCTCAGATTCGCTGCGCGTTAAGGCTTGCGCAGGTTGCGGCGCTGGTACACATAGAGTGTGTCTTCGCGGTCTGCCGGGTGGCGCACCGTCTTGTGCAACTGCCACTGTGTCTTGTCAATGACGGCTTGGGACGCGCCAAGGGCAGAACGCTCTACAAGCAGCCATGGACACTTCGTGGCCCCCCCAGTGGCCAGCATGGTCAGGTTGCCGTGGTACTGCAATGCCGCAATTTTGTGTCGACTCACCCCGTAAGCTTCCACACAGTGCGGATGCTCAACAATGGCCACAACCCGTCGGACAAGGGGGGCGTCGCTTCGGATGTAGTCAAGCAGTGGCAGCCACAACGTGGTGAGCAGAAGCCAGCTCAGAACGGCACCACCTGCCGGTAAAACAAGACTTTTCCAGATCGCGGCACGATGCCGGCCAACCCGCCATTTCACCAGCCAGACCCAGGCAACGGTTGCCAGCAAGGCAATGAGAAAGGGGGCCAAAGAAAAACCGGGCTCAAACCCCGGCGCGAGCCGTGCGACATTGGCTGCTGGTTGCCTGGGCACGCCGGTTTGCATGGCAATCCAGATCACCCAGATGATGATGGCGCAACCAGAGAAGAACAGCAATGTGAACCAGTCAATCAGGGCCGCCACGCTGCGCCCCAGCGTTGGAAGAGAGAACGCCGCCAGTGCCGCGAAGGCTGGCAGCGACAGCAGCAATGACCGGTCGGTTGACGCGGTGAGCACCGTGGTTGCAACCGAGACGCCGATCAACCAAAGCGGCAATGTGAGATGTGTGCTGGGGCTGCCGCTACCCAGTTGCCGCCGCCAACGCCATACGGTCCAGCAGGCCAGTGGCCACGCCGGCCAGGTAAACCACAGCAGCAACCGGCCCAGGGCCTTCCACTTGGCAATCGACAGATCGGGGAGTTCAAGTCTCCAGCGCCACAGGTCCAGGTCCGTTGCCATGGCGGCAACCGCCAATGTCAGCAAAACAATGCCTGCTGCACGGCTTGCCGCCGGTCCGATGCTGTCAGGCTCCTGTGAACGATCGATCAATTGCACCAGGGCACCGCCCAGACCAAAAAGCACTGCCATGGTGGGCGCACCCGACAAAGCCAGCCCAATTAAACCCATGGCACCAGCCAGTGCGGGCAAAGCGGTGCGATAAGGCAGCGCTGCAAGGGAATAAAAACACAGGGCGGCGAAGCACAGCTGGGCCATTGCCGGTGTGGTTTCATGCGATAGCTGCGCAAGCCCCAGGCAGGCAATGAACGCCAGCAGCCCGCCATCGGCCAAGGCCCGGGCATAGTCGGGGGCCAGCGCCTCGCCGCCAAATGCGAAGGCAACAGGCTGCGCCTTGGGACTGCGCGCCAGGTAGTAGGTCCCATACCAGGTTGCAAGCAGCGACAGGGCGAGCATCAGGCCAAATGGCACTCGGGCCGCGAAATCGGGCGGTACCCAGGTGGGTGCCAGTTGCATCGCCCAGGCACCCAGCCAATAGGGCAGCAGGGCATCTACTTCAGGGCGCAAACCCATGATTTGGGGAGAAAACCAGTCCGCACCAACCCTCAGCAGGTCGGTCATGTACCCGAAAGCCGTGATATCGGCACTGCGCCAGGGCGCACGGCCGACAAACCCCGACAGCACGTAGCACAGACCCAGCAACAACAAGGCCAATCGCGGGAGGCGGCGTACCGATCCCTGGGCGACGATGGCGGGAGTGGGGCTATTCACGGCGTGCGGGGGAATCAAGCGTTACGAAAAAAAAGGCAGCTCGGTTATCCGGGCTGCCTTTTTTGCCAGAACCTGTGAAGAGGTTATTTGGCTGCCGTTTTACCGAAACGGTTGCGGAATTTCTCAACACGACCACCCATGTTATCCACGGATTTCTGGGTGCCGGTGTAGAAAGGATGTGACTCGCTGGAGGTATCCAGTTTGTACAGCGGCAACTCGCGACCGTCTTCCATTTTCACCATTTCTTTGGTGTTGGCGCATGAACGGGTGACGAATTTGAAGTTATTGGACAGGTCCAAAAAACAAACTTCGCGGTAATTGGGGTGAATGCCTTCTTTCATACTCTTCTCCATCAGTTGCGCCAGCCGCGCCAGACCATCCAGCGTACTTTTCGCGTGCAGCCTTCGATTATAGCCTAGCCGCCGCGGCGCATCTGGTCAAAGAACTCGACGTTGTTTTTGGTTGCTTTCATCTGTTTGAGCACCAGTTCCATCGAATCGACCTCGTCCATGTTGTACAGGAACTGGCGCAGGATGCGGGTTTTCTGCAGAATTTCCGGGGGCAAAAGCAACTCTTCACGGCGGGTGCCGCTGCGGTTGAGCTGGATCGACGGGAACACGCGTTTTTCGTACAAACGGCGATCCAGGTGGATTTCGGAGTTGCCCGTGCCTTTGAATTCCTCAAAGATCACCTCGTCCATGCGGCTGCCGGTATCAACCAGCGCCGTGGCAATAATGGTGAGAGAGCCGCCTTCTTCGACATTGCGCGCTGCACCCAGAAAACGCTTGGGCCGTTGCAGGGCGTTGGAGTCCACACCGCCGGTCAACACCTTGCCGGAAGAGGGCACCACGTTGTTGTAAGCACGGGCCAGGCGCGTGATGGAGTCCAGCAAAATCACCACGTCTTTTTTCAACTCAACCAGGCGTTTGGCGCGCTCGATCACCATCTCGGCCACATGGACGTGACGGGCGGCGGGTTCGTCAAACGTGGAGGCAATCACTTCGCCCTTCACGGTGCGCTGCATCTCAGTCACTTCTTCAGGGCGTTCGTCAATCAAAAGCACCATCAGGTAGCTGTCGGGGTAGTTGGCCGAAATCGCGTGTGCAATGTGCTGCATCATCACGGTTTTGCCGCTTTTGGGCTGGGCCACGATCAGCGCACGCTGGCCTTTGCCAATCGGCGCGATGATGTCGATCACGCGGCCGGTGATGTTCTCGTCACCCTTGATGTCCTGCTCGAGCTTCATCTGCACTTTGGGGAAAAGTGGCGTCAGATTCTCGAACATCACCTTGTGTTTGTTCTCTTCCGGCCCACCGCCATTGACGCGGTCCAGCTTGTTCAGGGCAAAGTAACGCTCACCATCCTTGGGCGTACGCACTTCACCTTCAATCATGTCGCCGGTGTGCAGATTGAATCGGCGTACCTGGCTGGGGCTGATGTAGATGTCGTCGGTGGACGCGGTGTAGCTGGTGTCGGGGCTGCGCAAAAAGCCAAAACCGTCTGGCAAGATTTCCAGCACGCCATCGGCAATGATCTGCTCGCCGGTGCGGGCGCGCTTCTTGATGATGGCGAACATCAGCTCCTGCTTGCGCATGCGGCCGGTGTTTTCAATCTCAAGCTCTTCAGCCTGTTTGAGGACTTCCGACACGTGCAGTGCCTTGAGTTCGTTTAAGTGCATGGAGGTGATCCCGTAGGGGAGTTGGCCGAAATATCGGGTTTTGAAGAGAAGCAGGGGAGGTTTGGGGTGAGACGAGTAACACGCCTCGCAAGCCTGGAATCCGAACGGGTGCTGTCACGACAGCCGGTGAATGAGTCAAATTATGACAGGAAATGTTGTTAAATTCTGCAAGTCATCCAATTCGGGAAATTCAATGAAAAAAATGCTGGGCTTTGCCGCACTTCTTTTTGCCAGTCTGTCGTCATCCGCACAGTCTGCTGTGGACGAAAAATACCTGGCAGCCTGTCCTTTCAGCAAGGGCGACTCCATCACCAAGGTCAAGGCTTTCTACATGGCAGAGCGTGAGCCAAGCCGGATGAACACGGCGGTGCCCGGCCAGGTTAGTTATCAGTATCATTTTCCGGAATATGGGGTGTGGGTTTTCCTGGATGCCAGTTTGCAGGTCAGCACGCTCAGATTCGAGTCCTCATTCAAGGGGCCGATTGGGGGCGTCTCTGTCGGGACCTTGAAGGACGACGTCAAACGTATCAAGGGGGAACCTGTGCGGACTTTTCAGGGTTTTCCGGATACCGAAGACACCAAGCTGCGAAACACCAAAAAGCAACAGGCTCTGGACGCCTTGCCTGACCCGGTGCCCAAATTGAAAGTCAGGGAGTTCGTTGAGGAACTGACCAGGACAGACACCGCCCCCTTCGTGTGGAACTCGGCCTGGAGTTACGCAACTGCGGTGACCGCCAACTGGGTCAGGTATGACTTGAGCCCCACCACCAACGCGGTGTCCATCATTCTTGCAGGCAGCTGCAATCCCTGAGAAAAGCCTGGCCCTAATTACTTGGCCAGCAGTTTTTTGGCATCCCAGTCGCTGAGCACGGTGGACGTGAACGCTTCAAAAATGGCGGCATCAATTTTTGCGTAGACCGTTGGCTGACCCACCTGGGTGTCGAAAGTCCAAGTAGCGGCGGAGCTGCCAGGACTGCGCAACATGCCATTCAAATCGAAATTGGCTGTGCATCCTGCAGTGCAAAAGACGCCGAGGTTGGTGATGCCCACAAACAGCTGGTGTCTGCCGGGCGTCGGGTTGGGCAATTGCGCCTGTGGCACCATGACCAGTGACACTTCCGAAATGCCTTTTGCCAGCGCTGCCTGTTTGAACTGGGTTTGAAAACCACGCTGGAAAACGGCGTGCATTTCCCGAATGGCGTTCTCACCGGCCAGGCGATCGGCTGCATTAATGACGGGCTGATACCCCTGGGCCGACTTCGTGATCCGGAAAGTTTTTGGAATTTCCGGATTCCAGTACACATCAAGTACTTTGATGGGTACTTGAGAGTTCTCGATGAGTTTGGAGTTGAAGCTCTTGACCGCGCACCCCGTCACAGCCAGCGCCAGTGCCAGCAGGAGAGGTGCCGGTTTGAGAAATTTAAGCAGGCGTGTCGGGGATGAAAAAAACATGGATCGGGCGCGGTCTTGATCTGATCGATCAGGCCAGCTGCTGATCAATAAAAGCCGTCAACTGCGACTTGCTCATGGCCCCCACTTTCGTGGCTGCCAGCACACCACCTTTGAAAATCATCAAAGTCGGGATGCCGCGGATGCCAAATTTGGCCGGAATGTCACGGTTTTCGTCCACATTCATCTTGGCAATCTGCAGTTTTCCCTCGTAGCTGGTCGCCACTTCATCCAGGATGGGGGCAATCATCTTGCAAGGGCCGCACCATTCAGCCCAATAATCAACCAATACGGGGTGTGTCGATTGCAGGACGTCTGTTTCAAAAGACGCGTCAGACACGTGTTTGATGAGTTCGCTGGCCATGGTGTATTCCTTGTAATGAGAGCGGTACAGGTAAAGTGGGGAAATTGTGACAGAAACCAACCCCCCTTGTTCGTGATCCGCCCATCACCCAGTTGCTATGGATGAAATAGCAAAAAAACATCACGCCACCCTGGCCTGGGATCAGGTCACGGCCCGAATCCGTGCGGAAATGGTGCGCCGCCGGGTTCACGCTGCACGCACCGTGGTTCTGGTGCCCTATGCGCAATTGATGCATGAAGCCCGCAGCGCCTGGGGTCGAAGCGCGGATGCGCCGGGTTTCGTACCGCGTTTTGAGACCACCATGAACTGGACGCGCAGCCTGGGTGGCTTCGAGCCGGGGCGCGATGGTATTCATCTGGACGCGGCCCGTGATGCGCTGACTGCCGCATCCTTGCTGGCGCGCGCAGGCTTGGCGTCACACCAAAATGTGTTGGCCAGTCGCCTGATGGAAGCGGCCTGGAGTCTGTCCCGGCTGGCTGCTGCCGTGCCGCCCGAGGCGCGTCTGGCGTGGGGCGCCCGTATGGCGCAGGGTCTGAGCCAGGACCGGGTGGCACCGGTATTGGAGATTGAAGCCCGGTTGGGCCGCATCGCACTCGCGTGGGCAGCCAGCGCCAGCTACCCGTCTGATCTGGTTTTTTCAGCACAGCTTGACCTGCTGGTGGTACTGGAAGGCTTTCAGGCCGAGCCGGTTGCCCAGGCCTTGAAGCAACAGTGGGGTGATCGGGTGCTCTCGATGCCATTGGGCCTGTCTGAGCTGCCTCACTCGTCCACCTCTCCAGGCCGTACCGGTCTGATGGCCCTTCACCAAGCCCAGGATGCACAAGATGAGGCGCATCGCGCCGCTGCCTGTGTGCTGGCCCATCTGGCGGCGGGCCGCAGCCCCGTCGCCCTGGTTGCGCAGGACCGGGTGCTGACCCGCCAGGTGCGGGCCCTGCTGGCCGAGCGGGGTGTAGCGGTGCGGGATGAGACCGGCTGGAAGCTCTCCACCACCCGTGCCGCGGCGTCCCTGATGGGCCTGTTGCGTGCGATGGTCTGGGATGCTTCGAGTGACGCTGTGCTCGATTGGCTAAAAAACGCGCCGGGGTTCGACGCCGCTGCGGTGACCCACATCGAGCTGGCACTTCGCAAGGCGGGTACTCGCCAATGGCGCCATACGCCATGGAATGCGCCTGCAGTGGCACAAGAACGCGTGGCTGCACCGGTGCAGGCCGACACCGCCGGCAAACAGCAGGCCTGCGACAAAGTGCAGGCGCTGCGCGAAGCCTTGCAGCAGGGGCGGCCCCTGGTGGCCTGGCTCAATGACCTGCGCACCGCACTGCAAAGCTCTGGCCAGTGGCACGGCCTGACCCAGGACCCGGCCGGCGAGGCCGTGCTGGACGCCCTGCGATTGCAAGACGGTGCGGAGCTGGCATTTGCCGAGTTTGCAGGCCGCATGAGCCAGAACGAATTCACCGCGTGGGTCAGCCAGGCACTGGAGTCCGCCAGCTTTTTGCCAGCGCATCCGGCACAGGCACAGGTGGTGATACTGCCCTTGAGCCAGTTGTTGGGGCGGGCGCTTGCGGCCGTGGTGTTGCCGGGCTGCGACGAGGTTCGCCTGCCGGTGTCCCCCGAGCCGCCCGACATGTGGACGCCCGCCCAGCGTGAGCTGCTTGGTTTGCCCTCGCGCACCGAACTCGCCGTGGCCTCCCGTGCGGCGTGGCGCTATGCCCTTCAGTCGCCACACCTCGACCTGCTTTGGCGAACCAGCGAAGGTGGTGAGCAGGTGATGCCCAGCGGGTTTGTCCAGGAATTGCTGCTGAAAAATACGCCTGACTTCGCGTCCGACCCGCGCATGGCGCGTGAACTGGCAGCGCAGCCGTCCACCATGCCCCGGCCCCACGGCGATGCGCTTGCCTTGACCCGGCTTTCAGCCAGCGCGTATGGTGACTTGCGCAGTTGTCCCTACCGCTTTTTTGCCTTGCATCAGCTCGCATTGAAAGAGCAGGACGAGCTGGACACCGAATTGGGCAAGCGTGACTTTGGCAACTGGTTGCACCGCCTGCTGAAACACTTCCATGAAGCATTAAAAACGACGCCAACCCCCGAATTGACTGCGCGAATAGCTATGATTAATGTAGCGGCTGCGCTGGCCACCCGTGATTTGGGTTTGTCGGAAAGTGAGTTTTTACCCTTCGCCGCGTCCTGGCCGCGCGTGCGCGAGGGCTATCTGGATTGGCTGGTTCAGCATGAGGCCAGCGGCGCCACATTTGCGCAGGCTGAAACCTGGCAGGAAATGCCGCTGGGCGCCTTGACACTGGTGGGCCGGATTGACCGCATCGACAAAAACGCGGATGGCAGCACCCTGGTCATGGACTACAAAACCGAGCCCCGTGACACCACAAGAGACCGCATCAAGGACGCTTATGAGGACTCGCAACTGGCCTTTTACGCCGCACTGTTGAGTGATGACACGCTGGCGGCAAGCTACGTCAACATCGGTGAAAAAGACCCCACCCAGAGTTACCCGCAAGCCGGGATCGTGAGCCTGCGTGACCAGTTGCTGGAGGCCATTCAGGATGACATGGCCCGCATTGCGGGGGGCGTTGCCATGCCGGCGCTGGGGGAGGGCCGGGCATGTGAGTATTGCGCGGCGCGCGGGCTGTGTCGAAAAGATTTTTGGGAAACGATGTGATACCTGATTCACAAACCCAGGCAGCCGCCTACCAGCACAACGGCCAAACCGTCACCCCCGAGGCCTTCTACGCCATCGCCTGCGACCCCCGCCGCAACGTCGCTGTAGAAGCCTGCGCCGGTGCCGGCAAAACCTGGATGCTGGTCTCGCGCATCGTGCGGGCGCTGCTGGACGGGGTGGACGCATCCGACGGGCATCTGCAGGTGCAGCCGCATGAAATTCTGGCGATCACCTTCACCAAACGGGCTGCCAGCGAGATGCGTGAACGGCTGTACCACTGGCTGGCCGATTTTGCCGCGGCGGACAACGACACCTTGCTGAAGGAACTGCAGATCCGGGGCGTGCAGATTCATGGTTCTCAGATCAAAAACAGTGCTCAGCCCTCGCCGGATATGCGTGAGCAGCTATCAAATTTATATCAGAGCGTGCTGGCTACCGGGCGGCAGGTGCAGATTCGAACCTTTCACAGCTGGTTCGCCGCGCTGCTGCGCAGTGCGCCGCTGGCGGTCCTGCAGCAACTGGAATTGCCGCTGAATTACGAGCTGCTGGAAGACGACAAGCCGGCCAGGGCACTGGTGTGGCGGCGGTTTTATGCGTTGCTGGTGGCTGATGCATCGCGCAGGGCCGACTTTGAGGCGGTGGTGTTGGCCTACGGTCGTTTTCAGACCGAAAAGGCCTTGCAGGTCGCACTGGACAAGCGCATCGAGTTTTTGCTGGCAGACAGCACCGGTGTGGTGGATGGCTCGGTGCGGCCTTTCACTGTGCAGTTTGCGGAGTTCGAGGGCCTGGCGCTGCCCGAGGATTTACTGGCCCACACGGGCCCACACCGTCAAACCCTGTTTGACGCCGCAGCCGCGCTGGGGCGGGCCAGTGCCCCAAGTTTCTCGGCCATGGGGGTCGAACTGGAGAAGGCGCTGACCCTGGACGACACGGCGGGTGTATTCGCCGCGCTTTTGACCAAGCAGGGTACCCCCCGAAAGTTTGGTGAAAAAATTGTGGGTATTGAGCAGGTGCGGGCGGCGCAAGAGCTGGTCTTGCGGGTGCTGGCCGCACGGAACCAGCACGATGCCTGGCTCTACCAGCAGCGCATGGCGCGGCTGACGCGGGTGCTGATTGCCGAGTTCTCGGCCCTCAAGCGTGAGCGCGGCTGGGTGGACATGAATGATGTGGAGCGGGCCGCGCGGGTGATGCTGGAAGACCCGGTGCTGTCAGGCTGGGTGCAGCAGCGGCTGGACGCGCGCATCAAACACCTGCTGATCGATGAGTTTCAGGACACCAACCCCTTGCAGTGGCAGGCGCTGCTGTCGTGGCTGAGCAGTTATGCCGGCAGCGGCGGTGGGGCTGGCGCGCCGAGTGTGTTCATTGTGGGCGACCCCAAGCAAAGCATTTACCGGTTTCGCCGGGCCGAGCCCCAGGTGTTTCGGGCGGCGCAGGCGTTTGTGCGCGAGGGCCTGGGGGGTGATTTGCTCAAATGTGATCACACCCGGCGCAACGCCCGCGAGGTGATCGCTACCGTCAACGCCGCCATGGGGGCAGCCTGCGAGGCGGACCACTACGAGGGTTTTCGGGCACACACCACCAGTTCTGCCGAGCCTGGTGTGGTGTGCAAATTGCCGCCCATTCCAAGGGAAGCGAGGGAACCCGAAGCTGATCAGGAGGCCGTGTGGCGCGACAGCCTCACCACCCCGCGCGACAGCCCTGAAGAAACCCTGCGCACACGGGAGGCGCGCCAGGCTGCCCGCTGGATTGCCCGGCAGATCAAGGCCGGCGTCGCAACTGAGAACATCATGGTTCTGTCACGCAAACGCGCCGGGTTGCTGCCTTTGCAGGACGCGCTGCGCACCCTGAACATTGCGGCCCAGATCGGCGAAAAAATCGAGCTGATTGTGTGCTGCGAGGTGCAGGATGTGGTGGCCCTGCTGGATGTGCTGGTGTCCCCGCAGCATGACCTGTCGCTGGCCCGCGTGCTCAAGTCCCCCTTGTTTGGCCTGACTGACGAGGCCCTGGTGGCCTTGGCCCTGTTGCAACGCGAGTGGACCTTGCCATGGTTAGCCTTGCTACAAAAAACAGAGCTGCTCACGCCCGATCTACGGGGGCTTAGTGCCATTTTGATGCGATGGAAGGGCTGGGTTGACCAGTTGCCCCCGCATGACGCCTTGCAGGCCATTTACGCCGATGGGGATGTGCTTGCCCGGTTTGCCAGCGCCGCGCCCGCCACCCAGCGTGACACGGTGCTGGCCAATTTGCAGGCGCTGGTGAGCATGTCGCTGCAAATGGGCGGTGGTCGTTTTGCCACGCCGTATGCGTTTGTGCGAGCCCTGAAGGCCGGCGGCGTGCTGGCCCCGGCGGCGGTGAATGCCAAAGCTGTGCGCCTGCTCACCATCCACGGTGCCAAGGGGCTTGAGGCGCAAGCCGTGCTGTTGCTGGACACCGACACCCCGGTGCGGGCGGCCGACACCATGGGTGTTCTGGTGGACTGGCCGGGCGAAGCCGCATCACCCGCCAAATTCGTGTTTCTGGCCAGCGAGAGCCGCCCGCCGATGTGCGCCGTGGCCACGCTGGAAGCCGAGCGGCTGGAGCGCAGCCGCGAGGAGCTCAACGCCCTGTATGTGGCGCTGACCCGGGCCCGGCACACGCTGGCGATATCGTCGATCGCGCCCCACCACAAAACCGCGGGCAGCTGGTGGCAGCGTTTGAGCGGGCTGGTCGATGAGACGGTTGACGCTGTTGAAGGGGGTAAACCAGGTGAAGCGGTTGAAGCGGTTGAAGCGGGCAAGACCCTTGAGGCCACGCCTGTTTCGCTTGAGGGCATGCCCGTTTCGTCATCCCGGTTGTTTTATATGAAAGAACTGCCTCCAGCCCCCGTCCATCCTGCGCAGTCAGCTATCAAAAGTGAAGCAAAAAACTCTCAAGAAGATTTTTCAACGATGGCAGACAACGAAACACTCGACGACAATTCACCGGCTTCCCGCATTGGCCGCGCCATGCACCGCTTGCTGGAGTGGGGCGACGCTTCAACCCCTAATGCCTCGGCGGCGGCCCGGGAGTTTGATCTGTTGCCCGAGCAGGGTGCGCAGGCCATGGCCATGGCCATCCGCATCTTGCAGGGTGAGGGCGCCTGGGCCTGGGACAACGCGGTGGTGGGCTGGCAAGGCAATGAGGTCGAGCTGATGTTCCAGGGCGAGCCCTTGCGGCTGGATCGCCTGGTGCAGCGCAAAGATGCCGGGCACAGTGGCCACTGGTGGGTGCTGGATTACAAGTCGGCTTCGGCACCACAGGACCAACCTGAGCTGGTGGCGCAGTTGCAAAATTATCGGGCGGCGGTTGAGGCCATCTACCCCGGAGAAACCGTGAAAGCGGCGTTTTTGACGGCACAGGGTGTGCTGGTGGAAGTTAACTAAAGAAATTATGAAAACAGTTGTTGGAAAAAATACCAAAAAAGTAATCGTGGTGGGGGGCGGGCCTGCGGGCCTGATGGCGGCCGAAGTGCTCCGTGGCGCGGGTGTGGCGGTTGACCTGTATGACACCATGCCCTCGGTGGGGCGCAAGTTTTTGCTGGCTGGCAAAGGTGGTTTGAACCTCACCCATTCAGAGCCCACTGACATTTTTGCGTCGCGTTACGGTGCCCGCCAGGCTGCTGTTGAGCCCCTGCTGCAAAGTTTTGGTGCAGTGCAGGTGGGCGAATGGGCCAGGGCGCTGGGTGTGGACACGTTTGTTGGCACGTCGGGGCGGGTATTCCCGACCGACATGAAGGCCGCACCCCTGTTGCGCGCCTGGCTGCACCGGCTGCGTTCCCCGGCCAGCGGGCCGGGCGTGCAGTTTCACATGCGGCACCGCTGGACCGGATGGCGGCCTGACCAACCGGGTGAACAGGACGGCGTGGGCCTGACATTTGAGGCACCAGGTGGCCCGGTTACGGCGCAGGCTGATGCCGTGGTGCTGGCGCTGGGCGGTGGCAGCTGGGTGCGTTTGGGCTCAGACGGAGCCTGGGTGCCCTTGCTGGCCGCGCGCGGCGTGGCGGTGGCACCGTTGCGGCCATCCAACTGTGGTTTTGATGTGCGGGGCGGCTGGAGCGCGCATTTCAGCAGCCGTTTTGCGGGTCAGCCTTTCAAATCGGTGGCAATTCGCCTGAACACCTCAAACGGCCAGCAGTTTGAGCGCCGTGGCGAATTTGTGGCCACTGCCACCGGCGTGGAAGGCAGCCTGATCTATGCCGCGTCCAGCCTGTTGCGCGACGACATCACGGCGCAAGGCCATGCTGCATTTTATCTGGATCTGCTGCCGGATCATTCATCTGAGCGGGTGCTGGCCGAGGTCACCCATCCACGTGGATCACGCTCGCTGTCGAGTCACCTCAAAAGCCGCCTGGGCATTGACGGCATCAAGGCCGCCATCCTGTATGAGCGGCTGTCCAAAGACGACATGGCCAACCCAGCCAGACTGGCCGCCGCCATCAAGGCCGTGCCCATCCACCTGGCGACCACCCGCCCGCTTGACGAGGCCATCAGCACGGCCGGCGGTGTGCCGTTCGAGGCCATGGACCCCCAGTTGATGCTCGCCGGCTTACCCGGCGTGTTTTGCGCAGGTGAAATGCTGGATTGGGAAGCCCCAACCGGCGGCTATTTGATGACGGCCTGTTTGGCCAGCGGCAAGCGGGCAGGTGAGGGCGCATTGAATTTTTTAGCAACTTGTGGCTAATACGCACGGAAAATTTGCAGGGATGTCATTAAAATCTGGCCCAACCGGGCGAAGACTCAGGCGGTAACGAGGTGGGGCAAAATTTGGCTAAATACGAAACACCAATGGACAATCACACCACCAGACCCGCACCGCTCGGGTCAATCAACACCATGCCGTCCGGGCTGCATCCCGTTGGCAGCAACACCCCGTCAGCCAAATCCGAATCAGGACATCCCCTGCTGAAAATCGCCCTTTGGGTGGCTATGGGTGTGGTCCTGGTGTTGGTTGTGCGGCAGATTTTGCGCTAGGCGGGTACCCGGCAGGCACCCTGCACGCATCAAAAGCGCCATCAGCTGTCGCTGCGGTAGCCGTCGCCTGCGGTGAGGACGACGCTGGAACTCAAAAATAAGGTTGACGAGCCTTGACCCCGGCACTGACTCCACAGTTAGGGCTGCTTGGTTCCCCACCTGACCCGGTTGGCCGCTTTGCCATGCGGGAAGGCCCGTCAATCCATATTGTAAGGCTTGGGGCCTTACTCAATCTTCGGTGAGGTCTTTTGTGCTGGCATCAGCCGCATTGGTTTTGACCGATGCCACACCGTTTTCCATGGACGAGGCCGACGAGTACATTTCGCTGCGCCCGATCACCTGGCCGTTGGAGGCTTTCAGGTTGAAATAGGGCTGGCCGGCAGATGAGGTGGCCCGCTCGAAACGCGCGTCCAGGGCCCCGTTGGTTTTGCAGGATTCAATGCCTTGCAGCGCACTGGTTTTGGTCTCGTACATCTGGCTGGTCAGGATCACTTGCCCGTTTCCTGCCTTCAGATTGAACAAGAATTTCCCATTTTTAGACTTGCTGATCTCAAACTTTCCAGCCATAACGATCTCCTGTGTAATGAACAAAATTGAATGATGTGCCGCCAAAGTGTCGAAACCAGTCCGGCGGCCGCGGTCAGTCTACCCGGATTGGTCGCACCTTAGAATCCCCCCATGTCATATCTTGTGCTCGCCAGAAAGTATCGCCCCCGCAATTTTGCCGGGATGGTGGGACAGGAACACGTGGTGCGCGCGCTGACCAATGCGCTGACCTCGCAACGGCTGCACCATGCGTATTTATTTACCGGCACCCGGGGTGTTGGCAAGACCTCGGTGTCGCGCATATTGGCCAAGTCCCTGAACTGTCTGGGGCCTGACGGGCAGGGCGGCATTACCGCTGAGCCATGTGGCGTTTGTCAGGCGTGCAGAGACATTGATTCGGGCCGGTTTGTGGATTACACCGAGCTTGACGCGGCCTCCAACCGGGGGGTTGATGAGGTGCAGGCCTTGCTTGAACAGGCGGTCTACAAACCGGTTCAGGGGCGCTTCAAGGTCTTCATGATTGACGAGGTGCACATGCTCACCAACACGGCTTTTAACGCCATGTTGAAGACGCTGGAAGAGCCGCCGGACTACCTGAAATTTGTGCTGGCCACCACCGATCCGCAAAAAGTGCCGGTCACGGTTCTGTCACGTTGTTTACAGTTCAACCTGCGTCCGATGGCCCCCGAGACCATTCGTGAGCACCTGGTGCACGTGCTGGCGGACGAAGGGGTGGCCGCTGATGCGCAATCGCTGCGGCTGCTGGCACGGGCGGCGCGAGGCTCCATGCGGGACGCGCTGTCGCTGACTGATCAGGCCATTGCCTTTGGTGCGGGCCAGCTTGAGGAGGCCACCGTGCGCCAGATGCTGGGCAGCGTTGACCGCTCTTATGTGTTTCAGCTGATTGAGGCGCTGGCGTTGGGCGACGGCAAGACCGTGGTCGAAACCTCGGAGCTGCTGCGGCTCAACGGCCTGAGCGCGGCGTCTACGCTGGAGGAGATGGCCGCGGTGCTGCAACGCATGGCGGTGCTGCAGGCCGTGCCCGCAGCCGTGGACGAAACCGACCCCGAAGCCGCCCAGATCGCCCGGCTGGCTGTAACGATGCCTGCCGACGAGACGCAGCTGCTCTACAGCATGTGCCTGCACGGGCGGGGCGAACTGGGGTTGGCACCCGACGACTATGCGGCGTTGACGATGGTGTTGCTGCGTCTGCTGGCGTTCAAACCCGGACCCGGTGCTGCGCCAAGGGCTGAAAAAAAAACTCTGATTGAGGCTGCACCAGCACCAGCACCAGCACCAGCAGTCGTGCGTCTGCCGGTTCAGGCCGGGCCTGCCGTTTTGCCGCAGGCACTCACCCCATCGGTGACGCCCCCCCCGGCCGGGCAGGTCCTTCATGTGTTGGCGGATGGTGCAACCGCGTCCACCGCCACCAATATTGCAGAGAAAGAGGCGGTAGCCCTCGTCGAATATGCGCAGCATGCTACAAAAGCAGTAGCAATTCCGGTTCGGGTGCAGGCCGATTCCCGCTCCGAGGTGGCGGCCGGGCAGTCTTCCGCTGCCGTTCTCATTCCGACCGAAGAGGGCGATTTCTGGCATCCCACGGTGCAGGCGCTAATTGCCCAAGACGCGATCACCGCACTGGTGCGTGAACTGGCGCTGCAGTCACAACTGGTGGCGCGTGACACCGATCAATGGTTGCTGCGGGTCGAGCGGGAGTCGCTCAACCAGAGTGGCAGCCGGGATCGCCTGGCCCTGGCCTTGCGGGCAGCAGGCCATGAAGTCAGCCTGGCCGTTGAAATCGGCCGGGTGACGGACAGCCCGGCCCGGCGCAACGCGGCGCTGGCGGCTGAAAAACAATTAACGGCAGAACGGATCATTTTTGAAGACCCGTTTGTGCAAGCCATGATGCGGGATTTTGGGGCGAAAATCGTTCCCGGATCGATCAAATCCGTTTGATCACGCTGTTGGCATCACTCTAAATCACTCTTTAACCCACTACTCAAGGACAACCATGTTCAACAAAGGACAACTCGCCGGCCTCATGAAGCAGGCCCAGGCGATGCAGGACAACATGAAGAAGGCTCAGGACGAGCTGGGCAACGTCGAGGTAACCGGTGAATCAGGCGCCGGCCTGGTGAAGATTCTCATGACCTGCAAACACGAGGTGCGTCGTGTCACCATCGATCCCAGTTTGCTGGCCGAAGACAAGGACATGCTGGAGGACCTGGTGGCGGCTGCGTTCAATGCAGCGCTGCGCAAGGCCGAAGATACGTCTGGTGAAAAGATGGGGAAAATCACAGCGGGTATGCCGGGTTTGCCGGGTGGCATGAAGTTTCCGTTCTGACGTCAGGCGTCCCTGAATGGCTGATTCCAACTCGCTGGACGGGTTGATCCAGGCGCTGCGCCGCTTGCCGGGCGTGGGTGTGAAATCGGCGTCACGCATGGCGTTTCACCTGCTTCAGCATGACCGTGAAGGCGCGCAGACGCTGTCACGCGCCCTGCAGCATGCGGTGGGCAGTGTGAAGCATTGCGAGCGTTGCCACACTTTTACCGAGGCGGTGCTTTGCGGCACGTGTACCGACCCGCGCCGCGATCCGTCCAAACTGTGTGTGGTGGAGACGCCTGCTGATCAATCGGCGGTAGAGCGCACGGGGGCCTACAAGGGGCTGTATTTTGTGTTGATGGGCAAATTGAGCCCACTTGACGGCATTGGTCCCAAAGACATCGGCCTGAAAAAGCTGTTTGACCGGGCCTGTGACGGTGTGGTGCAGGAGGTGATTCTGGCTACCAACTTCACCGCGGAAGGTGAGGCCACGGCACACGTCATCAGTGAAGGTCTGGCTGCGCGCGGTTTGCAAATCACGCGACTGGCCCGGGGTGTGCCGGTAGGCAGCGAGCTTGAATATGTTGATCTGGGCACCATCGCTCACGCACTGGTTGACCGGCGGTGACTGGTATTTCGCGGATAATCTCGCGAAATTTCCGGATGAGTCGTCCAAGACTTTAAATTAACCATGACATTTGCCCGCTTCACCCTGGCCTACTGGTGTGTATTGGTCGCAGCCTTGCTACCCCTTTTTTGCGCCGGTATTGCCAAGTCCGGCATGTTTGGCAAGCCCAGGCGTGACGGGGGCTATGACAACCGCAACCCGAGGGTCTGGCTGGCGGGGCAATCCGATTGGCGTGCCCGCGCCAATGCAGCGCAGTCAAACAGTTTTGAGGCGTTTCCGTTTTTTGCGGCTGCCGTCATCATTGCTCACCAGTTGGGTGCGGTCCAGGTCTCGCTGGACGCGCTGGCGTTTTTATTTGTTGTGCTTCGCCTGATCTACATCATGATGTATGTGGCCGATTCGGCATTGGCAAGATCGATCATCTGGACGCTGGCACTCGCCGTCAACATCGGCATCCTGTTCATCGGTTATCGGTAACAAACCGCCTGCAGCGGTTCTGAAACACTTGCCACCTAAGTACAAACCCGCTCGGGAAGGTCCCGATGCGGGTTTTTTGCTGTCTGGGTACGATTTGTGCAGAACAAAAATGGTCAACCAATAAGGGATCGGCATGCGTCAGGTGGCTTTGAATCGGCGAACATTTACCGTAGCGATGGGGCTGGCGGCCGCCTGTGTTGTCGCGCCGACGGTCAAGGCGCAACCCCAGGTTGAAAAAACCAGGGTGACGATCGCCGTCGCGGGAAAGGCGACCTTTTATTCGTTGCCGTTGAGTATTTCCGAGCAATTGGGTTATTTCAGGTCCGAAGGGCTTGACGTCACCATCATCGATTTCGCAGGCGGCGTGCAGGCCTTGCAGGCGGTTGTAGACGGCACTGCGGATGTGGTGAGTGGTGCTTTTGAGCACACTATCAACCTTCAGGGAAAAAACCAGTTTTTCCAGGCCTTTGTGTTGCAGGGGCGTGCCCCCCAAATCGCACTGGGCGTGTCCAACAAGACCATGCCTGGCTACAAATCGCTGGCCGATTTAAGAGGCAAAAAGATTGGTGTCTCGATGCCAGGTTCCACCACCAATATGGTGGCCAGCATGGTGTTGTCACGCGCCGGGATCAAGCCGGGAGAGGTCAGTTTCCTGGGCGTGGGAACGGGCGCCAGTGCGCTGGCGGCATTGCGGTCTGGCCAGATCGATGTTTTGAGCAGTACAGACCCGTTGATGACCATGCTGGAGCAAAAGGGCGAAATTCGTGTGATCTCCGATACCCGAACGCTCAAAGGCTCGATTGAGGTGTTTGGCGGGGCCATGCCTGCGGGGTGCCTGTATGCGCCGGCCGTGTTCTTGCAAAAAAACCCCAATGTGGCCCAGGCCATGGCGAATGCGATCGTTCACGGCTTGAAGTGGCTGCAAACGGCGGGGCCCAGTGACATCATCAAGACCGTTCCAGAGGCCTACCTGCTGGGAGATCGCGGCTTGTACCTTGCATCTTTTGACAAGGTGCGTGAAGCCATTGCGCTGGATGGTTTGATCCCGGAAGATGGCGTGAAAACAGCCTTGAAAGCCCTGGCCAGTTTTGACCCGGCCGTGAAAGCCGACAAAATCGATCTGGCCAAAACCTATACCAACGAATTTGCCCGAAAAGCCAAGGCCAAATTCAAGGCTTAGGGGTACACGGCTTGGTATGGTCTAGGGGTGCTTCTTCTTTTTGACCGCTGCCGCCCGGTGCACCGTTTTTGATGCTTTGGCCCGGTTCGGCAAAAATACCACCACTTGCTGCCCGGCCTTGAAAACTGCGGTTGCGCCAACCTTGTTCCATTCTGCAACGCTGGCCACACTCACGCCGTAGCGCTTGGCCACGGAGGCGACGGACTCTCCTTTGCGGGCCTTGACGGTACTGCGGTGCAGCACAATTTCGGGTGCCAATGCCATATGGCCGGTGTCTGCAACATGCACGGAGACATCTTTTTCCATCCGGTCGGAGCGTGGCACCAGCAGCGTGGAGCCCACCTTGATCAACATTTTGGGCGGGATATTGTTGACCGCACGCAGCTCGCTCTCCGGCATGCCAACCCGTTTTGCGGCATCCAAAGCCTTCATGGTGGTGGGTGCTGTCCATGCCGTCCAGCTCGCCAGGCGGCCGGTGCTGTGAGCCTTCAGGTTGGCCTCAAAGATCGTGGCGTTGTCCCAGGGCAGCAAGATTTGCGGTGTACCGGCAGCCAGAATCACGGGCCGGCTGGCTGAGGGGTTGAGCGCCTTGAAGTCATCGACCGGGATTTGTGCCAATCTGGCGGCTTGGGCTACGTCGATGTCGCGTGTGATGTCGACCGACTGAAAGTAGGGGTGATTCAATATCTCCGGCAGCCTGGCATTGAAGGCTTGTGGATCGGCCACGATGTTCTTGACGGCCTGCAATTTGGGCACATAAAGGCGTGTTTCGGCCGGCATGTTCAGCTCGGCGTAGGAAGTGCCCAGCCCGGCCCGTTTGTTTTTGGCAATGGCGCGGCTGACGCTGCCTTCCCCCCAGTTGTAGGCCGCCAGGGCCAGATGCCAGTCACCAAACATGGCGTTCAGTTTTTGCATGTAGTCCAGTGCGGCGCGGGTGGATGCCAGAACATCGCGCCGGTCGTCACGAAACACGTTTTGCTTGAGTTCGAAGTATTTGCCCGTACTGGGCATGAACTGCCACATGCCCGCTGCCTTGGCACTGGAGACCGCTTGTGGATTGAATGCACTCTCTATGAAAGGCAACAACGCCAGTTCGGTGGGCATGTTGCGCCGTTCCAGCTCCTCCACCACATGAAACAGATATTTGCGGGACCGCTCAGTCATGCGCAGGATGTAATCCGGACGGCTGACATACCACTGTTCCCGGTCATGCACCAAATCCTGCTCAAGGTTCGGCATGGCAAAACCACGCCGGATACGGTCCCACAAATCAGCGGGTGGTTCCAGCAAGGTCACCACCTGGCTGTTGATGGATGAAGGGGTCACACCCTGCAGGGTTCCCCGTGGGCCCAGATCGCCGCTGACGGTACCGGACACAACCGCAGAAGGGGCCGCGCCGGGTAGGGTGGTGTTTGGCGATGTGGGTGCGCCAGCGACCGAAGTGTTGACCCCGTCCGCGTTTCGGCTGGTGTCGTTTGTACCGGGATTGAGGGTGCTGGCGCAGCCGGTGAGCCAGAGCAGGCCAGTCAGGCCAAAAATAGACAGGTAATTCATTTTGGGACCAGCGTGCATTGGCCTATTATCGATGCTGGTTTGGTTGTCAATCAGGGCGGGGAGCGGTATCAGATTCATGAGCGACGAAATTATAGGTTTGCAGGACTGGTTGAACACCCCCCCGGGCCGCTATTTGCTCGATTGGGAACGCACGCAATTCAGCGAGGCTGTTGCTGATATTTTTGGCTATCACGCGCTGCAACTCGGGTTGCCAGAACTCGATACCTTGCAGGGAAACCGGATGCCGCACCGATGGCTTGCCACGAGTGCGCTGCCAGCCGATGTCAAGGCGGCGTCGCCAGTCATCATCACCGACTTCGCGGCACTGCCATTCCCCGAAAATAGTCTGGACCTGGTGGTGTTGCCCCACACCCTTGAGTTGAGTCCCGACCCCCATGCCACCTTGCGTGAAGTGGAGCGGGTACTGGTGCCTGAAGGGCGGGTGGTGATTTGCGGGTTCAATCCGGCAAGTCTGTGGGGCCTTCGTCAGAGGCGGGGGCATTTGTACCAGCGGCTGGGTTTTGGCAAGCTCTATTTGCCCCAAATGGGTGAGTCCATCGGTTATTGGCGGTTGCGTGACTGGCTGCGCCTGCTGAGTTTTGAGGTCGAGTCGGGCCAGTTTGGTTGCTACCGGCCCGCTGTGCTCCGCCAGAAGTGGCTTGACCGTTTGGGCTGGATGGACGCAGCCGGTGAACGCTGGTGGCCGATTCTGGGCGCCGCGTACTGTGTGGTGGCGGTGAAACGGGTTCGTGGCATGCGTTTGCTCGG
The DNA here is from genome assembly GCA_041192445.1 of Pseudomonadota bacterium. GTDB lineage: Bacteria > Pseudomonadota > Gammaproteobacteria > Burkholderiales > Burkholderiaceae_C > Egaibacter. Next base: position 65,018 of record JBEEMW010000028.1, on the reverse strand, counting down.
ACCCGCCTGGAAAACCAGCCAAAGTGTGGTGGGCAAGCCGGTTTCTGCCGTGAACCGGGTGCAAAACATGGGTGAATCTGCAATGGATACCCATCAATAACAAGGAGCAAGTTTGAATCACGTTGAAATTTATACCGATGGTGCCTGCAAGGGAAACCCGGGGCCGGGCGGTTGGGGTGCCTGGCTCAAGCAGGGCACAACGGAGAAGGAAATTTTTGGTGGTGAGCTCAACACCACCAACAACCGCATGGAGTTGCTGGCGGTGATTGAAGCGTTGACTGCCCTGAAAAATCCTTGTGAAGTCACGCTGTATCTGGACAGCGAGTACGTGCGCAAAGGCATTACCGAGTGGATCCACGGCTGGAAGGCCCGGGGCTGGCGCACTGCGGCCAAGCAGCCGGTTAAAAACGTTGAACTGTGGCAGCGACTGGATACCCTGGTGGCATCGGCGGGCCACAAGATTGTTTGGCGCTGGGTCAAGGGTCATTCGGGTGATCCCGGCAACGAGCGTGCCGACGGGCTGGCCAACCGGGGTGTGGAGCGGGCTCTGGGTCGTTTGTAAAGAGCCGGTAAAGACCGACCGAAACAACCGGGATGGCCGGCCGGGTGGTCCGAAATTTCGGGGGCCCTGCTACATTCACGGGTCGATTGGCGCGTCAGTAAAACACATCAAGGTAGAGACACGTAATGGCTTCCAAAGCAGTTTATTCGGTCGTGGCGATCGTCGGCATCGCAGCCGCATCCGGTGCCGCCTGGTGGTATCAGTCAAAACCCAAAGGTCCCCAGGAAATCACGGGTACGCCCGCTTCCGCACCAGGCGCTGCAGGCGTACCTGCTGCCGGTGCGTCGGCGCCCCGTGCGGCGGGTGTCGAGGTGGCGAAAGTCGAAAAAATAACTTTGCGCGACGATGCACAGTCGGTCGGCACCCTCAAATCGCGCCAGAGTGTGATGTTGCGACCGGAGGTGGCGGGGCGGGTTAAAGCACTGGCGTTTACGGATGGCGCACGGGTTCGCAAAGGGCAGTTGCTAGTGCAGCTCGATGATGTGTTGCAACGCGCCGAAATCAAACAGGCGCAGGCCCAAGTGTCGATTGCCAAAGCCAATTTGAAGCGCAATGAGGAGCTGGTGGCGCAGAATTTTGTGGCGCAGCGGGTACTTGATGAAAGCGCTGCCAATTTGCAGGTCGTGGAGGCTCAGTTGGCGCTGTCTTGCGCCCGTCTGTCGCGAATGGCCATCGTGGCACCGTTTGACGGCACCGCAGGTATTCGAGTCGTCAATCTGGGTGATTACGTCAAGGATGGTGCAGACCTGGTGAACCTCGAAGACATCAGCAGCATGTTTGTGGATTTTCGTTTGCCCGAGCGTTTTCAAGGCAAGCTGCGGGCCCAGCAAAGCGTCGAACTGCAGCTTGACGCCTTTCCCGGTCGGGCATTCAAGGCCCGGATTGAAGCCATTGATCCGCTGCTGGACGTGAATGGGCGATCGGTTGGGGTGCGGGCCGTATTGCCCAACACCATGGGCGAGCCCATAGTGCAAGGTGGGGTGCGACCTGCTGCGGCAGGTGCCACAGGTAAGCCACCGGTAGCCGGGGCCTCTGCACCAGTTAAACCAGCCGGGCCCAAAACAGCGATGTCAGCGGGAACTGCAGGGGCCTTGGCCAAAGGTGGCGCGTCGGTGTCGGACAAAGCCCGCCCGCCCGCACCTTCGCTGGTCGATGGCAGCGGTTGTCCGGTCGAACCACAGGCATTGGTTGCCCTCCCGCCTTCAGGTCGCCCATCCGTTGGTGGCAGCGGTGGCAACCCGGCGCCACTTCGTCCTGGCATGTTTGCCAGAGTGACAACCGTATTCGCCATCCGGGATGCCGCTTTGGTTGTGCCGGAGGAAGCGATTGTTCCTCAAGGCGGGCGGCAGTTTGTGATCAAGGTGGTGGAGCCCGCCGCGACCGCGGTTGCCGGTGCAGCACCACTGCCGGCGGACACGAAATTTGTGTCGCTGCGCCAGGAGGTGAAACTGGGTGTGCGCAGGCAGGGCAAAGTCGAGATCACGGAGGGCGTGGTTGAGGGCGAGACGATTGTTGTGGCCGGACAGCAGCGTTTGCAACGTGACGCAACCCCGGTGCGCATCGTCGAGCTTGGCCGTCCACCACAAGGTGCGGCATCTGGCGCGGTATCCAGCGCTGCCGCTGCGCCTGCTTCCGCAGCCAGCCGATAGCCTGCCAGGACCCCACACCATGTTGCTGGCTGAAACATCCATCCGCCGCCCGGTCTTTGCCACCGTGCTGTCGCTGCTGATCGTCCTGATCGGTGCCGTGTCATTCAACCGGCTCACGGTGCGCGAGTATCCCAAGATCGATGAACCCGTGGTGTCTGTCACCACGACCTTCACGGGTGCGTCCAGCGAGGTGATCGAAGGCCAGGTGACCAAGGTGCTGGAAGACTCCCTGGCGGGTATTGAGGGGGTCGATGTGATCACCTCCACCAGTCGCCAGGAGCGTAGCCAGATATCGGTGCGGTTTGCGCTGACCCGCGATGCCGATTCGGCGGCGGCGGATGTGCGCGACAAGGTGACCCGCGTGCGCCAGCGTCTGCCCCAGGGCATTGACGAACCGGTCATTGCCAAGGTGGAGGCTGACGCTTTTCCGGTGATCTTTTTGACCTTGAGCTCGGACACCCACAATGCCTTGCAGCTCTCCGAGATGGCCAACACGCTGGTCAAGCCCATCTTGCAGACCGCGCCCGGGGCGGCCGATGTCACCGTTTTGGGCGAGCGCAAATTCTCCATGCGGGTGTGGGTCGATCCCGACAAGCTGGCGGCCTACAAGCTGACCATTCAAGACCTGGAGGACGCCTTGCGGCGCTCCAACCTGGAGGTGCCAGCCGGGCGGATCGAGAGCCGGCAGCGTGAATTCAACGTCACGGCTGCCACTGACTTGCAGCGCCCACAGGAGTTCGCGCAAGTGGTGATACGCACCGTCAACGGCTTGCCGGTGCGTATTGCCGATGTCGCCCGTGTGCAGCAGGGGCCGGCCGATGAACGCTCCAGCGTGCGTCTGAACGGGCGTGATTCTGTGGGTCTGGGCGTGATCCGCCAGGCCACTGCCAATCCGCTGGAGCTGTCTGCGGGTGTGCGTGAGCTCATGGACAAGGTGCGTCGGGATCTGCCACCCGGTGTGCAGGTCGAGGTGGCCAATGACAACTCGGTGTTCATTGACCGGTCGATCAAAGCGGTGTTTCAGACCATTGTGGAAGCGTCAGTTCTGGTGGCGCTGGTGATCTTTGTGTTTTTGCGCACATTGCGGGCTTCGCTCATTCCCCTCATCACCATTCCGGTGGCATTGATTGGTGCATTTGCCCTGATGGCGCTGGCCCGCTTCAGCATCAACACGCTGACCTTGCTGGCGCTCGTGCTGGCCATTGGCCTGGTGGTCGATGACGCCATCGTGATGTTAGAGAACATTTACCGCCATATTGAGGAAGGCATGGAGCCGTTTCAGGCGGCCATCAAGGGCGCGCGCGAAGTAGGATTTGCCATTATTGCCATGACCATGACGCTGGTCGCTGTGTACGCGCCCCTGGCATTCACGCCAGGACGCACGGGGCGTCTCTTCACCGAATTTGCGCTGGCCCTGGCGGGTGCGGTGGTGGTGTCGGGCATCGTGGCGTTGACGCTGTCGCCCATGATGTCATCCGTGCTGTTGCGCCATAACCCCAAACCGTCGCGGTTTGACCGGGGCATGGAGCGTGTGTTGCAGGCCGTGACACGGGGTTACGGTCACGTTCTGGACTGGACGCTCAAGCACCGCTGGCTGGTGCTGGTGGTGATGGTCGGCAGTGGTGTGGTCTCGTGGGTGGTGCTGGGTGACATCAAGCGTGAGTTGTCTCCCATTGAAGACCGCGGCGTGGTGCTGGCGCAGGTGAACGCGCCTGATGGTGCCACCCTGGATTACACCAACCGGTATGCCCAGGAGATTGAACGCATCGGCCGCAATTTCCCCGAGTTTGATGTGGTGTTCTCGACCATTGGCAATCCCACGGTGGCCCAGGGCAATATCTTTTTCAGGGCCATTCCGTGGGAAAAGCGCCAGCGAACCACGCTGGAGATGGCGCGCGAGATGACGCCACGGGTGTCAAGCATGTCGGGTGTGACCGCCTTTCCGATCACACCACCGTCCCTGGGGCAGGGCTTTACCCAGCGGCCCATCAACTACGTGATCATCACGTCGGACAGTTACCAGAATCTGGCCCAGACCGTGCGCGGTTTTCAGGATGAACTGGCCAAGAACCCCGGTTTTGTGCAGGTTGACACGGATTTGCGCCTGAACAAGCCGGAGATCAAGCTGGAGGTGGACCGGGAGCGTGCGGCGGATATGGGCGTGGGCGTGGATGTGATTGCCCGGGCGGTTGAAACCATGCTGGGCGGACGCAAGGTTACCCGCTACAAACGCGAAGGTGAGCAATACGACGTGATCGTGCAGACCAATGCGTCTGGCCGTGAGACCCCTGACGACATCGAAAAGATCTTTGTTCGTGGCAAGGGCGACGCCATGATTCCGCTGTCTGCCCTGGTCAAGATCCGTGAGGTGGTGGTGCCGCGCGAGCTCAACCATTTCGGGCAACGTCGCTCCGCGACCATTACCTCCAACCTGTCGGCCACTTATTCAGTCGGCGAGGCACTCGACTTCATGGACGTAACGGCCAGAAAAGTGCTCAAACCGGGTTACGCCACAGACTTGAACGGCACCAGCCGTGAGTTCCGCAAGTCTGCCGATTCGCTGTCCCTCGTGTTCATGCTGGCGCTGTTGTTCATCTTTCTGGTGCTGGCGGCACAGTTTGAGAGTTTCGTGGACCCGTTTGTCATTTTGCTCAGTGTGCCGCTGTCAATGGCGGGGGCCTTGCTGGCACTGAAATGGTCAGGCGGCACACTGAACGTGTTCAGCCAGATTGGTTTGATCACGCTGGTGGGACTGATTACCAAACACGGTATTCTGATCGTGGAGTTTGCCAACCAGTTGCGCGAGCAGGGGCTGAGCACCCTGCAGGCCATCCAGCGATCGGCTTCGCAACGGCTGCGCCCCATCATGATGACGACCGGTGCCATGGTTCTGGGAGCCTTGCCGTTGGCGTTGGCTACCGGAGCCGGTGCTGAAAGCCGGCGTCAAATTGGCTGGGTCATTGTGGGTGGCATGAGTCTGGGCACCCTGCTCACCATTTTTGTCGTGCCCACCATGTACACCTTGCTGGCGCGCAAACATGCGCCCGGGGCGAACAAGACCGTGGTGGTGGACCACATTCACGATGCCGGGGAGGCACCACTGGCCTAGACCACGCCGTCGAACATCATCACATCCACTTCATCGCCAGCAGCAACCGAGCCCTGGGCATGATGCAGCACGATCAGGCCATTGGCCTGCACCATGGAGCTCAGAACGCCTGAGCCCTGGCTGCCCGTGATTTTGACTTGTAATGAGCCGTCGGATGCTGCGCTGACCGTGCCGCGCTGGTATTCGGTGCGCCCGGGTTTTTTTCGAATGGCTTCGATGCTGCGGGCCTTGAGCAGCGGCGGCGGGCTCGCCTTGCAACCCATCATTTGCAGCAGTGCAGGGCGCACAAACGCCAGAAACGTCACCATCACGGCCACGGGGTTACCGGGTAAACCAAACAGTATGGCAGAACCCTCATAGGTCGGCGAGACTGACTCGCTATCTTTTTGATAGCTGCTAACGCAATCTGCATGAGGGCTAGAGGTTGATTTTGCTTTAAGAATGCGGCCAACTGCCATCGGACGGCCCGGACGCATGGCAATCTTCCAGAACGCCACACCGCCTGCGTCCCCGGCGAGCTTTTGCATCATGGCCTTGGTGTAGTCAGCTTCCCCCACACTCACGCCGCCGCTGGTGATGATGGCGTCTGCTTCGCTCGCTGCGCGAATGAACGCGGCTTCCAGATGCACCGGTTCGTCGCGTATCACGCCCAGGTCGATCACCTCGCAACCCAGGCGAGTCAGCAGACCAAACACGGTGTAACGATTGCTGTCGAACACGGAACCTTCGCGAGGCACCTCACCCAGACTCAATATCTCGTCCCCGGTAGAGAAGTAGGCAACCCGCAATTTGCGCCAGACGGTTACCTGTTCAATGCCCAAACTGGCTACCAGCCCCAATGCAGCGGGCGTGAGCAGCTCACCTTTTAATAGCGCTGGCTGGCCCTGCATCAGGTCTTCACCAAGCTTTCGGCGGTTGTCCCCGGCCCGCAACAATCCTGGCGGGATGGAAATGGCCATCTTGCCGGTAAGCAGCGTGACAAATTCCTGCGGCACAACCGTGTCCAGCCCCGTGGGCATGATGGCACCCGTCATGATCTTCACACACTCGCCGGGCTTGACCGGGCCTGCCCAGGCTTTGCCGGCCAAGGCGGTGCCCGCCACGTTCAAGGTCAGTGGCGTTTGTGCGGACAACTGAAGGCTGTCAAAGGCATAACCGTCCATCGCCGAGTTGTCGTGCGGCGGCACGCTGATGGGGGACACGATGTCGTGCGCCAAAACCCGCCCCAGCGCGTTGAACAGGCCGACTTCCTCGATGTCCGTGACCGGCGTCACCAGATGGGACAAAAACAGGTTCACATCGGCAACCGTGAGTGCCTGGGGGTCGTAGCCTTGCAGCTCGGCTGCAATTTGTGCCATCGTTTTCACAGGCGTTCCAGCGAATGCAGTTCAGCCAGGGTGTTGGCATTGAAAAACGCGTGCGGATCGTCACCGGCTAAGTCAAATGGCACAACGACGGTCCTGTTTTGTGTGGTCCAGGCGTCGATCTTGCGTCCGCCACCCTGAGTGAAGGCAATCAGACTGGCCTGCAATTCGGCTTTTAGCAGGCAAAAAACCGGCTGTGTACGCAACTGGCCATCTTCCTCGCGGGCCGCAGCCATGGCGATGTTTGCGTGCTCACGCGTCAGCGCGGCAATCAGGCGACTCACCAGGTCGGGCGGGAAAAGCGGGGTGTCACAAGGCACAGTCATCAAATACGGCGTCTTGCACTGGGCAAACCCGGTCAGAAAACCCGCCAGTGGCCCGGCATAGTCCACCAACGCGTCAGGCCAGACTGGCACACCAAAGGACGCATACGTCGCCAGATTGCGATTGGCGTTAATCAATGTCGGGCCGACCTGCTGCTGAAGCCGGTGCAGCGTATGCAAGGCCAGTGGCGTTTCATGGAAAATCTGCAAGCCCTTGTCAACGCCGCCCATGCGCGAGCCGCGCCCACCAGCGAGAACGATGCCGGTAATGTCGGCAAATGGGGATGTGGTCATTCTGGGTGGGACCACAGTCAACCGCCGATGTAACTCATCTCGACCCGGCGCGCGCCCGTGCCCTGGTCCGGCGCGAGTGTGCTGCGTAGCTCCGAGTAGCGGTCGTCACGGCCAGTCCAGATGTGCCCGATGGCCGAGGCAATATCGTCGTCCGTGGCGGCACCCCGAATCAGCTCGCGCAGGTCATGGCCTTTCGAAGCAAACAGGCACAGGTACAGCTTGCCTTCCGTGGACAGGCGCGCGCGGTTGCAATCGTGGCAAAACGCCTGCGTGACACTGCTGATGACGCCGATCTCGCCCGCGTGCGCTGCAGGCATGCCGCTTTCATCGGCGTAACCCCAGCGTTCGGCGGTCTCGCCCGCACTGGATGGCTCCAGTTGCACCAGTGGCAACTCGGCGTGGATGCGTTTGACAACCTCGGCCGAGGGCAGCACCTCGTCCATGCGCCAGCCGTTCGTCGCACCGACATCCATGTACTCAATGAAGCGCAACACAATGCCCGTGCCTTTAAAATGCCGCGCCATCGGCAGGATTTCATGGTCGTTGGTCCCCCGTTTGACCACCATGTTGACCTTGATCGGCCCCAGCCCGGCGCTGGCGGCTGCGTCAATGCCCCTGAGTACCTCTGCCACGGGGAAATCCACGTCGTTCATGCTGCGGAAAACCGCGTCGTCCAGTCCGTCCAGGCTGACCGTGACGCGCTGCAGTCCGGCCGCTTTCAGGGCTTTGGCCTTGCGTTCCAGCAAGGAGCCGTTGGTGGTGAGGGTAATGTCCAGCGGCGCGCCATCCACCGTGCGCAGTGCAGCCAGTTGCTCAATCAGCACCTCGATGTTTTTGCGCAGCAGGGGCTCGCCGCCAGTCAACCGGATCTTGCGCACGCCATGGCTGACAAACAGCCGGGCAATGCGCGTGATTTCTTCAAAAGTCAGCAGGGAGCTGTGGGGCAGATAGGGGTAATGCTTGTCAAAAACCTCTTTGGGCATGCAGTAACTGCAGCGAAAATTGCAGCGGTCTGTGACGCTGATGCGCAGGTCACGCAAGGGTCGCCCCAAGGTGTCGCCTAATAATCCGGTAGCGGCAATTCGGCCCGCACCGGCAAATGCAGCCGCTGGGGCTGCCAGCGTCACATGGCGCAGGTCAACCAATGGAATGATGCGTTCGGACATGGACGCTATTGTCTACTGCTTGGGACAACCTTGCGGTTCAGGCTGGCACTCCGTCGATTGCCACGTGGGCAGTTCTGGGGACGAGCCGATTCACACACAACGGGCGCCATCCACCTCTATGCAGACACCGCTGATGAAGCTGGCTTCATCACTGGCCAGATAAAGCACTGCGTTGGCCACGTCCAGCGCAGTGGAGAATCGACCCAGGGGAATTGTGGCTAAAAATTTGGCTCGCCGCGCGTCGTCCAGCGGACCACCTGCGAATTCGGCAGACAGCCCGGTATCCGGGTTGAAGACCGGGTTGATGCAGTTCACCCGGATATTGTCTGGCCCCAGTTCCGCCGCCAGTGATTTGGACATCGTGATTACCGCGCCCTTGGAGCCGTTGTACCAGGTCAGGCCCGGACGGGGCCGCAACCCTGCAGTGGACGCAATGTTGATGAAACTTCCCCCACCGTGGGCCCGAAAGATGGGTGTTGCATGGATGGTGGCGAGGTAAATGCTTTTTACATTGACCGCAAAACACTTGTCGAACTCTTCTTCGCTCACATCGAGCGCCGGGCGGTTACGGTGCGTCCAGCCTGCGTTGTTCACCATCACGTCGAGTCCTTCGTGACATTGCACTGCCGCATCAACAAGGGCTTTGACGTCGGCGGACTGGGTGATGTCGGCCGCAAAGAAGGAGGCTGTGCCGCCCATGTGGATGATCTCGGCGGTCACCTTTTCGCCTGAAGCCACGTTGATGTCATTCACGATGACCCGGGCACCTTCGGCTGCCAGCCGTTTGGCAATGCCTTCGCCAATGCCGCTGCCCGCACCGGTCACGATAATGGATTTGCCGTTGACCCGCATCCTGAATTGCACTCGGCGGGTTCTACAGCATCGGCCCTTGTTGAGTCGGGGCAAAGTCAGACGGCATGTAGTCCCTGCTTGACTCGGGCAGGTCAAACTTGGGCTTGACTGGCCGGGCGATCGGACTCAATACCGGTGCAGCGGTTGGTACCCCCGCGTTCAGCGACCAAAACGTGGGGTCGGGCATGCTGATATAGGGGCATTCACATGCAAATCTCCATGACAAGACGTAGCGCGAATGATCGACGGCAGGGTCAAAACGGTTCAGACCTTGAATGAGTTGTTGCTGCAGGGCGGGTGCAAAGCGCAACAGTGATTCGTTCCATTCCATGATGATCAGATGCACATACATCTCTTCCTGAGCGGAGCTGCGTGACTTGACAATGACCTCACACCCAACCCAATTGGCAGGAATGCCGTGCAGCCGCAGAGTGTCTTTCAGCACCACCCGAATCAGTTCACGCTGAACGTTGGTGTGTGATTGGGTATTGGGCAGAACCGACACCGGCCCGGCTGCGGGTGGACGGACAGGTTTGCCGCGTCCAAAGTTGAAAAACTTAAACATATTTTTTTTACTCCCTGTTTATTTACTGTAAATCTAACCGTGCCGGATGGCAACTGTCTTCAAGGTGGTGAACCCGTACAAAGCCTCAAATCCTTTTTCACGCCCGTAACCAGACGACTTGACCCCGCCAAATGGCAATTCCACGCCACCTCCCGCACCGTAATTGTTGATGAACACCTGCCCGCATTTCATGCGTTTGGCCATGCGGAATTGCCGCGCCCCGTCACTTGTCCATATGCCTGCAACCAGCCCAAACGGTGTGGCGTTGGCCAGTTCCACCGCATGATCCTCATCCCGAAAACTCATGGCGACCAGCACCGGTCCGAAGATTTCTTCCTGCGCCAGGCGGTGCATCACGGGTACATCACGGAAAAGGGTGGGAGCCTGGTAAAAACCGGTTTCGGGCGCTTCGTCAACGATCCGGCCTTGCGCCACCATGGGGATGTTGGCCACTTGGGCATCGCTCAGAAAATCCCATACCCGGGCAAGCTGGCTTTGGCGGATTAACGGCCCAACGTCCAGATCCATCGCAGCGGGCCCGACACGGAGCCGGGCGAAGGCTGCACCCAGGCGCGCAAGCAGCGGCTCGTAAATCTGCTGATCCACCAGCAGGCGGGAGCCCGCCGAACAGGTTTGTCCGGCGTTTTGCACAATGGCATTGAGGATGGCCGGGACGGCAGCGTCCAGATCGGCGTCCGCAAAAACGATTTGCGGGCTTTTACCACCCAACTCAAGCGTCACCGGACAATGTCGTTGTGCCGCCACCTGCTGGATAAGGGTTCCGACCTTGGGGCTGCCGGTGAAGCTGATGTGATCAATGCCGGCATGACGCGCCAAAGCGTCACCCACCTCATGGCCGTAGCCGGTCACGATGTTGATGGTACCCGCCGGAAATCCCACTTCCGCAGCGAGTTGTGCCACGCGAATGAGCGACAGGCAGGCGTCTTCTGCCGGTTTGACGACGCACACATTGCCAGCTGCCAGCGCACCGCCTATGCTTCGCCCGAAAATCTGCATCGGATAGTTCCACGGAATGATGTGGCCCGTCACGCCATGGGGTTCGCGCCAGGTGAATGCGCTGTAACCGTTTTGGCAGGGAATGGTTTCGCCGTGCAGTTTGTCGCACGCGCCCGCATAAAACTCAAAGTACCGTGCAAGTGCCTGGGCATCGGCACGAGCCTGTTGGGTGGGTTTTCCGCAATCTCGTTGTTCAATCAGTGCCAGCTCCCGGGCGTGTTCAGCAACCTTGGCGGACAGGCGCATGAGAAGACGGCTGCGCTCGGCGGGCGAGAGCTTGCTCCAGACGGTGTCCAGGCATTGGCGGGCTGCCTGCACAGCGGCGTCGATGTCGGCCGCGTTGCTGCGCTGTATCTCATCGAACGGTTGACCATCAGACGGATCAACCATGAGGATGGTGCGCCCTGAAGTAGACCGAACGGAGGCGTTGGCGATGTAATTGAGTTGCACCCTTGGCATTTTGCCCCCATCATTGCCGACTGAGCGAGATGATTGCGCGCGGGGGACGCTGCTTCGGGTCCGAAACGGCGTCAGTCGCATGATTGTTTACAAACCATTCAAACAGGGCGAGTTCACTACCCGAAGGTCCAAATTATGAAAACCCTGACTGACCATCTGGCGCAATACGCCGCTTATCATCGCGACCCCCGCAACATCAGTACCCATGTGGTTGGTGTGCCGATGATCCTTCTGGCGGTTGTCACTTTATTGTCTGTGCCCGTTGCCATGGTCGGCGTTGTGCCGGTGAGCGCCGCGACCCCGGTCACAGTGGCTGCCTGCATTTTTTACCTGCGTCTTGACCGGCGTTTCGGCGTAGCCATGACGCTTTTACTGCTACTCACCATGCTGGTTGCCCACTGGCTGGCTGGCCTGAGTACGGCGAACTGGTTATGGACCGGGATGGGCTTGTTTGTCCTGGGTTGGGCAATCCAGTTTCTCGGGCACTACTTTGAAGGCAAGAAACCCGCCTTTGTGGACGATTTGATGGGCTTGCTGATCGCGCCCCTGTTTTTGGTGGCAGAAGCTGCGTTCCTCTTCAATATGCGGCTGGAGGAAAAGGCGGCCATCGAGCTTCGGGTGGGGACAGTTCATCGTCGCAAACCGGCTGTTGCCGCCTGACCCTGGTTTCAAAAAAAAGGCCCGCAGCAGCGGGCCTTTTGGGTGCAATCAAGATTGCCTTACATCAAGGTGACTTCTACCCGCCGGGCCTCGGCTGCGGGGCCATCGGCAGTCGCCTGCTCGGGTTTTTTGAGCTCAACCTTGTCTTCGGCAATACCCGATGCCTTGAGTAAATCACGCACAGCCAGCGCCCGCTGTCTGGCTAGCTCAGCATTTTTGACAGGGTCGCCAGAAGCATCATGGTAGCCGCTGATCACGGCTTTTTTACCGGCCATCACGGCCTTGATCACTTCGCTGAGTGCCTCGGTACCACCTGCAGCAAGCTCTGCTTTGCCAGACGCAAAGTAGAACTTGACCACGCCGTTTTCAACTTTGACCGAGGCTGTATCGGCGGCGGGTGCGGCGGCGGTCGATACAGCGGGAGCGGCCGGAGCAGCGTCGCCAGCATGTGCAGCCATTTTGCCTCCATGGATCTGCATCACCAACGGCACGATCAAGAGCGCCACGATGTTGATGATCTTGATCAACGGGTTCACTGCAGGGCCAGCGGTGTCTTTGTAGGGATCGCCTACGGTGTCGCCGGTCACGGCTGCCTTGTGGGTTTCGGAACCCTTGCCACCGTGGTGACCGTCTTCAATGTATTTTTTGGCATTGTCCCAGGCACCACCGCCGGTACACATGGAGATGGCCACGAACAAACCGGTCACGATGGTGCCCATCAGCAGGCCACCCAAAGCAGCGGGGCCAAGCAGCAGACCCACCAGAATCGGTACGACCACAGGGAGCAGCGACGGAATCATCATTTCCTTGATGGCCGCCGTGGTCAGCATGTCAACCGCTGCGCTGTAGTCAGGCTTGCGCTTGCCGGCCATGATGGCCCCATCCGCAAACTGGCGGCGCACTTCTACCACCACCGAGCCGGCAGCGCGGCCCACAGCCTCCATCGCCATGGCACCAAACAGGTAAGGAATCAGGCCACCAATGAACAGGCCGATGATGACCATGGGGTCGCTCAGGTCAAAGCTGATGGCTTTGCCGTAGGCTTCCAGTTTGTGGGTGTAGTCGGCAAACAGAACCAGCGCTGCCAGACCAGCCGAGCCGATGGCGTAGCCCTTGGTCACGGCCTTGGTGGTGTTGCCCACCGCGTCCAGCGGGTCGGTGACATCACGCACGCTTTTTGGCATTTCGGCCATTTCAGCGATACCGCCAGCGTTGTCGGTGATGGGGCCGTAGGCGTCAAGTGCCACAACGATACCGGCCATCGACAGCATGGAGGTCGCCGCAATCGCAATGCCATACAAGCCAGCCAGTTTGAAAGCAACATAAATGGCCATGCACACAAAAATAACCGGCCAGGCGGTCGAGCGCATCGACACACCCAGCCCGGCAATGATGTTGGTGCCGTGGCCGGTGGTGGAGGCTTGCGCAATGTGTTTCACCGGCGCGTATTGCGTGCCGGTGTAGTACTCGGTGATCCACACCAGGGCCGCGGTCAGTACCAGGCCGACAGCGCAGGCACCAAACAACTTCATTTGTGCACCGCTGCCGCCCAGGGCGTTGTCCGCGATCATGGCATTCGTGACAAAGTAGAAGGCGATCAACGACAAGCTGCCGGCCACAGCCAAACCCTTGTACAGGGCAGGCATCACGTTCTTCATGCCGGGCGATGCCTTCACAAAGAAGCAGCCAATGATGGAGGCCACAATCGACACGGCACCCAGCGCCAGTGGGTAGATGACCGTGCTGCTGCCGCCTGAGCCTGCCAGCAAGGCACCCAGCACCATGGTGGCGATCAGTGTGACGGCATAGGTTTCAAACAGGTCGGCGGCCATGCCGGCGCAATCGCCCACGTTGTCACCCACGTTGTCGGCGATCACGGCGGGGTTGCGCGGGTCATCTTCAGGAATGCCGGCCTCAACCTTGCCGACGAGGTCAGCGCCTACGTCCGCACCTTTGGTGAAAATACCACCGCCCAGTCGGGCAAAAATCGAGATCAACGAGGAGCCAAAGGCAAACCCGATCAGCGGGTTGAGCCGGGCTGCCGTGGGTGCACCGTCGGGTACCAGGAACCAGTAAAAGGCGGTTACACCCAACAGGCCCAAGCCAACGACCAGCATGCCCGTGATGGCGCCACCGCGAAAGGCAACGTCCAGCGCGGGGCCAATGCCCTTGGTGGCTGCCTGTGCCGTCCGCACATTGGCGCGGACCGAGACGTTCATGCCAATAAAGCCACACGCCCCGGACAGCACGGCACCGACCACGAAGCCTGCGGCCGAAAGCCCGTCAAGAAAAATACCAATCAGAATGGCCAGCACCACGCCCACCATGGTGATGGTGCGGTACTGGCGTGCCAGATAGGCCGCCGCACCGGTTTGAATGGCGGCCGCAATCTCTTGCATTCGCTCATTGCCTGCGTCTTGGGAAAGTATCCAGTTGCGTGCCCAAAAACCGTAAGCCACGGCGATGAACCCACACACTAGCGCCAATATCAGCGCTGAATTGCCTGTCATGAAAGTCTCCTCATGTTGTTTCGCTAAGGAGGGGCCAACGCAAGCGTTGCCCCCGCTGCGTTGCTTCCTCGTCGCTCAAAAAACAACCAAAGTTGTGCAGAGGAGATTGGCCAACCGGCGGACTGTACCGTGAAAGTTGTATGTTTCTGCCGACTAGCAAGTGGCAAGTAAGTAAAATCAGGGTTAATACTTAGCGTTTATCCGAAGTGCTCATCGACCTTTCATTTAACTAAAACTCGAGAAACCACCATGTCCCTTGAAAAAGTCACCCCCGGGAAAAATGCGCCCGATGCCTTCAACGTCGTGATTGAAATTCCGATGAATGCGGACCCGGTCAAGTACGAAGTGGATAAGGAGTCGGGTGCCATTTTTGTGGACCGTTTCATGACCACGTCGATGCATTACCCGACCAACTATGGTTATGTGCCCAAGACGCTGAGCGGCGACGGCGACCCGGTCGATGTGCTGGTCATCACGCCTTATCCGCTATTTCCCGGCGTCGTGGTTCCCTGCCGCCCTCTCGGCATTTTGCTGATGGAAGACGAGGCCGGCATGGATGGCAAGGTGCTTGCCGTGCCCACTGACAAGGTGTTGCCGATTTACACCCAGTGGCAAAAGATTGAAGACATGAACCAGATGCGCCTGAAGGCCATCAGCCATTTCTTTGAGCATTACAAAGATCTCGAAGATGGCAAGTGGGTCAAGATTATTGGTTGGGCCAGCATCGATGCTGCCCGCAAGGAAATCATGGACGGCATTGCCAACTACAACAAGGCCAATTCTTAAAAAACCTTTCCTGCATCCTCAGCATGGCGTTGGGGATCAGGGAATATCCTGCTGTGCAGGCCGCGTTTGCGCTCGAACCGTTGCCATTGGCCTTCAGGTTGCGACAGGCGATCGGCTATCGCCCACCAGGCGCTGGGGTTGAGCCCCATGCCCAGGTGACTCGCCAGAATCTCAATGTTCTCAGTGCAGGGGTTTTGTAGGCAAGGTGCCTGAATGCTGGCTTGCCACGCCACGATGCCGTCGCTGCGCGAATAGACAGATGTGGTGGGTACGGGCGGTGCCGTGGGCAAGTCGTAATCATTGGCTTCGTGCTCAGCTTTGTGGCCACTGGCCAGTTCATAAATACGCCAGGCATTCGTGCTTTTGGGGGACCCGGCAAACGGCGTGCCCAGAGTGATGACGGTTCGCACCGCGTGTGGCATGACCTTGGCTAATTCACGCGCGTACACCCCGCCCAGACTCCAGCCAACCAGGCTGACTTTTTGCCCTGAACGCTCGAAATTTGCTGCGAGCTGCTTTTGGGCTGCATCCAGTACGCCCACTCTTGGACCCAGGTTCAGACCCTGTTCCCAGCCTGATACCGCGTAACCTTTGTTGTCCAGAAAGCGGCGCAGTGGCAATGTGGACAGGTCATTGGCGGACAAGCCCGGAAAGACAATGACCGGGTGCCCATCCCCCTGCGGAGCCTGCTGCAATAACGGCCAGGCAGGCAATACGGCGCCAAACTCCCACGGCGCACGAAGCTCCATGGCCAAAAGCCAGGCGCTCGGCGGCGGTAGGGCGGTTGAGGGTTCAAACACGGCTTGCCTTCTGCTGAAAATTGTTGTCCGCGGTACGGTACCAGCTTTCGAACACGGGTTGCCCTGTTTCCCGGCCGGTTTAGAGGGCCCAGTCTTCGATTCAGTCGCTTGCGTGACGTGCAGGCCTCGGGTTACTACTGATTTTGTAGCGGCGAGGGGCGGCCTGCTGGCTTGGGCGGGTGCCCGGCAGTTTGCCGTCCGAAACCGGCGGCATCGCGCAGCTGGCCCAGGTGTGCGTCGTGCAGACCATCCAGGGCCAGCAGCGCCGCAACGGTTTCAACCTTGAGGTGGCAGGTGTCAGGATTCATCCCGTCTCCGCCGTTCATGATCAGGCCTTGAATGTAGTCACTGCACACTTGACGCCCCCACATGGAATGAATCATGGCGTGAATTTGCGGTTGATCGCGCTCGATGATTTGCATCGCGTTTTGCTGCTTGCGTTGTGCTTGCTGTTCCCGCAACGGGATGGACCGTCTGTCTCTTTGAATTTCGGTCGGCAAAGTTGACGCCGGCGCCAGAGGTGCTGGTCGCGTGGCCAGATAAGACTCATCGAACTGGCTGTCACCAGTCAGGCCATCTTCACGTTTCTTCAGGGCGTTTTTCAGCAAGGCCCAAACAGAGATAGGCTCCGACGGACGTGGCCTGCCCAACGGTTGCGCGCGCAGTTCAAATTGCGATTGCCCTTGCCGGGTCTCCAGAGCTACCTGATGCGTGTTGGAAAATGTTGTCATGGCTGGACAAACGATACGCCGCAGACGACCGCGCAAAGACCGGATAAGCCATGGTAATCACGCCTTATGGGCGGTTATGACGGAACTGGGTGTCGTGCAATTCATCGAGCAACATCAGGGCGGCGACCGTGCCCACCTTGAACCCGACCCGGTTGTTCCCCATGCCGTCACCGCCGCTCAGGATCAGGTTTTGAATGTATCGACTGCACTCCCTGTGACCCCAGGATGATGCAATGGCGCCGTGAATGCGTGGATAGTCTCGTGCAATGATTTGCATCGAAGTCTGAAAGCGTTGTTCAAGCGTTTGCGGATCGGGCGTCGCAGGCTCCGTCAATGGCCGGGCCGCAACCGGAGGTTCTGGCATTCGCGTCAGCGGGGGTGGCTGGGTCAACACGAACTTTGCCGTCATCGGACGGCTGTGGCAGCCAGCCAGCCGTTTATGGGCTTTACGCTCCAGAGCGGCGGCATTTTTGATCAGTTTGCGCAGGGGCTCGGTCGTCATGTCAATGACGGCCTTGCCAGGAGTGCAGTCAAAGCCCCCATAGAGGCTGTTGAACGTTGTGGTCATGGGCGGAATAATGTTCTTGTGATTCGGTCCCTTGACTTTAAGCGGGGTATGGTCGCCCGCCAACACCGGTGAGGTCGGGTAACTGGCGGAATCATGACTTAGTTGGAAAATCAGCCATGATTTTTCGCACACAAACCGAGATTGAACTGTAAAAACCCCGCTGTGCCGCGAATTCAGGGAGCGAGGGCCTTGAACGGGTTACGTTGCGCCAGGTCGTCCAGGTAGTTGTCGATGCCTTCGCCCTCGCGTGCCAGAAAACGCTCTACCGCGTCTGCAAAGCTGGGGTGGGCCAGCCAGTGCGCGCTGGTGGTTCGCACCGGCAGCAGGGCGCGTGCCATTTTGTGCTCGCCTTGTGCGCCACCCTCGAACCGGTGGTAGCTGTGCGCAATGCACCAGGCCAGAGGCTGGTAGTAGCAGGCTTCAAAGTGCAGGCAGTCCACACGTTCCATCGCACCCCAGTAACGGCCGTAGGCCACCCGCATCGGGTCGGGGTGGGGCAACAGGACGTTATCTGGCGTGTTTTGATGATCAAAAAGGCCTTCAGCCCTTGTCAAATCTGCGTGAACAGCTATCAAACTGGTAGCAATTGGTCGCCCCTCGCGTTCACCCACAAACAACAACCAGTTCTCTGGCATGGTGCTGGCCATGCGGTGAAAGAAGTCGCGGCTCAGGTAAGGCGCATTGCCGTGTTCGAGGTAAGTGCGCTCATAACAACGGTAGAAAAAGTCCCAGTCCGGGTCGCTGATGTCCTGACCCAGGGACCACCGGAATGTGACGCCCGCATCAACCACCTTGCGGCGCTCCTGGCGGATTTTTTTGCGCTTGTCCTGGCTGAGGGACATCAGGAAATCGTCGAAGTCCGCGAATGGACGGTCTGTGACTGACTGCTCGTTGGTGCAAAGCGCGGGCACCAATTTTTCCGCAGGGCCGACCCGGGGAAAAATAACCCCCTCGGGGGGCAGCGAAGGACGCGCAGCACCGAGCGTGGGGGCCACATTCGTCCAATGAAACTGCACGTTGTGGCGCAGCATCAGCCCGGCGGCTTCGCAGGCGGTCACATCGGCATCGCTGCCAAACAGCACATGCAGGGACGACAGTTTTTCTTCGCCACACCAGTGAACCAGCGCTTTCACCAGGGCCAGTCGGGCGGCGTCGTCCGTTGCCAGCAGTCGTGTACCGGGTACGGGTGTGAACGGCGGGGCAATCAGTGCTTTGGGGTAGTAGCTCAGGCCGTGCTGGTGGTAGGCGTTGGCCCAGGCGTGATCGAACACGTATTCGCCGTAGGAGTGATTCTTGAGATAGAGCGCGCAGGCGGCGTGCAGGTCCAGGCCGCCTGCGCCCTGTTTCCAAAGGGTGAAAAAACGTGGCGTCCAGCCCGTTTGGGGGGTGGCGCTGCCGCTCGCCTGCATCGCGGCCAGATACGCGTGGTGCATGAAGGGCGTGGCCTGCGACTGGTGCATGAGCAAGCCGTCCCACACGTTTGCAGGCACCTCCAGCGGCGA
This sequence comes from Pseudomonadota bacterium, assembly GCA_041192445.1. Taxonomy (GTDB): domain Bacteria; phylum Pseudomonadota; class Gammaproteobacteria; order Burkholderiales; family Burkholderiaceae_C; genus Egaibacter. The sequence goes on along the minus strand of JBEEMW010000028.1, from coordinate 46,101 downwards.
ATTCAGCACCCGAATGACATAATCAACTTCACTCACACCAACCCCCGATTTGTCTGTTTTCCCCGAGCTTGCCCATGGGATTGGTGATTGTTGAAAGTGGCTGCGTCAGGCTCGGCCAAAATGGTGTTTTGTGTTTTCATGACTCTCAAAATCTGTGTTGCCCAGCTGAATTTTGTCGTTGGTGACTTGGGCGGCAACGCGCAAAAAATCATTGATGCGGCCCAAACAGCCTACGCCGATGGTGCACGCCTGCTGCTGACCCCCGAGCTCTCCATTTGCGGCTACGCCGCCGAGGACCTGTTTTTGCGCCCCGCCTTTATCACTGCCTGCGATGATGCCGTGAAAACAGTGGTGCGCGAGCTGGCAGGGTTAAAAGGCATGACCGTGGTGGTGGGGCATCCCACAGGCGGCGACAACCGCACCAAAAGCACGGCGGTGCAGCACCGTTTCAACGCGGCCAGCGTGATTTCCGAAGGGCGCGTGCTGGAAACCTACGCCAAGCGCGAGTTGCCCAACTACCAGGTGTTTGACGAGCGTCGCTATTTCACGCCCGGCAAGGGTGTGTGTGTGTTTCAGGCCGGGGAGGGCGCTGACCGTGTGTCCGTGGGTTTGCTGATCTGCGAAGACGCCTGGTACGAAGAACCCGCACGGCTGGCCAAAGAGGCCGGGGCCGAGCTGCTGGCCGTCATCAACGCCTCGCCGTTCCACGTGGGCAAGGGGTATGAGCGCGAGCGCACCATGCGTGAACGGGTGCTGGCCACCGGTTTGCCCATGGTCTACGCCCACCTGGTGGGCGGGCAGGACGAGGTGGTGTTTGAAGGCCACTCGTTTGCCCTGAATGGTGACGGCTCGCTGGCTGGTCGTGCTCCCAGTTTTGAAGAAAACCTGTTCCAAGCCCTCGTGGAACGTGCGCAGTCAGCTATCAAAATAGTAGCGTCTGTCGAACCTGAACGTACGGCAGATACCGACCTGTGGGACGCGCTGGTGCTGGGCGTGCGCGACTATCTGGGCAAAAACGGCTTTCCCGGCGCGATTTTGGGGCTCTCCGGCGGCATTGATTCCGCGCTGGTGCTGGCCATTGCGGTGGACGCGCTGGGCCGGGACCGCGTGCGCACCGTGATGATGCCTTCGCCCTACACGGCCGACATCAGCTGGATTGACGCCTGTGAAATGGCCGCCCGCTTGGGTGTGCGTTACGACGAAATTTCCATCGTGCCCGAATTTGAAGCCTTCAAGGCCTCGCTGGCGGGTGAATTCACGGGGCTGAAGGAAGACACAACCGAAGAAAACATCCAGGCCCGCATTCGCGGTACGCTGCTGATGGCTCTGAGTAACAAATTCGGCTCCATTGTGCTGACCACCGGCAACAAGAGTGAGTTGGCTACCGGTTACTGCACGCTGTACGGTGACATGGCCGGTGGTTTTGCCGCCATCAAGGATCTGGCCAAAACCACGGTGTTTCGCCTGGCGAAATGGCGCAACCAGCATGACCCCTACGGTACGGGCAGCAACCCGATCCCCGAACGCATCATCACCCGGCCACCCAGCGCCGAGTTGCGCCCGGACCAGAAAGACCAGGACAGCTTGCCGCCCTACGAGGTGCTGGACGCGATTCTGGAGCGTTACATGGAGAACGACGACAGCATTGACTCCCTCATCGCTGCCGGGTTCGAGCGTATTGACGTGGAGCGGGTCACCCGGCTCATCAAAATCAACGAATACAAGCGCCGCCAGGCTCCAATCGGCATTCGGGTAACTCACCGCAGCTTTGGCAAGGATTGGCGCTATCCTATAACTAGTAAATTTCGCGCATAAAACAGAGGAAACACATGAAACAAATCACCGCCATCGTCAAACCCTTCAAACTGGAAGAGGTGCGTGAGGCCCTGGCCGACTGCGGCGTGACGGGCCTGACCGTGACCGAAGTCAAGGGTTTTGGCCGCCAGAAAGGGCATACCGAGCTGTACCGTGGCGCCGAATACGTGGTGGATTTTCTGCCCAAGGTGAAGGTGGAAGTTGTCGTGAAAACCGACGAAGTTGACCGCTGCGTAGACGCCATCGTCAAGGCCGCCCGTACCGGAAAAATCGGCGACGGCAAGATTTTTGTGACTGCGGTTGAGCGTGTGGTGCGGATCCGCACCGGGGAACAGGACGAAACGGCTGTCTGAGCTGCCGCCAGGTGGCCGGGTGACTTAAATCGATTCCAGGCGTGCTGCGGCTGATGTGCCCGCCGCCTGTACCAGTTCCTGCAGCAAGCCCGTCGGATCTGCGCCGCTGCGGATCAGGCTCATTTGTGCGTTGCCCATAAACCCCTGTTTCACAGTGGAATGCAGAAAGCTGATCAGGCCGTCGTAATAACCCGCCACATTCAGCAAACCAACCGGTTTGTCGTGGTAACCCAGCTGGCGCCAGGTCCACACCTCAAAAAATTCTTCAAACGTACCAATGCCACCGGGCAGCGCCAAAAATGCATCAGCGCTTGCCGCCATCCGACGCTTGCGCTCGTGCATCGTCTCCACAATGTGCAGCTCGGTGCAGTCGTGGTGCGCCCATTCCTTCTCGACCAGCGCCTGGGGAATGATGCCGATCACCCGGCCACCCGCCTTCAATGTCGCGTTGGCCACGATGCCCATCAAGCCACCTTTGCCGCCACCATAGACCAGCTGGCCACCGTGCTCACCAATCCATCGGCCGACAGTCGCCGCCGCATGGGCAAACTCCGGCTGGGCGCCAGGTTTGGAGCCGCAATACACACAAATCGAGAATGCCGGGCTTTCCATACTCATTTCAGGACTCCCAGCGCTGGATCAGGGCACTCACCCAAATTCCGCCAAACAGCAGCAAACTGAGCAACACGGCGGCACTGCCCATGTCTTTGGCGCGTTTGGACAAGTCATGCCACTCCGGGCCGACACGGTCGATAGCGGTCTCAATGCCGGTGTTGAGCAACTCCACAATCATCACCATCACAACCGACCCGGCGAGTAAAACGGTTTCAATCCAGGTTCGGCCGACCCAAAAGGACAGGGGGAGTAACGCCATCGCTGCCAGTGCTTCCTGGCGAAAAGCGGTTTCACCCCAGCCGGCACGCAAGCCGTCCACGGAGTAACCGGCGGCATGCCACATGCGGTTGAGTCCCGTGCGGGATTTCTGGAGATTGGCAGGCTTTGCATCCTGCAGTTCAGGGGGCGAAATAGTCATTCCCGGATTGTCGCCGACGCAGGTGGCGGCACAACTTGCCGGCGCGTGGTGTCGGCCGGTAACTACGCCTCGTCGGCTTGGCGGCGCAACGGCTGGGACGACACCAGTCGGGTCCCGGCCAGCGAGTCGTGCCAAAACTGCTGTTGGGGTTGAAAGCGGCTCAGAATCGCCCAAACCGCGATCCAGCCCAGCAGGATGACGCCCATTTCACCCCCAGACAGATTGAATGGTGCGACCAGGGCCAGTGACGGTAAAAACCACAGCCAGCTCAAGGCGTAACGGAGCAGGGCACGCGTCTGGGTTACAGGCTTTCCAAACGCGTCAACCAGCCGGATGTTCCAGGTTTTCATGGCCAGTGTCTGCCCTTTGGACCAGAACCAGGTGAAGTAAATGCCGAACACCACAAACAGGAAGGCCTGCAGCGGGTGTCGGTTATCCATGGCATTGCGCGTCTGGCTCAGTGTGCCAAACAGATAACCTGCCAGAAAGACCACACCAAACATCAGCATGCCCTCATACAGCCAGCAGGCCATACGCCGGCCAAGTGAAGGTGCTATTAAATCAGTAGCTGACTGCGCAGGTTTGACGGGGGCTAATGCCTCAAAAGACTCTTGAATCGGGGCCATGCAGGAGCCAGTTCAGGGATGCAGTGCTGCGGGGGTCAACGGCGTCAGCGGTGTCAGGGGTGCAAGAGGCGGCAGAGGCTGCAATGGCGTGTTGTCCAGGGGTACCAGGGCATTGGAATCGGCTGGCAGTTTCAACTTCGCGAACCGTGGCAGCTTGATGTCCGAACGGGAAGGTGGCACATCCGCCAGCTTGTGCTGAGGCACAGGTGTCAAGGCGGGTGCGGCCCCGATCGGTTTTGTTGGGGCATTTGCAACCAGCTTTTGCTTCTCTGCAGGGCTCAACGCCTGGTAGGCTTCCCATTGCGTTCGTTTTTCGTCTGCAGACAGTTTCTTGGTTTCGGCAAAATTCAGGCGTGCCTGGCTGCGTTGGGCGGCACTCAGTTCAGCCCACTCATGCATGCGGCTGTGCAGCTTGACTTGTTCCGGCGCAGACAGGTTGGGGTAGTTTTGCGCCAGGGCAATCCATTTGCGTTTTTGGGGCTCACTGATACCAGCCCAAGAAGCGGCCAATGGTTTGAGCGCTGCCCGTTGGGCGGCTGTCAGCTCGGACCAGTCGGGACGGGAAGACGCTGTGGTGTTGCCTGGCGGCACTGCAACTGTTGTTGCCGTCAGGGCCCAGGCAGGGACGCTGATCAGGTTTATCCCGAGTGCCGCAACAGACACGATGACCGCACAGACCGCACGGGGAAAGGTTATCCCGCTGTGGACCTCATGCACACGTAAAGGCTTCATACAGTTCACCAGCCTTATTGCCCCAGATTCTGGCCGGATTTGATGAATTGCAGAAAACCGGGGTCGGCATAGGCCGCCGGTGGCAGGTCATCGGTCAGCAAAGCGGTATCGACAGTGGCGGCCTCATGCGCCACATCATCGTCCTGAATGGCGTTGACGGTGACCAGCCCGATGACCAGGGCAATCAGGGGCAAGGCAGAGGCAATGCTGCTCCAGAAGTTCAAGCCATCGCCACCAAAGGTCATGGCGGCTGTACTGCCGTGGTTGACCACCGATGAAGCGGTTTGTGTTTTCTGGATTTTGCGCTTGGCCAAAGCCTGATAACGGGCCGCCCGCAGGCGCTCGGAGACGTCGTGATGCAGTTCGTCGGCACCGTCAGACAGCCGCGCCGCTATTTTCAGTCCGTAGCGGTCCTGAAGCACCTCTGTATGGTGTTGTTTTGAATTTGTCATAGTGTGATTCCCTTTGCCCTTAACGCTTTACTCAGGGCTTGAACCGCACGGGAACAGTGAGTTTTGACACTGCCTTCCGAACAGCCCATAGCCGCCGCCGTTTCGGCCACGTCTAGTTCCTCCCAGTAACGCATCAGGAAGGCTTCCCGTTGACGTCCTGGCAATTCCTGTATCTCGACCTCAATTTCCCGAAAGGTCTGAGCCCGCTCAGTCGCACTTTGCGCGCTTTCGGTTTGGTCGGAGCTACTTTGTACGTTTAAAGTTTCCAAAAGATCAAAATCCCCGTCTTCGCCGGGTGATTCAAAGTCGCTCATGTTCGAAAAGAGCGCATTTTTGGTCTTTTGCCGACGAAACCAGTCCAGAGTGCAATTGGCCAGGATTCTCTGGAACAGCATCGGCAGCTCGGCGGGCGGTTTGTCGCCGTAATGCTCGGCGAGTTTCATCATGCTGTCTTGCACGATGTCCAGAGCAGACTCCTCATTGCGCACGTGATAAACCGAACGTTTGAATGCACGTTTTTCAACGCTTTTCAAAAAATCGGACAGTTCCTGTTCAGTTGCCAAGACAGACGTGCCAATAAGGCGTGGTGAGATGAGGGTCCCACTTTTCAGAGGGGCTAAGGGCTATTTGCAGGCCCTTAGCATCAAATTATGGCATTGGTAGGCGCAATTTCTTGCTGCACTGCAGCTTTTCAATTGTTGCAGTGCGATAATGCCAATTGCTATCAAAAGGCAAACGGGTCAAAGTCCGGCGCAAGAATCAGTGTGCTTATGGCTTTGGTCTCAAGTTTCGACACGATTCCAAAAGAGTCTGTGAAGGAGCACCCAAGGTCTTTCGTCAGAGAAATTCACAAAGGTTGATCATGGAAATATCAAAAGCCGAAATCGCTTCGGCGTCTGCAGTGGCGTCTTTAGCCAAAACACCCGCTAATTCTCCTGTTACGGCCCCATTACCCGAACTTCGGGGGGCTGAAATCCTCATCAAGGCGCTGCAAGCCGAAGGCGTCAAGTACGTCTGGGGGTATCCCGGCGGCGCAGTCCTTCACATTTACGACGCTTTCTACAAGCAGGACACGATTCAGCATATTCTGGTGCGCCACGAGCAGGCGGCAGTCCATGCGGCGGATGGCTATGCCCGCGCCACGGGCGATGTGGGTGTCGCGCTGGTTACCTCTGGCCCCGGCGTTACCAATGCGATTACCGGCATTGCCACGGCGTACATGGACAGTATCCCCATGGTCATTGTGACTGGCCAGGTGCCCACCCACGCCATTGGGCTGGATGCGTTCCAGGAGTGCGATACCGTTGGCATCACGCGCCCCATCGTCAAACACAATTTTTTGGTTAAAGATGTGCGCGACATGGCTGAGATCATGAAGAAAGCGTTTCATATCGCACGCACGGGCCGACCCGGTCCTGTGGTCGTGGATATTCCGAAAGACGTGTCATTCAAAAAAACACCGTATGCCGGTTATCCCGAGACCGTGGAAATGCGCTCGTACAACCCGGTGCGCAAGGGCCATGGTGGACAAATTCGCAAGGCCCTGCAGTTATTGCTGGCCGCCAAACGCCCCTACATTTACACGGGCGGTGGCGTCATCCTGAGCAATGCCTCGGCGGAGCTTCGTACCCTGGTGGACATGTTGGGTTACCCCTGCACGAACACGTTGATGGGTTTGGGGGCCTATCCTGCCAGTGACCGGAAGTTCCTGGGCATGCTGGGCATGCATGGAACGGTTGAAGCCAATAACGCGATGCAAAACTGCGATGTGCTGCTCGCGGTGGGGGCGCGTTTTGATGACCGCGTGATCGGCAACCCCAAGCATTTCGCACAGAACGAGCGCAAGATCATTCATATTGACATTGACCCGTCCAGCATATCCAAACGCGTCAAGGTGGATATCCCCATCGTGGGTGACGTCAAAGACGTGTTGCTGGAAATGATCGCCATGATCAAGGAGGGCACCGTTCGGCCTGACCCCAATGCGCTGGGTGCGTGGTGGGACACCATTGACGGATGGCGCAAGCGCGATTGCCTGAAATACGATCATGGCAAAGGCGACGTGATCAAGCCGCAATACGTGGTGGAAACACTCTGGAACATGACCAAGGACGTTGACACCTACGTCACGTCCGATGTTGGTCAGCACCAGATGTGGGCAGCGCAGTATTACCGGTTTGACGAACCACGCCGCTGGATCAACTCCGGCGGTCTGGGCACAATGGGTGTGGGTATTCCCTACGCCATGGGCATCAAACTGGCCAAACCTGAATCAGAAGTGTTCTGCGTTACCGGCGAAGGCTCGGTCCAGATGTGCATTCAGGAGCTGTCCACCTGTCTGCAATACAACACGCCGATCAAGATCGTGGCGCTGAACAACCGCTACCTGGGCATGGTGCGCCAGTGGCAGGAAATTGACTATGAAGGTCGTTACAGCCACAGCTACATGGACGCACTGCCTAATTTCGTGAAGCTGGCCGAGGCCTATGGGCATGTCGGCATGTTGATCGAAAAACCGGGTGACGTGGAAGGTGCTTTGCGCGAAGCACGCAAGCTCAAGGATCGCACCGTATTCATGGATTTTCGCACCGACCCTACCGAAAACGTGTATCCGATGGTGAAGGCCGGCATGGGCATCACGGAAATGCTGCTGGGCAGTGAGGATCTTTGACCAAATAGGCCATTTTCCCTCGCCGGATATGCGTGAGTAGCTATTAAATATATAGCGTTTATCAATTAACTTTTGACGAATCTATTGTTTGCCAAGCCTGCACATTACCGTGTGCAGGGGAGGGCAGCGAAAAGAGGAATCTACCCCTATGAAACACATCATTGCCGTCCTGCTGGAAAATGAGCCCGGTGCTCTTTCCCGCGTTGTGGGCCTTTTTTCGGCCCGTGGTTACAACATTGAATCTTTGACGGTTGCCCCGACCGAAGACCCGACGCTGTCGAGAATGACGATACAAACGTCCGGTTCGGATGATGTCATTGAGCAAATCACCAAACACCTGAATCGCCTGATTGAAGTGGTGAAGGTGGTTGACTTGACCGAAGGTGCCTACATTGAGCGCGAGCTGATGATGGTGAAGGTGCGTGCGGTTGGCAAGGAGCGCGAAGAGATGAAGCGTATGGCCGATATCTTTCGCGGCCGCATCATCGACGTGACCGAGAAAAGTTACACGATTGAGTTGACTGGTGATCAGTCAAAGAATGACGCGTTTCTGGAAGCCATTGAGAGGGGCGCGATTCTGGAGACAGTGCGCACCGGCTCCAGCGGCATTGGGCGAGGCGAACGGATTTTGCGGGTCTGAACGCGATTTGATTTAGCCGTCCGTGCGCGCGTTTCGACAGGCTCAACGCGAACGGATTTGAAGTGGCGATAAACGTTAACCGTTCGCCCTGAGCCTGTCGAAGGGCATTTCGCCAGTAACCATTTAGGAGAAGAAGATGAAAGTTTTTTACGACAAAGATTGCGATTTGAGCCTGATCAAGGGCAAAACCGTGGCCATCATCGGCTACGGCAGCCAGGGCCATGCCCACGCACAAAACCTGAACGACAGCGGCGTGAAAGTTATCGTCGGCCTGCGCAAGGGCGGTGCGTCCTGGTCCAAGGTCGAGAAGGCCGGCCTGAAGGTCGCTGAAGTGGCTGAGGCGGTCAAAGCCGCTGACGTGGTCATGATCTTGTTGCCCGACGAACAAATCGGCGTGGTCTACACCAATGACGTGGAACCCAACATCAAGCAGGGTGCTGCCCTGGTGTTTGCCCACGGCTTCAACGTGCATTACGGCCTGGTCAACCCACGCGCCGATCTGGACGTGTGGATGGTTGCCCCCAAGGCCCCTGGCCACACCGTGCGTGGCACCTATGCCCAGGGTGGCGGCGTACCTCACCTGGTGGCTGTGCACCAGGACAAGTCCGGCAAGTCCCTGCAAATGGCACTGTCGTACTCCATGGCCAACGGTGGCGGCAAGGCCGGCATCATCGAGACCAACTTCCGTGAAGAAACCGAGACCGACCTGTTCGGCGAACAAGCCGTGTTGTGCGGCGGTACGGTTGAGCTGATCAAGGCCGGTTTCGAGACCCTGGTGGAAGCCGGTTACGCGCCAGAAATGGCCTACTTTGAATGCCTGCACGAATTGAAGCTGATCGTGGACATGATTTATGAAGGTGGCATCGCCAACATGAACTATTCGATCTCCAACAACGCCGAGTACGGCGAGTACGTCACCGGCCCGCGCATCGTGACGGATGAGACCAAGAAGGTCATGAAGCAGGTGTTGAAAGACATCCAGACGGGTGAATACGCCAAGAGCTTCATTCTGGAAAACAAGGCCGGTGCGCCCACGCTCATCAGCCGCCGCCGCCTGAATTCCGAGCACCAGATCGAAGTCGTCGGCGCCAAGCTGCGCGCCATGATGCCCTGGATTGCGAAGAACAAGCTGGTTGACCAGACCCGCAATTAATCTGCTTGCCGGTGACAACAAGGGCCACCTCGGTGGCCCTTGTCTTTTGTTGAAGCCATTTCCCCGCGTGAGGTGTCCGGGAGGCTGGCTTACACTGCGCCTATCTGTTGTTTGAAACAGGGCTGTGAAGATTGCAAAAACCAGAGGTTGACCTTATGGATGATGAAAACGAGTTTGGCGCGGCAGACCTTGAAACAGTCGTCGTGAGGAAACGTCGCAAGGGTATTTATATACTGCCGAATCTGTTCACATTGGCAGCACTCTTTGGCGGCTTCTATGCGATTGTCATGGCCGTCAACGGCCGTTTCGATCTCGCCGCCATCGGGGTTTTTTGTGCCATGGTGCTTGATAGTCTGGATGGTCGTGTGGCGCGCATGACCAATACCCAGAGCGCGTTTGGTGAACAGATGGATTCGCTCTCTGACATGGTGTCGTTTGGCGCTGCGCCCGCACTTATTTCCTATGTCTGGGCGCTCAAGGGCCTGGGGCGCTGGGGCTGGATTGCGGCTTTTGTTTATTGCGCATGCGCCGCCTTGCGGCTGGCCCGATTCAACGTCAATACCGCGGTGGTCGACAAGCGCTATTTCCAGGGACTGCCGTCACCGGCTGCAGCCGCTTTGATTGCCGGGTTTATCTGGCTGATGACCGAATCCGGCGTCAAAGGCACGGATGCTTTGTGGGGAATTTCCATCCCCTGGATCACCTTTGCGTTGGCCTTGTATGCCGGGCTGACCATGGTAACGAATGTGCCGTTCTACAGCTTCAAGGACGTTGGCATGAAGCGCAGTGTTCCCTTTGCGGTGATCGTGTTGATCGCGCTCATCATTGCCGTCATCAACATTGATCCGCCGACGGTCACGTTCTTTGTTTTTGTTGTGTACGGATTGAGCGGGTATGCCATCTACATTTGGCGGAAAACCAAGGGTGTGCAGACCAGTGTGATCAGTACGTCAACGGAGGAGCCCGATGAACGGGGCCTGCACAAGTGATGACGGCGCGTTACCAGTTACGTACTATTTCTGAACTTGTGTTACATTGAAGTCATGAAAAATAACTTGCTGGCACTACTGCTGCTACGTCCTGACGGGCGGAATCAGTAACGCACGCGTACTTTTTCTACAAGGCCCGTTAGCAAACGCTACGGGCCTTTTTTCTTTGCGCGCTCACATTTGAGTTTCAGGTTTTTGACAAACAGGAGAGCTGATATGGCTGACAAATTGATTATTTTTGATACCACGTTGCGTGACGGTGAGCAGTCACCTGGCGCGTCCATGACGCGAGACGAGAAGCTTCGCATTGCCCGCCAGCTCGAGCGCCTGAAAGTGGATGTGATCGAAGCCGGCTTCGCAGCCAGTTCCAATGGGGATTTTGAGTGTGTGAAGGCGATTGCGGAAGCGATCAAGGAATCGACAGTGTGTTCCCTGGCCCGTGCCAATGATCGTGATATTTCACGGGCAGCGGAGGCTTTGAAGCCAGCCCAATCGGGTCGCCTGCATTTGTTCCTGGCCACGAGTGCCTTGCACATGGAGAAGAAGCTGCGCATGACGCCAGATCAGGTGTTTGAACAGTCCAAACTCTCTGTGCGTTTTGCCCGCAATTTGATGTCTGATATCGAATTCAGTCCCGAAGACGGGTATCGGTCTGATCCCGATTTTTTGTGTCGCGTTTTAGAGGCCGTGATCAATGAAGGTGCAACCACCATCAACGTTCCCGACACCGTAGGCTACGCCATTCCGGAACTCTATGGCAATTTCATCAAAAATCTGCGTGAACGTATTCCCAATAGTGACAAGGCCATCTGGTCGGTGCATTGCCACAATGACCTGGGCATGGCCGTGGCCAATTCGTTGGCGGGTGTCAAAATTGGTGGTGCCAGGCAGGTGGAATGCACCATTAATGGTCTGGGCGAACGTGCCGGCAACTGCTCACTTGAAGAAGTTGTCATGGCGGTGAAGACGCGCAAAGATTATTTTGGTCTTGATATGGGTATTGACACCAGGCATATTCTGGCAGCCAGTCGCATGGTCAGTCAGACGACTGGCTTTGTCGTGCAGCCGAATAAGGCGGTGGTCGGTGCCAACGCGTTTGCCCATGCGTCGGGTATTCATCAAGACGGCGTGCTCAAGGCGCGTGATACTTACGAAATTATGCGGGCCGAAGATGTTGGCTGGAGTGCCAACAAAATTGTTCTTGGCAAGCTCAGTGGCCGCAATGCGTTCAAGCAACGCCTGCTGGAACTTGGCGTTGCCATGGAAAGCGAGGCCGACATCAACTCGGCGTTTGCGCGATTCAAGGAGCTGGCTGATCGCAAGAGCGAAATTTTTGACGAAGACATTCTCGCTCTTGTGAGTGATGAAAGCGTCACCCACGACAAGGAGCAGTACGGGTTTGTGTCGCTGTCGCAACACAGCGAGACGGGTGAGCGCCCGCAAGCCAGCGTTGTTTTTACGGTCGACGGCAAAGAGGTGAAGGGGGTATCGGATGGCAACGGCCCGGTTGACGCCTCCCTGAAAGCCATCGAAACACACGTCAAAAGTGGTGCCGAGATGGTGCTTTATTCCGTGAATGCGATCAGCGGTTCAACGGAGAGTCAGGGCGAAGTGACGGTTCGTCTCCAAAACAGCGGGCGGGTCGTTAACGGTGTTGGTGCAGATCCCGACATCGTTGTTGCTTCTGCCAAGGCTTATCTGAGTGCACTCAATAAGTTACACAGCAAAGCTGATCGAGTGGCTGCACAAGGCTAGGGTTTACACCTAAAACGCAGGCTTTTTCTTGAGATTCCTGCTGCAAGTAATTGATCTTGTGGAGATTTTTTGGATAAACTCCAGCTATCGTGAAAAAACTGGAGATCCCACCTATGACAAACCGTTGCTTCTTAACGGTGGGGTGTCGATCGACTTCGATTTTCCGGGTTTTGGCTTTGCTGTCTTTGTCCGCAGGGCTGGCATTGCCTGCGGCTTACGCATCGCAAAGTGACGTTGTTGCCAATTCACCCCCAAGCAAGGTCGTCGTCAAGCGAAAAGTCTTGAAGGTGCATGTGGTTGCCAAGCATGGTGCTTCCGCAAAAGTGGCGCTGGCCAAGCGTCATCCAGTCGTTCGGGCGGCCGTGATACCTGCCAAGCCGTCATTCGGCGAATTGGCAGGTTTGCATGGTGGTGGTGATGCGCTTGATTTGAAATCGAGTGTGGCCCTGGTGGTTGACCAAGACACCAAAGAAGTTCTGTTCAGTAAAAACGAACAAGCAGTGTTGCCGATTGCATCACTGACCAAACTGATGACCGGCGTTGTGGTGCAGGAAGCCAAACTGCCGATGGACGAGATGATCAGCATTTCCCAGGCCGATGTGGATACTGAAAAAGGTAGCCGCTCAAGGTTGAAGGTTGGCACGGAATTGAGCCGTGGTGAGTTGATGCACCTCGCGTTGATGTCCAGTGAAAACCGCGCAGCACACGCACTTGGGCGCAGCTATCCCGGCGGTCTGGGTGCTTTCGTGGCCGCCATGAATGCCAAGGCGCATCTGCTGGGGATGAATGACACGCGTTATGTCGAGCCCACTGGTTTGTCGAGCAACAACCAGTCCAGCGCGCATGATCTGGCCATGCTGGTGAACGCTGCATATGCTGACCCCGTACTGCGGGAGTTATCCACCTCAAAAGGCCATGAAGTTGCTGTTGGCAACAAGACGCTGCAATTCAACAATACGAACCGATTGGTGAAAAACCCGATTTGGGAGATTGGTTTGCAAAAAACCGGCTACATCTCTGAAGCCGGCCAATGTCTGGTCATGCAAACCAAGATTGCCGGCCGCAAACTGATCATGGTTTTTCTTGATTCCGCCGGAAAACTCAGCCGCTTGGGTGATGCTGAACGTGTTCGCCGCTGGGTCGAGTCAGCGCCAACCATGTCGGCGCCACACACGGTACCGGCCGCGGCCATTGTTAGTGAAAAGGCTCTGGTCAAGTCCTAGTCAAGGGAGCGCTTGATCCGCATCAGGCGCTTACCGCTGATTTTCCGGCTTATGGCCCAGGTTGGCAGATATTTCGGTTGCCGTTGCCTGCAATTTGGCCAACCAGCTGTCCTCCAGTCGACTCGCAGGGGCAGAGATAGACAATCCTGCAACCAGCTTGCCTTGATCATCATAGACACCGCAGGCCATGCAGCGCACGCCCAGTTCGAGCTCTTCGTTGTCGTGCGCCGTACCGTACTGCCGAACTTTGGCGAGCTCTTTCTCAAGCGTGGCTAGCTGGGTGATGCTGTTCTTGGTTTGCCCGTTCAGGCCGGTTCGTGTGGCATAGGCGCGTATGCGCTGAGGGTCATCGGCGGCAAGAAACAGTTTGCCGACAGACGTCAAATGCAATGGGGCACGACCGCCAATGGCACGCACCACCTGCATGCCTGAACGCTCACTGTAGGCCCGCTCGATATAGATAATTTCATCGCTTTGGCGCATGCTCAGGTTAACCGGCTGCTGAATCAGCTTGTGCAATTCACGCATGGGCAAGAGTGCTGCATCGCGGACGTTAAGCCGTCCCTTGACCATATTTCCAAGTTCCAGCAGCCTCATGCCGAGCCGGTAGCTGCCCGGCTGCGGCCGGTCGACAAAACGGCCAGTTGTCAGATCGTTGAGGATGCGATGCGCCGTTGATGGATGCAGCCCGGACTTTTCGCTGATTTCCTTGAGGGAAATGGCGTCTTCCCTGGACGCAAGGACATCCATCAGCGTAAACATGCGTTCAATGACTTGAACCGTAGGTTTGGCTGGAAGGTTGGAATCCGTTTTTTTCATGGGTGATGTCTGATCTGCAGAATTTGATTTTACCTTGTGAAATCAGACTTGGTCGATATCCAGCTCCCGTCTCTTAATACTTCTTGAGGCTGAAACCCCGCCTTGTAACTCATTTTGGGACTCTCGCGTATCCAGTAGCCCAGGTACACATAGGCAAGCCCCAGCAGCTGTGCCTGCTCGATCAGCCACAAAACGCCGAAAGTGCCAAAACTGGCTTGGGGGTCGGGGTCATAAAAAGTGTAAACAGCTGAGATCCCGTCCTCCAGAACGTCAAGTATGGAGACCATCTTCAAAGGACCGGGTGTGCCGTCGGCCAGAGACTCGCGAAACTCCACCAGTCGCGAGTTGACGCGACTCTGGAGCAGAAACTGGGTGTACTGGTCAATGCTGTCTTGATCCATGCCCCCCCCGGCATGCCGGCCATTTTGGTAACGCAGATAAAGCTGATAGTGCTCGGGCACAAAACACAGATTGAGCACACGCACCTGGAGGCTGGCATGCCGTTTTCTTGCCCGACGCTGGCTTCTGTCAGGTTTGAATAAATTGGCCAGCACACGCAGGGGAATACAGGCCTGGCATCCGTCGCAATACGGCCGGTAAGTGAACATGCCGCTGCGCCGAAAGCCCTGGCCCACCAGGCCGGAATAAGTGGCGTTATTGATCAAGTGGCTGGGAGTTGCCACCTGCGAGCGCGCCTGCCTGTCAGTCAGGTAGCTGCAGGCATAGGGAGCCGTTGCATAAAACTGCAGCGTCTGTAGGGGGAGGTCCTTGAGATGCGTCACGGTTTGGCGTTACGGGCTTTTTCGGTCGGGTCCAAAAGGAGTTCCTGCCAGTATAGGGGGTCAAAATGCCAGACGGGCGAAGCCTGCCGCATTCCCTGGGACACCACTTGCAGAAAATCAGACCGATGCATTTCTCGGGCCCCCAGCGAAGCCAGATGGCCCGTGTTTTGCTGGCAGTCAATCATCCTGATGCCGTGATGCCGGCAAAAACAAACCAGCGCTGCCAGCGCCATTTTTGAGGCGTTGGGCACCAGCGTGAACATGGATTCTCCGAATACGGCCCGACCCAGAGCCACACAGTACAGCCCCCCAACCAGCTGGCCATCCCTCCAGGTCTCAACGCTGTGCGCGATTCCGGCGTGATGCAGGGCGATGTAGGCCTGAACCATGTCCGGCACGATCCAGGTTCCACTGGGCCCGGCCCTTGGGCTGGTGGCGCAATGCCGGATCACGGCTTCAAAAGCACAATCAATCCGGATTTCGCATTGGCCCGAGTGGCGAAATGCCTTCAGCGTCTTGTGTAGCGAACGATGCAGGCGGAACTGGGTGACGTCCAGTGCCATCCGGGGATCCGGGCTCCACCAGAGAACAGGCTGGCCTTCGCTGAACCAGGGGAAAATTCCACGGGAATAGGCCATGCATAAAGTTTCAACGTTGAGCAGCCCTCCAGCCGCCAACAACCCCGGTGCGGACGTTTCCAGACCCCAAGCCTGGGTTACGGGTGGAAAAGGATCATCGGGTAAGAGCCAAGGCAGGGCGGGTGTGATGGGTGGCATGATGCCCACTTTAGTCCATCAAACCCATGGAACAGGCGTCGCAGAGACCAGGGCGCAGACAAGGCAACAATTTTTCATGGCGGCGCGTTGAAATGACGCACGCGAAGCGGTTAGAATATAGCCTCGTCGGAGTGTGGCGCAGTCTGGTAGCGCACCTGGTTTGGGACCAGGGGGTCCAAGGTTCGAATCCTTGTACTCCGACCAAAAATCCATAAAAAAGCTCACTTTGTGAGCTTTTTTTATATCTGCGTTCCTGATTCTGCCCGTAGCTCAGTTGGATAGAGCATCAGCCTTCTAAGCTGAGGGTCGGGGGTTCGATCCCCTCCGGGCAGACCAAATCAAACAAATACCAGGTTTTATTGCCTCTGGCCCCCGCCTAATATGCGTGAGCAGCTATGCAATTGATAGCGACTCAACATCGCCCTGCCATGGCAACCACTGCGCGGCGGCTGCCTGCAGCAACCCGGCTTGACCTGTGGTGCCCAGTTTGAGCTGGCCGCTGCCGGATGTTCGCAGCATTGCGCTGGTTTGCAGCAGGCGTTTTGTCTGGCGCGCGACCGGCTCACCGGTGGCGATCAGTTGAATCGAGCTGCCCACCAGAGTACACAGGTGATCCTGGGCAAACGGGTAATGTGTGCAGCCGAGAACCAGCGTGTCAATTTGCCCTGTTTCATGGCCAAATTGACCCATAGCCCCCGAATACAGTGCGCAGAGCGCTATTAGATTAGTAGCGTCTCCGGTGGAGACGGTGTGTTCAATCGCCTCCGCCAGGCCGTCGCAGGGCTGGCAGATGAACTCGGCCTGCTGGTCTACCGTGCCAAGCAGTGTCTGGAACCGGGCGCTGGCGAGGGTACCGCGTGTTGCCATGACACCGATGCGCCGCGTGTGGGTGGCCGCCGCAGCCGGCTTGAGGGCAGGCTCCACGCCCACAATGGGAAAGCCCGGGTGTTCCTGACGCAGGGTATCAATGGCGGCCGCAGTCGCGGTATTGCAGGCAACCACCAGCATCTTGATGTCGTGGTGGCCGCGCAAATAGCGCGTTATGGCCCGGGACCGCGCGATCACATGGGCATCGTCGCGCTCACCATAAGGCGCGTGGCCGCTGTCTGCGATGTAGATGAAGTCCTCACAAGGCAACCCGGCCTGCAGCGCCTGAAGGATGCTCAGACCGCCCAGGCCACTGTCAAAAACACCAATCGGGTGGGTGTTCAACGGCCCTCAACCCGCCTTGACCGGGATGTTCTTGAACTGTCCGGTGGCAATTCGCTTTTCCCACTCCGCCGGCCCGGTGACGTGAACGTTGGTCCCTTCGGAGTCGACCGCTACCGTGACGGGCATGTCCACCACATCAAACTCATAAATGGCCTCCATGCCCAGGTCGGCAAACCCGACCACGGTGGCGCTTTTGATGGCCTTGCTCACCAGATACGCGGCTCCGCCCACGGCCATCAGGTAGGCGCTTTTGTGCTTCTTGATGGCGTCAACGCCGGTGGGGCCGCGCTCGGCCTTGCCGATCATGGAGATCAGGCCAGTCTGGGCCAGCATCATCTCGGTGAACTTGTCCATGCGTGTGGCGGTGGTGGGGCCGGCGGGGCCGACTGCTTCTCCCCGGACCGGATCGACCGGCCCCACGTAATAGATGACGCGGTTGGTGAAGTCCACGGGCAGCTTTTCCCCCTTGGCGAGCATGTCCTGAATGCGCTTGTGCGCGGCGTCGCGCCCGGTCAGCATCTTGCCGCTCAGCAGCAACGTATCACCGGCTTTCCACAAGGCGATTTCGTCTTTGGTGAGGGCGTTGAGGTCTACTTTTTTGCTCTTCTGGTAATCGGGCGCCCAGTGCACGTCCGGCCATAGGCTCAGAGAGGGTGGGTCCAGATAAACGGCGCCGCTGCCGTCCATCACCAGATGAGCATGGCGTGTGGCGGCGCAGTTCGGGATCATGGCCACCGGCTTGCCTGCGGCGTGGGTCGGGTACATGTTGATCTTGACATCCAGCACCGTGGTCAAGCCGCCCAGCCCCTGTGCACCAATGCCCAGTGCATTGACTTTTTCGAACAATTCGATGCGCAGTGCTTCGGTCTGGGTGAGTTGTTCGCCCCGCGACGACTTGGCCTGCAACTCATACATGTCAATGTCTTCCATCAGGCTTTGTTTGGCCAGTAAAACCGCTTTTTCTGCCGTGCCTCCAATGCCGATGCCCAGCATGCCCGGCGGGCACCAGCCCGCACCCATCGTGGGCACAGTCTTGAGAACCCAGTCCACGATGGAGTCGGAGGGGTTGAGCATGACCAGCTTGGATTTGTTCTCCGAGCCCCCCCCTTTGGCCGCCACGGTGATGTCCAGCTTGCCGCCTGCCACGATTTCCACGTGGATCACGGCGGGCGTGTTGTCGCCGGTGTTTTTGCGGGCAAACTGGGGGTCTGCCACGATGGAAGCACGCAGTTTGTTGTCAGCCTGGTTGTAAGCCTGGCGCACACCCTCGTTGATGGCATCGTCCAGCGTGCCGGAAAAGCCTTCAAACCGGACATCCATGCCAATTTTGAGGAACACATTCACGATGCCGGTGTCCTGGCAGATGGGGCGGTGCCCCTCGGCACTCATGCGCGAGTTGGTCAGGATTTGAGCGATGGCGTCCCTGGCCGCAGGCGATTGTTCACGCTCATAGGCCCGCGCCAGGTGGGCAATGTAGTCGGTGGGGTGGTAATAGCTGATGAATTGCAACGCCCCGGCGATGGTTTCGATCAGGTCAGCCTGTTTGATGGTGGTGGTCATGTGCTTGCTTGTGGTGGCGCTTATGTTGACGCTGGTGATGACGTTTACCGCTGCAAGGTGTACAGCAGACGATGAAACCGAGTTTACCCAACCCTGCCGTCAGATAACTGACGTGCTTCTGGTGCCCCTGCGCGCAGAAGAGCCTCTTTTTTTGCTGCTGTCTGGTTGGCTTTGGGCTGGGGGTGCCAGCCCATCACCAGCAGCAGCACAAGGAAACCCGCCACATAACCGACCGCAATGTGCCAGCCCCCTTTGAGCCAGGCCCCCACGCTTTTGGCTTGCGGGTACATGTTGGACAGGGCAACCCCTGCGCTGGAGCCAAACCAGATCATGCTGCCACCGAACCCCACGGCATAGGCCAGAAATCCCCAGTCAAAACCACCCTGTTTGAGGGCCAGCGCGGTCAGGGGGATGTTGTCAAAAACAGCGGAGACAAAACCCAGGCTTAAAGCACTTTGCCAGCTGGCTGGTGGCAGTTTTTCTACCGGCATGAGGGACGCACACACCACCAGTGACAACAGGAAAATCGAACCCTTGAACGCGCCGGGAACCAGTCCCCAGGTCGGTGCCCGGTAACCTGCCGTGAGCAGCAGGACAACCCAGACTGTGATGCCCAATACCGGCCAGTGGTTCAACACATCCGGAAAGTACAAGTTGCAGCTGACATTGGCCACCACGGCCGCGATCAAAATGGCCGCGCAAATACCCAGACGGCCATAGTCCACCTGGGCTGTCGGGTCGGCATCTTTGGTGATGGGGGCATGGGCATGCTGCTGACGGGCAGCAATCACGCCAAAAATCACCAGTGCCACCACCGCGCCCACATAGGCTTCCACCACCTGCAATGGGCTCACGCCGTCAATCCACATCATCGTGGTGGTGGTGTCACCCACCACACTGCCGGCACCACCTGCGTTTGACGCGGCAACAATGGCCGCCAGATACCCGATGTGCAGCTTGTGGCGAAACACCACACCGGCTACCGTGCCACCGATCAGGGCTGCCGCAATGTTGTCCAGAAAGGCTGACAACACAAACACCATGATGAGCAACACAAAGCCCCCCATCCAGCCGTCAGGCAGGTATTTGGGCACAATTTTGGGCAACTCGCTGCGCTCAAAGTGATCCGCCAGCAAGGCGAAACCAACCAGCAAACCCAGCAAATTCCCCAGCAAAACGGCCTCATGGCCCATGTGGGCAGCCAGGCCTGCCCAACCGTCACCGGTCTTGAACCCCGTTAATACCAGCTTGTAGGTCACGAGCGCGGCCAGACCGGTCAGTGCGACTTTGAGCGTTTGTTCGTGCATCAGGGCCACGCCGCACAGGGTCAGTGCGAAGAGGACAAAATCCAGCGGTACACCGAGGAAGGCAGGGCCTCCCGCGCCAGGCGAGCTGGCAATGATTGATACAAAGGCCCCCAGCAGCAGGAGCCCTGACTTGATCCACGTTTGTTTGAGGTGCTTTTTATGGGTGTTTGACATGGTGGGCACTGTTGCGACGGTCCGAAATTGTAGGCGGCCCTGTATACCGCTTCAACCATTACCGGATCATGCCGTCAGTGCTTTGTAAGTGGCAGGCAGGATAGTCCCGGGCAGTCAAAGCTATTGATACCAACGCAACCCGTAGAACCCCATTGAGGAGCCGAACAAATGAGCACCATTGAGTCAGTCCTGGTAGAAAACCGTGTTTTCCACCCCAGTGAGGCCACCGTGAAGGCGGCCCGTATCTCTGGCATGGATGCCTACAACGCCCTGTGTGCCGAGGCCGCAACCGACTTCGAAGGGTTCTGGGCGCGGCTGGCGCGTGAAAACGTGATGTGGAACAAGCCGTTTACCCAAACGCTGGACGAATCCCAAGCGCCGTTTTACAAATGGTTTGATGACGGCGAGTTGAACGCCTCGGCCAACTGCCTGGACAAACACATGGGCACGCCGGTGGAGAACAAGACCGCCGTGATCTTTGAGGCTGATGACGGCACCGTCACCAAGACCACGTACAAGGAACTGCTCACCCGGGTCAGCCAGTTTGCCAACGCCCTCAAGGCCGATGGCGTCAAAAAAGGCGACCGTGTCCTGGTGTACATGCCCATGACGCTGGAAGGCGTGATTGCCATGCAGGCCTGCGCACGTATAGGCGCGACCCACAGCGTGGTGTTTGGCGGCTTCTCGGCCAAAGCGCTGCAGGAGCGCATCATCGACGCGGGTGCCGTGGCGGTGATCACGTCCAATTACCAGATGCGCGGCGGCAAGGAATTGCCCCTGAAAGCGATTGTGGACGAGGGCCTGGCCCTGGGCGGCTGCGAGTCGATCAAAACGGTGTTTGTGTACCAGCGCACGGCCACGGCCTGCCACATGGTGGCCGGGCGCGACAAAACCTTTGCCGACGCGCTCAAGGGCCTGAGCACCGAGTGCGCGCCGGTACCGGTGGGTGCCGAGCACCCCCTGTTCATCCTCTACACCTCGGGCTCCACCGGCAAGCCCAAGGGTGTGCAGCATTCCACGGGTGGCTATTTGCTGTGGGCCAAACTCACCATGGACTGGACGTTTGACCTGCAACCGGCAGACGTGTTCTGGTGCACAGCCGATATTGGCTGGATCACCGGCCATACCTATGTGGCCTACGGCCCCCTGGCAGCAGGCGCCACACAAATCATTTTTGAAGGCATCCCCACGTTCCCGAACGCGGGCCGTTTCTGGCAAATGATCGAGCGCCACAAGTGCACGATTTTCTACACCGCACCAACGGCTATCCGCTCACTCATCAAGGCGGCTGAGAGCGACGAGAAAGTGCATCCCGACCGCTCCGACCTGAGCAGCCTGCGCATCCTCGGTTCGGTGGGTGAGCCCATCAACCCGGAAGCCTGGATGTGGTACTACAAGCACATCGGCCATGAGCGTTGCCCGATTGTGGACACCTTCTGGCAGACGGAAACCGGTGGCCACATGATGACGCCACTACCGGGGGCCACGCCGCTGGTACCGGGTTCGTGCACGCTGCCACTGCCGGGCATCATGGCGGCGATTGTGGACGAGGTGGGCAACGACATTCCCAACGGCACCGGTGGCATTCTGGTGGTCAAGCGCCCCTGGCCTTCCATGATCCGCACCATCTGGAACGACCCGGAACGCTTCATCAAGGCCTATTTCCCCGAAGAAATGGGTGGCAAGCTGTATCTGGCTGGCGACGGCGCGGTGCGCAGCGCCGATCGGGGTTATTTCCGCATCACCGGCCGGATTGACGACGTGCTCAACGTGTCTGGCCACCGCATGGGCACGATGGAGATCGAATCGGCACTGGTGTCCAAGTCCGACCTGGTGGCTGAAGCCGCCGTGGTGGGGCGTCCGGACGACCTGACAGGCGAGGCAATCTGCGCCTTTGTGGTGCTCAAGCGCGCGCGCCCTACCGGTGATGAGGCCAAGGCCCTCGCCAAGGAGTTGCGTGACTGGGTTGCCAAAGAGATCGGACCGATTGCCAAGCCAAAAGACATCCGGTTTGGCGAGAACCTGCCCAAAACCCGTTCCGGCAAGATCATGCGCCGCCTGCTGCGATCCATCGCCAAAGGCGAGGCGGTGACGCAAGATACCTCCACGCTTGAGAACCCGGCAATCCTTGACCAGCTGGGGCAAGCCTACTGATCAAAATGCCATAAAAAAAAGCCCGCAACGCAAGTTGGCGGGCTTTTTTTTGTCTGGCGTGGCTGGAAGGTGCCCGCCCGCAACAGACGGGTAACTTATTTCAGGGTCAAAACCCAGGTGGCCAATTTTTTGGCTTCGGCCTCGTTCACCTGGGAGTTGGCAGGCATTGGCACTGCGCCCCAAACACCGGCACCACCCTTGAGAATCTTGGCCGCCAGCTTGTCAACAGCAGACTTGTCACTGGCGTATTTGGCGGCCACGTCTTTGTAGGCCGGGCCTACCAGTTTTTTATCGACTGCATGGCATGTCATGCAGTTCTTGGAGGTTGCCAGAGCCTGGTCGGCAAAAGCGGGGGCAGCGACCATGACGGCAGCGGCCATGGCAAGTTGGGCTAGCAGGCTTGGTTTCATCATTCACCTCAAGTGTTGGGTTACAGTTGCTTAACGTGATTGTAGTGACCTTGGTTGACGTGGGTCGTCAGGCCAGGCGTGAAAAACCCCGGGAGTTTGTGATGTATTTGCTTGGACTTGGACTTGTTTTTCTGGCCATGAAATACCTTGAAATCGGGCCCGTCGCCGTGTGGGACTGGTGGGTGGTGCTGGCACCTTTCGGTTTGGCCGTTGTCTGGTGGGCATGGGCTGATTCGTCGGGCTATACCAAACGCAAGGCCATGGAGATCGAGGATGCGCGCCGCAAAGCGCGCGTTGACAAAAACAAGGAGGCCATTGGCACCTTGCGCAAAGGCCGGCGCCGCTGACCAGTCCGGGTCTCGATCAATAGTCGTCGAGCACCGCGCCTTTGCTGGCGGTTGAGGCGTTAAACGCAAACTTGGCCTGCACGCCGCGTGTGTAACGGGGTAAAGGTGCCGTCCACACGGCACGTCGCTTCGCAACCTCTTCGTCGCTCACATTGAGTTGCAGCAACAACTGGCGTGCATCAATGGTGATTGAATCATTCTCATGGATCAGCGCAATCGTGCCGCCCACAGCCGCTTCGGGCGCAACGTGGCCAACCACCATACCCCAGGTACCACCGGAAAAACGACCATCGGTAATCAGGCCCACGGTTTCACCCAGGCCTGCGCCAATCAGGGCACCGGTTGGGGCCAGCATTTCCGGCATGCCGGGGCCGCCTTTGGGGCCCAGGTAACGCAGCACCATCACGTCGCCCGCGACAATTTTCCCGGCCAGAATGGCTTTCAGGGCCGATTGCTCATCGTCAAACACGCGCGCGGGGCCAGTCATCACCGGGTTTTTCAGGCCGGTGATCTTGGCCACACAGCCTTCGGGTGACAGGTTGCCTTTGAGGATGGCCAGATGGCCCTGCGCGTACATGGGCCGGTCGATAGGGCGAATCACGTCCTGATCTGCACGCGGCACATCAGGCACGTCTTTCAGCACTTCAGCGATGGTCTGGCCGGAGATGGTGATGCAGTCGCCGTGCAGCAGGCCCGCGGCCAGCAGCGTTTTCATCACTTGCGGAATGCCGCCAGCCAGGTGCAGATCAACCGCCAGGTATTTGCCCGACGGTTTCAAATCACACAGCACCGGGGTTTTGACACGCACGCGCTCAAAGTCGTCAATTGACCATTCCACTTCGGCGGCGTGGGCGATGGCCAGAAAATGCAGCACGGCATTGGTTGAGCCACCGGTGGCCATGATCACGGCCACGGCGTTTTCAATCGACTTTTTGGTCACGATATCGCGTGGCTTGATGTCTTTCTTGATTGCCTCGATCAGCACCTTGGCCGACTCTTTGGCCGAGTTCATTTTCTCGTCGTGCGGGTTGGCCATGGTGGACGAGTAGGGCAGGCTGATGCCCAGTGCCTCGAAGCTTGAGGACATGGTGTTGGCCGTGTACATGCCGCCGCACGAACCGGTGCCGGGGATGGCCCTGCGCTCTATTTGCAGCAGGTCTTCGTCACTCAGGTTACCGGCTGCGTTCTGGCCGACGGCCTCAAATACACTCACGATATTGAGGTCTTGCCCCTTGTATTTGCCGGGCAAAATCGTGCCGCCATAGACGTAGATGGCAGGTACATTGGCGCGCAGCATGCCCATCAGGCCGCCTGGCATGTTTTTGTCGCAACCGCCGACCACGACCACGCCGTCCATCCACTGGCCCTGCACGCAGGTCTCAATACAGTCGCTGATGACTTCGCGTGAAACCAGTGAATACTTCATGCCCTCGGTGCCCATCGCCATGCCGTCGCTGATGGTCGGCGTTCCGAATACCTGGGCGTTGCCTCCGGCTTCTTCAATGCCCGCAATGGCTGCATCGGCCAGCTTTTGCAGGCCCGAGTTGCACGGCGTGATGGTGCTGTGCCCGTTGGCCACACCCACCATGGGCTTCTTGAAGTCACCCTCTTCGTAACCCATGGCGTAGTACATGGAACGGTTGGGCGCACGCGATTTGCCCTCGGTGATGTTTTTGCTGCGGGGATTCAGGGTGATGGGTTTGGTGTCCATGGGGATTCAGGGTCGGTAATATGGGTTTGGGGATAAAAGCAAAAAACTGGCTGGCAATCCTCAGGAGTTTAGCGCGCCCGACAAACTAATTCCCTGCCAGCAAGTGGGGTAATGATCTGGCCACCAATCGGAATAGTATTCAGCCTTGCAACGTTTCATGCGACGCTTTCGTCAGATGGGGCCATCGCGTTGGCACGAAAACGAAAGGAAATTCATCATGTCCGCCATTCATCAGGAAATTGTTTTCCAGGCTGCCCCCCAGCGGGTTTATGACCTGCTCACCAGCAGCAAGCTGTTCACTGAAGTAAGTGGTGCGCCCGCCGACATTGGTACTGAGGCCGGTGCGGCGTTTACCGTGTTTGGCGGCATGATCACCGGTCGCCAGATTGAAGTGGTGCCGGGCCGCAGCCTGGTTCAGGCCTGGCGCGCCGGCAATTGGCCCCCCGGCCTGTATTCCGTCGCCCGCTTTGAATTGGCCGCCGATGGCGCCACCACACGATTGACCTTTGACCACACGGGTTTCCCGCCCGAAGCGAAGGAACACCTCGAAACCGGCTGGCAAAAGATGTACTGGGACAAACTGGGTACCTACCTGGCCGTATAAACCGCCGTGGTCCGGATGGGCACGGCGATGCACAATATCGCCCATGCTGATCCACCCTCAAATCAACCCCATTGCCCTGCAACTTGGGCCACTGGCCGTGCACTGGTATGGCCTGACTTATCTGGCCGCGTTTGGGCTGTTCATGTTTTTGGGGCTGCGCCGCCTCAAGCATCCGCCGTTTGCGGCTGTGAGCGGCTCCGCAAGCTGGTCGCGCACGGATGTTGAAGACATTCTGTTCCTGGGCGTGATGGGCGTGGTGGTGGGCGGGCGCTTGGGATACTGCCTGTTTTACAAACCAGGTTATTACCTGTCGCACCCGCTGGAGATTTTCGCGGTATGGCAGGGCGGCATGAGTTTTCACGGCGGCATGCTGGGCGTGATTGGGTCAATGATCTGGTTTGCGGTGTCGCGTAAACGGCCGTTCTGGCAGGTGGCGGATTTTGTGGCACCGTGTGTGCCCACCGGCTTGGCGGCAGGGCGCGTGGGCAACTTCATCAACGGCGAGCTGTGGGGCCGTCTGGCCGACCCGGCCTTGCCCTGGGGCATGGTGTTTCGGGGTGCTGGCGACTTGCCGCGCCACCCGTCTCAGGTGTACCAGTTCCTGATGGAAGGGCTGTTGCTGTTCATCCTTCTATGGTTTTACGCCCGCAAGCAGCGCAAACCAGGCCAGGTGGCGGCGGTGTTTTTGCTGGGCTACGGCGTGTTTCGTTTCATTGCCGAGTTTTTCCGTGAACCGGATGCGCATCTGGGCCTGCTGTCGCTGGGCATGAGCATGGGGCAGTGGTTGTGTGTGCCCATGATCGTCGGTGGCGCCGGGCTTTGGTTTTGGGCTCGGGGACGACAAAACTTCGGGTAAGTACGGAGGTGATTGTTGCCAACTGCACTTGTCTAATTCTTCATAATTACACATAATTATGAAGAATTACAAACAGGAAATACGCCATGCGCCTGGTTCAAAACTCTTTGCACGACGAGGTTGCTGCCACCTTGCGTGGCCGCATATTTGCGGGTGAGTTGGCCCCTGGCAGCTTTCTGGATGAAGTGGGGCTGTGCGAGAGTCTGACCATTTCGCGCACCCCCCTGCGTGAGGCGCTGAAAGTCTTGACGGCTGAGGGTCTGGTGCGGCATGAACCGCGCCGGGGGTGTTTTGTGAACCAGGTGACCGAGCAGGACCTGGATGAAATTTTCCCGGTGATCGCCTTGCTGGAAGGGCGTTGCGCTTTTGAGGCTGCCCGCAATGCCACCGATGCCGACCTGGCCGTGCTGGAGACTTTGCACGAGCGGCTCAACAGCCACGCCAAAGCGCGCCGCATCACCGACTATTACACGGCCAACTACGCCATTCACGAGGCCATCATCACCCTGGCCAATAACCGTTGGCTAGCGCAGGTGATTGGGGATCTGCGCAAGATCCTCAAGCTGGCGCGGCTTCAGAGCTTGCAGGCCAGTGGTCGCATGGAGCAGAGCCTGAGCGAGCACATGGCGGTGTTTGCCGCGCTCAAGGCGCGCGACAGTGAAGGTGCCGACGCGGCCATGCGCACCCATCTAACCCGCCAGCGCGAAGCCCTGCGGGAACTGATGCGTAACCACACCAGCAAGGTACAGGCATGAACACCACCACGACATGGATCACACGCAAGGTTGCCCGGCTGCTGCCGGATGCAGGTGCTCAAGGCGCGCTGCGTTCCACCCGCGAGCGCCTGCAAGGCAGTTTGCGCCACAAGGAGGAGGCCCTGTCGCCCCGCGTGTTGCGCCGCACGCTCGAAGAGCTGCGGGCCATTGTGGACCCTCGGCTGAGCGAAGTGGAGGGCGGTCGCCGTGCGCAGGGTGTGGCACGCTGGTACGCCAGCGCCACGCTGGAGCAGCGGCGCGACATGTGGCTGCTGATGAGCGAGCAGTTTGTGGCCGACCCGCAGGTGGTCAAAGCCGCGCAAGCCCAGTTTGCAGCCGCCGTGGGCACGCCCGACGAAGCTGCGGCCGAGGTGCACTACCGCCGCGCCACCGTGTCGCCGCGCAGACGGTTGCTGCAACGTTTCAGCGCGTTTTCTGAGGGCATCCGTTTCCTGGTGGACCTGCGGGCCGACATGCTGCCCCACCTGAAGGCCGACAAACGCCTGCAGGCGCTGGACGTGGAGATGGAATACATGTTCTCCACCTGGTTTGATGTGGGTTTTCTGGACCTTCGCCCCATCAGCTGGGACTCGCCCGCGTCGTTGATCGAAAAGCTCATCAAATACGAAGCCGTACACGACATCAAGAGCTGGGCCGACGTGAAAAACCGGCTTGATTCCGACCGCCGTTGTTATGGCTTCTTTCACCCCCGCCTTCCCGACGAGCCGTTGATTTTTGTAGAAGTGGCCTTCATGGACGAGATGGCCAACAGCATCACGCCCTTGCTGGACGAAGCCGCCAGCGCCGCAGACCTCAAAAAAGCCACCACGGCGATTTTTTACTCCATCAGCAACACGCAAACCGGCTTGCGCGGTGTGAGTTTTGGCGACTCGCTGATCAAGCGTGTGGTGGAAACCCTGAAAGAAGAGTTCCCCAAACTCAAGGTATTTGCCACCCTGTCGCCCATTCCCGGTTTTCGTGCCTGGCTGGGCAAAAACGCCGCCACCATGCTGGACAAGCTGGACGACAAAAGTCGCCTGCAACTGGGGCGTGTGCTGGGCTTTGACCCACCGGGGCCAGAGCATTTGTTGAGCGCCGCCGACAAAGCCCTGGCACTGGACGCCAAATCACCCGTGCGCAGGCTGCTGCTGCAATGTGCCGCGCATTACCTGGGCCGTGAACTCAAAGATGGCCAACCGGTTGACCCCGTGGCCCGCTTTCATCTGGGCAACGGTGCACGGATCGAGCGGCTGAACTGGGCGGCTGACCCGTCTGCCAAAGGCCTCAAGCAGTCTTGCGGCCTGATGGTGAATTATCTGTACGACCTCAAGCGGCTGGACCGGCACCGCGCCCAACTGGTACAAGGCAAAATTGCCGTGTCGCCGGAGGTTGACGCGTTGCAGTTTGAGTGAATTTTTTATAACGACAGGAGACAACAATGACCCCTACCCATCACCCCATCCCTGGTCTGCAGCGGCGCGACGTTTTGCGTCTGGCCGCGGTTGCCACGGCCGCCTCGGCCTTGGGCGTGCAGGCCCAATCGGCCTGGCCTGCCAAACCAGTGACGCTGATCGTGCCGTTCCCGGCAGGTGGCGGCACGGACGCCTTTGCGCGGCCCCTGTCAGCCCAGTTTGCGCGGCTCACCGGCAAACAACTGATCATCGACAACCGGGGCGGTGCCGGCGGCACGCTCGGTGCCAGCATCGCGGCCAAGGCTGCACCCGATGGCTACACCTTGTTCATGGGCGCGGTGCACCACGCCATCGCGCCATCGATGTACCCCAAGCTGGACTACGACATCGAAAAAGACTTTGTGCCGCTGGCGCTGGTGGCCAACGTACCGCAGGTGCTGGTGATCAACCCCAAAAAAGTGCCGGCTAACGATTTCAAGGGCTTTCTGGAGTTTGTGCGCAAGAACCCCGGCAAGCTGAACTACGGCTCGGCTGGCAGCGGCACCTCGCACCACCTTGCGGGTGAGCTGTTCAAACAGCAAAGCAAAACCTTCATCACACACATCCCCTACCGGGGTGCGGGCCCCGCGCTGCAAGGCCTGATTGCGGGCGATGTGGAAATGATGTTTGACGGGCTGGGCTCGTCCGCCAACCACATCAAGGGTGGCCGCATCAAGGCCCTGATGGTGGCTGGCCTCAAGCGCAACCCGGCGTTTCCGGATGTGCCCTGCGCCGGTGAACTGGGTTTTCCCGAGTACACCGTGACCACCTGGTACGGCATCTGGACCCCCAAAGGCACACCATCCGATGTACAGGCCCGCATCGTGGAAGAAATCAACAAGGCTGGTTTGTCGGATGACGCCAAGACCGTCTGGGCCGCCCAGGGTGCCGAGTTTGGAGCCCTGTCGCCCCAGCAGTTTGGTGGTTTTGTCAGTGCCGAGATCAGGCGCTGGGCGGCAGTTGTCAAGACTTCTGGTGCGAAGCTGGACTGATGACAGCACAGGTTCATTTCGGCGACTGTGCTGACGGCGTGGCCGTGGTCACGCTGTGCCATCCCGGTAAATTCAACGCCATGTCGCGGGCGATGTGGCGTGAATTGCGCGCCGGGTTTGAGCGCCTGCAGCACAACGCTGGCCTGCGCTGCGTGGTCATGCGGGGCGAGGGCGGTCATTTTTGTGCGGGCGGCGACATCTCGGAATATGCGGGTTTCCGTTTTCAGGAAGAAAGCCTTCGCGCGTTTCATGAGGACGACGTGTGGGGCGGCCTGCAGGCCATGCTGGATTGCGACGTGCCGCTGGTGGCGCAGATCGAAGGCAACTGCATGGGTGCCGGGATGGAGATCGCCAGTTGCTGTGACATCCGTATTGCCAACTCGGCGGCCCGCTTTGGTGCCCCCATCGCCCGCCTGGGTTTCCCGATGGCACCGCGTGAGGCGCAACTGGTGATGCGTGAAGCCGGGGCGCTCACTGCCCGGGAAATGCTGCTGGAAGCCGCTGTGCTGGATGCCGCGCAGATGAAAGACCGTGGCTTCCTGAACCGGGTGGTGGCCCTTGATCAGGGTGCCCCGCAGGCGATGGCCGCTGCGCAGCGTATTGCCGCGCTGGCGCCCGAAGCCGCGCGGATGAACAAGCAGACGATTCGGGCGTTGCAGGTGCTTCAGGCATCAAATAACCCCTCAGCCCCCGTCGAATATGCGCAGACAGCTATTAATTTGATAGCGAATGACGCCTACCGCTATGCCGACAGCCCCGAGCACCGGGAAGGCATTGCCGCCTTTGTCGAAAAACGCAAACCCGTCTTCTGAAAAAGCACCATGAAACAACCCACCCACAACCTGTTTGCCGCGCTGCGTGCCGCTTTTCCGAAAGATCTGGACAGCGTTGCAATCGAGACCGACACCGATCTGGCCTACACCTGGCGTGACCTGGACCGCGCCACCGCCATGATGGCCAACCTGCTGGTCTCCCTGGATTTACCAGCTGGCTCACGCATTGCCGTGCAGGTAGAAAAGTCGGTCGAGGCCGCCGTTTTGTACCTGGCCACCTTGCGCGCCGGTTATGTCTTTTTGCCGCTCAATACTGCTTACCAGAGCGCAGAAATTGAATATTTCATCGGCAACGCCGAGCCGGCCGTGGTGGTGTGCAGCCCCCAAAACTTTGGCTGGGTCAGCAAGATTGCCTTCAAGGCGGGTACCCAAAACGTCTTCACGCTGGGGGATGACCGCAGCGGCTCGCTGCTGGACCGTGCGGCGCATTGCAGCGACGTGCACACACCCGTCGACCGTACGCCGGACGACCTGGCCGCCATTTTGTACACCAGCGGCACCACGGGCCGCAGCAAGGGGGCCATGCTCACCCACGGCAACATGCTCAGCAATGCGCGGGTGCTCAAGGACTATTGGGGCTGGAGGCCCGGTGATGTGCTCATCCACGCCCTGCCGCTGTTTCACGTGCACGGCCTCTTTGTGGCCCTGCACGGTGCCTTGATCAATGGCAGCAAGATGATCTGGCTGGGCAAGTTTGATCCCAAACTGGTCTTGCGCAAGATGCCCGGGGCAACCGTGTTCATGGGCGTTCCCACGCTGTACACGCGTTTGCTGGGCGAGCCGGGTTTAACGAAGGATGCCGTGCGCAATATGCGGCTGTTTGTGGCGGGCTCGGCCCCGTTGTTGATCGAAACCTTCACCGCCTGGCAGCAGCGAACCGGCCACACCCTTGTGGAGCGATACGGCATGAGTGAAACCGCGATGCTCACCTCCAACCCTTATGCCGCAGACACGCGCTACAACAACGAGACCGAGCGCCGGGGTGGCACCGTGGGCTTCCCGCTGCCGGGTGTGAGCCTGCGGGTGCAGGACGACGATGGCAAGGCTTTGCCCGTGGGTGAGATTGGGGGTATTCAGGTCAAGGGCCCCAATGTGTTCAAGGGCTATTGGCGCATGCCCGAAAAAACGGCAGAAGAATTCACGGCAGACGGTTTTTTCAAGACCGGTGATGTCGGCAAAATTGACGGGCGCGGCTACGTCACCATCGTGGGCCGCTCCAAAGACCTCATCATCAGCGGCGGCTACAACGTTTACCCGGCCGAGATCGAGGGCTACATCAATGAGCTGCCGGGGGTGGCCGAGAGTGCGCTGGTCGGGGTGCCACATCCGGATTTTGGCGAGGTGGGCGTGGCGGTGGTGATTGCCAAACCCGGTGCAGCCCTTGACCCCGACGCCATCATTGCGGTGCTAAAGTCAAAATTGGCCAATTTCAAGATCCCCAAGCGCTGCGTCGTCGTTGATGAGCTGCCGCGCAACACCATGGGCAAGGTGCAAAAAAACCTGCTTCGCGCCCAATACCAGGATATTAAGCATGGCAAATGACAAGCTGAAAGTCGGCTTCATCGGTTTGGGTAGCCTGGGTGAGGGCCTGTGCAACAGCCTGGTCAAAGCGGGCTTGCCGGTCACCGTCACCGATCTGAACCAGGGCGCCGCCAAACGTCTGCTGGCCGCCGGGGCCATCTGGTCGGATGATGTGGCCGGTGCCTGTCGTGGTGCCGACGTGGTGATCACGGTGTTGCCGTCACCCGCGGTCTCGCGCAAGGTGGTGGAGGGCCCTGGTGGTGTGTTCGACAACCTGCGCCCGGGCGGGGTGTGGATCGAGATGAGCACCACCGATTTTGAAGACCTTCAGCGCCTGGCGGCAGCTGCCGCACAACGCGGAATTTCGGTGCTGGAGTGCCCGGTTACCGGGGGTGTGCATCTGGCCAATTCAGGTCAGATTACCGTGCTGGTAGGTGGCGACGAAGCCACCTACCAGCAAGTCGGTAGCCTGCTCACCACCATGGGCGGCGAGATTATCTACATGGGCAAGCTGGGCAATGCGTCGGTGGTCAAGGTGGTCACCAACATGCTGGCGTTCATTCACCTGGTGGCTGCCGGGGAGGCCATGATGGTGCCCGCCAAATACGGTGTGGACCCTGACGCCACCTACCGGGCCATCCGTGCCAGCTCGGGCAACAGTTTTGTTCATGAAACCGAATCCCAGCTCATTCTGAGCGGCAGCTACAACGTCAAGTTCAATATGGACCTGGCCTGCAAAGACCTGGGCCTGGTCAATTCAATTGCTGAAAAGCTGGGCGTGCCGCTGGCGCTGGGCAGCCATACCCAGCAAATTTTCCAGCAAGCGCGCGGGCTGCTGGGCGGCGACGCGCAATCTCCCGAGGTGGTGCGCCTGCTGGAGCAGGCCTGTGGCCTGGAGTTGCGTGCCGAGGGTTACCCCACCGAACTGGTTGCTTGACATGATGCTTACCCACACACAATGGCAAACCCAGGCGCAAAACCTGTCGATTGCGACCGGGCTGTTCATTCATGGTCGTTACCTGCCCGCCCGGGACGGCACCACATTTGATTGCATCAACCCCGCCACCGGGACTGTTTTGGCGCAGATGGCAAAAGGCCAGGCCGCCGACGTTGATGCGGCTGTGGCCAGTGCGCTCACCGCCTGGAATGACCGCCGCTGGCGCGGCCTGGCACCGACCGCCCGCATGAAGGTTCTGTACCGGCTGGCCGATCTGGTTGAGCAGCACGCCCACGAGCTGGCCCTGCTGGAGACGCTGGACATGGGCAAGCCCATCAGCGATGTGCTCAACATCGATCTGCCCGAAGTGCTCAGGACGATTCGCTACTTTGCTGAATGCATTGACAAGATTGAAGGGGCTGTGACGCACACTGCCCCCGAGGCGCTGCACCTGATCATGCATGAGCCGCTGGGCGTGGTGGGTGCCATCACCCCCTGGAACTACCCGCTGTTGATGGCGGTCTGGAAAATAGCGCCCATTTTGGCCGCCGGCAACTGCGTGGTGCTCAAACCCGCCGAGCAGGCACCCCTGTCCTGCACCCGTCTGGCGCAGTTGTTTGTTGACGCCGGTGGGCCTGCAGGGGTCTTCAATGTGGTGAACGGGCTGGGCCCCGAGGCCGGCAAAGCCCTGGCCTTGCACCCCGATGTGATCAAGTTGTCGTTCACGGGATCAACGGCTGTGGGCAAGTTACTGCTGGGTTATGCCGGGCAGTCCAACATGAAGCGCGTGGCGCTGGAGACCGGTGGCAAAAGCCCGCAGGTCTTTTTGCCCGATCTGTATGACCTGGATGCGGCTGTAGACCGCGCTGTGGGTGGTATTTTTGACAACGCCGGGCAGGTTTGCAACGCGGGCTCCCGCCTGCTGGTGCACCGTGACATCCATGACGAATTCGTCAAGCGTTTCACCGCACGGGCCGCCGTGGCCTACCGGCCCGGTGATCCGCTGAACCCCGCAACCACGCTGGGGCCCCTGGTCAGCCATGCGCAACAGGGCCGTGTTCTGGCGCGTATTGCCCGCGGGGTGGATGAGGGCGCGCAAATTCTGATGGGCGGTGTGCCTGATGCCTCATTGGGCGGGGGTGCTTATGTCAATCCAACACTCTTCGTCGGCGCGACCAACCAGATGAGCATTGCGCGCGAAGAAATCTTTGGCCCGGTTGCCGCGGTGATTCGCTTTGAGACCGATGACCAGGCTATCGCCCTGGCCAACGACTCGGTTTATGGCCTGGCCGCCTCGGTCTGGACCCGCGACCTGAAACGGGCCCACCACTTTGTCACGGCGCTGGAAGCGGGTGTGGTGTGGGTTAATTGCTTTGGGGATGGCGACATGACCCAGCCCTTTGGTGGCTACAAGCAAAGCGGCAACTCGCGTGACAAACACCTCAGCAGCCTGCTGTCTTATACGCAAAGCAAATCAGCCTGGTTCCAGATGGGTTAACCCGGCCCGCTCAGTCTTTTCAGCCCCCTCAGCGAGACTGCTTGCCAGGCCACATGGCCAGAAGAACGCCATCTTTGAGAACCACGTGATGGTAGATGGCTGCAGTGGCGTGCAGCCCGGCCAGCCACATGATGGCATCGCCCAGGAATTTGTGCACGTTACCCCAGTCTGCCAGTTTCGCGATCGCGGAGTTGGCAATCAGGGGCATTTGGTCGATGCGCATGCCACCCAGCAGCGTCAGCGGATGGGCCTCACCGCCGAGAGCCAAAACCGCTGTCAGCGGCAGCGCCAGCAGCAGCGCCCACAGCGTCATGTGCGCCAGTCTGGCTGTCAGGCGCATCCAGCCGGCCATGGGAACCTGCGGCGCGGCAGGGCGAAAAGCCACCCACAGCAGGCGTAACAGGGTCAAGACCAGGATCAATATCCCCAGGGACTCGTGCCAGACAATGTCGCTTCGGGTTGCGGGGTCTATGCCTTGTCGCATGAGTCGGCCAAAGCCCCCCGGCCCGAGGATGAAGGCAATGGTCACGACGATGGCCGTGATCCAGTGAAAACCCTGGCTGAGGGCGTCGTAATGGTTTTTGGATGGTTGATTCACATAGTCTCCCTGGAATTTCAGTGGATTGTGAAACGCTTTTGTTAACCGATGATGAATCCATTCATCGAACTGCGAAAATGCTGCCATCGTGTGCAAGAAATCAATCAAACCAACAACTTATGATGCATAAATTGTCCGTCGCCCCGATGATGGACTGGACTGACCGCCATTGCCGTTATTTCCACCGCCTGCTGAGCAAAAACGCCTTGCTGTACACCGAAATGGTGACCACCGGCGCGCTGATGCACGGCGATGTGCCGCGCCATTTGCGCTTTAACCCGCAGGAAAACCCGGTGGCGCTGCAGCTCGGTGGCAGCGAACCGGCAGACCTGGCCCACTGCGCCAAACTGGGCGAGCAGTGGGGCTATGACGAGATCAACCTGAACTGCGGCTGCCCATCCGAGCGCGTGCAGCGCGGTGCATTTGGCGCCTGCCTGATGGCCGAGCCGAAACTGGTGGCCGATTGTGTCAAAGCCATGGTGGATGTGGTGAGCGTGCCGGTGACGGTAAAGCACCGCATTGGCATCGACAAAACCGAAGACACGCCCCAGGCCTACGCGTTTGTGCGCGACTTCGTGGGCACCGTGAGCGAGGCCGGGTGCAAGGTGTTCATCGTGCACGCCCGCAACGCCTGGCTCAAGGGCCTGAGCCCCAAGGAAAACCGCGACGTGCCCCCCCTGCGCTACGAACTGGTGCATAGGCTCAAAGCCGAGTTCCCCAACCTCACCCTGTGCGTGAATGGCGGCATCACCACCAGCGAGCAGGTGGCCGGGCAGTTGCTCGAACTGGACGGCGTGATGATCGGCCGCGAGGCCTACCACAACCCCTGGTGGCTGAGCGAGTGGGACGCCGCATTTTTGAATACCGGACCCACCGAGAGTGCCGGGCCCCCACCCATTCGCGCTGAGCTTGTCGAAGCGCTCACCCGTGAGCAGGTGGAAGAGCAGATGTGCGACTACATGGCGGCTGAGGCCACCGCGCACGGCACCCCCTGGAGCGCAATAGCCCGCCACATGCTGGGCCTGCGCCACGGCCTGCCGGGTTCGCGCCGCTGGCGCCAGGTCTGGAGCGACCACCACCTGAAAACCCTGCACCCGCGCCAGGTGATGGCGCTGGCGCATGGGGCGGTACAAGAAGGCGCTTGAAGCATCGCCACAGTCTGGCCTGTACACGGGCAGCGAAACAAGCGCTTGTCCTACGGCCAACCCAGGCGTCCTTTGGTCAAATTGGCAGCAGCCCCCAACCTGGCTCCGCCGGACCCAGAGGGCAGGTGGCTTG
The DNA here is from genome assembly GCA_041192445.1 of Pseudomonadota bacterium. GTDB lineage: Bacteria > Pseudomonadota > Gammaproteobacteria > Burkholderiales > Burkholderiaceae_C > Egaibacter. Next base: position 10,084 of record JBEEMW010000028.1, on the reverse strand, counting down.
ACCCCAAGAGGACGATATGAACTCAATCAAAATGATCGCCGTTGTGCTGATGGTTGCCGGCGTTCTGGCGCTCGCGTACGGCGGATTCAGCTACACCAAAGACACCACCGCCTTGAAGCTGGGTTCGCTGGAGCTGTCTGTCAAGGAAAACAAGTCCGTGAACATCCCGGTCTGGGCGGGCGTCGCCGCTGTAGTGGCGGGCGGGTTGATGTTGCTGATGGGTGGCCGAAAGTCCTGAAATTGCTTATTTTAGGTATCGAATTGGCCTCTAGCCCTCGTGAAATATGCATGAGTAGCTATTGAATTTATAGCGACATAAGAGCGGGTGAATCCATCGCTGTCACATGGGCTGGCAGCATTTGCGATATAAATTGCGCCAGACACCACTTTCAGAAGGTCTACCGCGATGTGCCGCAATATCAAAACCCTGTTCAACTTCGAACCCCCCGCGACCGAGCTGGAAATACGGGATGCGTCGTTGCAGTTTGTCAGGAAACTCAGTGGCTTCAATGTGCCGTCAAAGAGCAACACGGAAGCGTTTGACCGTGCGGTCGAGCAAATAGCAGCGTCGGCGCGCGTGCTCATCGCATCCCTGGTCACAACGGCCGAGCCACGTGATCGTGAGATTGAGGCGGTGAGGGCAAAAGCCAAAGCGGCCGCGAGGTTTGGGGTTTCCCGGTGAATTTGCCAGTGGATGAAAAGTGGGCTCGGTGTTGAGCGGTTTTCTTGGGGCGGGGGCTATAGTGCAGATGCCGGGTGCGCTACCGAAAGGTGAATTCCATGTCCGGTTTGTTCTGCGGTGCCCAGATTAATCCGCGGGTTTTGCGGGATACATTAGTTAGGCATCACAAGATCACCTATGAATAACCCACTAGAACAAAAGCCAAACATAGAAATCGCGCTCAAGCTCTTTGAATCTGCGCGAGCGGAACTGGTGTCTCGTATTGGGCTACGCGACCAAGTTCTAATGTTGTTTGTTGCCGCCAGTGGAGCCATTTTTACTATTGCTCTTTCAAGAGCGGAAAACTTCGAATTGGCGTTGGTAGTGCCCATGCTATCTATGGGCGCAGCATTGCTGGTTGCACAGCACAATGGAATGATTGGAGCGATTCGTTCATACTGCGCCACCGAGTTTCAGCTTGCACTTGACAGTCAGAACTTTTCTATGCCTCAGTGGGACAACTCCTACGCTCTGGGCCAATTCAGGCAGAGCGGCGTCAGCCATCGTTCATGGGGCCACATCATTGTTTTGGTTGTGCCAGCATTTATTGGACTGGCGGTTAACTACAAGCACGCCATCTATTCTTCATTCCCCTTTGGGCCGCTATGGTGGGGCGGCCTGGTTTCAACATTCCTCGTTGCCTACGTCTTGGTGAAGTCGCATTTGTGGAGGTCATCATCTTTTGACCAGTACCAAGCTTGGGCGGGCAAGCCTCCGAGAAGTTCGGGTGGGGTGAATCGCCCCGGGTTTCGTGGAGGCCCATTGGGTTAAGTTAGGCCGACATTGCAGCCTGACTGGTCAATTGCCGATAGTAATTTTCTTCAGCTTCGGCAGGGGGAATGTAGCCGATGGGCTCAAGCAGTCGGTGGTGGTTAAACCAGGACACCCATTCGAGCGTGGCCAGTTCCAGTGACTCCTTGGTCTTCCAAGGTGCTCTGCGGTGTATCAATTCTGCTTTGTACAAGCCGTTAATCGTCTCGGCCAGAGCGTTGCCGTAGCTGTCACCCCGACTGCCGACCGACGGCTCAATGCCCGCTTCGGCCAGCCGCTCGCTGTACCGGATAGGCACATATTGGGCGAATTCAACATTCCGTAGCGCCGACAGGCAAAGTGCTGGCGGCGGCCCGAACCGTCGGCATTCAGATTGTCTATTGAAGCGGATGACGTCCAATTTGAATTGGTCCTAAGTGTTCGCAGGTTTCGCTGTATACACTATGTTGTGCGTCATCCTCCAGGAGTCAAGCGTGAACCCACTCATGATTTTGGTCGCGGGCCGCTAACCAACAGCGTCTAGAAAGGTGAATTGATCATGTCTAAAGGCACTATCCGGCTTCACCGTGTACTGCGAGCGAGCCCCGAGAAAATTTATCGGGCGTTTCTGGAGGCAGACGCCATTGCCAAGTGGCTGCCGCCATATGGTTTCACCTGCAAGGTTCAGCACATGGACGTCAAAGTCGGTGGTACCTACAAGATGTCGTTCACGAACTTCACCACCGGCCATGGCCACGCCTTTGGTGGTGTGTACCGTGAACTGGTGCCTTTCGAAAAGATTCGCTACACAGACAAATTCGACGACCCGAACCTGCCCGGAGAAATGCAGGCGACGATAACTCTGAAGCCGGTTTTGTGCGGAACTGAAGTGAACATTCTTCAAGAAGGGCTGCCTGAGGTCATTCCACTTGAGATGTGTTATCTCGGCTGGCAAGAGTCGCTGGCACAACTTGCGAAGCTGGTTGAGCCCGACATTCCGGGGTAATGAGGTAGTGGGGTGATGAGATGACTCCCACCCGTTTTATAAAAATCCTTGAGGAGAGATACAAGTGGCCGTGTATGTGATTGCAGACGTCGAGGTAATCGACAAGACTGGATACGAGGAATACCGTCAGCGGGTACCTGCCACCATCACCGCGCATGGTGGGCGCTATCTTGCCCGCGGTGGTGAAACCGAGGTGCTTGAGGGTTCTTGGTCGCCAAAGCGCTGCGTCATTCTTGAGTTTCCCGACATGGCCAAATTCAGGGCCTGGTGGTCGTCGCCGGAATATGTGCCTTTGCGGGCCATGCGTGAGCGAACGACCAGGTCACATCTGGTTGTCACGCAAGGGCTTTAATCAGGGCGGCTGTATTCTTTGGGTGGTGCAGGTCAAACGCAAGGAAAAGCGAGGAAATTAACCATGAATGCTGAAGAGTTGCGGTCGGTCCAGACCCCCCTGAAAGAGCACTATCGCGCGGCCCCTGAAGCGGCGCTCATCACACTGCACGCCCAAGGCCGTCTTGGTGAAGGTGTGAGCTGCAAAATCGAAACCGGCAAGGCGCTTGTGGTTGCCGGTTTGCATCCGGCCACCGGTGGCAGCGGGCAGGCTGCCTGCTCCGGCGACATGCTGCTTGAAGCCCTGGTTGCCTGCGCCGGGGTGACGCTGAATGCGGTTGCCTCGGCCCTCGGCATTGGGCTGAGAGATGCTTCACTGCAGGCGCAGGGCGATCTTGATTTTCGTGGCACGCTGGGTCTGTCAAAAGAGGTGCCGGTCGGCTTCCAGAACATCCGGTTGCAGTTCACGCTTGACACCGATGCGTCACCTGAAGAGCTTGACACCCTGCTGCGCCTGACCGAGCGCTACTGTGTTGTGTACCAAACCCTGGCACATCCGCCTGTTATGGCGGTTAGCCGCAGGCCCACTCCCCTTCCGGTTCAGGAGTCCCCCCATGCTTGATGTGTCCTGGTTGTTGTTCATCGTGGCGTCGCTGGTTCTGATTGTCACGCCCGGGCAGGACATGATTTTGGTGATGTCGCGTTCGGTCGCCCAGGGCGCTGCTGCGGGCGTGGTCACGGCCGCCGGCGTGAGCGTCGGGCTGGTGGGGCACACCATTCTTGCCACACTGGGACTGGGGGCCATCTTGCGCACGTCGGAATGGCTATTTCTGGCGCTCAAGCTGGTTGGTGCGGCGTACCTGGTCTATCTGGGCTGGGGCTTGCTGCGCACCAGGGGTACGGCGCTGGTGGTTCAGGCGTCGTCACAACGTTCGCTGTCCAGGCTATTTTTTGATGGGGCGTTGTCCAACGTGTCCAATCCCAAAATCGCGGTTTTTTACTTTGCTTTTCTGCCCCAGTTTGTGCTGCCCGGTGCGACACACCCCACCTTGTCTGTGTTCATCCTGGGTCTGGTGTTTGCGGCGCTGACTTTTGTTGTGAAGGGTCCGGTCGGATTTTTTGCGGGCATGTTGTCTGGCTGGCTTCGTGCCCGGCCGGCGGTGCTGGCCGGGCTTTATCGCTCAAGCGGTGCCATTTTGATCATCCTTGGCCTGAAACTGGCTTTTGAACGCAGGGCATAAGCCCAAATGAGCCAGCGCGGGCAAGTCAGGCCGCGGCTTCCAACCCGTTGGCGAAATGCTCGCGCATGCGAAGCGCAGTGGCCTCGGGGTTGCGCGATGCCAGCGCGGCCATGATCGCGCGATGCTCGGCCAGCGATTCATCCATGCGGCCACTTTTGAGCAGCGAGTTGTGGCGGTTGAGCTTCATTACTTTGCGCAGGTCGGCCACCATCTGGTCGCGCCAGCGGTTGTTGGCAATTTCCAGCAGCCGCATGTGAAAACGTTCGTTTATGGCGAAAAACTGGTCCGTGTCCGCCTTGCCTGTATTGGCCTTGCCAGGCGTGGCGGCGGCTTCCAGCTCCAGATGCAGGGCTTGCAGCTCGGCCAGCTCGGCGGTGGTGGCCTGGGTGGCGACCACGCCTGCCGCGTCGGATTCCAGCAGGCTGAGCAGGTGGTAGACGTTTTTCAGGTCTTCTTCGGACACTTCGGTGACGTAGGCCCCTCGGCGTACCTTCATGGTGACCAGGCCTTCGGCGGCCAAGACCTTCAGGGCTTCGCGCAGGGGCGTGCGGCTGATGCCATAAGCCTCGGCAATTTTCAGCTCATCGATCCAGCTACCGGGTTCCAGTTCACGCTGGAAAATTCGCTGACGCAAAAGCTCCGCCACTTCTTCATAAAGTGCGCGGGGGGAGAGTGAAAGTGCTGCCATGGGTGGGATTGTAAGCTTCAAGGAATATTTTGCATCAATAATTATAAATAATGTAAACTTCTGGAAACACACCAGCCGGTCCGGGCTGAGCGGGTCGCTCAATCCAGACGGCCTACCGCCATGAGCCCGAAAAATCCTGAATTCACAGCCGCCAGTCTTGATGCCTGGCACAAAGCCGCTGCAAAATCCGCTCCCGGTGGGAATGTTGATGGCCTGAATTGGGTGACGCCTGATGGCATCACGGTCAAGCCGCTGTACACGGCGCAGGACACCCAGGACCTGGCCCATGCCAACACGCTGCCGGGTTTTGAGCCGTTTTTGCGTGGCCCGCAAGCCACGATGTACGCGGTGCGTCCCTGGACGATTCGCCAGTACGCGGGTTTCTCGACCGCGGAAGAATCCAATGCGTTTTACCGCAAGGCCCTGGCCGGCGGCGGTCAAGGCGTGAGCGTGGCGTTTGATCTGGCCACGCACCGGGGTTACGACAGCGACCACCCCCGCGTCACTGGCGACGTGGGCAAGGCCGGTGTGGCGATTGATTCTGTGGAGGACATGAAGATCCTGTTCGACCAGATCCCGCTGGACAAGGTGAGTGTGTCCATGACCATGAATGGCGCCGTGTTGCCGGTGCTGGCGGGTTATGTGGTGGCGGCGGAAGAGCAGGGCGTGGCGCAGGACCTATTGAGTGGGACGATTCAGAACGACATTCTGAAAGAGTTCATGGTGCGCAACACCTACATCTACCCGCCCGCGCCGTCCATGCGCATCATCGGCGACATCATCGAGTACACGGCCAAAAACATGCCGAAGTTCAACTCGATCAGCATCAGCGGCTACCACATGCAGGAAGCCGGGGCGAATCAGGCGCTGGAGCTGGCCTTCACCCTGGCGGATGGCAAGGAATATGTCAAAACGGCCATCACCAAGGGCATGGACGTGGATGGGTTTGCCGGCCGCCTGAGTTTCTTCTGGGCGATTGGCATGAACTTCTACCTGGAAGTGGCCAAGATGCGTGCAGCGCGCCTGCTGTGGTGCCGCATCATGAAGGGCTTTGACGCCAAGTCACCCAAATCGCTGATGCTGCGCACCCATTGCCAGACCAGCGGCTGGAGCCTGACCGAGCAAGACCCCTACAACAACGTGGTGCGCACCACGATAGAGGCCATGGCGGCGGTGTTTGGCGGTACGCAAAGCCTGCACACCAACAGCTTTGACGAAGCCATCGCACTGCCCACCGAATTCAGCTCGCGCATTGCCCGCAACACCCAGCTCATCATCCAGGAAGAAACCCACATCACCAGCGTGATCGACCCCTGGGCGGGCAGCTACATGATGGAAAAGCTCACACAAGACATGGCGGACGCGGCCTGGACCATCATCGAAGAGGTCGAGGCCATGGGCGGCATGACCAAGGCGGTGGACAGCGGCTGGGCCAAGCTCAAGATTGAAGCGGCGGCGGCAGAAAAGCAGGCCCGCATCGACAGTGGTAAAGACGTGATCGTCGGCGTCAACAAATACAAGCTGAAGACCGAAGACGCGATCGAGACCCGCGACATCGACAACGTGGCGGTGCGCGACGGGCAGATCGCCCGTTTGCAGGAGATCAAGCAAAATCGGGATGCAGCCCTCGTGGATGCTGCGCTGGCTGCTATCACTTCTGCAGCACACGACAACACCGGCAATTTGCTGGACCTGACGATCAAGGCCATGCGACTGCGTGCCACGGTGGGTGAGGTGAGTGATGCGCTGGAAAAGATTTATGGTCGCCACCGTGCCGATACACAAAAGGTAACGGGTGTGTACGCTGCTGCTTATGATTCGGCTGCTTCCGAGGGGGACACCATGGAATTCTGGAACGATCTCAAGAAAGAAATTGCCGACTTTGCCCAGGTCCAGGGCCGCCGACCCCGTGTGATGGTCTCCAAACTGGGCCAGGACGGCCACGACCGCGGCGCCAAAGTGGTCGCCACCGCCTTCGCCGACCTGGGCTTTGACGTAGACATGGGCCCACTGTTCCAAACCCCCGAAGAGTGCGCCCGCCAGGCGATCGAGAACGACGTGCATGCGGTGGGTGTGTCTACCCTCGCCGCGGGCCACAAAACCCTGGTGCCCGCCATCATTGCCGAGCTGCGCAAACAGGGTGCCGACGACATCATCGTTTTTGTGGGCGGCGTCATTCCACGCCAGGACTACGACATGCTGTATGCCGCCGGCGTCAAGGGCATATACGGCCCCGGCACACCCATACCGGTGAGCGCGAAAGATGTGCTGGCGCAGATCAAGAAGGCGTTGGCGTGAGCAGTACTTGCGCCTGCTTGCCCAACCCGCCGTTCGGGCTGAGCTTGTCGAAGCCTTACAACAATCCTTGCATGTTTTTTTAAATGAAATCCGGATTTTCGTCAGAGGTTGCAGCTCGGTTCCTTTTGGCGGTTGTGTCGGTGCCAGACATTGCAGTCGCAATAGCGTTATTCTGGAAAGTTACACCACAATTTCGTTCGAGCCCTGACTGGTACTCTGCTACGGATCTCACGAATTGTGTCGAAGGGCGTCTCAAGTGAAGCCGTTCTATGTCTATCTGTTGCGCTGCGGCGATGGTTCTTACTACACGGGACAGACCGACGATCTGGACGTGCGTATGCATCAGCATGGGGCGGGCGATGTTGGCTATACATCCACTCGGAAACCTGTTGAGTTGGTATGGCAAGGCGAATTTGAGACCCGCGAGGGAGCGATTGCGTTCGAGCAGCAGGTCAAGGGTTGGTCGCGTTCCAAGAAAGAGGCTTTGATCGCTGGGGATTGGACGCAGATTCAGGAATTGGCGAAATCTCGATCAGGCGTTACTTCAAGGCTTCGACAGGCTCAGCCCGAACGGGAGGCAGTTCAGCCTGTTCGGGGGGTGGATCAACCCGAACGGGAACTATTGGAGCGCGTTTTGGACACAAGCTCCAGCACTCAACGCCGTGCCATCGCGAAAGCGATTACTTTGCTGGAATCCACCCGCGCCGACCACCGCGCGCAGGCTGACGAGCTGCTCACCGCCCTGCTGCCTCACACCGGAAAATCCTTCCGGCTGGGCATCAGTGGTGTGCCGGGTGTGGGCAAATCCACCTTCATCGAGGTGCTGGGCCTGTACCTGATCGGGCAAGGCCACCGGGTGGCGGTGCTGACCATCGACCCATCTTCCACCGTGTCGGGCGGCTCCATTCTGGGGGACAAGACGCGCATGGACAAACTCTCGGTGCACGATCAGGCCTATATCCGCCCCAGCCCCAGCAGCGGCACATTGGGCGGTGTGGCCGAGAAAACGCGTGAGGCCATGCTGGTGTGTGAGGCCGCCGGTTATGACATGGTGATTGTGGAAACTGTGGGTGTGGGCCAGAGCGAGACGGCTGTGGCGGGCATGACTGACATGTTTGTGTTGATGCAGCTACCCAATGCGGGTGATGACCTGCAGGCCATCAAGAAGGGTGTGATGGAGCTGGCCGACCTGGTGGTGATCAACAAGGCTGATATCGACGCCATTGCGGCCAGGCGGGCCCAACTGCAAATCACGTCAGCCATGCAACTGCTTGGCCTGTTTGGCAGCCACGACGACGCCAGCTGGCACCCCAAAGCCTTGCTGCTCAGTGCCTTGCATGGGCAGGGCGTTGACGTCTTCTGGGCAGCGGCTCAGGAATTCAAGGCACTGCAAACGGCCAATGGCCAGCTCGCCACACGTCGCCAGCAACAGTCTGTGGCCTGGATGTGGGAGCGGATTGACGCGGGTTTGAAGCAGGCGTTCACGCAAAACCCGGCAGTCTTTGCCTTGTTGCCGAGCCTGATGGCCCAGGTGGCCAGCGGGCAGATGCCAGCCTCTTCTGCCGCGCGAAATCTGCTTGATGTCGCACACACATCTATTCCCGTTCGGGCTGAGCCTGTCGAAGCCTCTGCGAACAAACTCGAATGCCCTTCGACAGGCTCAGGGCGAACGGATACCTGAACGCAAGAAAGACAACCATGCACGACATACTTGAACAGCTGGAAGCCAAGCGCGAACTCGCCCGCCTGGGGGGCGGGCAAAACCGCATCGACGCGCAACACAGGAAGGGCAAACTCACCGCGCGTGAGCGCCTGGAGTTGCTGCTGGACGAAGGCACATTTGAAGAATGGGACATGTTTGTCGAGCACCGTTGTGTGGATTTCGGCATGCAGGACAACAAGGTCCCCGGCGACGGAGTCGTCACCGGCTACGGCATGATCAACGGCCGCCTGGTGTTTGTGTACAGCCAGGACTTCACCGTGTTTGGCGGCGCTTTGTCTGAGGCCCATGCCGAGAAAATCTGCAAGGTGATGGACCAGGCCATGAAGGTGGGGGCACCGGTGATCGGCCTGAATGACTCGGGTGGTGCGCGCATCCAGGAAGGCGTGGCCTCCCTGGGTGGTTACGCCGACGTGTTTCAGCGCAACGTCATGGCCAGTGGTGTGGTGCCGCAGATCAGCATGATCATGGGGCCATCAGCCGGTGGCGCGGTGTATTCACCGGCCATGACTGACTTCATCTTCATGGTGAAAGACAGTTCCTACATGTTTGTCACCGGTCCTGAAGTGGTTAAAACCGTGACACACGAAGAGGTGACGGCCGAGGAGTTGGGCGGTGCCATTACCCACACCACCAAAAGTGGCGTGGCTGATCTGGCCTTTGAGAATGACGTTGAGGCGCTGTTGATGCTGCGCCGCCTGTACAACTACCTGCCACTGAACAACCGCGAAAAAGCGCCTGTGCGCAAAAGTGGCGACCCGGCAGACCGCCTGGATGTGTCACTGGACACCCTGATTCCCGACAACCCGAACAAGCCCTACGACATGAAGGAGCTGATCGTCAAAACGGTGGACGATGGTGATTTTTTTGAGATCCAGCCCGAATACGCCAAAAACATCATCATCGGCTTTGCGCGCATGGACGGGCAAACCATTGGTATTGTGGCCAATCAGCCACTGGTGCTGGCCGGCTGCCTGGACATCAAAAGCTCGATCAAGGCGGCACGCTTTGTGCGGTTTTGCGACTGCTTCAACATCCCGGTGATCACGTTTGTGGACGTGCCCGGCTTCATGCCCGGTACGTCACAAGAATACGGCGGCATCATCAAACACGGCGCCAAGCTGCTCTACGCGTATGCCGAGTGCACCGTGCCCAAGATCACCGTGATCACGCGCAAAGCCTACGGCGGCGCCTATGACGTGATGGCCTCCAAGCACCTGCGTGGCGACGTGAACTTCGCCTGGCCCAATGCCGAAATTGCGGTGATGGGTGCCAAGGGCGCAGTGGAAATCATCTTCCGCGAAGACAAGGGTGACCCGGCCAAGCTGGC
>JBEEMW010000027.1:0-12327 GCA_041192445.1 Pseudomonadota bacterium | reverse complement strand
AGGACCGCATCCTGTTTGGCAGTGATTACCCGCTGATCACCCCGGACCGCTGGATGAAAGACTTTGAAGACGCGGGATTCAAACCCGAAGTCATGCCTGGCATTTTGAAAGACAACGCGGTGCGGCTGCTGCAGCTGAACCAGCCTTGATTCTTTTTGCTATATAAATAATAGCTACTCGCGCAATAGCGACGAGGGCTGGCGGCAGATTTAACGCACCATGCAGGGCATTTTCGGGTTGAACTGCCAGTTCGGAACCAGGTATTGCATGGCAACCGAATCATCCCGTGCGCCCAGGCCATGTTGCAGGTAAAGCTGGTGGGCTTTCTCAACTTCGGCCATGTCCAGCTCGATGCCCAGTCCGGGCTGGCTGGGCACCGTGATGGCACCGTCCACAATTTGCAGCGGGGTTTTGGTCAGGCGCTGGCCGTCCTGCCAGATCCAGTGGGTGTCAATGGCGGTGGTTTTGCCGGGTGCGGCGGCAGCCACATGGGTGAACATGGCCAGTGACACATCAAAGTGGTTGTTGGAGTGCGAGCCCCAGGTCAGGCCAAACATCTGACACAGTTGCGCGACCCGCACCGAGCCTTGCAGGGTCCAGAAATGGGGGTCCGCCAGCGGAATGTCCACGGACTGCAGCTGGATCGAATGCGCCATCTCACGCCAGTCGGTGGCGATCATGTTGGTGGCCGTCAGCAAACCGGTTGCGCGGCGGAACTCCGCCATCACCTCGCGCCCCGAGAACACACCTTCAGCGCCGCAGGGGTCTTCGGCATAGGCCATAACCGCATGTTTGTCCCGGCACAGGCGAATGGCGTCCTTGAGCAGCCAGCCGCCATTGGGGTCGAGTGTGATGCGGGCGTCCGGAAAGCGCTCATGCAGCGCCAAAATGGCCTCCATCTCGTCCTCGCCACGCAGCACGCCACCCTTGAGTTTGAAATCCTTGAAACCGTAACGCGCATAACTCGCTTCTGCCAGGCGAACGATGGCATTGGCGTCCATCGCGGGCTCGTGGCGAAGGCGCAACCAGTCGTCTGCCGTGTCGGGCTCAGAACGGTAGGGCAGGTCGGTGGCCTTTTGATCCCCGACGTAAAACAGATAACCGAGTATGGCCACGCTGCTGCGCTGTTGGCCCTCTCCCAGCAGGGCTGCAACCGGGACCTGCAGGAACTGGCCCAGCAAATCGAGCAGCGCGCTTTCTACCGCAGTGACCGCGTGGATGGCCACGCGTAAATCGAATGTCTGGTTGCCCCGCCCGCCACTGTCGCGCCCGGCAAACTGGACACGCAGGCGGTTGAGCACCTGGTTCCATGAGCCCAGGGGTTGGCCAATGACCAGTGCCCTGGCATCGTCCAGCGTTTGGCGTATTTTTTCACCACCGGGCACTTCACCAACACCCGTGTTGCCCAGGCTATCGGTCAGGATGACCAGGTTGCGAGTGAAAAACGGGCCGTGCGCGCCACTGAGGTTGAGCAACATGCCGTCATGACCTGCGACGGGGACGACCCGCATCCGGGTGATGGTTGGACTTTGTTGAGATGACGTCATAAGGGATGGGGATAGGAGATGGGGGGATTTGAACAATTCAAATACAGCCAGTCATCGTACAACTAAATATGAGGTGTGGCAAAACTCGGGGCGCTTCAAAAGCTTGTCAGCCGACGACCGGCACATCCGGGTTTTGGGTTTTACGCAGGCGCTCCCGGCTGTTGGACAGGTGGGTGCGCATGGCTGCCCTGGCGGCCTCGGGGTCCTGGTTGCGAATGGCCACAAAAATACTTTCATGCTCGCCATTGACACGTTGCAGATATTTCAGGCGACCCTCCGGTGCACTTTGCGGAGTGTTGACGCGGGTTCGCGGAATGATCATGGTGCCCAGGTAGGTCATCAAGTCGGCGAAGTGCTGGTTGCCCGTGGCGCGCGCCACTTCCATGTGAAACTGGAAGTCGGGTGGTACGGCATCCGAATCCTGGTCAATCGAGTCCTGAAAAGCATTCAGAGCGGCTTGCATCGCATCCAGGTTTGCTGCAGTTCTCCTCTGGGCGGCCAGCCCGGCCGCCTCGGTTTCCAGGCTGATTCGGAGCTCCAGAACCGAGATCACGTCGGCCACGGTGGCGAGATCCTGGGCCGAGATCTGAAAGGTTCTGGCAGTTGGTTGCTCGATCACAAAGGTGCCAATACCGTGACGGGTTTCTACCAGCCCCGAAGCCTGAAGACTTGACAAAGCCTCGCGTACGACGGTACGGCTCACATCAAAACGGGCCATGATTTCGGCTTCAGTCGGCAGCTTGTCGCCCGGCTTGATCAGCCCGTCACGCATGTTGCTGCTCAGGCTTTCAACGATCTCGTTGACCAGTCCTTTGGGCCTGCGGACACGGGCCGGCGCGCCGGATACGGTGCCAGCCGGCTCCTGGTTTGATCGACTAGGGGTTTGCCTTAGGTTCATTAAAAACTCTTGACATCTGCTCGTGAAAGCATAAAAATTGGTTTTAAGTTGTCAGACAACGTATGACTTACGTGTTTGATGAATGGACTGTATGCAATCTTATGCGCATTGTCCAGCAGTTCCTGCCCAAGAGATTTCAATGTCGATCAAACTACATCACCGAATACTTCTGACTGGCGCAGCCGGTGGCTTGGGTAAGGCGCTGCGTGAGCGGCTCAAGGCCAATTGCCAGGTGTTGCGCCTGTCCGATCAACTGGACTGCGGACCGGCGGCCGCGCATGAAGAGGTGGCACGGGTTGACCTCGCCGACGCTGGCGCCGTGCTGGCCATGATGCAGGGTGTGGACGCGGTGGTGCATATGGGGGGGGTATCGGTGGAAGCGCCGTTCGCACCCATTTTGCAGGCCAACATCATTGGGGCCTACAACCTGTACGAAGCGGCTCGTCAACAGGGGGTCAAACGCATCGTGTTTGCCAGTTCGAACCACGTCACCGGTTTTTACAGGCAATCGGAAACCATCACGACCGACCAGCCCGCGCGTCCGGATGGGCTGTACGGCCTGAGCAAGGCGTTCGGGGAAGATCTGTCGCGTTTCTATTTTGACCGTTATGGGATTGAGACGGCCTGTGTGCGCATTGGGTCGTCGTTTCCCGAGCCCAAAGATCGCCGCATGCTCGCCACCTGGCTGAGTTTTGATGACCTGCATGGGCTGATCACGGCCTGCCTGACCACACCCGTGTTGGCGCACACGATTATTTTCGGTATGTCAAACAATGCTGTCACCTGGTGGGACAACGCCAAAGCCCGACACGTCGGGTATGTGCCAAAGGACAGTTCAGACGTATTCCGCGAGGCAGTCTATGCCCGCACGGCACAGCCAGATCTGAGCGACCCGGCAGTGCAGTTCCAGGGCGGTGCGTTTGTGCGTACCGGGCCTTTCGAATAACCACCAACCTACCCGCCACAACCATGTCTGAACCCCAGGTTTTGTCTGCCTCGCGTGACCGCGTGGGGGAATGCCCTGTGTGGTCTGTTGCCGAGCAGGCGCTTTATTGGGTCGACATTGAAGGCTGTCACATTCACCGGCTGGATTGGGCCAGCCAGACCCAAAAAACCTGGAACACGCCCGAACGTGTGGGCTGTATTGCCTTGACAGACCGACTGGGTGCGGCGGGTGGTGTGGTGGCGGCCATGGAAACCGGTATTTTTTCGGTGAAATTTCTCAATGAACCCACGGTGAGTGTGGTGCGCATTGCGGCCATCACGCACCCCCAGCCAAACATGCGGTTCAACGATGGGCGATGTGATCGCACGGGCCGGTTCTGGGTCAGCACCATGTGCATGGATATGTCGCTTGCCAACCCCGTGGGTGCGGTCTATTGCCTGGACGAGGCCGGTCTGAGCGCGGCCCGGGTTGATGGACTCATCACGCCCAATGGCATGGCGTTCAGTCCGGATGATCGGACATGCTATTTGTCCGACTCACATCCCGCGGTCCAGAAAATATGGGCTTTCGACTTCGACATGCAAACCGCGTCACTGTCGGCGGGGCGCGAGTTTGTGGACATGATGCCGCTGCCGGGCCGACCCGACGGCGCTGCGATCGATGTAGAAGGTTGTTACTGGATTTGTGCAAACGATGCGGGGCAATTGCACCGTTTCGATCCACAGGGTCAATGGGTGTCGTCCATCCGGGTTCCGGTGTCCAAGCCGTCCATGTGCGCCTTTGGCGGTCCCGAGTTGGACACGCTTTTGGTGACCTCGATTCAACCTGCCACGGTGACAGGCAACGATGCCGGCCTGGCCGGTGCCGTGTTTGCGGTGAAAGCCGGTGTCAAGGGTCTGCCTGAGCCCGTTTTTTCGCGCATTCCAACCGGTTTTTCAGGTTCGCACTAGCGCGCCTTTCTTTTGTTCCCATGCGTTCTGTCAGTCGTTTTTCAATCTGGTCATATAAGGAGACAACCATGACTTTCCGTAGAAACTTTATCGCCATTGCAGTTGCCGGCACAGCCTTTGCAATGTCCCTCACGGCATCGGCGCAGGTGATCCTCAAGGCCGCCGACGTTCATCCTGAGGGTTACCCCAACGTCGTTGCCATGGAAAACCTGGGCAAGAAGCTGGAAGCGGCAACCAGCGGCAAATACAAGATGCAGATGTTTCCGGGCAGCGTTCTCGGGGACGAAAAAGCCATGATCGAGCAGACCCAGGTGGGCGCAATCAACATCCTGCGTACCTCGCTGGGTCCCATCGGCTCGGTCGTTCCCGATGTGAACGTGTTCAATATGCCATTCGTGTTCCGTAACGAAGCGCATATGCATGCCGTGATTGACGGCCCGATTGGGCAGGAACTGCTGGACAAGATCACCAACAGCCCGTCAAAAATGGTGGCACTGGGCTGGATGGACGGCGGCTCCCGCAGCCTGTACACCAAGAAGCTGGTCAAAACACCCGCCGACCTCAAGGGCATGAAGATCCGCATGATGGGCAACCCCCTGTTCATCGACACCATGAACGCCTTGGGCGGCAATGGTATTGCCATGGGGTACAGCGAGGTTTATTCGGCCTTGCAGACGGGCGTGATTGACGGTGCCGAGAACAACCCGCCCAGCATGTTCACTGCAAACCACTACACCACCGGGACCAAGTACTACGCGCAAACGAATCACCTGATCATTCCTGAAATATTTGTCATGTCCAAAGTGACCTGGGAAAAGATGAGCCCGGCCGAGCAGGTCCTGGTCAGGAAATTTTCCAAGGAAGCGCAGCTTGAGCAGCGCGGTTTGTGGGGGAAAAGCGTGGCCGAATACACTGCCAAGCTCAAAGCGGCAGGCATTGAGTTTGTTGAAGTCGATCAGAAGCCATTCTTTGATTTGACCGCACCGGTGCGGGCCAAATACGGTGCACCCTACGCCGATCTGATCAAACGCATCGAAGCCGTCAAATAGCCCGGTCAGCCGAACATGAAAAACAAGCTTTTGCAAGGTATGGACGTGCTCTACCTTGGCTGTATATGGGCGGCTGGCGTTGCCATTTTTCTGATGAGTGTGATCATTCCGTGCGGTGTTTTTGCGCGGTATGTGTTGGGGGTGGGCGCGCAATGGCCTGAACCGATTGCCATTTTGTTGATGGTGGTGTTCACCTTTATCGGTGCTGCGGCCAGCTACCGTGCCGGCGCGCACATTGCCGTCAGCATGTTGACCGATCGCTTGCCACCCAATCTGCGTGCGGCCTGTGCCGTGCTGGTGGACCTGTTGATGGGTCTGGTGTGCCTGTTCGTGATGGTCTGGGGCGGCAAGCTCGTTCTGGGAACCATGGGGCAGACACTGGCTGAAATACCGTGGATGCCGGTCGGGGTGACCTACCTGCCGCTCCCATTGGGCGGGTTGCTCACGCTGGTGTTTGTGATTGAAAAAATGGTCTTCGGCTCGCAACACCAACGGGCGGTGGTGACCTTTGATCACGGCCTGGAAGAGTCTGAAGTTACACCCGCTGGAGCATGAACATGGACGCACTTGTATTGTTGGGCAGTTTTGTGGCGTTCATGCTGATTGGCATGCCCGTGGCCTACGTGCTGGGCCTGGCGTCACTGGTGGGGGCGCTCTGGATTGACCTGCCGCTGGATGCGGTGATGATCCAGCTGGCCAGTGGTGTGAACAAGTTTTCGCTGCTGGCCATTCCTTTCTTTGTGCTGGCCGGCGCCTTGATGGCCGAGGGCGGCATGTCGCGCCGTCTGGTTGCCTTTGCCAGCGTGCTGGTGGGTTTTGTACGCGGCGGCCTTTCCCTGGTGAACATCCTGGCCTCTACGTTCTTTGGCGGTATTTCAGGGTCAGCCGTGGCCGATACCGCGTCAATCGGCTCGGTGTTGATCCCTGAAATGGAGCGCAAAGGTTATCCGCGTGACTTTTCTACAGCGGTCACTGTCAGTGGTTCAGTGCAGGCGATCTTGATACCACCCAGCCACAACATGGTGATTTATTCCATGGCGGCGGGTGGTTCGGTCTCGGTCGCGGCCCTGTTTCTGGCGGGCCTGTTGCCCGGCTTGTTGCTGGGCGCCATGCTGGCCGTGTATTGCCTTTACGTGGCACGCCAGCGCAACTTCCCCAAGGGCGATGTGATTCCCCTGCGTCAGGCCCTGAAAATTTGCGGCGAGGCCATGTGGGGCCTGATGACCATGGTGATCATCCTGGGCGGCATCATGTCGGGTGTTTTTACGGCCAACGAGTCGGCGTCAATCGCCGTGATCTGGGCATTTTTTGTGACCATGTTTGTGTACCGTGATTACAAGTGGCGTGACCTGCCCAAGCTGATTCACCGCACGGTCAAAACCGTGACAGTGGTGATGATCCTGATTGGTTTTGCCGCCAGCTTTGGCTACGTGATGACGCTGATGCAGATTCCACTGAAGATCACCACGATGTTCACGACGCTGACCAGCAACACTTACCTGATTTTGTTTTACATCAACATCATGTTGCTGATTCTGGGTACGCTGATGGACATGGCGCCGTTGATTTTGATCTTGACGCCAATTTTGCTGCCGGTGGTCAAAACGCTGGGTGTTAACCCGGTGCACTTTGGCATCATCATCATGGTCAACCTCGGCATCGGCCTGCTGACACCACCGGTAGGCTCCGTGCTGTTTGTGGGGAGTGCGGTGGGCAAGCTGAAGATTGAGGCGCTGGTTAAAGCCATGTACCCGTTCTTCGCTGTTTTATTGCTTTTGCTGGCCATGGTGACTTATGTGCCCGCGCTCACCCTGTGGTTGCCTCGCCTGATGGGCGTTTAACGCGACAAACGGCATGACCACAACAATCGCGCTTGTCCGCGTTACCCCCATCGCCATCAAAGACCCGGCGCTGCTCAACGCGGCCGGGGTACACGAGCCCTTTGGCCTGCGTTCCATCATCGAAGTGGTCGGTGCCAATGGCCTGGTGGGCCTGGGTGAAACCTATGGCGACGCACCGGTTCTGGACCTGTTGAACCGCACCAAAGACAGCCTGGTGGGTATCTCCGCCTTCGACGTCAATGGACTGTGGGCTCGCGTTGTGGCCAATGCCTTGCAGACCAACACCGGCCACGTCGAGATGGAGCTGGCCCCTGGCTCGCTGGGCAGCAACCTGATCAACAGCGCCTTTTCTGCATTTGAGGTGGCTTTCCTTGATTTGCAGGCACGCACGCTGGGCATTCCCCTGGTGGCATTGCTGGGCGGTGCGGTGCGAAACAAGGTGGCTTATTCGGCCTACCTGTTCTACAAGTGGGACGCTTCGGTGGACCCCGAGTACGCGCCCGATCCCTATGGCGAGGCGGTCAATCCGCAGCAGATCGTGGCCCAGGCCAGACAAATGATTGACCAGTATGGCTTTGAGAGCATCAAGCTCAAGGCCGGTGTGTTTGACCCAGAGCAAGAGGCCGACGCCATCCTCGCGCTCAAGGCGGCCTTCCCCCAACACCAGTTGCGCATCGACCCCAATAGCAACTGGACCATGGCCACCAGTCTGCGCGTGGCTGAAAAACTGGCCGGTTGCCTGGAGTATTTTGAAGACCCGACACCCACGCTCGAAGGCATGGCCGAGCTGCACAAAGCCACGGGCTTGCCGCTGGCGACCAATATGGTTGTGACAAACTGGGCCGAACTCAAACGCAGCATCGGGCTCAACTCGGTGCAAATTCTGCTGTCAGACCACCATTACTGGGGCGGCCTGCGCGCCACACAGGCGCTGGCGCGCACCTGCCAGGCGTTTGGGCTGGGCCTGTCCATGCATTCCAACTCCCATCTGGGCATCAGCCTGATGGCCATGACACACCTGGCCGCTTCGGTGCAGCACCTGAGCTATGCCTGCGACACACACTACCCGTGGCAGCAGGATGAAGTTCTGGTGGGTGGCAAGGTGCCCATTACCGGCGGATGCGTTCATCTGACAGACAAACCCGGACTGGGCGTTGAGCTGGATCACGACAAGCTGGCCGAGTTGCACCAGGCTTATCAAGGTTGCCGCATCCGCACACGCAACGACGTGGCCCAGATGCGCCGCTTCCGGCCTGACTGGACGCAAGTGAAACCGCGGTTTTGATGTCTGTCATTTTTAAATGAAAAGTACCGCTAGCCCCCGTGAACAGTGCGTGATGTGCTATCAATTGTGAATCAACCCATTTCAAGAAGAACCTCACCATGAACCCCCAAGACCTCAAAACCATCATGTCCCAGGGCCTGCTGTCATTCCCCGTGACAGACTTTGACGCCCAGGGCGACTTCAACGCCAGGGGTTATGCGGCACGCCTGGAATGGCTGGCCCCGTATGGCGCCTCGGCCCTGTTTGCAGCGGGCGGCACCGGTGAATTCTTTTCACTCACCGCAGACGAATACCCCGCCATCATCAAAACCGCGGTAGACACCTGCCGTGGCAAAGTTCCCATCATTGCCGGAGCCGGAGGCCCCACACGCTTTGCCATCGCCTGCGCCCAGGAAGCTGAGCGCCAGGGCGCACACGGCATCCTGCTGCTGCCTCACTACCTGACCGAAGCCAGTCAGCAAGGCCTGATCGCCCACGTGGAGCAAGTCTGCAAAAGCGTGAAATTCGGCGTCATCGTCTACAACCGCAATGTCTGCAAACTCACACCCGACTCGCTGGCCATCCTGGCGGAACGCTGCCCCAACCTGATTGGCTTCAAGGACGGCGTGGGCGATATCGAGACCATGTCCGCCATCTACATGAAGATGGGTGAGCGCTTTGCCTACCTGGGCGGATTGCCCACAGCCGAGGTCTATGCCGCAGCCTACAAGGCACTGGGCACCCCGGTGTACTCATCGGCCGTCTTCAACTTCATCCCGAAAACGGCGATGGATTTCTACCACGCGGTCGCCCGTGACGACCTGGCCACGCAGCACCGCCTGCTCAAGGACTTCTTCATGCCTTACCTGGACATCCGCAACAAGGTAGCGGGTTATGGTGTAAGCATCATCAAGGCCGGGGCCCGCCTTGTGGGACATGACGCCGGCCCGGTGCGTGCACCATTGACTGATTTGAAGCCTGAGGAGATGGCGCAACTCGCCGCCCTCATCCACAAGCTCGGGCCTCAGTGAGCCCGCGGCTTGAGTGGCCCATGTCGCCAACAACTTCCTTTTTATTTCATTGACCGTCATCCCAAGGAGACTCACCGTGACGAATCGCAGAAAACTCATCAGCCTGGCCGCTATCGCAGCCCTGGGCGCTGTATCACCTCTGGCTGCCCTGGCCCAGGCCGACTACCCCAGCAAGCCGGTCAAGATCATTGTTCCGTTCCCGCCGGGCGGCACCAGTGACGTGATGGGGCGCATGCTGGCCGAAGAGCTGGGGAAAATCCTCAAACAACCGTTCATCGTTGAAAACGTGGCAGGTGCGGGCGGTGTGATTGGCACTGAGCGGGGCGCCAAGGTCACCCCCGACGGCTACACACTTATCCAGAGCGGAGTCGGCCAGAACGCCGTGGCCCACGGGCTGGACCCCGATCTTAAATACAACTCCAACACCGACTTCATCCATATTTCGCAGGTTCACTCGGGCCCCAATGTGCTGGTGGTACATCCCAGCACACCCTTCAAGACGCTCAAGGAGCTGGTTGACTATGCCAAGGCCAATCCCGGCAAGCTGGACTACGGTTACACCCATGCTGCCTCCGGCCATATGGCGATGGAACTGTTCAAACAAACTGCGGGCATCTTCATGACCGGTATTCCCTACCGTGGTGGTGGCCCGATGATGACCGACGTTCTGGGTGGCACCATCAAGCTCATGTTCATCAACCAGGATGTGGCCTTGCAGCATGTGAAAGCTGGCAAGCTGCGCGCACTGGCGGTCTCCAGTGCCCAGCGCAATCCGCTCTACCCGGATGTGCCTACAGTCGCCGAGTCTGGCTACAAGGGATTCGAGGCCCTGTCCTGGTCCGGCATGTCGGCACCCAAGGGCACGCCACAGCCCATTGTTGACAAGCTCGAAGCGGCCATGGCACAAGCCATGCAGTCGGCGTCCGTGAAGCAACGCATGGAGTCACAAGGCTTTGTTGTACCGGTGCAAGGCTCCAGGCCTTACACCGCGTTTGTCAAGAGCGAGATCGACCGCTGGACCCGGGTGATCAAGACCGCCGGCATCAAGGCGCAGTAGGCGGGGATGAGGGGCCGGTGTCAGACCGGTTGACCCTTGCGCGCCAGCAGCCAGGCTGGTGCGTCTTGTAACGCGACGGGACGTAAAAAACGGTCCATGGCCGCATCACCCACCGACGTGGTCATGGGCTGGGTAGACGAGGGCCAGGGGCCACCGTGTTGCTGGGCGGCGGTTACGGCCACACCCGTTGGCACGCCGGCAAACAGCACACGACCGGCAATGGCCATGGCACCCCGTACCAAAGCCCGGGTGTCGTCGCTCTCGGCCTCTGCGCCCCAAAGCGTCACGGTCAGGCTGCCACCGACTGCCTTCAAGACATCCAGCGCCTCCGGCACCGACGTGGCGCGCACGATCAGGCTGGCCGGACCAAACAACTCTTCACGCAGTTCGGCTTTGACAATAAAGTTGACCGCGTCCACCTGGGACAAAAAGGGGCGGGGGGCTTCCGTGTTGCCCGCTTCTTGCAACAGCGGTTTGGCGCCAGCCGCCACCATGTGGACAACACCGGCATCAAACGCCTGGCGCATGCCGGGGGTCAGCATGGCGTGGGGGTTTTGCGCGGCAAGGGCCGCGGTGAATTGCGTCACGAACGTGTCGTTGGCCGCCTTGTCTTGCGGCGTGTCGATCAGCACAATCACGCCGGGGCTGGTGCAAAACTGGCCACAACCCAGCGCTATGGAGCCCGCCAGTGTCGCCGCGAGTTCAGCGCCTTTGCTGGCCACCGCAGCGGGCAAGATCACAACCGGGTTGGTCGAGCCCAGTTCGCCATAAAACGGAATCGGTCGTGGCCGGGCATTGGCCTCGGCCTGCAACGCAGAACCACCCCGTGTTGAGCCGGTAAAAGCCCCTGCAGCAATGGCCGGGTGCCGCACCAGACGCACACCCACATCGGTGCCGCTGCCCTGGATCATGCTGATCAGTCCGGCGGGAAGCCCCAGGTTCTTGAGTACGGGGGGAATCAAACCGGCCACGCGGTTGGACAGCACCAGATGACCTGAATGCGCCTTGATGACCACCGGGCAACCGGCAGCCAGAGCGGAGGCCGTGTCACCACCCAGCACCGAAAAGGCGAACGGAAAGTTGCTGGCCGAGAACATGGCGACCGGGCCCAGCGGCACCCGCTGGCGCACCATGGCGGGATGGCCGACGGGGGGCGCACCGGCGACGGCGGGGTCGTTCACAAAGTCAAACGGAACCCCGCGCTCAGCGATGTCGGCAAAGCGGCGCAACTGGAAGGCGGTGCGGTCAAGCTCACCATTCAGGCGCACGGGGCCGAGTGCAGTTTCTTCATCGGCCAGGGCGAC
Source organism: Pseudomonadota bacterium (assembly GCA_041192445.1). Classification (GTDB taxonomy): domain Bacteria; phylum Pseudomonadota; class Gammaproteobacteria; order Burkholderiales; family Burkholderiaceae_C; genus Egaibacter. The sequence continues at coordinate 440 of JBEEMW010000027.1, read as the reverse complement.
CAATGCATCGCGGTCTGATTCAAGTGCGGTGGCCAGTCCGCGCAGCAGCGCCGCGCGGATGCCGCCGTCGCTGGCAGACCAGCTGGCAAAGGCTTCTGCAGCGGCGTCAGCGGTGGCGTCGACCTGCTCGGGTGAAGTGGCCATCAAAGGTGCGCCCAAAGGCTCTCCCGTGCGGGCTTTGAAGGACTGGAGTTTTTTAAGAGTCATGGCGTTGGCTTTGTAGGGTGCGAATAGGGCTTATTTTATTCGCCGCACAGGCACAAATACATCCCAATACAGGCATTGCAGATGCTAATTTGTGCCCCACACCTCCTGCGCCGTTTCCACCACCAGTCTGAGCTTGGCGCGTTGCGCTTCCACTGCAATGTCGTTGCCATGCACGGTGCTGCTGAAGCCGCATTGCGGTGACAGGGCCAGCTGCTCCAGCGGGGCATAACGGG
>JBEEMW010000026.1:0-17539 GCA_041192445.1 Pseudomonadota bacterium | reverse complement strand
GTGCCGCGGGCGAAGAGTCCATTGCGGGCTTGGCCAATCTGGGTCCAAAATCTGCCGGCTTCTTGCGAGCTGCCGGAATCCGGACACACGAGGAACTGGAACGCCTGGGATCAGTAGCCGCCTATGCCCGGGTCAAGCAGGTTGAGCCAAAGGCAAGTCTCAATCTGCTCTGGGCCCTTGAGGGCGCACTCGCCGGCCTGCACTGGCGGGAGGTTGCAAGGGAACACAGGACAAGTCTGCTCCTCGCTTTGGAACTTCATGAGCAACGACGCGTCAACAAGTCTTCCGGTTCCTGAGTTTTCGTGTTCAGGCCAGTCGCGCATCAACACCCGCAGCACCACTTTACGCCCAGGGATCAAACAGCTCGACGCCGCTTCCTTTGAAGTCGCGCAAATTTCGGGTTGCCAGCATAAACCCATTGGCGGAGGCGATTGCCGCAATGGCGCCATCCGCAAAGCTGATGGGGTTGCCGGCCGATTGGGCGCTGGCATTGAGCCGGGCGAAGGCTTCAGCGGCTTTTTGATCGAAGGCCAGAATGCGGCCTTCAAACAGTGGCAGCATGCGTTCCAGCAGCGCCTGCTTGAGGTCGTTACGCCGCTTGCCAGTGGGCATTGTCTCGATACCCGCCAGCAACTCTGTGAGGCTGACGGTCGTCAGGTAAAGCGTTTCAGGCGCTTGCGCATCCAGCCAGTTGAGCACCGACTGTGCCGGTGCGGGTTTGAGCGGCTCTGAAACGACGTTGGTGTCCAGGATGATCATTCAAACCCCGCTGGGGCAACCGGGGTGTTGTCACGCCGAATGTCCAGTTCTACGCCGCCCACACTGCGACCAATGGCCGCCAGCGCTGTGCCCATGCCAAATCGGGGTCGCACGGCGGCCTCAAGGATGTTGCGTATTTCGGCCTCGGTGCTGCGCCCATGCTGGGCGGCGCGCACCTTGAGCGCGCGGTGGGTTTCTGTCTGCAGGTTTCTGACGGTGACGGAAGGCATTGCTATCACTCCGATAATTTGATTTCAATGATATCATTTACAGTTATTGATGTCACTTGAGCTGGGTATCAGCATCGGCCCTGAGGCGCCACCCAGCTAACATCTGCCCATGTCATCCATCGCTTCAAGCCAGATCGTCCCGCAAGTCCTCATCAGCGAGGTCGGGCCACGTGATGGCCTGCAATCGGTCAAGGCCACCATGCCCACGGCAGACAAGTTGCGCTGGATCGACGCGCTGGTGGCCAGTGGCCTGCGCGAGATCGAGGTGTGTTCCTTTGTGCCGGCAAAACTCCTGCCGCAGATGGCCGATGCGGCCGAGGTGGTGCGCCATGCGCTCACTCACCCCGGCGTGACGGTCATGGCGCTGGTGCCCAATTTGCGGGGGGCACAGGCCGCGATGGATGCGGGGGTGCACAAAATCACCATTCCGGTATCTGCCAGCGCCGCCCATTCGCTGGCCAATGTGCGCCAGACGCGTGAAGCCATGGTTGAAGTGGTGCGCGCCATCTGCCAGTTGCGCCGGGATACCGCGCCCGGCGTGTCGGTCGAAGTGGGCATGTCCACGGCCTTTGGTTGTACCTTGCAGGGTGAGGTACCCGAGGACGACGTGGTCTGGCTGGCCGGTGCACTGGTGGCCGCAGGGGTTGACGAAGTGGGCCTGTCAGACACCACCGGCATGGCCAACCCGGTGCAGGTGCGGCGATTGTTCGGCAAAGTGCAGGCCGCCATTGGCCGGCAAACCGGCTCCGCCCACATGCACAACACGCGCGGTCTGGGGCTGGCCAACTGTCTGGCGGCGTATGACGTGGGCGTGCGCACGTTTGATTCGTCACTGGGCGGGCTGGGCGGCTGTCCTTATGCGCCCGGCGCCTCGGGGAATGTGGTGACCGAGGACCTGGTGTTCATGTTCGAGGCCATGGGCGTGAAGACCGGTGTTGATCTGGAGAAACTCATCGCCGCCCGCGCACCGTTGATGGCCGGGCTGCCGGGTGAGCCGGTCTACGGCATGACACCTGAGGTGGGGTTGCCCAAAGGCTTTCGCTATTAAAGTAATAGCTACTCACGCATGAATATCAAGGGCTGACGCCACTTTTCATGAATAACTCCGCACAAATGCCGCGCAGCCAGCGGCAGGCGCTGTCGTGGTGGTAGCGGGCGTGCCAGTACTGTTTGACGGTGAAACCGGGGATCTCGAATGGGCAGGGCAGCACCCGCAAGCCACCAAGCCCGGTTGAGCGGGCCAGGGTTTCACCGATGTGGCGGGGCAGGGTGGCGATCAGGTCGCTGGTGGCCAAAATGGCGGACAGGCCCAGAAAACCGGGCAGTTCCAGCCGGATCTGGCGCGTCAGGTGTTGGGAGGCCACGGCGCTGTCCAGCAACTGGTAGCCGGTGCCGGAGCTGATGCCGATGTGGGCCTCGGCCTGGTACACGCCGAGGTTCCAGCACGCTGCCTGGTCGTTGATGACGCGCGGGTGCTGTGCATTGGCCAGGCAAATCCAGTCCTGTGCATACAGCGTCTGCTGGTAAAAGCCGGCGTCCAGCCAGGGCAGGAAACCCACCGCCAGATCGGCTTCGCCGGTTTGCAGGGCGTGTGCCAGGTTGCCATCAATGCGGCTGGCCTCCAGTGTCACGCCCGGTGCCAGCGCGCGGACATGCGACAGCAGGCGCGGCAGCAGGGTGATGTGGCTGGCATCGGTCATGCAGATCGAGAAGCGCCGTCGGGCCGTCGCCGGACTGAAGGTGGCATCGGATTGCGTCAGCCGCTGCAAACCGCCCAGCACCTCGCGCACGGTGCCAATCAGCGCATCGGTGCGCGGTGTCGGCAGCATGCCCTCACGGGTGCGCACAAACAGCGGGTCACCCAGCATCTGGCGCAACCGGGCCAGCCAGATGCTGACCGTGGGCTGGCTTTGACCCAGGGCCTCGGCCGAGCGCGTCACGCTGCGGGTGATGTAGAGCTGGTCCAGCAGGCGCAGCAGCTTGATGTCGAGCAGGTAGGGATCGGTTTCCATGAAGCGCAGGCGTATTGTTCAGAGACGTTTGGCGGCTACTATTGTTTATTGCAATGGTATGTATTGTCGCCATTGCATGGACAACATGATGGGGTATGTCCAGAATCCAGCCCCAAGAACCTTGTAGGAGACCCGTTTTGAAGATTTGCATATTGGGCGCCGGCGCTTTGGGCTGTGCCATCGGTGGCGTGCTGACCGAGGCCGGCGTTGAAGTCTGGCTGATCAACCGCAATACGGACCAGGTCGAGGCCATGAACCGCCGCGGCTTGATCCTGCGTGATGGTGCCGGCGCGGACCGCACGGTTGCCGTGCAGGCCGCCACCACAGCGCAGGGCGTCAACCTGGACACGGGTGCGGTCGATCTGGTGATCGTGCTGGTCAAGTCCTTTCACACGGCGCAGGCCATGCAGGCGGCCACCTCGCTGCTGGGCCCGGACACCGCAGTGCTGTCGCTGCAAAACGGCCTGGGTCATGAAGACATTCTGGCCGGGATCGTGGGCCGTCATCGTGTGCTGGCGGGCAAGACCTATGCCGGTGGCTCGCAGCTTGGTGCGGGCCACGTGCTGATCGGAACACAGGGCAAAGACACCCATATTGGCGAGCTGGACGGCCGCATGACCGACCGGGTGCAACGCATTGCACACACCTTCAACGCGGCGGGGCTGGACACCATCGTCAGCGACAACATCATGGGCACGATCTGGGACAAGTTGCTGGTCAACGTGGCGACGGGCGCGGTCAGTGGCATCTCGCGGCTGGTTTATGGTGACCTGTACCAGGTGCCGGAGATGGAAGCCTGTGGTGTGGCCGCCGTGGCCGAGGCCATGGCCGTGGCCAAAGCCAGCGGCATTACCCTGACCACCACCGATGCACGCCAACCCTGGGTCAAGGCGGGTGCAGGCCTGCCCTACGACTTCAAGACCTCGATGTTGCAAAGCCTGGAAAAAGGTTCCATCACCGAAATCGATTTCATCAATGGTGCGGTCGTGCGCCAGGGTGCCCAATGCGGCGTCCCCACGCCCGTCAACCAGACGCTGGTGGCCTGCATCAAAGGCCTTGAGCGTGGCTTGCCGCGCTGAACCACCGCCGTTTTAATCCTGCTTATCCAGAGAGACTCAAAGAGACCGTCATGGCGAATACCCCCAGATCCTATGTTGAGCACGTTGCGGTGCGCGTAAAAGACATCCAGTGGCACATCAACTTCTTCCTGGAAGTGCTGGGCATGGACGTGCGCGAAATCGACGGCCCTACCGACGCCCCCAATCAGTACTGGACGCTGGGCGGCATGCAGCTCATGAGCACGCCCGGTTTCGAGGCACCGCCCAGCAACGACGCGGGCTGGCTGGCGCACCTGGGCATCATGGTGGAAGACCTCGATGCTGCCCTGGCCGCTGCGCAGCGCTGGGGCGTGAAGGCCCTGCCACAAGGCCGCAACTGGCTGCAACTGCCGGATGGTCTGGCCGTGGAATTGATTCAAGCCCGCGGTGATGCCGTGGCCCGCGTCTTGGCCGTCAACCCCAGAGCTTGAGACAACACCATGCCCAAACCCGACATCCAGTTCACCACGCCCGAAAAATACTGGGACGACGCCACGGTCGGCGACGCCTGCGAGAGCCCCACCTACACCGTGACCGCCGAACGCATTGACGCCTACGCCGAACTCACCGGTGACTTCACGCCCGTGCATGTGGACGAGGCTTATGCCAACGCCTCGCACTTTGGCTGCCGTGTTGCGCATGGCCTGATGGGCCTGTCGGTGGCCGATGGCCTCAAGACCCAGTGCGAATACCGCTTTTTGCCCGGCATGTCCCTGGGCTGGACCTGGGATTTCTTGCTGCCAATCAAGATCAACGACGTGTTGCACATCAGGTTTCATGTGGAGAGCCTGCGCGCGTCCAAAAGCAAACCCGGCTGGGGCATTGTGGTGCTGCCTGCCGTGCTCATCAACCAGCATGGTCAGGTGGTGCAAAAGGGGGAGCACCGCCTGATGATCCCGCGCCGGCCGGGCGCTGTCGCCTGATCCACCACAGTTGCTATCAAATAAATAGCTGTTCACGCATATTCGACGAGGGCTAAAGGCCGATTTAATGACTAATTCAACACCCGGTAAACCGACGCAGCCACTGCCACTGGCCGGCATTCGCGTCATTGACTACAGCCACTTCCTGGCCGGCCCGCACATGTCGCGTGCCTTAAGCGCCATGGGTGCCGAGGTCATCAAGGTGGAGCGGCCCGTGGCCGGTGATGCAGGCCGAGCCAGCCCCACCCTGGTGGGCGGCCAAAGTGGTTACTTCATGCAGCAAAACATGGGCAAGCAGGGCCTGTGTATCAACCTGCGCGACCCGCGTGGTCTGGAGATGATGCACAAGCTCACCGACAGCGCTGACGTGTTTGTCGAAAACTACCGCCCCGGTGCGCTCAACAAACTCGGGCTGGGTTATGAGGAACTGTCCCAACGCAACCGCCGGCTGGTGTATTGCTCGGTCTCGGCCTATGGCCACACCGGGCCGGATGCCGCACGTGCCGGGTTCGGCCTGATTGCCGAAGCCAAGAGCGGGGCCATGTCGCTGATCGGTGTGCCCGGCGAGCCGCCACCGCTGTTCAGGATGCCGATTGCCGACATGTACGCGGGCATGTACGGTGTCTCGGCCATTTGCGCCGCGCTGTTTGGCCGGGTGTCCAGCGGGCGCGGGCAGCACATCGACATCGCGCTGTACGACTGCATGATTTCCATGCACGACTTCGCCACGCAAAGTTATTTGATGAGTGGTGGCCAAGAGCTGCCGGTTCAGACTGGTCACGATTTGCCGCAAAGCACGGTGTATGGCGTGTTCTCGGCCAAAGATGGCTATCTGGTGATCGCCGCGCAGATGACCGACACCTGGATCAGCCTGGCCAAATTGATTGGCGGCGAGGCGTATGCGCTGGATGCGCGTTTTCACGATCAGGCCGGGCGCAATACCCATCGCGAGGCCATTCTGGCAAAGGTTCGCGCCTGGACGATGGCCCAAACCAGTGTGGCGCATTGCTGCGCACAACTGGACGCAGCCGGCGTGCCCGCGGCACCCGTGCAAACGATAGACAAAGTGCTTGCCGACCCGCAGACCGTGGCGCGCGGCATGGTGGTGGAGCAGGACCATCCGCTGTTGGGCAAGATCAGGTTGCCAAACTTGCCGTTCAACTTTTCCGAATGCGATACCTCACCCAGCGGGCCCGCGCCGCTGCTGGGTCAGCACAACCGCGACATCGCAGCGAGTGTGGGGTACTCGGCGCAGGAAATCGACACCTTCGTCAAGGACGGTGTGCTGTACGCCGAAGACGCGGTCAGCCAGCTCGAAACCGGGAGAGCGTCATGATGGGCAACCGTGGGGGCCCTGATCAATACGCCGTTATCGGTAACCCCATTGGTTTCAGCAAGTCACCCTATATCCACAGCACGTTCGCGCAGGCCACCGGGCAGGACATTGAATACACCGCCATCGAAGGCCCCCTGGGCGGGTTTGCGGGGGCGGTTGATGCGTTTCGCGCCTTGGGTGGCCGGGGCATGAACATCACGGCGCCGTTCAAGCTGGACGCCTTTGCCTACGCCACCGAGCACTCCGAACGCGCACAACTGGCGGGCGCCGCCAACGCCATGAAATTTGATGGCGACCGTGTGCTGGCCGAGAATTTTGACGGCGTTGGCCTGGTGCGCGATGTGATCCATAACCTGCGTACGCCTCTGGCGGGCAGGCGTGTGCTGCTGCTGGGTGCCGGTGGTGCAGCTCGCGGTGCCCTGTTGCCGTTTCTGGAGCAAGGTCTGGTCGAGCTGGTGATTGCCAACCGCAGTGCGGACAAGGCGCATGCGCTGGCAACCATCGGCGTCAGCAAAGGCCGCGTGCGGGGCTGCACCTATTCAGAGCTGGAAGGGCAGACCTTTGACGTGGTGTTTAACGCCACGTCCGCCAGCCTGCGCGCCGAGCTGCCACCGGTTCCCGCCTCGGTGTTTGCCAACTGTGGCCTGGCTTACGAGCTGGCCTACGCCAAAGGGCTCACCCCCTTCCTGCGCCTGGCGCAAAACGCGGGGGTCAAACAGTTGGCTGATGGCGTGGGCATGCTGGCCGAGCAGGCTGCTGAAGCCTTTGCCTGGTGGCGTGGTGTGCGGCCCGACACCCGTGTGGTGATCGACAAGCTGACTGTTGCGCTGGTTTAAAGCAAGCCGCAGCGTTTGGCCGCCATGTCTTGCCGCAGCCCCCTATACTCCGGGAATGAACCAGTTAGTACATTCCATCCGCGCTACCCGCAAGGCCCCCGTCCCCCGCACCAACGATCCGGCCCGGACCGTGGCGGGCATTCTGGAAGTGGCGACGAAAGAATTTGCCGACAAGGGCCTGAGTGGCGCACGCATCGACGAAATTGCGGCCGCCACCAAAACCAGCAAGCGCATGATTTATTACTACTTCGGCAGCAAGGAAGGCCTTTATGTGGCCGTGCTGGAGGAGTCTTACCGCCGCATGCGCAAGATCGAGGCGGCGTTGCACCTGGAGGACCTGGAGCCGGAAGCGGCCCTGCGCCGGCTGGTGGAGTTCACATTCGACCACCACAGCGGCAACCCGGACTACATCCGGCTGGTGATGACCGAAAACATGGAGCGCGGCCAGTACCTGGCGCAGAGCAAAACCATACAGGAGCTCAATGTGACCGCCATCGACGCCATCCGCAAGCTGTACGACCGGGGCTTGGCCAGCGGGGTGTTTCGCCCGGGTCTGGAGCCGATCGACATCCATGCGTCGATCTCCGCGCTGACCTTCTTCAATGTCTCCAACCAGCACACCTTCGGCCTGATTTTCAAGGCTGGCGCGCGCTCGCCAGAAGCGGTTGCCGCGCGCCGAAGCAGCATCACCGAGATGGTGGTGCGTTTTGTTCACGTCTGACAAATCACCATAAAAACAGGGCCACTGGAGTTAACCAGCGGCACTAGGGTAACTACTGATTCATGAAAACTAACTAGTTCGTACATTATCGGCTGGACCTTTTCCCAGGAGACAAATAAATGATCAAGAAATTGATTGACGGTTACTGCAATCTCATCAGCTACCTGATCGCTGCAATGCTCGCGGTGATGGTGGTGCTGGTGTTTGGCAACGTGTTCATGCGTTACGCCTTCAACTCGGGCTTCACCCTGTCTGAAGAGCTGTCGCGATGGCTGTTTGTGTGGCTGACTTTCCTGGGTGCCGTCGTGGCCTTGCGCGACAACGGCCATCTGGGGACCGACATGCTGGTGGGTCGACTGGGCCCGGCAGGCAAGAAGGTTTGCATGGGGCTTTCGCTGGTGCTCATGCTGTATTGCCTCTGGCTGATCCTCAAAGGCTCTTATGACCAGGCCGTCGTCAACTGGGGAACGACCAGCGCCGTGATGGAGGTTTCCATGGCCTGGGTCTACACCTCGGGCGTTGTGTTTGCCCTATTGAGTGCGCCCGTTTTGCTGGGCGACCTGTGGCGCCTGTTGACAGGCCAGATCGACGATGCCCACCTGGTGTTGATCCAGGAGTCCGAAGAAGCGCCGCATGCGGATGCGGACGCAGCCCATTGAAAAACATAACAAGTAGAGGTCTGACATGACAATCATGATTTTTCTGGGTTCCCTGTTCGCCGCCATGGCGCTGGGCATTCCCATTGCCTTTTCCCTGTTGCTGTGCGGCGCTGCGCTGATGTGGCAAATGAACATGTTTGACGCCCAGATCCTGGCGCAAAACCTGATCGAAGGCGCCAACAGCTTCCCACTGCTGGCCGTGCCTTTCTTCATGCTGGCTGGCGAAGTCATGAATGCCGGCGGCCTGTCCAAACGCATTGTGAATTTTGCGATGACCCTGGTCGGCCACATCAAGGGCGGATTGGGTTATGTCACCATCGTGGCTGCCGTCATCATGGCCTCGCTGTCGGGATCGGCCGTGGCCGATGCGGCTGCACTGACCGCGCTGCTCTTGCCCATGATGGTGGCCGCCGGCCATGACCGGGCGCGCTCGGCCGGTCTGATTGCTTCAGCCGGCATCATCGCCCCCATCATTCCGCCGTCCATTGGTTTCGTGATCTTTGGTGTCACCGCCAACGTGTCGATCTCCAAGCTTTTCATGGCCGGTATCTTCCCTGGTATCTGGTTAGCCGCTTCGCTGTGGTTTACCTGGTGGTGGTTGGTCCGCAAAGAAACCATTGCCCCCCCACCTCGCAAAACTGCCGCTGAAGTCATGCTGGCACTCAAAGATGCCACCTGGGCCCTGGTGCTGCCATTCATCATTATTTTTGGTTTGAAGTTTGGTGTGTTTACACCCACTGAGGCTGCCGTGGTGGCTGCCGTCTACGCCTTGGTTGTTTCGGTTTTTGTCTATAAAGAGCTCAACTTCAAAAAACTGGTGCCGCTGTTTGTGTCGGCTGCCACCACCTGCGCTGTGGTCATGTTCCTGGTGGCGGCAGCCATGGTGTCAGCCTGGCTGATTACCGTGGCCGATTTGCCTGCGCAAGTCGTGGCCTTGCTGCAACCACTGCTGGACAGCCCTCGCTTGTTGATGCTGGCCATCATGGTGTTGACCATGGTGGTGGGTACCGCACTGGACATGACGCCGACCATTTTGCTGCTCACACCCGTACTGATGCCCGTGGTGAAAGCCGCAGGCATTGACCCGGTGTATTTTGGGGTACTGTTCATTATCAACAACGCCATTGGCTTGATCACACCACCGGTTGGCACCGTGCTGAACGCCGTAGCAGGTGTGGGCAAGGTCAGCATGGACGAATTGACCAAGGGTGTCATCCCGTTCATGATTGCCCAGTTTGCGATTATGTTTTTGATGGTGGCCTTCCCGCAGTTGGTGATGGTGCCGGCGCGCTGGTTTTACTAATTTCCCCTATCGTTTTCCCGTAGTCCCAATGCCACTGAAAGGCGTTGGGTTATTCAACAAAGCATGTGAACTGGTACGCCACATGCTACGTTTTTATTAGCGTACTTGTTATTCCATCCCTTTAGGAGACTCCATGAAACGTCTGTTTATGAAAACCGTATTGGTGGCAGCCGCTGCTGCGGCATTTGGCACCGCCTTTGCACAAGAGCGCAGCTTTAAATTTGCCCTGGCAGGCCCGGATACCCATCCTGCAGCCGTAGGCATGAAAAAATTTGCCGAGGCTGTCGCAGCCAAATCGGGCGGCAAGATGAAGATCAATCTGTTTTTCAACAGCACACTTGGCACCGACCAGGCAGTGGTGTCCTCACTCAAAGGTGGCACGATAGAGATGGCCGTCATGAACTCGGGCATTTTGGCTTCCGAAGCGAAAGAACTGGCGATTTTTGACTTCCCCTTCTTGTTTGCCAACGAAAAAGAGTCCGACGCTATCGTGGACGGGCCCGTGGGTGCCAAACTGCATGCCAAGCTAGAGGAAAAAGGCATTATTGGTCTGTCTTACTGGGAACTGGGCTACCGCCACATCACCAACAGCAAGCGTCCACTGAACAAAGTGGAAGACATCGAAGGCCTGAAACTGCGCGTGATTCCTAACCCCATCAACGTGGCGTGGGTCAAAGCCCTGGGTGCCAACCCAACGCCTATGCCTTTCGCTGAAGTCTATGGCGGTCTGGAGCAAAAAGCCATTGATGGCCAGGAAAATCCGTTGGGCGTGATCGCTGCCAACAAGTTTTGGGAAGTGCAAAAGTACATTGCCCTGACCAACCACCAGTACAACCCCCAGTCAGTGATTTTCAGTAAAAAAGTCTGGGATACCCTGACGCCTGCTGAAAAGAAAATCTTGGACAGCTCGGCTGACGAAGCCGCCAAAGGCCAGCGTGATGCCAACCGCGCTGCTGCGGCTGTCAACCTGGATCTGTTGAAGAAGAACGGCATGACTGTCACCGAATTCTCACCGGCCGAAGTGGCCAAACTGCGTGAGAAGATGAAACCCGTGGTGGCCCAGTTCAGCGCCAACGTGGGTGAAGCCACAGTTAACGAAGTGATGGCCGAGCTGGCCAAAATGCGCAAGTAAAACGCACATAGAGCACAAATAGAGCGTCAGTAGGGTGCAACTGAACGACGACCCCGGCCTTCAAGTGGCCGGGGCGCGTCTTGAGCGGCTCCCGCTGTACTTTTGTTGTTGGTCTCACCCATTTCCGGATTTCCCTCATGAGCAAAACCCGCATTGCGGTTGCCGGTGCCGGCTATATTGGCCAGGCTCACATGGAAGTCGCGGCGAACAGTCCCACCTGTGACCTGGTTGCCATTGTTGACCCGTCCCCGGCGGCGGTTGCGGTCGCTGCGAAAGCGGGTGTGCCGCTGTATGCCTCGCTGGAAGCACTGCTGGCCCAAGACCGCCCCGATGGCCTCATCCTGGCCACGCCCAATCCATTGCATGTGCCGCAAGCCCTGCAGTGCATTGCCCGGGGTTTGCCCATCCTGCTTGAAAAACCGATGGCCACCCATGTGGCTGAGGGCGAGCAACTGGTCAAGCTGGTTCAGGAGACCGGCGCCAAAGTGCTGATCGGGCATCACCGGGCCCATAGCCCGATCATGGCCAAAGCGAAAGAAGTGGTCGATTCCGGCAAGCTCGGCCGGCTGGTGGCCGTGACGGGAAGCGCCACGTTTTTCAAGCCGGATCACTACTTTGCGGATGCCCCCTGGCGTCGGGAAATCGGTGGCGGCCCGATTCTTCTGAACATGATCCACGAGGTGCACAACCTGCGCATGCTCTGTGGCGACATCATCGCGGTGCAGGCGTTTTCAAGCCACGCCACGCGGGGCTTCCCGGTGGAGGACACGGTTGCCATCAACCTGCGGTTTGCCAGTGGCGCCCTGGGCAGCTTCATGCTGTCGGATACCGCCGCCTGCCCGCGCAGCTGGGAGCAGACCTCTCAGGAAAACAAGGCTTACGCCAGCTACGACGACGAAGATTGTTATGTCATCACCGGCACCAACGGCAGCCTGTCGGTACCCACGATGCGCCTGAAAACTTATCCCCGGGTGGAAGACCGTTCCTGGTGGAAAGAATTTGAAGTGGGCGTGGTCGGCATGGTGCGTGACGATCCGTTAAAACATCAGATTGAGCATTTCGGTGCCGTGATCCGCGGCGAAGCACAGCCCTTGGTCAGTGCGCGTGACGGGCTGTTGAATCTGCGCATTACCGAAGCCATTGTCGAAGCAGCCCAGAGCGGGCAAACTATCCAGATTAAAGGAACCCTATGAAAATTCTCATGCTCCACGGTATCAACCACAACATGTTCGGCAAACGTGACCCTGCGCAATATGGCACCGTCACACTTGACGAAATCAACGCCAGTCTGAGCGCTTTGGGCAAAGAGCTGGGCGCGGAAGTGGAGAACTTCCAGACCAACAGCGAAGGCGAGATGTGTGAGCGCATCCATCAGGGCTATGCCGATGGTGTGGATGCGGTGCTCATCAATGCCGGTGCCTGGACGCATTACTCTTACGGTATCCGTGACGCGCTGGCCATTCTGACCTGCCCGATTGTTGAGCTGCACATGTCCAATATCCACGCCCGTGAGCCTTTTCGCCACGTGTCGGTGTTCGGCGAAATCGTCCGGGGCCAGATTTGCGGTTTTGGCGTTGACAGCTACCTGCTCGGGCTGCGTGCCGGTGTTTCCGCTGCACGAGCCGTCAAAAAATGATCAATGGCAAAACCGAAATCATCGCCCACATCGGCTTCCCGACACACGCCTTCAAGGCGCCGATGATCTACAACCCCTGGTTCGAGTCGGCCGGGGTCAACGCCATTGTGGTGCCCATGGGTTGTCAGGCCCAGGATTACCCGGTGTTTCTGCGCGCGATCTTCAAGCTCACCAACATCCGCGGCGCCCTGATCACCATGCCGCACAAGGTTTCTACCGTCGGCTTGCTGGACGAGGTATTGCCCACGGCCGCGATTGCCGGTTCATGCAACGCCGTGCGCCTCGGGCCGGATGGCCGCCTGCAAGGTGACATGTTTGACGGGGAGGGCTTTGTGCGCGGTGTGCTGCGCAAGGGGCTGAAACTCCAGGGTGCCAGCGCGCTGGTGGTCGGCAGTGGCGGTGTGGGTTCGGCCATTGCGGCTTCACTGGCCGCTGCGGGCGTGGCGAGCCTGAGTTTGTTTGATGTCCATGCGGCCTCGGCCCTGGGCCTGGCCGACCGTCTGCGACAGCATTACCCCGCGCTGCAAGTGCAGACGGGTTCAAGCGATCCGGCAGGGTTCGATCTGGTGGTTAACGCCACGCCCATGGGCATGAACGCGGGCGACCCGATGCCCATGGACGTGTCACGCATAGCCCCCAGTACCTTCGTTGGCGAAGTGGTGATGAAAACCGAGATGACCGGTTTTCTGGGCGCAGCCAAGGCACGCGGTTGCGCCGTGCAAGTGGGCTCGGACATGTTGTTTGAGCAGATCCCGGCCTACCTTGAGTTCTTTGGTTTCCCCAGCACCACGCCGGATGTGCTGCGTTCGGTGGCAATGCTGGCTTATTGAGGCCCCCATAATCGGGGAACATGGCCAAACTCAAGCAGCTTGAATCCTTCGTTTCGGTCGCGACACGCGGTAGTCTGACCGCGGCCGCCCTGGCCGAAGGGGTGGCCCCGGCCATCATGGGACGCCGGCTGGACGCGCTGGAAGAGCGCCTGGGTGTCAAATTGATGGTGCGCACGACCCGGCGCATCACCTTGACGCATGAAGGCAGTGCTTTTCTGGAGGATTGCCAGCGCCTGCTGGTTGAACTCGCCAATGCCGAAGCCAGCGTTTCAGCGGGTGGCGTGAAAGCCAGTGGTCACTTGCGCATTACTGCGCCTGCAGGTTTTGGCCGTCGTCACCTGGCGCCGCTGGTGCCCAGGTTTCGCGAACTGCATCCGGAAGTCACCATTTCACTCAATCTGAGTGACCGGGTGATCGACATTGCCGGGGAAGCGTATGACTGCGCTGTGCGCGTGGGCGACCTGCCCGACTCGTCGCTGGTGAGTGTTCGCCTGGCAGACAACCGCAGGCTGTGTGTCGCCACACCCAAATACCTGCAACAGCACGGCACGCCGCTGCACCCCAGTGAGCTGGTACGGTTTGACTGTCTGGCCCTGTCCAGTGACGCCTCACAAACCCGGGGTTGGGCATTCAAGGTACCCAAAATCGCCAATGGGGCAACAGACCCGACCGATCCAACGGGCAGCCAACCCGCGTTTGACCTGATCCATCTCAAACCGGTGGGGCCGCTGGACTGCTCGGACGGCCAGGTTTTGCATGATTGGTGTCTGGCCGGCTACGGCATTGCCTGGCGCAGCACCTGGGAGGTTGAGGCCGAAATCGCCTCGGGGCGGCTTGTGGTGGTGCTGGAAGCGTTTGCCGCGCCCCCCAACGGCATATATGCCATGTTTCCCCAGCGCAAACACCTGCCGCTGCGGGTTCGGCTGTGGATTGATTTTCTCAAGCACAACTTCAGCCAGCCGGGTTTCTGGAAAACTGCCGGGCCGCCCTCCGTCGCCCCGTAAAATCAGCGGATGCTCTCAGTCAAACAAGATTTGCTCCGCTGCCTCGCCGCCGAGCTCGATAAATTGGTACCCGGTGCCGGTGAAAAAGCGGCCTTTGAGTCGCCCAAGGTTGCCGCCCATGGTGATTTCGCGTCTACCGCAGCCATGCAACTGGCCAAGACTTTAAAGAAAAACCCGCGTCAGGCCGCAGAGGATCTGCGTGAGGCGCTATTGAATTCAGAGCATTTCAAGACCTGGGTTGAAGCCGTGGACATTGCCGGACCCGGTTTTATCAACATCAAGCTCAAACCCGAGGCCAAGCAACAAATCGTGCGTGAGGTGTTGCTGGCAGGCGTCGGGTTTGGCCATCAACCGCCGCGTAACCAGCGCATGCTGGTGGAGTTTGTGTCTGCCAACCCCACCGGCCCGCTGCATGTGGGCCATGGCCGCCAGGCCGCGTTGGGCGACGCCATCTGCAATCTGGCCGCCACACAAGGCTGGGATGTGTACCGCGAGTTTTATTACAACGATGCGGGCGTGCAAATTGCAACGCTGGCCAACAGCACACAGTTGCGGGCTCAAGGCATCAAGCCCGGCGATGCGGGATGGCCCGAAGTGGCCTACAACGGCGACTACATTGCCGACATCGCCGCCGATTTCCTGGCCAGGAAGACGGTCAAATCGGATGACCGGGAATACACCGCCAGCGGTGACATTGACGACCAGGATTCGATCCGCAACTTCGCTGTGGCCTATCTGCGCCATGAGCAAGACCTCGACCTGAAGGCCTTTGCCGTCCAGTTTGATAACTACTACCTGGAATCCAGCCTGTATACCAGCGGCAAGGTAGACGCCACCGTGAAAAAGCTCGTGGCGGCCGGCAAAACCTACGAACAGGACGGCGCCCTGTGGCTCAAGTCCACCGATTACGGTGACGACAAAGACCGCGTGATGCGCAAGGGTGACGGCACGTATACCTATTTTGTACCCGACGTGGCGTACCACATCACCAAATGGGAACGCGGTTTCGAGCAGGTGGTGAATATTCAGGGTACCGACCACCACGGCACCATCGCCCGCGTACGCGCTGGCCTGCAGGCGGCCAATGTGGGCATTCCGCAAGGCTACCCCGACTACGTGCTGCACACCATGATCCGGGTGATGCGCGGTGGTGAAGAGGTGAAAATCTCCAAGCGTTCCGGCTCTTACGTCACGCTGCGTGACCTGATCGAATGGACCAGCAAGGACGCGGTGCGGTTTTTCCTGCTGAGCCGCAAGCCTGATACCGAATACGTGTTTGATGTGGATCTGGCGCTGGCGCAAAACAACGACAACCCGGTGTACTACGTGCAGTACGCCCATGCCCGCATCTGCTCGGTGCTGGCGAGCTGGGGCGGTGACGTGGCCAGCCTGGCAAGCGTTGCGCTCACCCCTTTGCAAAGCCCGCAGGCCCTGGCCCTCATGCTGCAGCTGGCCAAATACCCGGACATGCTGACCCATGCGGCGCAGGACTTTGCCCCGCATGACGTTACTTTTTATCTGCGTGACCTTGCCGCCAGTTATCACAGTTACTATGATGCCGAGCGCATTCTGGTGGATGACGAAGCCGTCAAGTTGGCCCGTCTGGCGTTGGTGGCAGCTACCGCGCAGGTGCTGCGCAACGGGCTGGCGGTGCTGGGCGTAGGCGCTCCCGCCAGAATGTAGAAAAACTCAGGTTAAATCGATTGCAATGGCATCCATCAACAGTGGGCAAGGTATGACATATCAAAAGGGTGGAACCTTTCTCGGGTTCGTGGTTGGCGTGGTCTTGGGGCTGGCGGTCGCGCTGGCTGTGGCTGTCTACGTCACCAAAGTACCGGTTCCCTTTGTGACCAAAGTGCAAAGCCGCTCGGCTGACCAGGACGCGGCAGAGGCCAAGAAGAACAAGGACTGGGACCCCAACTCCCCTCTGTACGGCAAAACACAGGTCAAACCGGCAGCTGCGGCCTCTGCGGCAACTACGGCCCTGCCCGAAGCCCCGGCGACCACCACCAAGGGGGCTTCCAAAGCTGACGTTAAACCGGCCCCCTCGGCCGACCCGCTTGGGGATTTGGCACGTGCCAAGTCATCCACCACCCCGGTTGAACCGTTCATGTATTTTGTGCAGGCTGGCGCGTTTCGCACAACGGAGGACGCTGAAAGCCAGCGTGCCAAGATCTCACTGAGTGGCGTCGAGGCCAAGGTATCCGAGCGTGAGCAATCAGGCCGAACGGTATTTCGGGTGCGCGCGGGCCCGTTTGACAAAAAAGAAGATGCCGACAAAGCCAAGGACAAACTGGATGGTGCGGGCTTTGAGACGGCCATCGTTCGGGTGCAGCGTTAACAGGCGGTGAACTAATTGTGCCAGCTAGGGTCTGAGCTTTTTTAGGAGTGTTTTGAGATGAAGCGTCGCGATTTTTCCCTGACCTGCGGGTCCGCCCTGGCCGTTGCTGCGTTGGGCGTCACCAGCGTGCAGGCACAGGCCAAAAAACCGGTTGCTGGCGACGACTATCTGGTTCTGGACAAGCAGGTCGCCGTAGAGGCTGCAAAAGGCAAGATCGAGGTCATCGAGTTTTTCTGGTACGAGTGCCCCCACTGCAATGCGTTTGAACCGGCGCTGGACGCCTGGATCAAGCGCGTCCCGAAGGACCTGTACGTGCGGCGGGTTCCCGTGTCATTTCGGGACGACTTTGTGCCTTTGCAGCGCCTGTATTACGCGATTGAAGCCATGGGCCTGGTCGACAAGCTCCATGCCAAGGTGTTCCAGGCCATCCACGTCGAAAAACAGGTACTCAAGCGGCCAGAAGCCATTGCCGACTGGGTAACCAAACAGGGCGTGGACACCGACAAATTCATGGCGCAATTCAACTCCTTCTCGGTCTCGGCCAAAGCCACCAAGGCCACCCAGCTGCAAAATGCCTATCGGGTTGAGGGCGTTCCCGCGCTGGGCGTGGCCGGGCGGTTTTATACCGATGGCACGCAGGCCAAAAACATGGAACGTGCCTTGCAAATTGTGGATTACCTCGCCGCTGAAGTCCGCGCCGGGCGTTAACCGTGGCTAAAG
>JBEEMW010000025.1:0-62746 GCA_041192445.1 Pseudomonadota bacterium | reverse complement strand
GTCGCTGACGGCATCGCTGCCATCCTTCATGCCCTCAGTTTCGCGGTTGGGTGATGCCACCGAGCCACTGTCCAGGTGGTCACGTCCAATCACGATGGGGGCCTTGAGCTCACCGCTTTTCACCATCTCGTTGAAGGCCAGGCCAGCGCGGTGGCGCTCACCCAAACCGATCCAGCAAATCCGGGCAGGCAAGCCCTGAAAGGCAATGCGGTCGGTGGCCAGATCCAGCCAGCGGTGCAACCCGGCATCATCCGGGAAAAGCTCTTTCATTTTGGCATCGGTCCTGGCAATGTCTTGCGGGTCTCCAGACAACGCCACCCAGCGAAACGGGCCCTTGCCCCGGCAGAACAGCGGGCGCACATAGGCTGGCACAAAACCGGGAATATCAAATGCGTTTTTAACCCCTTCGTCAAACGCCACCTGACGGATGTTGTTGCCATAGTCAACCGTGGGGATGCCCATGGCCTGAAAGTCCAGCATGGCCTGCACATGCACGGCACAACTGCGGGCGGCGGCGTCCCGCAGCGCCGCGTGCTGGCCGGAGTCTGCCTGGGCCGCGTGCCAGCCGGCAACCGTCCAGCCCGCGGGCAAATAACCATGCACCAGATCATGGGCAGACGTCTGGTCCGTCACGATATCCGGGCGAATGGCACCCGCTTTGACGCGTTTCACCAACTCCGGCAAGATGTCCGCGGCATTGCCCAGCAAGCCGATCGATACTGCCTTTTTCTCGTGGACGTACCGCGCCAAACGTGCCAGAGCGTCGTCAAGGTCCATCGCCTGCTCATCCAGATACCGCGTTTTGAGGCGGAACTCGATGCTGGATTGCTGGCACTCAATGTTCAGTGACGAAGCACCCGCGAAGCTGGCTGCCAGCGGCTGCGCGCCACCCATGCCACCCAGGCCAGCGGTCAAAATCCAGCGACCGGCAAGGTCCCCGCCAAAATGCTGGCGCCCCGCCTCGACAAACGTCTCATAGGTCCCCTGAACGATGCCCTGGCTGCCGATGTAGATCCATGAGCCCGCAGTCATCTGGCCATACATCATCAAGCCCTTGCGGTCGAGCGCATGAAAGTGTTCCCAGGTTGCCCATTTAGGCACCAGGTTGGAGTTGGCAATCAGCACGCGCGGCGCATCAACATGCGACCGGAACACACCCACCGGCTTGCCCGATTGCACCAACAGGGTCTCATCCTCATTCAGGTCACGCAGACTTTGCAGAATGGCCTCGAAACAATCCCAATTGCGGGCAGCCTTGCCGATACCGCCATAGACCACCAGCGCATCGGGGTTCTCGGCCACTTCCGGATCGAGATTGTTTTGAATCATGCGATAGGCCGCCTCAATCAGCCAGTTTTTGCAGGTGATCCGGGTTCCTCGCGGAGACCGCACGGGATGGGGTTTTGCAGACATGGCGACTTCTTGAGCAGGTTGGATGAATGGATTGAACTGCACGAATGGTACTTGTCTAGACATGTCTACGCAAGTAGAATTTACGCATGGTTTTCCCTAGCTCCAAATCTGCACCAAAACCCACCCCCACTGCTCGTGCACCTTATGCGCGTGTCAAGGATTTTTTGAAAGACGGGTTGTCAACCGGGCGCTGGACGCCGGACACCCTGATGCCTTCCGAATCCGAGCTGGTAGGCCAGTTTCAGGTCAGCCGCATGACCGTAACCCGTGCCCTGCGCGAATTGCAAACCGAGGGACTGGTGACGCGCGTTCAAGGCGTCGGTACTTTCGCGGCACATCTGGCACCCGTGTCCTCGTCTTTGACCATTCGGGACTTGCATGAGGAAATTCTGGCGCGCGGCCACCAGCACCATGCGCAGGTTCATCTGGCCCAGGCCGAACCGGCAAAAGACGGCTTGGCGCAAAAACTGGGGCTGGCCGTCGGCACCACGGTTTTCCACACCCTGATCGTTCATTTTGAAAACGGTGTGCCGCTGCAATGCGAGGATCGTTATGTCAATCCGGCTTGCGCGCCTGATTACCTGAAAACCGATTTCACCCAAATCACACCCACGCATTACCTGCTGACCGTCGCACCGCTTTGGGAAGCTCAGTACTCCATTGAAGCGGGCCCACCCAGCGCAAGAGAGGCGCAATTGCTGGGCATCGCCCCGACTGATGCCTGCCTGATCATTGTGCGTCGCACCATCAACCGGGATGTACCCATCACACTGGCGCGGCTGGTTCACCCTGGCGTGCGTTATCAGATTCACGGGCAGTTCAAGCCATGACACCAACCCTCGTGAATGCCCAGACCACGGCCCCCCAAGCCTGGCGCAACGGTGGTGGCTGGACCCGCGAATTGCTGACCTGGCCACCCGGCCCCGACTGGCGTGTGCGCATCAGCCGTGCCGATATTGAAGCCGACGGCCCGTTTTCAGGGTTTCCAGGCGTTGAACGCTGGTTTGTGGTGCTCAAGGGTGCCGGGGTTGCCCTGCAGTTTGCAAATGACTTGCAGTACTTGAAAGTGGGCGATGCACCTCTGCGGTTTGACGGTGGGCTGGCCCCTGGTTGCCGCCTGATCAATGGCCCCACACAAGACCTCAATTTGATGACCCGTCAGGGCAGCGGTGTGATGCTGTCCGTACAAAACCAGCATGGCTGGTCTGCACCCTGTGCGTCGCGCGGTCTTTATACGGTGGCTACCGGTGTGTGGCGCAACGGGGGGCAGACCCTCGCCGTGCCCGCTCACACGCTGTTGTGGTTTGACAAAGCCGACCCCCACGAATGGGCGTTTTCGCCTTCCGATGCCGGCATTCCCCTGCGCGCCTGGTGGCTTGGCTACACGCCGGGCTGAATCGCGTTCCCACGAAAGATACATCCCATGCCCGACCTGACTCTGTGGCACCGAGCGCGTTTGGCCACCCTGACCGGCACCACGCCCTGGGGGCTGGTTGAACACGGTGCGCTGCTCACCCGGGGCGATCAACTGGTCTGGGTTGGTGCCCAGAGTGATCTGCCAGCCCACCTCAGGGCAAAAATTGCGCAGGACCATGACCTGGGTGGTGCCTTGGTGACGCCGGGTCTGGTGGACTGCCATACCCATCTGGTCTACGCTGGCCAGCGCGCGGCGGAGTTTGAAATGCGGCTGCAGGGCGCAAGCTACGAAGCCATCGCCCGTGCAGGTGGCGGCATTCGCTCTACCGTCGCCGCCACCCGCGCCGCCACGGACGAAGCCTTGCTGGCAACGGCTCGCAAACGGGCGCTGACCCTGATGGCCGGGGGCGTCACCACGCTGGAAATCAAGTCCGGGTATGGCTTGACCGAAACCCATGAAGCACGTTGCCTGTCTGTGGCGCGTGAATTGGGTGCTGTATTGCCCCTGACCGTGCGCACGACCTACCTGGGTGCCCACGCCGTACCGCCCGAGTTTGAAGGCCGCGCAGACGACTATGTGGATGCGGTTTGCAGCTGGATGCCCCGTTTGCACGCCAGGGGATTGATTGATGCCGTCGATACTTTCTGCGAAAACATCGGCTTCACACCCACCCAAACCCGGCGCGTCTTTGAAACCGCCAAAGCCCTGGGCTTGCCCGTCAAATTACATGCCGAGCAGCTCAGCGACCAGGGCGGTGCTGCGCTGGCCGCCGAATTTGGTGCACTGTCTTGTGACCATCTGGAATACCTCAGCAACGCGGGTGCACGCGCCATGCGTGGGGCCGGCACGGTGGCCGTTTTGCTGCCCGGGGCTTATTACTTCTTGCGTGAAACCCGGCTGCCACCGATCGCGGCCCTGCGCGAGTGTGGTGTCCCCATCGCCCTGGCGTCTGACCACAACCCTGGCTCCTCACCCGGCCTGTCTTTGCTGCTCATGATCAACATGGCCTGCACACTGTTCAAGTTGACACCCGAGGAGGCGCTGCGTGGCGTCACGGTCAATGGTGCACGCGCGCTCGGCCTGAACGACCGGGGCCTGCTTGCAGCAGGTGAACGTGCTGATTTCTGCGTGTGGGACCTCGAACACCCCAACGAACTGGCCTACTGGTTTGGCCACAACCCCTGTCGCCGCGTGGTGGTGGGTGGGCAGGAGCAACACCCATGAGCGACACTGTTTTTACCCTGCACCCAGGTGACACCCCGCTTTTGGTGAGCCTGCCACACGTGGGCACACGGATCCCGGCCACCTTGCGTGACCGCCTGGTGCCACGGGCCTTGAACGTCGAAGACACCGACTGGCATTTGGCACCACTGTATGACTTTGTGCGTGCCATGGGCGCCAGCCTGATCGTGCCGCAACACTCGCGCTATGTGATTGACCTGAACCGGCCACCCGAGAACACCCCCATGTATGCCGGAGCCAACAACACCGAGCTGTGCCCCACCCGGTTTTTCACCGGCGAGGCGCTCTACCGGGCTGGTCAGGAACCGGATGACACCGACATTGCAGGCCGCTGTGAAACCTATTGGCAACCCTATCACCAGGCGTTAAAAACAGAGCTGGCACGCATCAAGGCGCGGCACGGTCACGCCATTTTGTTTGATGGGCACAGCATCAAATCCGCGTTGCCCTGGCTGTTTGACGGACAACTGCCCGACCTCAACCTGGGCACGGTCCACGGGGCGAGTTGCGCGCCAGGCCTGCGCACCGCGTTGGCCGGCGTCCTGGCTTCACAGGGCGGTTTTACCCATGTGGTCGATGGCCGCTTCAAGGGCGGCTACATCACGCGCCACCATGGCCGGCCACTGGAGGGCATTCATGCGGCGCAGCTTGAAATGTGCTGGCGCTGCTACATGCCTGAAGAACCCCCTTTTGCCATTGACCCGACGCGGGCGAACCAGGTATTGCCCGTGCTGCGTGCGCTGGTGCAAACCATGATCGACTGGAGACCGGCATGACCCACGCAACCCACATCACCCAGATGTCCGACACGCTGCTGTGGGCACCCCAGGCGTGGGTGGCCGGGCAATGGCAGTCTGGCGTGTGTCTGGCCGTTAACCGCCAGGGATTCTGGAGCGACATCACAGCGGATGTACACACCCCGCCGCCCCACGCAACCGTGCTGCCCGGCCCGGTTTTGCCAGGTCTGGTCAACGCCCATAGCCATGCCTTCCAGCGCGCCTTTGCCGGCCTGTCGGAGCGACGCGAAGCCGATTCAGACGATTTCTGGTCCTGGCGCGACCGCATGTACGGCGTGGCGCTGCGCATCACGCCCGACCAGATGCAGGCGGTGGCGGCGCAGCTTTACGTCGAGATGCTCAAAGGTGGTTACACCCAGGTGTGTGAGTTTCATTACCTGCACCACACGACGCATGGCCGGCCTTATGACGACCCGGCCACGCTCAGTTGGGCGCTGGCCGATGCGGCTGCCGATGCCGGACTGGGCCTTACCCTGTTGCCCGCGCTGTATGAGCGCGCCGGCTTCTCGCAACCGGCCCTGCGTGATGACCAGCGCCGGTTCGCCGGCACACCAGACCTGATCCACGCCCTGCATCGCGCGATTCAATCGTCAGGCCGTGCACGGGTCAATGCCGGCGTGGCCATCCATTCGCTGCGGGCGGCATCTGGCGAATCCATCGTTGAACTGATGTGGAAAACAGGTGATGACGCCATGCCCGTCCACATCCACATCGCCGAACAAACCCGGGAGGTGAATGATTGCCTGGCCAGCACCGGGGCGCGCCCCATCGAATGGTTGTGCCGCGAGTTCAAACCCGATGCCCGCTGGCAACTGGTGCACGCCACCCACGCCACACCGGCAGAGATTGAGTCCGTCGCCCGCAGTGGCGCAGGCATTGTCATTTGCCCCAGCACCGAAGGCAATCTGGGCGATGGCCTGGTTGATCTGCCGGCCTGGCTGGCAGCCGGTGTGCCCATGGCCATTGGCTCAGACAGCCATGTGTCCCGTGCCTGGGCCGAAGAATTGCGTTGGCTTGAATACGGGCAACGGCTAAACTTGCAGCGGCGCAATGTCGCCGCTGCGCCCGGCCAGGGGCAGCCTGCCACAGCGGCCCGCCTGTTCGACGCGGCACTGAAAGGTGGCCAGGGCGCGGCGGGTGCAGCACGCTGGGGCCTGGCACCCGGTGCACGCGCCGATGCGCTGGTACTCAACACGCAATCACCCGGTCTGCTGGGCATTCCCCACACCCACCTTCTGGATGCCCTGGTGTTTGCCACCAGTGAGCCGGCCATCTGTGAGGTCTACGTGGCGGGCAATCGGGTAGTGGCCAACGGCCGGCATTTGCAGGAAGACGTGATTGCCGGGCGTTTTACCCGTGTCATGGATGAACTTTGGAACAAAAAGTGATGTTAGCCCCCGTCCTATATGCGTGAGCAGCTACTACTTTTATAGCGGCTAGCGCTTGCCAAGCTCCACACTGTCCCGGGTCCAGGCCTTCGTCTGCTCGCTCAAACTGAGGCCCAGGCCCGGCCGGGTAGGTACCCGCATGCGCCCATCCTTGATCTCAATGCGTTCATTAAACAGCGGCTCAAGCCATTCAAAGTGCTCTACCCAGGGCTCGCGCGGGTAGGCCGCGGCCAGGTGCACGTGCAACTCCATGGCAAAGTGCGGGGCCAGCATCAGGCCGGCATTCTCGGCCAGTGCCGCAATTTTGAGGAACGGCGTGATGCCACCAACCCGAGGGGCATCAGGCATCAGGTAGTCGGCTGCACGGTGGCGAATCAGGTCGCCATGCTCGGCGGCGCTGGTCAGCATTTCGCCCGTGGCAATGGGGGTGTCAAACTGCAGCGCCAGTGCGGCGTGGCCCTCATGGTCGTAGGCGTCCAGCGGCTCCTCAATCCAGACCAGATTGAAGGGCTCAAAGATGCGGCACATGCGCTGGGCCGTGGGCCGGTCCCACTGCTGGTTGGCATCCACCATGATGGGCACGGTGTCGCCCAGATGTTTTCGCACCGCCGTCACACGGGCAATGTCCAGCCTGGTGTCAGGCTGGCCTACCTTGAGCTTGATGCCGCCAATACCACGTGCGATAGAGGCCGACGCATTGACCATCAACTGGTCAATCGGTGTGTGCAGGAAACCGCCCGAGGTGTTGTAACAACGCACCGAGTCGCGGTACGCACCCAGCAGCTTGGCCAGCGACAGGTTGGCGCGTTTGGCCTTCAGGTCCCATAGCGCCACGTCAAAGGCGCCAATGGCTTGCGTGGCCATGCCACTGCGCCCGACCGAGGCACCGGCCCAGCAGAGCTTGTCCCACAACTTGCCGATGTCGCTGGGGTCTTCACCAATGAGTACGGGCGCAATCTCTTTGGCATGCGCAAACTGGCCCGGGCCCCCTGCTCGCTTCGAGTAGCTGAACCCCAGGCCCTGGTGGCCGCCCTCGGTTTCAATCTCGGCGAACAGGATGGCGATTTCGGTCATCGGCTTCTGGCGGCCCGTCAGCACTTTGGCGTCGCTGATGGGGGTGGCCAGCGGCAGGTAGCAGGAGGAGACGCGGACGTGGGTGATGCGGTCTGTTGCAAAGGGCGAGCTTGGGTTCATGGTGCGTGGGGAAGAAGGGGTATTGGCAACCAGTCATCGTACAACATGGCGCTCCGCACACGGTAGGTAATTTCACCGATTCAAGGTTTTATCAATGAGATAAGATCTCCCTGCGAAATCAGGCAGATACATTTGCCTTGAGTTGTCAGACAACTAATGCCCATTTGAGCCCATCCAGAACATGCCTAACACTGCCCCTTTGTACATCACCATGCACGGTCGCGACAACGTCGCCATCATTGCCAACAACGGCGGTTTGCCTGTTGGCACAGTGTTCCCGTCAGGACTGACTTTGCGCGACCTGGTGCCCCAAGGCCACAAGGTCGCGTTGGTAGACCTGGCCGCCGATGCACCGGTCATTCGCTACGGCATTCCCATTGGTTACGCGCTCAAGGCCATCCCGGCAGGTAGCTGGGTGCACGAGCGCCTGTTGAAGATGCCCGACGCACGTGGACTGGACGATTTACCCATTGCCACCGCCAAACCGACGCCACAGCCACCGCTGGAGGGCTACACTTTTGAGGGCTTTCGCAATGCCGATGGTTCGGTGGGCACACGCAACATTCTGGCCATCACGCAAACGGTGCAGTGCGTCGCGGGCGTGACCGACTTTGCGGTGCAACGCATCAAGGCCGAGTTGCTACCCAAATTCCCCAACGTCGATGACGTGGTGGCGCTGGAACACACTTATGGCTGCGGTGTGGCGATTGACGCGCCGGGCGCAGAAATCCCCATTCGCACCCTGCGCAACATCAGCCTGAACCCCAACTTTGGGGGCGAGGTGATGGTGGTCAGCCTGGGCTGCGAAAAACTGCAACCGGAGCGGCTGTTTCCCCCCAACACAATCGTGATTCAAGCGACCAGCGACACCCGTGGGACCGGCTCCGCCGGGCCACTGGGTGTGCCCCCTCTGCCAGGGGGGTTGGACACCATCTGTTTGCAGGACGACGCGCACGTGGGCTTCATGTCCATGGTCGAGTCCATCATGCGCCAGGCCACGGAACACCTGACGCGCCTGAATGCTCGCCGACGAACCACCGTGCCCGCCAGTGAACTGGTGGTGGGCGTGCAATGCGGCGGCAGCGACGCGTTCTCGGGCGTCACCGCCAACCCGGCCGTGGGTTATTGCACCGACCTGCTGGTGCGTGCTGGGGCCAGCGTGATGTTTTCCGAGACCACCGAAGTGCGTGACGGCATCGACCAGCTCACCTCACGCGCCTCCACCCCCGAGGTGGCCGAAGCCATGATCCGCGAGATGGCCTGGTACGACGCTTACCTGCAACGTGGCAAGGTAGACCGCAGCGCCAACACCACGCCGGGCAACAAAAAGGGCGGCCTGTCCAACATCGTCGAGAAGGCCATGGGCTCCATTGTCAAGAGCGGCTCCGTGCCCATCACCGGCGTGCTGGCACCGGGCGAGAAGCTCGGGCAAAAGGGGTTGACTGGACGGTTGATATATGCCGCCACGCCCGCCAGCGATTTCATCTGCGGCACGCTGCAACTGGCGGCGGGCATGAACCTGCATGTGTTCACCACCGGGCGCGGCACGCCTTATGGTCTGGCCGAGGTGCCCGTCATCAAGGTCGCCACACGCAGCGACCTGGCACGGCGCTGGCATGACCTGATGGACGTGAATGCCGGCACGATTGCCGACGGCACCGCCACGATTGAAGACGTGGGCTGGGAGCTGTTCAAGCTCATGCTCGACGTGGCCAGTGGCCGCAAGAAGACCTGGGCCGAGCACTGGAAGCTGCACAACGCCCTGGTGCTGTTCAACCCGGCGCCGGTGACCTGAGCTCTGCACAAGAAATAAAGCCCTGGCCCCCGCCAATCAAGCGTAAGTAGCTACTATTTTTATAGCAATCCCTTCATCAAAGGCGTGTGAATCTGCGCCTGCGGCCAAGCGTTCGAGGGAAAACACTTAGTCTGATAGCCAAATCTTGTATACCAGATTGAAATCATCTGGGTTAAGCTAACCCCATGATCAGCGCTGTCGAGATTACCAACCGCATCATTGAGGCCGTGATTGCCCAAAAGCTCGCGCCCGGCTCACGGCTCGGTGAACAACAACTGGCCATGCTGTTTGACTGCAGCCGCACCATCGTTCGCGATGCCCTCACGCGTCTGTCCACCCGCGGCATCGTGACGGTCAGTGCGCGCCGGGGCTGGTATTTGGTGGAACCTTCCCAAGACGAAGCCCGTGAGGCGTTTGAAGCCCGCCGGGTTGTGGAGACGGGGCTGATCCGCAGCGGCCAGGGCATTGACAAGAATGGTGTCAAAAAGCTCAAAAACCACCTGGCCCGTGAAAAGGCCGCCATCAAGGCCGACGACGTGGGGGTGCGTACTTTCCTTCTGGGCGACTTTCATGTGTGCCTGGCAGAGTGTCTGGGCAACAGCCTGCTGGCCGATACCCTTCGGGACTTCACGGCCCGTACCGCGTTAACCGCCATGCTCTACCAGTCATCCCATGACGCCGTGCAGTCCTGTGCTGACCATGTGCAAATCGTCGATGCGCTTGAAAAGGGCGACTTGCTGCTGGCCGAAAAACTGATGAGCGAGCACATTGGCACCGTGCAGACCAGCATGAAGCTGCAGCCCAGCAGCGACCCGATTGCCCAGCTTCGCGAGGCTTTGGCCCCCGTCGCGGCACAAAATTTGCTTGGTGCCCAACCAGGTAATCGCAAAGGAGCCAACCGCTCCGTGAAACCACCCACGGACGACACGTCCACTTATTTAGGAGCCTTGCTGTGAATTTTGCAAAAACCGCCTTTTCCGTTGCTTCGATTGCGTTAGCCGCCCTCGCCCTGACGGGTGCGACCGTCGCCAACGCGCAAACCGCGCTGGACGACATCATGAAGTCCCGGGAAATCAAGATTGCCATTCCGACCGACTTCCCGCCCTACGGCTTTGTGGGCACCGATCTGAAACCGCAGGGTCTTGACATTGACATCGGCCTGTACATCGGCCAAAAACTCGGTGCCAAGGTTGAACTGGTACCGGTCACCAGCGCCAACCGCATCGCCTACTTGCAGACCAAAAAGGCCGACCTGGTCATTTCCACCCTGGGCAAAAACCCGGAGCGCGAAAAAGTGATTGATTTCACGGCCGCTTACTCACCCTTTTTCCAGGCCGTTTTTGCCGCCAAGACCGTCAGCCTCAAAAGTTTTGCCGACCTGGCGGGCAAGAGCATTGGGGTGACCCGTGGCGCCATTGAGGACCAGGAGTTGACCAGGCTGGCACCGGCAAGCGCAGACATCAAACGCTTTGAAGACAACAACGCCACGGTGTCTTCCTTCATCGCCGGACAGGTGCAGGCGATTGCCACGGGCGCTTCGGTTGCCGGCAACATGATGGCCAAAAACCCGCAACTCGCCACGGAATACAAGTTGCTGCTCAAAGACTCGCCCAACTTCATCGGTGTCGCCAAGGGTGAGGACAAATTACGCCTGAAAGTCAACGACATCATTGCCGAAGCCAAAAAGTCAGGTGACCTCGACAAAATGGCCGTGAAATGGCTGGGCCGCCCTGCGGGTGATCTGCCCCAGTAAGCCACAACACATCAACCCTGCCCTGCATTGAGACCATGCGCATTGACCTCGACTTTCTGGCGGTCCTGAGCCAGTCGCCCCTGCTGCTCAAGGGCGTTGTGTGGACACTGGGGCTGACAACCGTCTCGGCCACCATCGGCCTTGTTGTCGGGGTGGCCTGTGCCTGGTCTCGCGCCAGCGGCCCGGTCTGGCTGAAATGGGTGGTGGGCAGTTATGTCGAGGCGATTCGCAACACGCCGTTCATCGTGCAACTGTTCTTTATCTATTTTGGGTTGCCGGCTCTGGGCATCAAGCTCTCGCCAGAGGTTGCCTCGGTCATCGCGATGGTGGTTAACCTCGGCGCCTACGCCACGGAAATCATCCGTGCGGGCATCGAGGCTACCCCCAAGGGGCAGATTGAGGCCGCCATGAGCCTGGCACTCAACCGCATGCAAACCTTCACCCGCGTCGTCTTGCCACCGGCCCTCAAGAAAGTCTGGCCCGCCATGGTCAGCCAGATCATCATCGTGATGCTGGGCTCTGCCGTGTGCGGACAAATTTCCACCGAGGAACTGAGCTACGCCGCCAACCTCATCCAGAGCCGGAACTTTCGGGCGTTTGAGGCTTTCATCATCGCCACGCTGCTCTATCTGGTGCTGTCAATGGGCGTGCGTCGCCTGTTGAACTGGATGGGACCGCGTTTTTTGTGGGGGCGCTAGACCATGGTTGACTTCAGTCTGTGGGATATCTTTCGCAACCTGCTGCTGGCGGCCCGCTGGACGGTGGCGTTATCGTTAATTGCTTTTATCGGCGGTGGCCTGGTCGGTTTGGGATTACTGGTTTTGCGGATGTCCAAAACGCCGGGAGCGGCCCGGTTTGTCAGTGGTTACGTGCAGGTTTTTCAGGGCACACCACTTCTGATGCAGCTCTTTTTGTCTTACTTTGGTATTGCCCTGTTTGGCGTCAACACCTCGGCCTGGGTTGCTGCCACCGTGGCGCTGACGCTGTACACCAGTGCCTTCCTGACCGAAATCTGGCGTGGCTGCGTCAACGCCATTCCCAGGGGACAGTGGGAAGCCAGCGAAAGTCTGGCGCTCAACTTTTCGGAACAGCTTCGCTACGTGGTTTTGCCGCAGGCGGTCAAGATCGCGATTCCACCAACGGTGGGTTTTCTGGTACAGGTGATCAAGGGGACGGCGCTGGCGTCAGTCATCGGTTTTGTCGAACTGACCAAGGCCGGCACGATGATCACCAATGCCACGTTCAAGCCTTTTCTGGTGTACAGCTGTCTGGCCCTGATGTACTTTGCACTGTGTTTTCCAATTTCGCTGATGGCGCGCAACCTTGAGAGGAAAATGAATGTTGGAAGCTGAGAAAACCGTTCTGATCGAGATCAGTCAACTGCGCAAAAGCTTTGGCACCAATGAAGTACTCAAGGGTATCGACCTGCAAGTGCGAACGGGTGAGGTGATTGCCATCATTGGCAAGAGCGGCTCCGGCAAAAGCACCCTGCTGCGGTGTATCAATGGACTGGAGACTTTTCAGGGCGGCAAACTGACCGTGGACGGCAAACCCCTACTCCATGAAAACGCCCTGGCCATGCGCGAATTGCGCCAGCGCGTGGGCATGATTTTTCAAAGCTTCAACCTCTTTCCGCACCTGACAGTCGGGAAAAACGTCATGCTGGCGCCCAGGCTGGTCAAACTGCGTGAGACCCAGGCAGGCGAAGCCCAGGCCCGCAAACTGCTGGAGCGAGTGGGTTTGGCCGAAAAATATGACGCCTATCCCGATCAACTCTCGGGCGGGCAGCAGCAGCGTGTCGCCATTGCCCGTGCGCTGGCCATGGAACCCGCCGTGTTGCTCTGTGACGAAATCACGTCGGCGCTGGACCCCGAATTGGTGGGCGAGGTGTTGCGCGTGGTCGAGAGCCTGGCCGATGAGGGCATGACGCTGCTGATGGTGACCCATGAGATGAGTTTTGCCCGCAAGGTGAGCGATCGGGTCATCTTCATGCATCAGGGGCGGGTGCATGAGATGGGGCCACCAGGCCAGCTGTTTACCAACCCCCAAACACCCGAGCTCCAACAGTTTCTATCTTCGCTGAACGACTGAATCTGGTGCCTTATCGGGCATCAGCCCTCGCCGGATATGCGTGAGCAGCTATTCTTTTTATAGCGCCTGACTGCCCGCATACAACCACGGCAGGTCCAGCACCCGCTCGCCCAGCGCGCCCATCGCCCGGTCGCGTGCCCAGCGCACCAGGCCGCTGGCATGAAAGATCTGCCCATTGCGAATCGCCCGGGCTTGTACCCGTGCATTGCGTTGCCACCGCGCATCCGCAAACCGGCCCAAGGCGGTGGGCACGTCCAGCTCAGGCTGGCTCAGCACCCACGCCAGCTCGGCGGCGTCTTCAATCGCCATACCCGCCCCCTGCGCCAGATAAGGGCGCATCGGGTGCGCGGCGTCCCCCATCAGCGCGACGCGGCCTCTGGCATGCTCATGTGCACCGCGCATGGGTTGCCGGTCACACAGCACCCAGCGTCGCCAATCCGTCATGGCGTTGATCAGGTCTTGCAGCGGGGTACAGGTACCCGCCATTGCATTGCGAAAATCGGCAGCCGTGGCGCCCTGGTCCCAGCTTTGGGGATCAGCCGATGACGGCGCCGCGCCATGAACAATGCCCACCACGTTGAGCCAGTCGCCAGCACGCACCGGGTACTGCACCAGGTGCAGGCGTGGCCCCAGCCAGACGGTGATGTGCTGGCTGCGTAGCGGCTGCGGCAGGGCTGCCTGGGGCAACAGGGCGCGGTAGGCGAGGTGGCCGGTCACGCGGGGTGGGCCGTCGTTCAACAGCCCATGCCGGGTTGGGCTCCACAGGCCGTCCGCGCCAATCAGGGCATCACCCTGCCCGTTCAGGACCTGCTGCCCAGATCCTTGTGAACACTGAACCGTCACCTGATCCGCCGTCTGCATGAAGCCGGTCACCTCGTGCTGCAGGTTCAAGGCCACACCGGGGGTTTGCCGCGCGGCGCCGAGCAGCAGGCCCAGCAGATCAGCCCGGTGCGCGGTGGCGTAAGGTGCGCCGTAGCGCTGGCGTGCTGTATCGCCCAGACGCAGCGCACCCAGCTCGAGCCCGGATGTGGCGCTGCGCACCTGCAAACGCGCGGGAAAAGCCGCCACGTCAACCAGCCCGTCAGCCAGGCCCCAGGCCTGCAACACACGCACCACGTTGGGGCCCATCTGGATACCGGCCCCCACTTCGCTGAATTCGCCAGCCCGTTCGAACAGGCGCACGCCGCAACCGGCGCGCCCCAGGGCCAGCGCCGCCGCCACGCCACCAATACCCCCGCCTGCAATCAATACCTGTCTGGTCATAGCGTCAAATTGTGCCCGTTTTGAGGGCTACACCTGCCCTTCACGCTTCTTTGCGACACAGACAATGGGGCCCAACGCAATTTCCCATCCAGGATGAACTACGTCACACTGCCCATTGAACGAATCGAAATCGGCAAACCCCTGCCGGTGAACGTTTGGGACGCCCGCGGCAATTTGCTCCTGCGCAAAGGCCAGGCCATTGTGTCGGCGCAGCACAAGGAGCACCTGGCGGCCCACAAAGCCTGCGCCACCGAGGCCGACCACAAGGCCTGGGTGCGCAGTTATGACCGGCTGGTGTATGCCATGCTGCGTGACGGCATGAGCATGGGTCAGATTTCCAGAGCCACCATGCCAACCGTCATCCTGAATATTGACTACGGGGCGAACATTGACATGGGCGGGAACTGGTTTGACCTGCAGGCGGTCCTGACCAGCGTTTTATACCCCGGTGAGGGCGCTAAAAATGCACTGGAGCGCCTGGACGGATTGCAAAAAAGAGCGACCGAGCTGGCGACCACCGATCCGGACGACAGCCTGTTTTCGCTTTTTCAGGCGCTGGCAGACCCCGCCTCAGACTACTGCGCCACACATGCGCTGTTGTCCGCCGTGATTGGCGACCTCACGGCGCAGAAGCTGGACGTCGAGGAAATCGTCAGGCCGGTGCTGTTTCGGGCGGCACTCACCATGAACATCAGCATGGCCCGGGAGCAGGACAAGCTGACCCGCCAGATCACCAAACCCGATGCCAGCCAGCGCCAGCTCATCCAGGACCACGCCAGCAACAGCGCCGCCATTTTGCGGAGTTTTGGCGTGGTCAACGACGACTTGCTGGACATCGTGGGCCTGCATCACGACCGGGACGAAACCAAAGGGCTGGCCAGAAACCTGGAGTGCCGGCGTATTTTGCGCATGACCGACGAACGCGTGGCCATGCTGGCTGCCCGCTCGACCCGAGTAGCCCTCTCGGCCCTGAGTGCCGCACGCTCATCCCTCATCAACGCCGTGGGTGAGGATGCACGGGTAGGCTCAGCCATGACGAATGCGCTGGGGTTTTATCCGCCGGGCACCTATGTCAGCCTGGCCAACGGTGAAAAAGCGGTCGCCATCAAAAGAGGCGTCAGTGCCAGCACACCGGTGGTAGTGAGCATCGTGGATGCTGAAGGGGTTCCGCTGGTGCGTTATGTGGCGCGCGACACACGGGACAAAAAATTTACGGTGCAGACACCCGTGAGCGCAGACACCATCAGGCTGCGGGTCAACCCCACGCGCACCCGGACCGCCTTGAAGAAGTTCATACCGGTGGAGTGACCGGATCAACCCGCTAGAAGCTGGCGCAGCACGAACGGCAAAATGCCGCCGTTCCGGTAGTAGTCAACCTCAATGGGGGTGTCGATACGCAGCGTCACGATGAGCGTGGCCGTCTGGCCGTCAGCCCGGGTGATGCGCAACAGGGCGTCGCTCTGGGGCGTAAGGCTGGCATCGGGAATCACGTCAATCAACTCGTTGCCCTGCAGCCCCAACGACTGCCAGGAGTCACCACCCTTGAACTGCAGCGGCAGCACACCCATGCCCACCAGGTTGCTGCGGTGGATGCGCTCAAAACTCCTGGCCACCACCGCCTTGATGCCCAGCAACTGTGTGCCCTTGGCGGCCCAGTCGCGGCTGGAACCGGTGCCGTACTCTTCGCCCGCAAACACCACGGTGGGCACGTCGTCGGCGATGTACTGCATGGCGGCGTCGTAGATGGCCATTTTTTGACCCTGGGTCCGGGCCGCAGCGCCCGTGCTGCTTGCTGATTCGTGCTGGTAAATCGTCACACCACCCTCTTCGCGTGAGCCAGTGGCATCCGGCGGGATCATCAGGTTCTTGATGCGCACATTGGCAAAGGTGCCGCGCATCATCACGTCGTGGTTGCCACGACGAGCACCATAAGAGTTGAAGTCGGCCTTTTGTACACCGTGCGCCAGCAGCCACTGGCCGGCGGGCGAGCTGGACTGGATGGATCCCGCCGGGGAAATGTGGTCGGTGGTGATGGAATCCCCAAACAGCGCCATGATGCGGGCGCTGTTTACGGAGCTTTTTAACCCTGTAGCCCTCGTCCCCTTTGCGTTAGAAGCTATCGAATTCATAGCAAAATCATGAAAGAACGGTGGCTCGGCAATGTAGGTGCTGGTGGGCCAGGTGTAGGCGGTACCTGCCACACCCTTGATCTTGTCCCACAGTTTGCCGGGCTCGGTCTTGACCCTGGCGTAGTTCTCGCGGAAAGCCTTGCCCTTCATCGCAAATTTGAGCAGCTTGTAGATTTCGTCACTGGACGGCCAGATGTCGCCCAAGTACACGTCTCTTAACTTCCCGTCTTTGCCCCTCCCCTGGCCAACTGGCTCAGTCATCAAGTCACGGGTGACGGTACCGGCAATCGCATACGCCACCACCAACGGCGGGCTGGCCAGGAAGTTGGCCTTGAGATTGGGGTGAATACGCGCCTCGAAGTTGCGGTTGCCCGAGAGCACGGCGGTGCAAATCAAGTCGTTCCTGGTGATGACGTCGTTCAGCTCGGGCGTCAGGTCGCCCGCGTTGCCGATACAGGTGGTGCAGCCGTAGCCAGCCAGCGCGAAACCCAGTTTCTCCAGGTAGGGCAAGAGCCCGGTTTCCGTCAGGTATTCGGTCACGATGCGGGAACCTGGGGCCAGCGAGGTCTTGATGTGCGGCTTGACCTTCAGGCCCGCCTCCACCGCCTTTTTGGCCAGCAAGCCTGCAGCCAGCAGCACACTGGGGTTGGAGGTGTTGGTGCAGCTGGTGATGGCAGCAATCAGCACGTCGCCGTTGTGCACCGCAATGCCGGCGTTGCTGGCATTGCCCTTGCCGGTCGCCGTGGTGTGGGTTGTTGCAAACGCAGACGCCGGCTGGTTGAAACCGTTCTCGGCGTTGGGCTTGGAGAATAACGACTCGAACTGGCTGGCCACGTTGCCCAGTTCGATGCGGTCCTGCGGGCGCTTGGGGCCTGCCAGGCTGGGGGTGACCTGGCCCAGGTCCAGCGTCACGACCTGCGAATAATCAATGTCACCCAGGGATGCACAGACATCTGCGGTGCCGGGCACACCAAACAGGCCCTGCGCCCTGAAGTACGCCTCAAACGCTGCAATCTCGGCCTTGGTGCGGCCCGTGCCGGTGAAGTAGTCAATCGTCTTCTCATCCACGGGGAAAAAGCCCATGGTCGCACCGTACTCGGGGGCCATATTGGCAATGGTCGCGCGGTCAGGCAGGCTCAGTGTGCGCGTGCCTTCGCCATAAAACTCGACGAACTTGCCCACCACCTTGTGCTGGCGCAATATTTCGGTGACGGTCAGCACCAGGTCAGTCGCGGTCACGCCCTCACGCAATCGCCCCGTCAGCTCAAAGCCCACCACATCGGGCGTCAGAAAATAGACCGGCTGGCCCAGCATGGCGGCTTCGGCCTCAATGCCACCGCAGCCCCAGGCCACCACACCAATGCCGTTGATCATGGTGGTGTGGCTGTCGGTGCCCACCAGCGTGTCGGGGAAGTAAATCGGCCCGCCTTTTGCACCGTCCACCGTCTGGTGCACACCACGCGCCAGGTACTCCAGATTGACCTGGTGCACGATGCCAAAACCCGGCGGCACCACGCGAAAGGTGTCAAAGGCCTGCATGCCCCATTTCATGAATTCGTAGCGCTCGCGGTTGCGCTGGAACTCCAGCTTCATGTTCAGGTCCAGTGAATTCTTCCTGCCATAGTGGTCCACCATCACCGAGTGGTCGACCACCAGGTCCACCGGCACCAGCGGCTCGATGCGTTTGGGGTCTTTGCCCAATCTGACCGCGACGCTGCGCATGGCGGCCAGATCGGCCAGCAGCGGCACCCCGGTGAAGTCCTGCAACACCACACGCGACACCACAAAGGGAATTTCATGGGTGCGCGGCGCGTTGGGCTGCCAGTTGGCAACCTGCGCCACGTGCTCAGGCGTAACGCGTTTGCCGTCGCAGTTGCGCAGCACGCTCTCCAGCACGATGCGCAGGGACACCGGCAGGCGGTTGATACTGGGGAACTGCCTGGCCAGAGCCGGCAGCGAGTAAAACCGGCCCGCCTTGCCGCCAGGGATGTGGAAGGACTTGAGTGTGGACGCGAAGGGGTGGGGCATGGCGGTCTCCTGAGTGGGCATCACCTGTGCATTCTGTCAGCACAGCCAATGCCCTGTTGCCGCCACGGAATCTAGGGCCGGATGAGTTTCAGCACCTCGCCCACGCGCCCATTGACCACGTCCTGGGCATGGAACGGCAGTGTGGCCCACTGCTTGCGCGAGAACATGCGCAGTTGGTCATTGGCATGGGGCGAAGCCGGATCAGTCGCCTGGCCATAGGTGAGAATCGCCTGCGCAAGCGGACCACGCTCATCAAAAGTGACGGTCTGAATATAGCTGGAGCCGTAATCAATGCGCAGGCCGCTGCTTGAAATACCCGGTGCAAATTGATTGCCCAGGTTGTTGAGCACCCCTTCAAACTCGTCCCCACCGTGCAGCGCAATGACTTCATCGGTGATGAGCGGACGCTGCACCGAGCCCAGCGGCGCATCCGGCGCAAAGCCGGCGGCCTTCACCTTGATGACCGCCTGGGCCAGCGCATCCCATACCAGAGCGGCCACTTTGGCATCGTCCATTTTCAATCCGGTGGGCGTCGTCACGGGCTGCGCCGGGTCAAACGCGAGGCGGTGAACACCCGGTATCACACGGCCCGTGCGCCAGAATTCCCTGAACAGATGGGCACCCCGCGCGTCGAGGTTATTCGTCAGATTCCAGCCACGCAAGGCGCTGCAGCCCTCGCGCGCCTCCGCGCTGGCCGACGGGTTGGTGGTGCAGGCAGCCAGCAGGTCAGGCACCACAGCGCCACCCATGAAATTGCGGTTCTCGAACAGCCGGCGTTGCAAGGCCAGGGCATCGACTTTGCCACCGGCCAGCAGCTCGGGTATTTCAGTCAGCCCGGCCCGTGTGCGGGGACGCTCGACACGGGCGTCACCCACCAGGGGTGAAATGTTGTCAAAGCGCTGCGCCGGGTGGGTGTAGAAAAAGCTGTCGTTGCTGTTTTGTACCCAATCACTGCGCACGGCGATGGGCATGCGCGCCATCGGAATCAGGCCCGGCACCGGTGACGCCGAATCCTGGCGCCAGTCGCAATTGCTCTTCGATCCATTCAGCACCACCAGACCGGCGGCCAGACGCAAGGCGGCTGCGGGCTTGCTGGGGGCGCAGCGCTCAAGCTGGGCGGCGTCCACATCAGGGACCACGCTGACATCGGCATACATCGCGTTGCCATCACGGTCTGCAGCCAGGGTGTTGACCCACGGCGCGCCCAGATTACCCATGGCTTTGCGCAGGTCGTCCACCCCCCTGGCGCGGGCAAAGCCAAGCCAGGTGTCGGTCAAACGCACATTGCCCGCATTGGCATCCTTCACGGCGTAGGCGGTTTTTGCGGTCCAGTTCAGCCCGGCACGGGGGATAACCACAAGCGGGCCCCAGCGTGATGACCAAACCGTTTGTGTCTTGCTTTGCTGGGTGCCATCGGCCGCACGCACTGAAATGCTGACGGTGCGAGAGGCCATTTTCTCCGGCTGGCCGTCGATGAGGTAGCTGGTCGGGTCGTTGGGGGCCAGCTCCAGCTCATGCAGGGTAAAGCGTTTGCCCGTTGAAACGGTGTGCGACCAGGCCACGTCTTTATTGAAACCGATCTGGACCACCGCACCCTGCCCCAGACCCACACCCATCACGTCGTACTGGCCGGGTATGGTCAGGTGCATCTGCCAAAAGCGGTTCACACCGGCCCAGGGGAAATGTGGATTGCCCAACAACAAGCCGCGACCGTTGGCACTGGTGTCCTTGCCAAAGGCCCAGGCATTGGAGCCCAGCGGCGAATCCAGCAGGCCGACTTCACGCATGGCGTCAGCGGCATCGGCCAGCGCCCACCCGGGTGGCAATGCAGCAGACGGTGCCGGTGGTCGCGCGCCCAGTACGGCATCAGCCAGGGCCGCGGTGCTCGCCTGCACCACGGTCAGCTCGGTCAACCGCCGGTACTCGCCCAACGTCATGGCCTTCACCCAGGGCTGGCCATTGCAGGCTGCCGGCAATTGGCTTGCCTGGTCACTCAAGAAACGGTTGTAGCCGGCAACATAGCCACGCGCCAAGGCCTGCGCCTCGGCACTGGTGGCTGACCACTGCTTCTCCAGTGCCGCATCGTCCATGTAGGCCGTGATGAAAAAATCGATCTGCTCGTTGGGCAACACGCGCCGCCCCAGCAATCCGCTTGAATT
Organism: Pseudomonadota bacterium; assembly: GCA_041192445.1. Classification (GTDB taxonomy): domain Bacteria; phylum Pseudomonadota; class Gammaproteobacteria; order Burkholderiales; family Burkholderiaceae_C; genus Egaibacter. The sequence goes on along the minus strand of JBEEMW010000025.1, from coordinate 42,077 downwards.
ACCACCCCCAAAGTGGCGTGAGCGTTCGCCCCGGACGGTCACCAGCTGGTTGGCCGTCTGGCACACGTTGTCTTGTGCGTGGGCATAAGCCACACCATAGGCAAGGGTTTCGGCGTTGGGGGCGCTGACGTGTGCAACACCCAACGCCGTGCGCTGAAGGGTGGCTGTGCGGGCTTCAGGCCCTGCAGGGGGTGTTGCGCAGCCAGCCAGCAGGACAGCGGCGGCCGCGGTGGCCAGTGATGCCAGGGTATGGACAGTTTTCGGCATGTCGGTCTCCTCGTTTTTGTGGGATCAACCGATCATGATGCCATGGGTCAGCCCCAAAAAGGTGCGCGCAAACCCTTATGGCTGATTAGGCCAATTTATCAATAAAAACAACCATTAGCCCTCGTGGGTATTGCGCAGGCAGCTATATAAAACATAGCACCCCACCTCACTCCACCCGGATAATGGCGGCCGGCTTGAATCCCAAATCAGCGGCCTTGCCCTTGCGCGCCCTGGCCGCGCGGGCGTTGTTGAGGCTTCTGATTTCCAGCGTTTCTTCACGGGCCTTGCCACCACGCCCGATGCCTTCAATCTTCACGCTGCGGGTGTAGGCGGCCGCGCCGGCCAAGGTGTCTTTGGCTTCCAGATCAATCAGCATCAGGCCCCGGCCGCCGTTGGCTTGTGCCTTGAGTTCCGTGATCTCAAATGTCAGGATGCGACCGCCCGTGGACGCACACGCCACGTGGGTGGCAGGTACAAGCGGCCGGGCGACCGTGCCGGTTGGCGTGACGGTGGCGCCAACCGTTCCCGCCACAGGTGACGGACGGCAGAGCTGCTCCCCCTCGTTGCAGGTGACGAATGACTTGCCGGCTTTCAGGCGCGACGTCATGTTGTCCACCGTGGCCAGGAACCCATACCCCCCCGAGCTGCTGAGCAGCAGGCTGGCACCTGCAGGCCCGGCAAAGTAGTAACTCAACTGGGTACCGGCCTCCAGCTCCAGCAGCGTGGTCACCGGTTGTCCGTCGCCACGTGCGCCGGGCAGCAGGGCCACTGCCACTGAATAGACGCGGCCATTGTTGCCAAAGGCCAGCAAGGTGTCCACGGTACGGCATTCAAACGTGCCGTGCAAGGCATCACCCGCCTTGAAGGCGAAGCTGGTGGCTTCGTGGCCATGCCCGGTGCGCGCACGCACCCAGCCTTTTTCGCTCACCACCACGGTGACGGGTTCGTCCACAACCTTCACTTCCAGCACCGCGCGCTTTTCCGCCTGAATCAGGGTGCGGCGGGGGTCGGCAAACACTTTGGCGTCGGCCTCAATTTCCTTGATCATCAAGCGCCGTAATACCGCCGCGCTCCCCAGAATTTCTTCCAGCTTCGACTGCTCGACACGCAACTCCTTGAGCTCCTGCTCAATTTTGATGGCTTCCAGACGCGCCAGCTGGCGCAGCCGGATTTCGAGAATGTCTTCAGCCTGGCGGTCGCTCAGGGCAAAACGGGCAATCAGCGCGGCCTTGGGGTCATCCGCCTGACGGATGATGGCAATGACTTCATCGATGTTGAGCAGCACAATTTGCCGCCCTTCCAGAATGTGGGCACGGTCCAGCACCTTGTCCAGGCGATGCCGGGAACGGCGCTGGATCGTGGTCTGGCGGAATTCAATCCACTCGACCAGCATCTGGCGCATGGATTTTTGCGTGGGTCGGCCATCCAGCCCCACCATCGTCAGGTTGATCGGTGACGACGATTCCAGACTGGTGTGCGCCAGCAAGGTGGTGATCAGCTCCTGTTGGCTGATGCGGCTGGTTTTGGGCTCCAGCACCAGACGCACCGGTGCGTCTTTGCCCGACTCGTCACGCACCAGGTCGAGTACTGACAACACCGTGGCCTTGAGTTGAGTCTGCTCCTGCGACAGCGCCTTTTTGCCCAGGCGAATTTTGGGATTGGTGAGCTCTTCAATCTCTTCCAGCACTTTTTGGGTGCTCACGCCAGGTGGCAGCTCGGTGACAACCAGTTTCCACTGCCCGCGCGCGAGGTCTTCAATTTTCCAGCGCGCGCGACATTTGAGTGATCCGCGACCGGTGCGATAGGCATCGGCGATTTCACCGGCACTGCTGATGATTTGCCCACCGCCGGGATAGTCCGGCCCCGGAATCAAACCCCACAAGTCGTCATCAGAGAGCTGCGGATTTTTGATCAGTGCCACGCAGGCATCTGCAATTTCACGCAGGTTGTGACTGGGGATTTCAGTGGCCAGGCCAACGGCGATGCCGCTGGCACCATTGAGCAGGGAAAATGGCAGGCGGGCCGGCAACTGGCTGGGCTCTTCAGTCGAACCATCGTAGTTGGGCATGAAATCGACCGTGCCTTCGTCGATTTCGTCCATCAGCAGGCTGGTGATTTTGGCCAGCCGCGCTTCGGTGTAACGCATGGCCGCTGCGCCATCACCGTCACGGCTGCCAAAATTGCCCTGCCCATCGACCAGCGGGTAGCGCTGCGAAAAATCCTGCGCCATGCGCACCAGCGCGTCATAGGCGGACTGGTCGCCATGCGGATGAAAGCGGCCCAGCACATCACCCACCACACGGGCGCTCTTGACCGGTTTGGCACCGCTGTTGCCGTTTGGCCCGCCAAACCCGAGCCCCATGCGGGACATCGAGTACAGAATGCGCCGCTGCACCGGTTTGAGACCGTCGCACACATCGGGCAAGGCCCGGCCCTTGACAACGCTCAGCGCGTATTCAAGGTAAGCGCGTTGTGCGTAAGTGGCCAGGTTGAGGTCGTCGTCGCCACCGGGTACTTTGGGATTGAGGTCAAGTGTCGTTTGGTCGGTCATGAAAAATCAGTCAACGGCAATCATCGAATCAGGGGTGGCACCAGGTTGCAGGGGCGGCACCATGTTGCCGCGCCCGGTTGCACCGCCTGGTGGGGTCTGGGCAGGTTCCGCGCCCGGCATCTTCAGGCGGTAGGCCTCCGTGGGGGCTGAAAATACAAGCCCTGGGCCGTACAACTCGGCACGGAGCCGGCTTGCACTCTTGACGGGGACGGGCGGTGGCGGTGGTTTCAAGGCGGTATAGATCTGCGTCACCATGCTCACGTAGGCCTGGGTCTCCTTGAAGTTGGGTATCTTGTTGCCCGCCTTCAGCACCGCGCCTTCACCCGCGTTGTAAGAAGCCAGGGCGAGATCCAGCTTGCCGGGAAACATGTCCAGCAAAAACCGCAGGTAGCGCGTGCCGGTTTTGACATTGATTTTGGGATCTGTCAGTTTGGTCTCAACAGATGCCCATCGGTCGCTGTCCACACCAAACCGGCGTGCGGTGTCGGGCATGACCTGCATCAGGCCAATGGCGCCTTTTGGGGACACGGCGCTGGCGTTGAAAGCCGACTCGGTGGCGATCAGGGCCTGAAGCAATTCGTAGTCAATACGGTGCGCAAGAGCGGCTTCTTTCAGCACCGGTCGGACCAGCCGATAGCGGGGCGACGACTCAAAAAACTCCGCGAGTTTCGGTGACAACACGGACAGATCTGGCGCTGGCTGGGCACTCTGCGGCACCTTCGCGCCACCGCTCACCTGGGTTGCGACTGGCGCACGGTAAAAAAGCGCGTAACGTTCGTCCAGACGTTCCGGTGAAAAGTGTGTAATGCCTTCTTCGTCAACAAATCCCCACACGTCGGCATGCACCACCTGCTGCGACAGCAAGAGCAGGCAGGCCGCCAGAAACAAGTGGCGAGGAGCTATCCGGAATTCGGGCTGAGGCATCAAATATCCACCTCCACCGTGTCCCCGTGCAATTCCATCAACTCGCGGCGGGATGCGGCCTCACCTTTGCCCATGAGCTTGGTCATGAGCTTGCTGGTTTGTTCAAAATCCACACTGCCCAGTTGTACCGGCAGCAGGCGCCGGGTGTCCGGGTTGAGCGTGGTTTCCCACAATTGCTCCGCGTTCATCTCACCCAGGCCCTTGAAGCGGCTGATGCTCCAGGCGTTTTCGCGAACACCTTCTTTGCGCAGCTTGTCCAGAATGGCGGTCAATTCCCCCTCGTCAAGGGCATAGGCTTTGGACGCCGGTTTTTTACCGCGCGCCGGTGCATCCACCCGAAACAGCGGGGGCCTTGCCACAAACACGTGCCCGGCCTCGATCAGTTTGGGGAAATGCCGGAAAAACAGGGTCAGCAGCAACACCTGAATGTGCGAGCCGTCCACGTCGGCATCACTCAAAATGCAAACCTTGCCATAACGCAAGCCCGACAGATCAGGCGTATCGTCAGGGCCATGTGGATCAACCCCAATGGCCACCGCAATGTCGTGAATTTCGGTATTGGCAAACAGACGGTCGCGCTCCACCTCCCAGGTGTTCAGAACCTTGCCCCGCAGCGGCAAAATCGCCTGACTTTCCTTGTCGCGACCCATCTTGGCACTGCCACCGGCCGAATCCCCTTCGACCAGAAACACCTCGTTGTTCGCCAGATCACGGCTTTCACAATCAGTCAGTTTGCCGGGTAAAACAGCCACGCCCGAGCCTTTGCGTTTTTCGACTTTTTGCCCCGCCTTCTGGCGCGTTTGCGCCGCGCGAATCGCCAGCTCTGCCAGCTTCTTGCCGTACTCCACATGCTGGTTTAGCCACAGTTCCAGCGTGGGACGCACAAAACTCGACACCAGCCGCACGGCATCACGCGAGTTCAGCCGCTCCTTGATCTGGCCCTGAAATTGGGGGTCCAGCACCTTGGCTGACAGCACATAGCTGGCTCGCGCAAAAACGTCTTCGGGCAGCAGCTTGACACCTTTGGGCAACAGGGAATGGAGTTCAATGAAACTCTTGACCGCCGTGAACAAACCATCCCGCAGGCCACTCTCGTGGGTACCACCGGCGCTGGTGGGAATCAGATTGACGTAACTCTCGCGCACCGGGTTGCCGTCTTCCGTGAAGGCCACACACCATTGCGCGCCCTCGCCTTCGGCAAAACTGTCGTGCGCCGCATCGGCAAAGCCTTCACCGTCAAACAGCGGAATCACCGGCTCACCGTTCAAGGTTTGCATCAGGTAGTCGCGCAACCCCCCTTTGTAGAGCCAGGTCTGGACGTCTCGGGTCTTCTCGACCGTCAGCGTCACCGTAACGCCCGGCATCAGCACCGCCTTGCTGCGCAGCAAATGCATCAGGTCGGCCATCGGTAACACGGATGTCTCAAAGTATTTGGCGTCGGGCCAGACGCGCACCGAGGTCCCGCTTTTACGGTCGCCGTCAGCGGTTTGACGCAATTGCAAGGTCTGACTGACATCCCCGCCCTCAAATACCATGTGCGCGACAGTGCCGTCCCGGTACGACGTGGCCTCCAGTCGTTTGGCCAGCGCATTGGTGACGCTCACGCCCACACCGTGCAGCCCTCCGGAAAAACTGTAGGCCCCGCCTTTGCCTTTGTCAAACTTGCCGCCCGCGTGCAAACGGGTGAACACCAGCTCAATCACCGGTGCGTTTTCTTCGGGGTGCATGCCAAACGGAATACCTCGACCATCGTCCTCAACACTCACCGAACCGTCGCTGTGCAGTGTGACCTTGATCTTTTTCCCGTGCCCGCCCAGGGCTTCGTCGGCGGAGTTGTCCAGAACCTCCTGGATTACGTGCAGCGGGTTGTCGGTGCGGGTGTACATGCCCGGGCGCTGTTTGACGGGTTCCAGCCCCTTCAGAACACGGATTGACCCCTCGGAATAATCTGAGGGTACTTTGACTGCTGAATTCGTTGCCATAGCGCGGGATTGTAGACCTTCAGCACCCAATTAACTGGATATATAAACAGGTTGGAGCGGCATCCATCCAAAGTGGCTACATTCCCTGCATGACATCGCACCCCCAAACACGCTCACAAACGCTCTCTATCAGTCAGGTACTGATTTGTGGGGCAGCCATCGTTACGCTGTCCATGGGCATTCGCCATGGCTTCGGGCTCTGGCTGCAACCGGTCACCCAGGCACAAGGCTGGACCCGTGAAACCTTTGCCATGGCCATCGCCATCCAGAACATCTCCTGGGGCGTCGCCGGTATCTTTGCCGGCATGCTGGCTGACCGGTTTGGGGCTTTCAGGGTGATTGTGGTCGGGGCCCTTTTGTACGCCCTGGGGCTGATCGGCATGGCCCATTCACCAACACCGACACTGTTTGCCGCGACGGCGGGTGTGCTGATTGGCCTGGCCCAGGCCGGTACAACCTACGCCATCATTTATGGTGTGATTGCCCGCAACGTGGGTGCCGACCGGCGTTCCTGGGTGATGGGCATTGCGGCAGCAGCGGGTTCGTTCGGGCAGTTTTTGATGGTCCCCACAGAAGGTTTTTTGATCAGCCGCTTTGGCTGGCAAGAGGCGTTGGTCATCCTGGGTTGTGCGTCCCTGCTGATCGTGCCGCTGGCCTGGGGCCTGCGCGAGCCCGGGTTTGCAGGCGGTGGCGCACCCAGACGGGATCAGACCATTTTTCAGGCGCTGCGCGAAGCCTTCAAATACCCCAGCTTCCAGTTGTTGATGGCGGGCTACTTCGTGTGTGGCTTTCAGGTGGTGTTTATCGGGGTGCACATGCCGAGCTACCTCAAGGACAAGGGGCTGTCGCCTCAAGTCGCGAGCTATGCATTGGCGCTGATAGGCCTGTTCAACGTGTTCGGCACCTATGCGGCGGGCATGTTGGGCCAGAAGCTGCAGAAGAAAAACATCCTGTCATTTATCTACTTCGCACGGGCACTGGTCATCAGTGTTTTCCTGATGGCCCCGCTCACACCCACCAGCGTTTACATCTTCTCCGCCGTGATGGGCACCTTGTGGCTGTCCACCGTGCCGCCAACCAATGCCGTGGTGGCTCAAATATTTGGCGTGGCCCACATGTCCATGCTGGGTGGATTTGTGTTCTTCAGCCACCAGGTGGGCTCGTTCATGGGCGTGTGGCTGGGCGGCTTGTTATATGACCGCACCGGTAGTTATGACGTGGTCTGGTACATCGCCGTCGCCTTGGGCGTATTCGCAGGGCTGATCAACCTGCCCATCCGGGAGATGGCCATTCAGCGCGACCCGGCCAGCCTGTCGCCTCAAACCGTTTGAGCGCCCTCATGCTTGGCTGGCCAGTGTGGAAATTCTTGCTGTACGGCGCTGCTGTGGTCGGGTTGCTGGCCGTTTTTGCGCTGTACACGCGGCCCGAATTTCTGGTGACGCTGGCCAATCAGGTTTGGGGCTGTTTTTGATTGAAACAGGCCTCTAGCCCCCGTCTTTATTGCGTAAGCAGCTATACAAATGATAGTTAATCAACACCCTGTCGGGGTGGCATCCGACTGGGTCAAACGCTGGTCACACCTGATTGCGGCGGGGGGAACGGTGCTGGATGTCGCCTGCGGCCAAGGGCGGCATGTGCGGTGGTTCTGTGCCAGCCACCACCCCGTCGTTGGCCTGGACCGGGCGCAGGATGCACTGGATTCGCTGGCCGATCTGGTCGCAAGTGGTCAGGCACAGACGTTGCTGGCAGATATCGAGAACGAACCCTGGCCGCTCATGAATGGCCAATATCCCCGCCAATTCGAGGCGGTGGTGGTCACGAACTACCTGTGGCGGCCCCTGCTCCCCACGCTATTGGCTAGCCTGGCCCCCGGCGGGGTTTTGATTTATGAAACCTTTGCTTCGGGCAACGAAAGCGTGGGCAAACCATCTCGACCCGACTTTTTGTTGCAGACCGGGGAGCTGCTGCGTGTTTGCGCCCTATTGAGGGTGGTGGCTTTTGAGGAAGGTTTTACCGAAGCCCCCACACGCTTTGTGCAGCGCGTGGTCGCCGTTCGCGCGCTGGAGCAGTCCGGGCTGCCGGCACGTTATCCGCTCTAGGTAGAATGTCTTTTTCCCGTTTTTAACTGCGGATATGACACCTATTACTGGCAGCATCGTGGCGCTTGTCACACCGATGCACGACGACGGCAGCGTGGACTACCCCACCCTGCGCAAACTCATTGACTGGCATATCGCCGAAGGCACCGATTGCGTAGGCGTTGTCGGAACCACCGGCGAATCACCCACAGTCAATGTACAGGAGCATTGCGAGATCATTCGGGTGTCGGTCGAGCAAGCCAGGGGCCGCGTCCCCATCATGGCCGGTTGCGGTGCCAACTCCACTGCGGAAGCCATTGAACTCACCCAATTCGCCAAGCAGGTGGGCGCCGACTGCCACCTGCAGGTAGTGCCCTACTACAACAAGCCCACGCAGGAAGGCCAGTACCAGCACTTCAAGGCCATTGCCGAGGCGGTTGACCTGCCCATGGTGCTGTACAACGTGCCCGGCCGCAGTGTGGCCGATATGGCGCATGACACGGTACTGCGTCTGGCCAGGGTGCCGGGCATTATCGGCATCAAGGAAGCCACCGGTAACATCGAGCGCGCCCAGTGGCTGATTCGCGACGTACCCCCGGGTTTTGCCGTGTACTCGGGTGATGACCCGACCGCCGTTGCCCTGATGCTGTGTGGTGGCCAGGGCAATATCAGCGTCACCGCCAACATTGCCCCCCGACTCATGCATGAGTTGTGTGTAGCGGCCATGGCGGGTGACGTTAACCGCGCCATGACCATCCAGCGCCAACTCATGCCCGTGCACAAGCATCTGTTTGTGGAGGCCAACCCCATTCCCGTGAAGTGGGCGATGTCCCGCATGGGTCTGTGTGGCGGCACCATGCGCCTGCCCATGACGCCATTGGCCCCAAGCCATGAATCCGTGGTGGAAAATGCCATTCGTGTGGCCGGCCTGCTCTGACCACTCCCTTTAAAGCCAAGGATTATTTAGTGAATCAATTTTCCAGACTTGCCGTGCTCGGTCTCTCCTTGTCACTGGCTGCTTGCTCGTTAATGACAGAGAATAAAGTTGAGTACCAGAGCGCAGGCAAAGCGGCCTCCCTTGATGTACCCCCTGATCTGACCCAGCTCTCCAGGGAAAACCGTTATGCCATTCCTGGCGGTACCGTGACGGCTTCCGGCTATGAGGCCGGCAAACCCAGCCAGTCTGTGCCGGTAGCCGCCAGCGCCTTGTCCGATGTGCGTATTGAACGGGCAGGCAACCAGCGCTGGCTGGTGGTAGCCCGCCCGGCCGACCAGCTCTGGGACTCCCTGCGGGACTTTTGGCAGGAAAACGGTTTCCTGCTCGCGATGGACCAGAACAACCTGGGCATCATGGAAACCGATTGGGCCGAGAACCGCGCCAAGATTCCACAAGACTTCATTCGAAACGCCATTGGCAAGATGTTTGATTCGTTGTACTCCACCGGAGAGCGTGACAAATTTCGCACCCGCCTGGAGAGAACCGCATCCGGAGGCACCGAAATCTACATCAGCCACCGCGGTATGGTCGAGGTCTACAACTCGGTGGACAAAAACACGACCGTCTGGCAGCCACGCCCTGCCGACCCGGAGCTGGAAGCAGAGTTTCTACGCCGCATGATGGTGAAGCTGGGCGTTGCCCAGGAACAAGCCAAAGCGCTGATCGCAACCGGTCCGGGCAAAACCCGTTCCACGGTGTCAACCGCCAATGGCGTGCCTGTGGTTCAAATGCCCGAGGGTTTTGACAGCGCCTGGCGTCGTGTTGGACTGTCATTGGACAGGACCGGGTTCACCGTCGAAGACCGTGATCGCGGCCAGGGCACTTATTTCGTGCGCTACGTTGAGCCCAACTCTGAAAAGTCAGAGCCCGGTTTCTTCTCCAAACTATTTAGCAGCGCCGCCAAGGGCAATGCACCGCTCAAGTATCGGGTCGTTGTGCGCAGCACGGCCGAGGCCAGCGTGGTGTCGGTCTTGAATGCCAATGGTGTACCCGAGGCCTCTGCCAGCGCCGAGCGTATCGTGAAGGTGCTGGCCGACGATTTGAAGTAAGTTGGGGTCGCCATGCTCCGCTTTCGGAGTCTGGGTAGTGGCAGCTCGGGTAACGGCACGGTTGTCGAAGGCTTTGATGGTCTTCGCACGACCCGGCTTTTGGTGGATTGCGGTTTTGGCCTCAAACACCTCGATGCCCGACTGGCCCGTGCCGGCTTGTGCGCCGACGATATCGATGCCATTTTTATCACCCATGAGCATGGTGACCACATCGGCTGCGCCAGACAGTTCTCGTTGCGCAATCAAAAACCGGTGTGGATGAGTCTGGGCACACACGCTGCGCTGGCAGCGCCAGATTTCAACGGATTCATGCGGGTGGCCCAAGATAGTGTGCCGATTGAGATCGGCAACCTTCAAATACTGCCCTTTACCGTGCCACACGATGCGCGTGAACCCCTTCAACTCAGCTGTACCGATGGCTCGCGGCGACTGGGCGTTCTGACGGACCTCGGGCACGCAACACCACATGTGCTGGCGCAGCTGGCCCGATGTGATGCTTTGCTGCTGGAATGCAACCACGATGCCGACATGCTGGCGTCTTCACCCTATCCGGAATTTCTGAAACAACGGGTGGGTGGGCGTTATGGGCACCTGTCAAATCAGGCGGCATCGGGTATTGCTGCAGCCGTTGCCCACCCAGGATTGAAAACCGTGATTGCAGCGCACCTCAGCAAACAAAACAACCAACCCGAGTTGGCGCGTGCGGCACTGGCGATGGCCCTGGGCTGCACCGCACTGGATATCGGCGTTGCGGACCCCGCCTGCGGAACTGACTGGTTGTCTGTTTGAAGTCCGTTTGAATCGTGTTGGGTGACCCGTCCTGCTATAGGTTGACACCTGTAGTGACAGGATTTCCCGGCTGACGAACTTCAGCCAGAGACGCCCGATGAACCTCATCGGGCGTTTTCAATTGTAGGGAGAAGCGGGGCCGCTCCAGGTTGTAGATCACCACGGACTCCTCGACCATTCGCCTGGCTTGCGCAAGGTCTGCGGGACGCTGCAACAGTAATTCGTTCTTCAGAATGCCGTTGATACGTTCAGCCAAGGCGTTTTGATAACAGTCATAGCCATCGGTCATGGAGCACGTCAACCCGTACGTTCGATGAATCTTCTGGTATTCATCCGAACAATACTGGATGCCTCTGTCCCAATGATGGATCAATCGCTGGTGGCTTTGACGACGCTTGAGCGCCATCTTCAAGGCCTGGCTGACCTGTTCAGTGCGCAAACTGTCATGGACGTGATAGCCCACGATCTTACGGGAGTACGCATCGGTCACCAAACTCAGGTAAACAAACCCATCGTGGGTGGGCAAGTAGGTGATGTCGACCACCCAGACTTGCTCCGCTGCGTAGGGCTGAACCTGCTCACTGCCGGCCTTGAGCAGATTGGGGTGGCGGCGAAACCGGTGGTGACTATCTGTGGTCTTGTGGTACGCCCGCTTGAGTGCCACCAGCATGTGTGACTGGCGCAGAATGCCGAACAGCACATCGCGCCCGACCTTCAAGCCCTCGTCTTCAAACGAGTCCGAGAGCAAATGGTGCAACTTGCGCGTTCCAAGGCGTGGCTGACGAAGCCGCTTGGAGCGCACCAGTTCAATCACCCGTTCGTTGCACTTGCGCACCTCGTCCTGGCGGCTCAGTCCTTGGTAATACGCCTGTCGGCTGATGCCCATATGGCGGCAAGCCCTGCAAACGCTCAAGCCTTTGACGAGCTTTTGCGCCAGGACTTGCCCAAAGGCTTTTTTACGACACGCACCCCGTAGTCCTTTTTGAGCACGTCCAGTACAGCTTCAAACAGCTGTGCCTTCCCCTGCGCATCTTTGAGCTGAACTTCCAGCTCCTTGATTCGCTGCTCGGGTGTAGGGGGCTTGGATGCATCAGAATTTGATGAATGGTTCATGCATGGAGATGATGCCACTGCGCCCCAACGTTGGTGGCCATGCTTGCGCAGCCAGACCAAAACCGTGGAGCGCCCTTGGATGCCGTAGCTGCGCTGCGCCTCTTTGTAGGTCAGCTCGCCTTTTTCTACTTGCTCAACAACACTGAGCTTAAAAGCCAGCGTGTAATCGCGCTGGCTGCGTTTGATACCTGATTCCATTTGACTCGCCCTTTCCGGTTGGAAAAGGTGTCAACTCATTTCAGGACGGGTCATGGGACGTAAAAAAAGCCACCTTGCGGTGGCTTTTTATTTGATACGCAGCAAACGCTGGGATATCAAGGCTTTTTAACTGCGGCAGCAGCTGCATCAGCAGCTTTCTTGACTGCGTCAGCAGCGCCATCAGCAGCAACTTTGGCAGCGTCGGTCACGGCACCAGCAGCAGCGGAAGCGGCACCGGTAGCAGCAGAAGCGGCACCAGCAGCGGCAGCAGCGCCAGCATCTTTGACAGCTTCAACAGCAGCAGCGGCAGGCGCAGCAACTGGGGCAGCCATTTCTTCTTTTTTGCCACAAGCGGCCAGGGCAGCGGCAGCAATAACAGCGGCCAAAACGAGAGATTTGTTCATTTGAAAATACCTAGTGAGTAATGGAAAACAATTGAATAACAATTTCCGGAAATCGTCAGCGCAGATAAACTGCCCAGACCAGGCAAAAGGACTCGAGCTCTTTTCACCTAGCCTTCGATTATATGACAAATTTACCGACCTCTAGGTAAAAACCCTTGCGGCTCACAATCCCAGGATAGAAGCGGGGAAGCCGGGCACACTGTTTCGCAACCGCTCGGCAAGACTCTCTTTTAACTTGACCCGTCGCTCCGGGCTACTGCCACAGGTACCTGAACTGTGATTCAGATCGAGCCTTTGCAGAGCCCAGTTGCGGCTCCACAGCACACTTGGAAAATCAAGCGTATCCGCAGTGCGGCATACCCGGCAATCAATGATGTGACTCCAGGTCTTTCGCCAGACCACAAAACGTGGGTAATTCCGCAAAACCACGTCGTAGTGCGCGGCCAGCAGGGTTAAACGCCGACCAGTTTTAGACCACGCACACAATGAATCAACCACGGCGCGATCGCGCAAGGGCCAATCTTCGAAGGTGGCGTCGCTCAGGATCATCTCGGGCCAACCCTCTCGCGCCGCGCAGGCAAAAGCATCCCGAATCAACCCGGAAAATGCCTCGCGCCCCACAAATTGCCTCTCGGGTAGCCCCGCAGATTCGGGCAGTTCGGCCTCAGTCACCGTGAACCCACCCGGCATCACACCAAGTGTCCAGTAGAGACCGCGCCTCAGTGCTTAAACGAGCGACTTCGCGGGCATCAAGACGCCGCAGGTCAGCCAGGCGTCGCATCAGGGTGGCATCGCGACCGGCAGCGCGAAAGCCCTCGCCATTGATAAAGATGTGGTGCTCGTCAAACATCATTTTTGTCCTCCGATCCAGCCGGACAGGTCCATTCTCCGGCACCCGATGCCCTTCGTCAAACCATACATTCGCCTTGGGCTCGGTCAGGTATTCGCCCATGGCCCGCTCCAGCACCATCGGATCCTGCAAAGCCGCTTGCAAGGCGTCACGGGCAAAGTCGTACAAACCGGGCGGTATTTCGCCAGGCGAATTGGCAGCGACCTGTCCTGCGTCCCGGTACAAGCGTGTACCCACCATGTCAGGCGCATCTTCGGCCAGGCGCTGCAACAACTCAACGGCAACCTCGCCCCGACCAGGCGCCCTGAAACCGATCGAGCAGGTCATGCACTCCCCTACAGCCAACCCATCGTGGGCGTAGCCGGGCGGCAGGTAGAGCATGTCACCGGCTTCAAGCTCATAGGTCTCTTCGGGTTCGAAGTGGTCCAGAATTTTCAGAGGGACACCTGCCTGCAAGGCCAGATCTTTTTGACGTCCAATGCGCCAGCGACGCTTGCCTGCCGCTTGCAGTAAAAACACGTCATAACTGTCAAAGTGGGGGCCAACGCCGCCACCGTCAGAGGCGTAACTGATCATCAGGTCGTCCAGACGTGCATCAGGCACAAACCGGAACAGGTTGAGCAATTCACGGGCGGCGTCGCTGTGCAGGTCCACGCCTTGCACCAGCAGCGTCCAGCCTGGCTGGTTCAAGGCCGGCAGGGCCCGGCGCGCAAAGGGCCCATGTTTCAGTTGCCAGCCACCCCCTGGGGCCTCTTTCTGAATCACCAGACGGGACTCCACCCCCTCTTGGGCCGCCAGTACAAACAGGTCCGCCCGATCCAACACGGGCTTGAAGCCTGGAATCGCCTGGCGAATCAACAAAGGCTTCTTGTGCCAGTGGCGCTTCATGAATTTATCCGGGCTCAGGCCCCCAAGCAGTTGCAGGGGTTGGTTCACATCCATATTTTTCTTTCAATCACTGTGTCGCGGGCCGCGATCCAAACTGCGACAATTCTCCTATGGAAATTACACAACAATGCGTCGTTGCCCTCACCTGGACGCTGAAAGACACACTGGGCGAAGAACTGGACGTTCTCGATGACCCGGTCGAGTTTCTGGTGGGTGGCACCGATTTGTTTCAAAAAGTTGAGGAAGCACTGCAAGGCCACGGGGTTGGTGCACGCATTGACTTGCAACTCGAGCCGGAGGAGGCGTTTGGCGACTTCAACGATCAGCTGCTGTTTCTGGAGCCGCGTGCGCTTTTTCCCGCCGAAATTGAAGAGGGCCTGACATTTGAAGGCAGCGCCCTGCCAGCGGGTTGCAACCCCGATGCGCCCAAAGATGCCCTGTACACCGTCACGGACATTTATCCCGACCACGTGGTGCTGGACGGCAATCACCCGCTGGCCGGTATCGCTTTGAGGCTGAGCCTGAAGGTTGAGTCCGTGCGGGAAGCGACCGAAGAAGAAATTGACCGGGGCTCGGCAGGTACCGGGTTTTTCAGAATTCAGCCTGTCCACACCAACGCGCCGGGCAACAACCTGCTGCACTAGACACCGCGGGAAATTGCCTGCTCATGCCCCTGAAGCTTCACCGGGCCATCAGGACTTGCCGGTAGACCCGTAACCACCCTCACCGCGCTGGCTCGCAGGAAAATCAGTGACCACATTGAATTGCGCCTGCACCACCGGCACGATCACGAGCTGCGCGATACGCTCCATCGGCTCAATCGTGAACGGTGTGGGGCTGCGGTTCCAGGCGCTGACCATCAGCTGCCCCTGGTAGTCGCTGTCGATCAAACCCACCAGATTGCCCAACACGATGCCGTGCTTATGCCCCAGCCCGGAGCGCGGCAAAATCATGGCCGCAAAACTGGGGTTGGCGAGATGGATCGCAATGCCGGTGGGTATCAATTGCCACGCGTTGGGCGGCAAGGTCACGGCGGCATCAAGACAGGCGCGCAGATCCAGCCCCGCGCTACCAGGCGTGGCGTAGGCCGGGAGTTGATCGATCATTCTAGGGTCGATGATTTTGACGTCAATTTGCATAAGTTTTGTGTTAAATCAGGCCTTAGCCCTCGTCAGATAAGCGCAGGCAGCTATCAATTTTCTAGCAAGATCAAGTTTGGGGGCGCGCTCAAGTTCCTGCACGCCCTGCTCGCTCACCAATAACAAGGCATTGTCATCTTGTCCGAATGTTGCAGGTCCAATATTGCCCGCCAACAACGGCACGCGTTTGCGGATGCGTTTGGCCTGCGCGTTGGCCAGCAGGTTTTCGCTCTCAGCCGCAAAACCAATACAAAACAGGCCATCGACCTCACCCGCCAGGCCCCGCTTGCCACGCTCAGACCGGGCCAGTGTGGCAAGAATGTCAGGGTTCTCGACAAAGCTCAGTTCCGGGGTTTTGCCCGAGCCATCTTTCTTGATCTTCTGGTCCGCCGCGCTAAAAGGGCGCCAGTCTGCCACGGCCGCTGTCGCTATAAAAACAGAAGCGCTCTGCGCATACTGCTCGCAGGCTTCGAGCATATTCAATGCTGATTTCACATTGATGCGGGCAACACCGCGCGGTGTGGGCAAACTGACCGGCCCCGCCACCAGTGTGACCTGCGCGCCGGCTTCCCGTGCGGCGCGAGCTATCGCAAAACCCATCTTGCCGCTGCTGAGGTTGGTAATGCCGCGCACCGGGTCAATCGCCTCATACGTCGGGCCGGCAGTCACCAGCACATGGTGGCCTGACAATAGCTTGGGCTGAAAAAACGCAATCACGTCCTCAAGAATTTCCTGTGGCTCCAACATCCGGCCGTCACCCGTTTCACCACAGGCCTGGTCACCAGCTCCCACACCCAAAATCGTTGCCCCGTCCAGCTGAAGCCGGGCAATATTGCGCTGGGTGGCCGGATGGGCCCACATTTCCCGGTTCATCGCCGGGGCGAGCAGCAGCGCAACCTGGTCAGTGGGTCGGGCCAGGCACATCAAGCTGAGCAACTCATCAGCCCGCCCGTGCAGCAGTTTGGCCATGAAGTCCGCACTGCAGGGGGCAATCAGAATCGCGTCGGCCTCACGGCTGAGATTGATGTGCGGCATGTTGTTGGGCGCGCGTGCGTCCCACTGCGAGCCATAAACGGGCCGATTGCTCAGGGCTTGCATGGTTACGGGTGTGATGAACTGCTCTGCGGCCGGGGTCATCACCACCTGAACCGTGGCGCCAGCCTTGATCAAGGCACGGCACAGCTCTGCAGCTTTGTAACATGCAATGCCACCGGTAAGGCCCAGGACGATGTGTTTTCCGGCGAGATCATTCATGGGCCGCAATGTATCAGAACAAGAACAGCAGCGCCTTCAGGCCAATGACTCCGTGTGCCGCAGCGACTCGTATAATCAGCATTTCCACCTAATGAGCAAAAAAGCTCCCCCTGACATGACCAAATTTGTCTTCGTCACCGGCGGTGTCGTGTCCTCCCTTGGCAAGGGAATCGCCTCAGCCTCCTTAGCTGCGATTTTGGAATCGCGAGGCCTCAAAGTCACTTTAATCAAGCTTGACCCCTATCTCAATGTCGATCCGGGCACCATGTCGCCATTGCAGCATGGCGAAGTGTTTGTCACTGACGACGGTGCCGAGACCGATCTTGACCTGGGCCACTATGAGCGCTTCGTGGAAACACGCATGCGCAAGGCCAATAACTTCACCACCGGCCAGATCTACAAAAGTGTGCTCGACAAAGAGCGTCGCGGCGATTACCTGGGCAAGACGGTTCAGGTCATCCCGCACGTGACCAACGAGATCCAGGAGTTCGTCAAGCGAGGCGCACGTTTTGGTGAGCCTGACGCAGTGGACGTGGCAATTGTTGAAATTGGCGGGACCGTGGGCGACATTGAGTCCCTGCCCTTCCTGGAAGCCGTGCGCCAGATGAGCCTCAAGCTGGGGCCGAACAACAGTGCATTTGTCCATCTCAGCTACGTGCCATGGATTGCGGCTGCGGGTGAACTGAAAACCAAGCCAACCCAGCACACGGCCAAGCAGTTGCGCGAAATCGGCATTCAGGCCGATGCCTTGCTGTGCCGCGCGGATCGTCCGATTCCACAGGAAGAGCGCTCCAAGATTTCCCTGTTCTCCAATGTGCCCGAGTGGGGCGTCATCTCCATGTGGGATGTAGACACCATCTACAAAGTACCACGCATGTTGCACGAACAGGGTCTGGACGGCCTGATCTGTGACAAGCTGCGCCTGAACACACCTCCGGCCAACCTCAAACGCTGGGATGATCTGGTTTTTGAGACCGAGCATCCACAAGGCGAGGTCGCTATCGCCATGGTGGGTAAATATGTTGACCTCAGTGACAGCTATAAATCGTTGAATGAAGCGCTGCGTCATGCTGGCATGAAAAACCATGTGCGCGTGAAAATCGACTACATCGACTCGGAAACCGTGACGCCTGACAGCCTCTCCCGTCTCGCCAAGTTCGACGCCATCCTGGTTCCCGGTGGTTTCGGCAAGCGTGGCATTGAGGGCAAGATCTGCGCTGCACGTTTTGCGCGTGAAAACAAGGTGCCCTATCTGGGCATCTGCCTGGGCATGCAGGTCGCCACGATTGAGTTTGCGCGTCATGTGGCGGGATTGCAAGGCGCCAACAGCACCGAATTCGACCCCAAGACACCCAATCCGGTTATTGCGCTCATTACAGAATGGAAAGACGAAGACGGCACCATCAAGACGCGTGATGAAAAATCAGATCTGGGTGGCACCATGCGGCTGGGCGCACAGAGCTCGGATGTCGCCCCGGACACGCTGGCACACCAGATTTATGGTGAGGTCGTGACCGAGCGCCACCGCCATCGCTACGAGGCCAATGTGAACTATCTGGACACACTGCGCAAGGCAGGGTTGATTATTTCAGCATTGACCCAGCGAGAGCAGTTGACAGAAATTGTTGAGTTGCCGCAAATTGCACATCCCTGGTTCATGGGTGTGCAATTTCATCCGGAATTCAAGTCCACGCCATGGGATGGTCATCCGCTCTTTAATGCATTCATCAAAGCCTCCCTGGACCACCAGACCGCTGGTAAAAACCTGAAAGCGGTGGCCTGATGAAACTCTGCGGATTTGATATTGGGCTTGAGCACCGGTTTTTCCTGATTGCCGGCCCTTGCGTCATTGAATCAGAACAACTGCAGATGGATACGGCTGGCACGTTGAAGGAAATCACGTCCAGCCTGGGCATTCCGTTTATCTTCAAGAGCAGCTTCGACAAAGCCAATCGCTCCTCTGGTACAACATTTCGCGGTCCGGGCATCGACAAAGGGCTTGAGATTTTGGCCAAGGTCAAGCGCGAACTGAATGTTCCGGTTCTGACGGACATTCATTCTGAAGACCAGATTGAACAGGTTTGCCGCGTGGTTGACGTCCTGCAAACCCCAGCTTTTTTATGTCGGCAAACCGACTTTATCCGGGCAGTGGCCCAATCCGGCAAACCTGTCAACATCAAGAAGGGGCAGTTCCTCGCGCCCGGCGACATGAAAAACGTCATCGACAAGGCCCGCGCCGCTGCGCGCGAAAAGGGACTTCCAGAAGACAGCTTCATGGCCTGTGAGAGGGGTGCAAGTTTTGGCTACAACAACCTGGTAAGCGACATGCGCAGTCTGGCGATCATGCGCGACACCGGTGCACCCGTCGTTTTTGATGCCACGCATTCGGTTCAACTGCCCGGTGGCCAGGGAACCAGCAGCGGTGGCCAGCGCGAGATGGTGCCTGTTCTGGCACGCGCGGCAGTGGCCGTGGGCGTGGCGGGCCTTTTCATGGAAACCCACCCGGATCCATCCCAAGCCATGAGTGATGGCCCCAACGCTGTCCCGCTTCATCACATGAAGGCCCTGCTGGAAACCCTGGTTGCTCTGGATTACGTAACCAAAAAAACTCCTTTCCTGGAGAATAATTTCCGATGAGTGGGTACATCATTGCGAATATGGCCGTAGCTGACACCGTTCAGTGCGCGGGATATGTCCAGTGCTCCCGTGCAGCAGTGCAGGCACTGGGCGCAGAGGTTTGTAATTTTAATTTTTAAGGCAATACATGAGTGCAATCGTTGATATCGTCGGACGTGAAATTCTGGATTCACGCGGCAACCCCACCGTGGAATGCGATGTGCTGCTGGAGAGCGGCACCATGGGCCGTGCAGCCGTGCCGTCAGGCGCCTCTACCGGCTCCCGTGAGGCGATCGAGCTTCGCGACGGCGACAAGAGCCGTTACCTGGGTAAAGGTGTGTTGAAAGCGGTCGAACACATCAATACCGAAATCTCCGAAGCCGTGCTCGGACTGGATGCCTCTGAGCAAGCCTTTCTGGACAAAACCCTGATTGACCTGGACGGCACCGAGAACAAATCTCGCCTGGGTGCCAACGCCATGCTGGCCGTGTCCATGGCCGTAGCCCGCGCGGCTGCGGAAGAATCCGGCCTTCCCTTGTACCGCTACTTTGGCGGCATGGGCCGCATGCAAATGCCAGTGCCGATGATGAACGTCGTCAATGGTGGCGCGCACGCCAATAACAATCTGGACTTGCAGGAACTGATGATCATCCCGGTGGGAGCGCCCAGTTTTCGTGAAGCCCTGCGTTATGGTGCCGAGGTTTTCCATGCCTTGAAGAAGATACTGCACGACAAAGGCATGAGTATCGCTGTCGGCGACGAAGGGGGCTTTGCGCCAAACGTGCCGAGCCATGAAGCCGCCATTCAGATGATTCTGGAAGCCATTGACAAAGCAGGGTTTGTGGCCGGCGAGCAAATTGCGTTGGGACTGGACTGCGCTGCTTCGGAGTTTTACAAAGACGGCAAGTACGTGCTCGCAGGCGAAGGGCTGTCGCTGACTTCTGAGGAATGGACCAATATCCTGGCGACCTGGGTTGACAAGTACCCCATCATCAGCATCGAAGACGGCATGGCTGAAAACGACTGGGATGGCTGGAAAATCCTGACTGACCGGCTCGGCAAGAAAGTACAGATTGTTGGCGATGATTTGTTCGTCACGAATACGAAAATCCTCCAGGAAGGTATCGACCGGGGTATAGCCAACTCGATTTTGATCAAAATCAACCAGATCGGCACACTGACAGAAACCTTTGAAGCCATTGAGATGGCCAAACGGGCAGGTTATACCGCCGTCATCAGCCACCGTTCGGGTGAAACTGAAGACTCCACGATTGCAGATATTGCTGTCGGCACCAATGCTGGCCAGATCAAGACCGGTTCATTGAGCCGTTCCGACCGCATGGCCAAGTACAACCAATTGCTGCGCATCGAAGAGGATTTGGGTGATATCGCGTCCTACCCTGGCCGCTCAGCCTTTTACAACCTGCGGTAAACCGTTTCGGATACCAAGAACCTCCCAGGCATCATGAGCAACCGACTGGTTCCAGCAGCCCTTGTTGCCCTGCTCATGATCCTGCATGCACAACTGTGGCTTGGGAGAGGTAGCGTACCGAACGTCGCGCGAATGAGTGACGATCTGAATGCGAAGAAGCAGGCTAACAATGCGGCACAAGTGACTAACGAACGTTTGGCAGCCGAGGTTCGGGACCTCAAGGAAGGCCTGGAGATGGTCGAGGAAAAAGCAAGGCTGGAACTTGGTATGGTCAAACCCAACGAAATCTACGTTCAGATTTCCAGGTAGTTTGAGCTGCGCCACATGGCAACGGGCAGGCGAAGCTTGAAAATTGCATTACTTGGTGCCGAAAGTACGGGGAAAACCAGACTGGGTCGCGAACTTGCAGCACTATTTCAGATGCAAGGCAAGTCCGTCCGCACAATCCCGGAGTCCCTTCGTGACTGGTGCACACACCACGGCCGTACACCCAATCAAACTGAACAATTGGCCATCGCTCAAGAGCAGTCCCGCAGGGTAATAGATGCGGGCGATTACGATGTGATCATTGCAGATACCACCCCACTGACAACAGCCATCTACAGTCACTGGTTATTTGCGGATCAGTCGATTGATGATTTCGCCATCAAGCACCAACGAGACTACGACGTCACGCTCGTACTGGGTCTTGATCTGCCATGGGTCGCTGACGGTCACCAACGAGATGGGCCCCAGTCACGCGAACCGTTTGATGAGTTATTGCGCAAGACACTTGAATTGGCGCATATCCCGTATGCCTCGGTCTACGGACAGGGCGCTCAACGCAGCGAGAACGCCCTTGCGGCAATATCGCACCAAGATCTCCGTCGTATCGTGCATCCTGTTCCCGAGACGCACAACGGTCCCTGGCCTGCCGACAAAACGAACAGGTTCTGGCATTGTGACAAATGTGATGATGCCATTTGTGAGCGACACCTGTTTCGGCAACTGTTGGCCGTTGTTCACTGAACCGGTGAATTCCCGGATAAACGCTGGCTCGGTGATGTGAAGATTTGAGCCGTATCTACTGGATCAAAGCGATATTGAACACCACAAAACTCGCAGCCCACCTCAATCTCATCCCGTTCGGCAATGATGCCTTCAGCCTCATCAACACCCAGACTCAGAATCATGGCAGCCACGCGTTCCCTACTGCAGGTACAAGCGAAACGCGGGCCAGAAACACCTTTCATCGGTTCAAATCGCGTCAAATTCTCTTCCCAAAAAAGCCGTCGAAGAATGGTGTCAACATCCAGCGACAACAATTCCTCCCTTTGCAAACTCGACGCCAGGACTGCGATGCGGTTATAAAACTCATTCACACCAATTT
This sequence comes from Pseudomonadota bacterium, assembly GCA_041192445.1. GTDB lineage: Bacteria > Pseudomonadota > Gammaproteobacteria > Burkholderiales > Burkholderiaceae_C > Egaibacter. Next base: position 20,177 of record JBEEMW010000025.1, on the reverse strand, counting down.
CATCCTCGTGATCACGACTCATCACGGCACCGCCGAGATTTCCCGCCCCCTGCATCGGCATCCGCTGAATCAGTAACCCTGCGGCAACGTTGTCATCTGCGGCCAGCACCAGGGTGGTGTCGAGTTGCTCGCTTTGCAGCATGTAATGCTCCAGAACTTCACTCAGTTTTTCTATTTTTTCACGTCGATCATCAAACAAGGGAACCACTCCCTGATAAGGTTGCTGACCGGGGAACTTTGTCTTGGGGTCAAGCGTGATGGCACATCGCCCCTGATTGGTGACATTCACCATCATGCTCAGACTGGCTTCAGCCCCCACCTCCGCGTTGACCGTAGCGGTTGCCCGCAAGCTGAGGTCAGATTGCACCTCGACAACAGCCAGCTTGACCGGACCATCACCAAAAATTTGCAGGACCAATGCCCCATCAAACTTGATGTTGGACTGCATCAATGCACCGGCAGCCACCATTTCACCCAGCATTTGCCGAACCGGTTGAGGATAGGCGCCGGTCGTATGGTTGGACTCCCGTCTGCGCAGAATTTCGGTCCACGCATCAGTCAACCGCACGATCATGCCGCGAACAGGCAGACCGTCAAAAAGAAATTTATGTAGTTCAGACACTTACCATTCCATTCAGATCAAGCCGTAGCTGAATCGCCACGGCTCACGAAATTTTTACCAATCCCTGGCGAAAACGACTGGCGTTCTCAACATAGTGCCGGGCACTCGTTAGCAATCCACTCGTCTGATCAGACGAAAGATGGCGCACCACTCGGGCTGGACTGCCCACAATCAGCACACCATCCGGAAATTCTTTGCCTTCAGTCACCAGAGAACCGGCGCCCACCAGGCAACCTTTTCCAATTATTGCGCCATTGAGCACCACTGCGCCAATGCCAATCAATGACCCATTGCCGATGGTGCACCCATGCAACATCACCTGATGGCCGACAGTAACGTCATCACCAATAATGAGCGGCTTACCCACGTCGGCATGCAAAACACTCGCATCCTGAATGTTGGTTCGGCGACCAATGCGAATGGTCTCCGTATCGCCCCGAATCACGGTGCCAAACCACACGCTGGCGTCATCACCCAATTCAACTCGTCCTATCACTTGTGCAGTGTCAGCCACCCACGCGGAGTCAGAAATCGTCGGTGCCATGCCCTGCAGAGAATAAATTGCCATACAAACTCCCGGTTTGAATTGATGGGGAATTGTACGGATGGTGCACCACACCGTACCCCCAGACTTTTTAACCGTTCATATCCTTGCCTGGAAATATGTAGGAAACAGCGACGACCATGAACAATTGCGTTAACCTTGCATGGACCGTTGTTCTCACCGTTGAGCCCCAAAATGCAAACTCCCCCACCCAGCCCCTCCCAAACTGCCGCAAAGACGTCTTCTGCGTCCGGCGACACGGGAGCGTTTGCCCGCCAGGAGATTGTTGACCTGAAGGGAGATGTTTTTGGCTATGAACTTTTTGATCGTTCAGTCACGCGTCAACTTCATACACCCAGCAGCGATGCAGAGCTTCTGTTCAATGTTTTGTCCCACGCCGTTCATGAAGATCTGGTAAACCGGAAACTGCTGTTCATCAATTGCACGCATGACAGCCTGGCAGGTGGGCATCTGGACTTAATCAATCCAGAAAAAGTGATCCTGGAAATACCTGCAATCGAAGATGACAACCTGGACGGTATTGAAGATCGCCAACAAATTCTCCAGGAAATTCGCGCACGAGGTTTCAGACTGGCCTTCAAGGACATCGTACTCAAAGACTGCTATAAAAGCTGGTTACCGCTCGCATCGTTCATCAAGTTTGATATGGGCAGCGTGCCAGCAGATCAGATTGAGCCTCTGATAATTTTGGCGCAAACACGAAGTCAAGCTCAACTGATTGCAGAAAAAGTGGAAACAGCAGACCAGTTTGCGCTGTTGCGCGGTTTTGGCATCAAGCTGTTTCAGGGCTATTGGTTTGCCAAACCAGTTGTCGTTGTCGGGAAAACCATTCGCCCGTCACAAGCCAACATCATTCAGCTGATCAACCTGGTACGACAGCAAGCGAGTACGGCAGAGATTGAAGAGGTCTTGAAAAGGGATCCCACATTGTCTTTTAATTTGCTCCGCTTTATCAATTCATCAGGATTTGGAATGAGTCGCGAAATCACATCATTCCGACACGCGGTGATGATTTTGGGACTCAAAAAACTTTTCCGATGGGCCGTGTTGCTGATGACGACGTCGCGCGGTGACGGGGCACCGGCAGCCATCGGCAATACGGCTGTGGTGCGAGGTCGCCTGATGGAACTGCTTGCTGCCGAATTATTGCCGTCACAAGACTGCGACGATGCCTTTGTAGCAGGCGTATTTTCACTTCTTGACGTCATGTTGTCTGTCCCGCTTGACAGTGCACTGAGCGCAATTTCTTTGCCGCAGCCTGTTGTCGAGGTGCTGCTGCATCGAACAGGCCCACTGGCCCCATTTCTCGATTTGGCCGAGGCCTGTGAAAGCGCCAATGACACGGCCTTCGAGAGGGCAGCCAATACATTGCAACTTTCAAACCACCAGGTCAATCTGGCACATCTGCACGCTCTTGCTTGGGCGGACAGTCTGACCGCCTGACCCCACGCACGGGGCGGTGTCATCAGCTCCCCAGCCTAGGCTCTTGGGTGATGCTGGGCATGCAACGCTTTAAGCCGCTCCCGTGCTACATGGGTGTAAATGGTGGTGGTTGAAATGTCTGCGTGACCCAGCAACATCTGAACGGCGCGCAAGTCTGCCCCATGGTTCAACAAATGGGTCGCAAAAGCGTGCCGCAAGGTGTGAGGAGACAACGGTGCCGTGATACCTGCCTTTTTTGCGTGTTTTTTCACAATCATCCAGAACATCACACGCGTCATGGCCGAACCAGCTTTTGCCCCCCGATTGGTCACAAACAAGTCAACAGTCTGTTTGTCCTGTTGTAGCAGCAACGGGCGTGTGTCGGCCAGGTATTGACGCAACCAGACACTGGCAAACTCACCAAACGGGATCAGTCGCTCCTTGTTACCTTTGCCAAAAACACGCAGTACGTTCTCGGTCAAACTGATATTAAAAACCTTGAGAGTGACCAGTTCACTGACCCGCAGGCCACAGGCATACATGAGCTCCAGCATCGTGCGATCCCGCACGCCCAGCGGGCTCTCAAGGTTGGGTGCCGCCAGCAATGCCTCCACCTGCAATTCAGTCAGCGTCTTGGGGACACGCATCGCCTGTCGGGCGGCCTGCATCTTGAGTGTTGGGTCCACGACAATCAGACGCTCGCGCAATGCCCACCGAAAATATCGTTTGAAAACAGACAATCTGCGGTTTGCCGATGTGGCCTTGGTTACCGCGTGTCTGGCCGAGAAGTACGCGTTCAGATCACCCTCGGTGGTCTCGATCAGCAAGCGATCTTTCTGGCTCATCCATTGAAGAAAAAGCGTCAAATCACGCCGATAAGCCGTCAGCGTGTTTCTGGAAAGCCCTTCCTCGAGCCACAAGGTGTCGATGAAATCATCAATACTCGAAGGGCTATCCGTAACCATAAAAAGTGGGTAATGTGCTCACTCCAGCTTGAGCTTGGCAGTTTGCACCACTTTTCGGTACACCTCCAATTCTTCCTTCATTTGCTGGGCAAACTGTTCCGGTGTGTTGCCCAATACGACTGAACCGGTATCTTCAATGCGCTTGCGTACCGCAGGATCTTCAAGTGCCTTGCGTACCCCCGCGTTGACCTTATCGACCACTTCTTTTGAAAGTCCTTTGGGACCCACAATGCCATAGTAAGCCATGCGATTGACCGGCTCCAGTCCAAGCTCCTTAAACGTGGGCACATCTGGCATTGATGCGAGCCGTTGTGGCGCAGCCACCGCCATGGGTATCAACCGGTTGGCCCGAATGTGCGCCAGCGCAGAGGGGACGTTGTCAAAGATGATTTCCACTTGCCCGCCAACGGTGTCCCTGAGTGCAGGCCCTGCACCGCTATAGGGAATATGGGTAACAAAAACGCCTTGCAGACTCTTCCACAGCTCAGTTTGAAGATGACCGATGCCTCCGGTCCCAGATGAGGCGTAAGAATACTTACCAGGTGATTTTTTCAAGACCGCTACAAATTCCTTGTAATTTTTGGCCGGAAAACTCGGGTGCACGGCGATGACGTTTGGCGTGGCGGCAATGTTGATGATCGGTGTGAAATCCGTCTCGGCGTTGTAAGGCATTTTGGGATTGATCGCCGGATTCGCAGCCGTGGTTGACACGGTTGCCATGCCCAGCGAATAGCCGTCGGGCACAGCCTTGGCAGTCTCGTTCGCGCCCACGACACCGCCACCACCCGCCTTGTTTTCGACAATGACGTTTTGTCCCAAGGCTTTGCCCAAAGGCTCAGACATGACCCGGGCCACGATATCGGTCGTTCCTCCTGGCGCAAAGGGTACCTGAAGCTTGATGATTTTATTCGGATAACTCTGGCCAATAGCTGAACCGGCAACAGCCATCAGACTGAATACGAAAAGTGTTGAGCAACGCATGACCGGTGGTCTCCTGGTATTTGTAATGATGACAAATATTGTCTTGAAAATATCGATGGCTAAAGGCCAAGCAGTCCTTTTTTAAGCCTGAGATCAACCGGGTTGTCTCCGACAAAAATTTCGAGCAACTTGCCGTAAAAATCAGCGCCACTGATGCTGTGGCCTTTTATGGAACCGTTTACAGCAAGCGTCGTGCCCCGCTCTGGCACATAGTCCAGGGTAATGGTATCGCCTTTTCGCACAATTCCAATGCTTTCAATGGCCAGTTCGAATGCATTGATGCGGTCTTGGAGATTTACCAATTCTGCTTCAGTTGAGTTCTTGCGCATGCCGGCACCCAGTGCTTTTTTGAAATCTTCGGCTTTTGCCTCACGCAGCATTCGCATCTGAACACGTTTTGGTCCGGGTGCCGCCAAAGCGGCGTTGGAAGTAGCCGCTCGCGTGCTCAAATAGAGTCCGGCGACATACCCTTTGATGACAAATACCGCCCGTAAACCAACACCATTGAGTTGCAGGTCACTCGTGTCGAGCCGAACGGCATCGTCGAAGTGCATGCCTTCTATCGTGGCCGCGAGCGCGGGAGCACCCATCAGACACACCAAAGACACCATCAATGCGAATAACCGGCACAGCCTCATGTACGCATAACGCATGGACTGGTCAGTGCGCCGACACCTGACAGGGTGCATTACACCCGTAGATACCCTTGAACACGCTTCGATGCATTCAGCTAGGGCACGCGTGTGGGCGTTTGAAGCACTAATGCAATTCTTCTTCTCAGGCGCCCTGCGTCTTCCGTCTGTCCCGCCAACTCGGCCCGCTGTGCTTGAAGATGCAACCATGCCAGTAAAGGGCGACTCCACCCTTGCGCCGAAGCGGTGTCCACGGCGAGAGCCATAACAGCCGGGTCGGCACGGCCCAGTTTGAACATCACGCCTGCAGCCACCAGCCTCGACAAAGGATCACTGATGGCAATGAGTGATTGCACGCCACCGGTTACCGCACCCCGATGTGACGGTGGCAACAATGAAACGTCCTGCGCGGCCACCTGCCCGGCCAGATAGTCCGCATAGGCACGTTCAGCACGACCGGCATCCTGCGAGAGCCCCGCGAAACCCGAACAGTCTTCAACCACCAGGCTGGCTACGCGTGTGGCGCAATAGACCAGTTCAAGACGGGCCATCAAATCTGCTTGCCCAGTTTGGGCAATTTCAGCGCGTGATCTCGCAAACTCGGCCTGCTCAATCCGTGTACGACCGGTCAGGTACGCCGCTACCGCACGCTCTGTCGACCCTTGAACATTGATTTGCCAGTCTGGCGGTACGGGCCCGCTGGCACAGGCCCCAAGTAAAAACGACATGACCAACAACAACCCGATGAGACGTCTTGGCATCATGGCAACTTAAGCTCTGTGTCTCTGGCAAAAGGCCATTTTCGGTTGACCTCATTGACCAGGTGCTCGACCTTGCGAAGGCTGCTTTCAACTTCACCACGCAAAGCAGCAAGGTCGGTTGTCGCCTCCCTTGTGTTGGCCCCGATCGCCTGGGCCTCAAGCAAAACAGAGTCAACCTTTTTCAAACTGTTTCGGGCGTCTGCCAATAAGCCGTTCAGCTGGACCACAGTGGCCTGAGCATCACCCATGACCCCGGCAGGGCCAAATACCTGCCTGTCCGCATTGGTGATCAGCAAGTCAGTTTTCAAGGCAATGCCGTCAGCCTTGACGACAAGACCGTCCAGACGCAACAGCAAGGCATTGGTGCGCTCCAGCGCAAGGATTATTTTCTTCGCCTCCGTGTCATTGCCCAGCATCAGCCCCAAGGCGCCCGTCGGACCATTGAGCCTTTCTGTCGCAGACTGGACATTACGCAAGCTCGTGTTGAGCGGGGCCTCAGGGCCCGTTAATGAACTCAAATTACTCACCAATTCACGCACACTTGCCACCATCAGCGGGATCTCCGCCTTGGCATCGCCCCGCAAAACCCGACGCTCTGCGCCGTCAGGCAACAAGGGGTCCGTGAGAACACCACTAAAGGCCCGGATACGGGTGCCACCGACCAAACCACTCTCCATGGTGAAAACGCTCGACGTTCTCAGCCAGTGTGCATCCTTGCGCGGTACGTCAACCAATATCCGGGCATTGCCATCGGGTGCCAGTTCAATCCGCCCAACGCGGCCAATCGGAAAACCGGAGAACGTCAAATCCATACCCACAACAACGCCTTCGGAATCGTCCGCAACCAGCACCACCTGCTGGGTGCGCTCAAACGCCCCTCGCGCCACCATGACGTAAGCCCCGGCGCTGAACAGCAACAACACCATTAACAACAAAAGCAACTGGGCTTTGCGCTCAAGATGTGCAACAGGCGGAGGAGATTGGGTGTTTGAGTCCATTCAGTTTCAGGGATCAAAATCAATAATAATTGCCAGCCAACGAGACAACTTCGAGCAACAAAATAACCGAGAACAACCGGGCAAGAACCTTGATCTCGGCGTTGGCACCCAAAAAACCACCGACATCGGCATGAGGCGTAAAAACAATCGGTATCACCGATACCGCAAGACTGAAAAACAGGGTTTTCAAACAAAAAATGAGTGTCACCACAGGGCTGAATACCTGTCCCACGGTGCGCGTATAACCGGCAAAACCCCAGGTTTTGAAACCGTACGCCGAAAGGTAGGTCAACAGCAGGGCCACTACACAGCTCACCGCAGCCATCAAGGTGACCGAAAACACACCCGCGACCACTCTGGGTAACAGCTCATCTCGCTTGGGATCGCCACCTGCGCGCCATATCACGTCCAGTTCACCTCGGGATCGCATATTGCGCACCTCATTGCCAGCAGGCATGGTGTAACGCACAGCAACAAAAAGCGCCACTGACAAAGGCAGCAACTCGAGCACCAGGGTGCGCACCAGCAACTCCAATGCATATTGAGACACGCCATAACTCAGTGACGTGGCCAGGACAATCCGGATGATGACCAGGCTGACCAGGGCCGACAACACGGTGAACCCTGGCAGCAGGGGCGCAGTTGCCCTGTAAATGTTGCCAAACATCCGCTTTCGCTGACTGGAGCGATAACTTGAGGGCGACAAAGCCAGCACCAATATCTGCGCACCGACATGGATGATTTGCCACCAGCCACGAAACCACCAGACCAGGTCCCTGGCCCAACGGCTCGACAAGACAGGTATGGACGGGCTGGAATTCATAGCTGCATGATACCTATGCCAGCAAGCCAGGTTCGGGGCAATCCAGCGCCCACGCCACGTGCTCCCGCACGATCTCGCTAGCGTGGTTCACGCGCTGCTGCAGGGCCCCTCGGACATCCGTGTGCGCGCCCAATCGCAACGCGTTGCCCATGGCAACGGCCACATTGCGCAACCAGCGCTCGTGTCCGATGCGGCGAATGGGACTTCCTTCTGTGTAACGCAAAAATTCATCCTCGGTCCAGGAAAACAGCTGGGCAAGATGGGCACCACTCAGCCCGGCGCGCTCGTCAAAATCAGGCAAGGCCGTTCGCTTGGCAAACTTGTTCCATGGGCAAATGAGCTGGCAGTCATCACAACCATAAATCCGGTTGCCCATCAGCGTGCGCAACGCCACCGGAATCGCACCTGGATGCTCAATGGTCAGATAAGAAATACACCGCCGGGCGTCCAGTCGGTAGGCCCCCACAATCGCCTGCGTTGGACAGACATCGATGCAGGAGGTACAGGTACCGCAGTGCCCGGTCACCGGTAGAGTCACGGGCAGAGCCAGATCAACATAGATTTCGCCCAGAAAAAACATCGACCCGGCCTCCCGACTGAGCACCAGGGTATGTTTGCCACGCCAGCCCTGGCCACTTCGGGCCGCAAGTTCCGACTCCAGCACCGGTGCCGAATCGGTGAAGGCCCGATGGCCAAAGGGCCCAATCATCTGGGCAATTTTGTCTGCCAGCTTTTGCAGGCGGCCGCGCACCACTTTGTGATAATCCCGACCCCGGGCGTAAACCGAAACGATACCTTCCCCGGGACGCGCAAGGCGATCAAACTCCACCGCCTGCCAGTCACTTGAGGTTCGTGACGGCAGATAATTCATGCGTGCCGTAATCACGCTAACGGTCCCGGGCACCAGCTCGGCCGGGCGTGCACGCTTGAGCCCGTGGGTCGCCATATAAGCCATTTCGCCATGAAATCCCTGCCCCAGCCAATCCACCAATCCAGCCTCCGAAGAGGACAAATCTACCCCCGTAACGCCAATTTGGGAGAATCCAAGTTCCTGGGCCCACGCCTGAACTTGAGAAACCAATTGGCTGCCGTTGAATTGAATGCTGTTGATCGTCACATCCCTATTGTAAAAAGCCTGATCTGGAAAGACGAGCTCGGTTGTCAACTGTTTGCAAGTCAGTTGGCAGCCCAGCCCGCGTTGCGCCATGCTTTCATCGAACTGCACGGGGATTTGGGCGCCGGAAAAACCACACTGGTGCGGCATCTCCTGCACGCCCTGGGTGTATCCGGACGCATCAAAAGCCCGACCTATGCGGTCGTGGAATCCTACGAACAACCAGACATGGCTATCTGGCACTTTGATTTTTACCGATTCAGTGATCCCCGCGAGTGGGAAGACGCCGGGTTTCGTGACATCTTCTCAAGCCCCGGACTCAAATTGGCTGAATGGCCGGAAAAAGCTGCCCAGTTCATTCCCAGGGCAGATCTGGTGATCTGGATCGAGGCCCGAATCGACGATTCCCGGGTGGTCAACCTGATCACCCAAACCACAAGGGGTGATGCGCTGGTGAACGGAGCCACGCTGTGAGGCGTCGTCTGGTACTTCAATCGGGTGCAACGGTGCTGCTGTTGGGCACCCGGCACCTGGCGCTCGGCGCCACCATTCTGGCGGTGCGGGTATGGCCTGCGCCGGACTACTCGCGCGTGACCATTGAATCTGACAGTGAACTCAAGGCACGCCACTTTTTTGTCGCAAGCCCGCCACGCCTCGTGGTAGACATTGAAGGCATTGACCTCAATCCGGCATTGAAGGAAATTATGGCCAAGGTGCTGCCGGACGACCCCAACATTGCCGGCATTCGCGTTGGTCAAAACGCGCCATCCCTGATTCGGCTGGTTGTCGATTTAAAGCAGACCATCCAGCCGCAGGTGTTCTCCCTGCCGCCCGTGGCCGCCTACAAAAACCGCCTGGTGTTTGACCTGTATCCGGCCCAGCAGGCCGACCCGCTGGCCGCACTGATCACCGAACGATTGAGTGAAAAACCCCCGGTCGAACCGGATCCGTTAGGTGACCTGATTGCCCAGAAAGACAAAAAAGTTTCACCGCCACCCTTCAAGGCCGCTCAAAAACCGGCCGACAAGACGGATCGTCTGATCATTGTTGCAATCGACCCTGGCCATGGCGGTGAAGACCCCGGAGCGATCGGCCCAGGCGGAACCCGGGAAAAAGACGTGGTTCTGCAAATTGCCCACTTGCTGCGTGATCGCATCAATGCCAGTACGACCAATGGCAATGCCATGCGTGCCTACCTTACCCGTGACGCCGATTTTTTTGTACCCTTGCATGTGCGGGTGCAAAAAGCACGGCGCGTGCAGGCCGATCTATTTGTCAGCATTCATGCCGACGCCTTCTTCACACCACGCCCGCAGGGTGCCAGTGTCTTTGCGCTGAGCCAGGGTGGTGCGTCCAGCAGCGCTGCACGCTGGATGGCAGACAAGGAAAACAAGGCTGACAAGATCGGTGGATTGAACGTGGGAGCCAAAGATGTGCAGGTCCAGCGAGCACTTCTGGACATGAGCACAACCGCACAGATTAATGACAGCCTCAAACTGGGTGGCGCCATGCTGGGCGAAATTGGGCGTGTGGGCAAGCTGCACAAACCCCGAGTCGAACAGGCAGGCTTTGCGGTCCTGAAAGCGCCCGACATCCCCAGCGTTCTGGTCGAAGCCGCATTCATCAGCAACCCGGACGAAGAAACCAAACTGGCCAGCAGTGAATACCAGCGCCAACTGGCTGACGCCCTGATGCGCGGCATTGAACGCTATTTCGCTAAAAATCCGCCTTTGGCACGCAACCGCACAGTCTAAATTTCGGAATCTTGGCGAAAAAATTGTATTTCTTAGGGTTTTCCATAACTAAAGCAACTTGATTTAGTAAGTTACTTTCAACTATAGTTCAGGTGCGCACAAACGCATCAGCGTATTTTCCCAGGGCTGAATCCCCGTGAAAAACGTGAACGACCTTAACTTGAACCACTTATCCCTCGAGGAGACTTTATGAAGAAAACTACCCTGGCCCTGACCGCATTGGCTTTTGCAGCCTCTTCTGCTTTTGCCGCTGAACCTGCCATCGGCCTGATCACCAAGACCGACAGCAACCCCTTCTTCGTGAAGATGAAGGAAGGCGCAGAAGCCGCTGCCAAGAAAGCCGGCTTCAAATTGCTCAGCGCCGCTGGCAAGCAAGATGGCGACACCGCCACCCAGATCAGCGCCATGGAAACAATGGCTGCCGCGGGTGCCAAAACCATCCTGATCACATCCTCTGGCGATGCCATCGTCCCCACCATCAAGAAGATTCAAGCTCTGGGTGTGCAAGTCATTGCTTTGGACAGCCCAGTGGACGGCGCTGATGCCTTGTTCGCGACCAACAACTACAAAGCAGGTGAGTTGATCGGCCAATACGCCAAGTCCGCTTTGAAAGGCAAAAAACCCGTTATCGCGACGATGGATCTGTTCCCCGGCCACCCCGTGGGCGCACAGCGTCACAATGGCTTCCTGGCTGGATACGGCCTGAAGACCCTGGATGCCAAGAGCAACGAGCTGGCTCAGCCCGCAGAAGTGGTGTGTATGGCTGACAGCTTTGGCGACGCCGCCAAGGGTCAGACCGGTATGGAAAACTGCCTGCAGAAGAACCCCAACATCAACGTGGTGTACGCCATCAACGAACCCGCTGCTGCTGGTGCTTACAAGGCCCTCAAGGCCGCTGGCAAAGCAAAAGGTGTTGTGATTTTGGGCGTGGACGGCATGTGCAGCAACGGCGTTGGCAACGTTGAAAAAGGCGTGATTGCTGCAACCAGCATGCAATACCCCTTGAAAATGGCTGCGATGGGCGTAGCTGCTGGCGTGCAATACGCTAAAGACGGCAAGCGTCAGACTGGCTACACCGATACCGGTGTGGACCTGGTCGCCGCCAAACCTATGACCGGCGTGAAGAGCATCGATACCAAGAAAGCTCGCACACAGTGCTGGGGTGATTAATGTGATCTGACTCTGGGTCTGCACCAAGCAGGTCCATTCCCCGAAAGCCCCGTACCCCGGGGCTTTCGGCCCCTCCTTCGTGCATAGTTATCCAAGCTCATACCATGAACTCGCTCAAAGCCAAACTTCCTCCGATGGGAACTTTAGGTCCGGCCATAGCCCTGGTGCTGGCCTGTGCCTTCTTCTCGTTTCAGCATGAGAACTTCCTCACACTGAACAACTTTTCTTTGATCTTGCAGCAGGTCATGGTGGTGGGTACCATCGCCATTGGTCAGACACTGATCATCCTGACTGCCGGTATCGACCTGTCCTGCGGCATGGTCATGGCCCTGGGTTCAATCGTGATGACCAAGTTCGCAGCCGACTACGGTCTGAGCGCGCCCGTTGCGATTTTGTGCGGCATTGCGGTTACGGCCTTGTTCGGCCTGATCAATGGCTTGCTGGTGACCCGTGTCAAGCTGCCCCCGTTCATCGTGACCTTGGGCACACTGAACATCGCCTTCGCATGCACCCAGCTCTACTCGCATGCGCAAACCGTTACCAATATTCCCGATGGCATGAACCTGCTCGGCGACACCTTCGAGTTGGGTAACGCGAATGTGGCCTATGGCGTGGTGTTGATGTTGGGTCTGTACATCGCCATGTGGGTCTGGTTGCGTGAAACCGCCCAAGGTCGCCACATCTACGCCGTCGGCAACAGCCCCGAGGCCACCCGCCTGGCGGGTATTTCCACCGAAAAAGTGCTGCTGGGCGTGTATGTGCTGGCAGGTATTTTCTACGGTATTGCCTCGGCGCTGACCGTGGCCCGTACCGGTGCCGGTGACCCCAATGGCGGCCAAACCGAAAACCTCGATGCCATCACCGCCGTGGTGCTGGGCGGCACCAGCCTGTTTGGTGGCCGCGGCATCATCTTGGGCACCCTGGTGGGTGCGCTGATTGTGGGTGTGTTTCGCAACGGCCTGACGCTGATGGGCGTGTCCTCGGTGTACCAAATTTTAGTAACCGGTGTTCTGGTGATTCTGGCTGTGGCCACCGACCAGATGTCCCGCAAAGGAGCCCGTTAATGAGCGCCCCCCAAATCGTCATGCAGGCCAAGGGCCTGGTGAAACGCTACGGACAGGTCACCGCGCTGGACGGTGCCGACTTCGAGTTGCGGGCTGGAGAAATTCTGGCGGTGATTGGCGACAACGGAGCCGGCAAGTCCTCGCTGATCAAATGCCTCTCTGGCGCCACCATTCCGGACGAGGGTGAGATTCAGCTCGACGGCAAGGTCATCCATTTCAGAAGCCCCATCGACGCCCGCCTCTCCGGCATTGAGACCGTGTACCAGGATTTGGCGGTTGCCCCTGCCATGACCATCGCGGAAAACCTGTTCTTGGGCCGCGAAATTCGTCGGCACGGTCTGTTGGGCCTGCTCGGATTCATCGACAAGAAAAAAATGCTGGAAGAAAGCATTGCCCGCATGAACGACCTCAAGGTCGGTATTCGCTCCATGACCCAGGCGGTGGAAACACTCTCCGGTGGTCAGCGCCAATGCGTGGCCGTGGGCCGCGCCGCCGCCTTTGCGCAGCACGTGGTCATCATGGACGAGCCCACCGCCGCGCTGGGTGTCAAGGAGGGCAACATGGTGCTGGAACTCATCCGCCGCGTGCGCGACAAGGGCCTGCCCGTGGTGCTGATCTCGCACAACATGCCGCACGTCTTTGAAGTGGCGGACCGCATCCACATCGCCCGCCTGGGCAAACGTGCTGCGGTCGTCAATCCAAAATTCATCAGCATGAGTGACACCGTGGCCGTGATGACGGGTGCCAAATCTGTAGACGAATTACCGCCAGAGGCACGTGCCTGAACTTTTTCAATGAAAATATGCGTCCATGACGCCACCTGTTTCCACCGCGACCATCAGGCCACCACCACTTTTGCGGCCACGCGGCTCCAACCATGTGGGCATGCGCCAGTTCAACGAGCGCGTGGTGTTGCAGTCCATCCGGCAGAACGGCAGTTTGCCAAAAGCAGACCTGGCGCGACTCACCGGCTTGACTGCACAGACCATTGGGCTGATCACAACGCGGCTTGAAGACGATGACCTGCTGATCCGGCACAGCCCCGTGCGTGGCCGCATTGGGCAACCCTCAGTCCCGATGGCGCTTAACCCGGACGGTGCGTTTTCTATCGGCATCAAGATCGGTCGACGCAGTGCCGACTGGCTTTTGGTTGATTTCACCGGCCACGTGCGCCTGCGCAAGACGCTGCCCTACCCGTTTCCGGATGCCAAAACGCTGCTGCCAGCACTCCGTGACAACCTGAACGCCCTGCGTGACGAGTTGGGCCCGTTGCACAGCCGTCTGGTGGGCGTTGGGGTGGCTGCACCCTTTCAGCTGGGCGGCTGGCACCGCATGCTGGGCCTGTCTGATGCCCAGTCCAATACCTGGAACGAGATTGATTTATGCGCCGAAGTTCAAGGCATGACGGATTTGCCGGTCAGCTTTGCCAAAGACACCTCGGCGGCCTGCGTGGCGGAGCTGGTGGCCGGACGCGGACGTGACCTCAAAAGTTTTTTGTACCTGTTTGTGGACACCTTTGTCGGGGGTGGGTTGGTCATCAACTCCCACCTTCATGGCGGGGTCAATGGCAACGCGGGGGCCGTGGCGTCGCTGCCGCTCAAGGTAATACATGGTCAGTGCGCACCCGAACAACTGGTCAGCAACGCCTCCTTGTGGGAACTGGAACAGCGCTTTTTGTCGCGCGGCCTCGACCCGACAGCCGCCTACGACGACCGTGCCATGCAAGCCCCGTTTGCGGACGAAACCAACGCCTGGGTTACCCATGCAGCCCCTGCATTGGCACACTGTGTGATCAGCGGCACAGCCTTTCTGGATCTGGATGCCGTGGTCATCGACGGCTCGTTCTGTCGCCCCCTGTTGCAGCATTTGATTGAACGCACACGGGAATCCCTTGACAGCTACAACTGGGAAGGCTTGTGGCAGACCACCCTGGTTGCCGGCAGCATTGGCTCGGATGCACGTGCGCTGGGGGGTGCCTTGTTACCCCTGCACGCCAACTTTGCCCCAGACCGTGACCTGTTCCTGAAGCTCGGGGTTTAGCCCCGCAACCTCATCTAAGCCTCACGAGACGGCGCAGCCTGAGCCTGGCGACGCGCCTTCCAGGCACCCAGCAAAATGACCAGGCCAGGCACGAAAATCATGGCCCAGATGATCTTGTCCAGGTGGACTTTCACAAACGCAATATTGCCGAAAAAGTAGCCCACGGTGATGACGCCACCCACCCACAAACCGCCACCCACGACATCAAACAGGGTGAACCGGCTACGGGTCATTTGCGCCACACCCGCCACAAACGGGGCAAAGGTGCGCAAAAACGGCATGAACCGCGCCGCCACAATGGTGATGCCGCCGTAACGCTCATAAAACGCGTGGGCCTGGTTGAACGCCTGTTTGTTGAAAAGCCTTGAGTCTTCCCACTGAAACACCTTGGGGCCAAAGTAGCGGCCCAGCGTGTAATTGGACTGGTTGCCCAAAACCGCTGCCGCAAACAGCAGCCCCACGGACAGCGGGTAACTCATCAGGCCCACGCCACACATGGCACCCACGACGAACAGCAACGAGTCACCCGGCAGGAACGGCATCACCACAACGCCGGTCTCGACAAAAATGATCAAAAACAGCAAGGCGTAGACCCAGCCGCCGTAGCTCTGCACGAAGGTCTCCAGGTATTTGTCAACGTGCAGGATAAAGTCAAAAAGGTAGGTGATGAATTCCATGGGAATGGATTATCCCGCAGGGCCTGCGGCCTAAAATAGGCGTGTGAACGCCGTACCGCCCCCCCCCTCCCGCCGCCCCATTCGTGAACTGCCTGATGAGCTCATCAGCCAGATTGCTGCGGGCGAGGTGGTGGAGCGCCCCGCCTCGGTGGTGCGTGAACTGGTCGACAACGCGCTGGACGCCGGGGCACGCCAGGTGACAGTGCGGTTGTTGGCAGGGGGCGTGCGCCTCATCGCGGTAGAAGACGACGGCAGCGGCATCCTGCGTGAAGAGCTGCCCATTGCGCTCAAACGCCACGCCACCAGCAAGATTGCCAGCCTGCACGATCTGGAAACCGTGGGCACCATGGGGTTTCGCGGCGAGGCACTGGCCGCTATTAATTCAATAGCTGACTGCGCAATCTATTCGAGGGCTAGCGGCCAATCCAGTGCTTATCTTCTGGATGGACGCACAGGTGAACTCAAACCCGTGGCGCGCAGCACCGGCACCACAGTCGAGGTCAAGGAGCTGTTCTTCAGCACCCCCGCGCGGCGTAAATTCCTGAAGACCGATGCCACCGAGCTGGCCCACTGCGTGGAGGCCGTTCGCCGCCATGCGCTGGCCCGCCCTGACGTCGGGTTTGCCATCTGGCACGAGGGCAAGCTGGTCGAGCAGTGGCGGGGGTGCGAAGGGCCCGATGCGCTGGCGCTGCGCCTGTCCGACGTGCTGGGCGAGGCCTTTGCCGCGCAGTCGATTGCCGTGAACTACCAGACGGCGCCGGGCTGGTCCGGTGCCAGCGGCCAGCCCGCCGTTCGTGTGTGGGGCCGCGCCGGCATTCCCGACGCCGCCCGCTCGCGTGCCGACCAGCAGTTTTGTTACGTGAACGGCCGCTTCGTGCGTGACAAGGTGCTCACCCACGCCGCGCGCAGCGCCTACGAAGACGTGTTGCACGGCCACCGCCAGCCGGTGTATGCGCTGTACATCGAGATCAACCCGGCACGGGTGGACGTGAACGTGCACCCCACCAAGATTGAAGTGCGTTTTCGCGACAGCCGCGAGGTGCATCAGGCCGTGCGCCACGCTGTTGAAGACGCACTGGCCGCACCACGTGCCGCGGCACAGGCCGACGGCGCATTAGGCCAGAACCTGCCGCCAGATGCCGCACAACTGGGGGTTTATGGATCAAAAGTGACTCCAGCCGCCATGTACTCTGCGCAACCAGCTATCAATTTCGGAGCAGGCACAGGCCACCGCGTAGAAGACCTTGGTGTGTTGTGGCGCCGACTCGAACCCGCCACCCCCCTGGCCGTTCAGGCTGAACCCGTCGAAACCACCGCAGACGCGCCAGCCGGCTCAGTGCAGGCGCCGCACCCTGATCTGCCCGCCGGTGACTGGCCGCTGGGCCGCGCCCTCGCCCAGCTGCAAGGCATTTACATCCTTGCCGAAAACGCCCAGGGCCTGATCATCGTGGACATGCATGCCGCACACGAACGCATCGTGTACGAGCGCCTCAAAGCGCAAATGGCGGTGCTGGGGGAGTCCACACCAGGCCTGGCCAGCCAGCCCCTGCTCATCCCCGCCACCTTCGCCGCCACGCCGCTGGAGGTCGCCACCGCCGAAGCCAATCAGGAAACCCTGCAGACGCTGGGGCTGGAGATCACGCCCTTTTCGCCCAAAACCCTGGCCGTGCGCGCCGTGCCGGTGTCGCTCGCCCATGGCGATGCGACCGAGCTGGCCAGAGGTGTATTGGCCGAGCTGGCACTGCATGACGCCAGCACCGTGATTGGGCGTGCGCAAAACGAGTTGCTGTCCAGCATGGCCTGCCATGGTGCGGTGCGGGCCAACCGCCGCCTCACAGGGGAAGAAATGAACGCCCTCCTGCGTCAGATGGAGGCCACTGATCGCTCCGACCAGTGCAACCATGGCCGCCCGACCTGGCGTCAGGTCAGCATCAAAGAGCTGGACGCGCTGTTCATGCGCGGGCGCTGAGCTCAATAACTGCCGATGTAGTCCTTTTTACCCACTTCCACCCCGTTGTGGCGCAGGATGTCATAGGCCGTGGTGGTGTGAAAAAAGAAGTGTGGCAAGCCGTAGTTCAGCAAGTATGACTGGCCGGTAAAACGCTTTTCCTTGGGAGTGCCCGCCTGGGTCACGATCTCGCGGGTGGCCGCCTCATCAAACCGGGCCACGTCCAGACTGTCCATGAAAGCCAGCACCGCGTTGATGCGTGCCTGCAAATCGGCAAAAGTCTGCTCGGAATCAGCCATCGAGGGCACATCAACACCCGCCAGGCGTGCCGACACGCTTTTGGCAAAGTCGCAGGCCACCTGCACCTGGCGCGTCAAGGTGAACATGTCGGGGAACAATCGGGCTTGCAACAACGCGTTGGGGTCGATCTTTTTGTCAGCAACGTGCGCTTCGGCTTTGCCCAGCACCGTTTTGAGCCCGCCCAGCATTTGTTTGAAGACGGGAATGGTGGTGGCGTAGAGGGATTGGGTCATAAATTAAGTGTTCAGTTCTTTCGTTTCAGAATGGCAATTCTGACCGGATTCAGGCGCACGCGCTGTGGGCAGGCCATTACGCGCAACGGTCTCTCAAGCGGCGGTAAGGCGCCAGAGCGAGGTGACTTCTGCCGCACGTGCCTGATGCAGCGCGTCACCGGCATCGGTGGCCTTGGGATGCTGTGGCTTGGCGTCGATCCGGCTCACCACCTTCAGGCCATTGGCCTCGAATGCAGCCAGCAGCTCGGCCCTTGAGCGCAAACCCAGATGCTCGGCCAGGTTGGACAAAATCAGCCAGCCCTCACCTTTGGGTTCAAGATGGGCCGTCAAGCCCTTGAGAAAACCCGCCAGCATGCGGCCACCTTCGTCATATACCGAGTGCTCCAGGGGTGAGCTGGGCCGCGCTGGCAGCCAGGGCGGGTTGCACACCACCAGCGCCGCACGGCCCTCGGGGAAAAGATTGGCCTGCACCACCTTGACTTTGTCCGACATGCCCAATTGCGCGAGATTTTCACGCGCGCAGGCCAGCGCACGCGGGTCCTGATCGGTGGCAACCACCTGGTCAACGCCCCGACGCACCAGCACGGCAGACAACACGCCGGTGCCGGTTCCAATATCAAACACCACCAGCGACGTCTGCCCGGCCAGCTTTTTGGGCAAATGGACTGTGGCAACCAGATGGATGTATTCACCCCGCACCGGAGAAAACACGCCGTAATGCGGGTGAATGCGGTTGTGGGGCTCCGCGCCAAGGGCCGGAATTTCAACGCCGACCCGGCGCCACTCGTGCGCGCTGGTGATGCCCAGCAACTCGCGCAGGGACGCCACCGAAGCGCCTGCAGCCGCGTCTGGCGGGCCCCAGGCCTCGGCGCAGGCGACTTTGGCATCGGGAGCGCGGCGCAGGGGAATGCTGTAGTCCGCATTGAACGGGATCAGCACCATGCCCAACAGGCGTGCCCGCTGTGACTGGGCCAGGCGATGCAGGTGAAAGGCTTCTGCCACCGGCACAACCCCGGCTGCTTTTTTACGCTTGCGGGCGGGGACGTTGTCGGCCCGGCGGGCCAGCGCCTGCAGCAACTGGCGGGCATTGTGAAAGTCACCCCGCCAGAGCAGGGCCGTGCCTTCACAGGCCAATCGGTAAGCGGTATCCGCCGTGGTGGTGTCGTCTGCCAGCACCACCCGTTTGGGCGGCGGTGCGCCGCGTTCCGAGCGCCATGGCGCTGAGCAGGGTTCGCCACCTTCAATCCAGTGGAGGGTGGGCTGCGCGCTGCTGGGGGTCTCGGCAATGACTGGGGGATGGGAAATAGACATGAACTGGGTAAAACGCTAAAAAGTGATCCAACCTTTTAACAGATTGCCGCCCGGGGCCTGTTCACACCGACTGCCACGACAGGCCAAACCGGCTGGACGCGGTGCGCCTTCAAGAGGTTTCAAGAGGTCAGGGGATGAGGCATCTGTGGTTTTTTACAAAACGCCCGCAACCACATTGACCGTTATCGCAATGATGATCACATTGAAGAAAAACGACACAACGCTGTGCAGCATCACCAGGCGGCGCATGCTGCTGGATGAAACCACCACATCCGAGGTCTGGCAGCACATGCTCAGCACCATGGCGAAATACATGAAATCAAAATAGTCCGGTTGCGCGGTTCCCGGGAATTCAAGCTGCGAAGCCTTCATGTAAAAACTGTGCGCATACTGCTGCGAAAACATGATGGCAACAAACAGCCAGGACAGGAAAATGGAGCTGCTCGCCAGCACAATGTCCCCCAGCGACTTGTCCCTGGCCGCATGCAGTTCATTGGACAAGGCCCCCAGCACCACACCGGCAATACCCAGACTCATGAACAGCACTGTCCATTTGCCTTCATCCTGAACCTGCGCGCGCTGGCGCATGGTCTGCGGCGTTGCCCGAAACATCACCACCGTGATCAGGGCTATGAACAAGGCGGCCCCCACGTCAAAGGCAATCAGCATGGCCCGTGCGGTTGGCACGATAGTCAGCAGGACAAGAAAAACAACAATCGCAACCAGCGCCGACGTGGCCAGCCGGGGTCTGCGAAACATTCGGGTTAATTTGTGCAATAGCGGTGTCATGGTGATTG